>DATIKM010000142.1:0-184404 GCA_035477595.1 Chthonomonadales bacterium
CGTCGGGGTCGCTGGTGAAGAGGCGGTGCTCCTCGACGCGCTCGGCCCAGGAGCCCGCGGTCGCTTTGACCTCCTCCGAGAGCGTGGAGGCATGGATGTAGAGCTCCGTGACGCCCGGCCTCAGGCCGCGCAGGATGCGCAGCCAGAAGTCCTTCAGGGTCTCGCCCTGCCTCTGCTCATAGCCGTGGATGAGGTAGTCGGGGAAGACCAGGCCCATTTCGGCGGCCCTTGCGCGAATGCCCCCCTGCCCGAAGCGCTCGTAGAGCTCCTGCGACGCCATGCGCAGGGGCAGGTTGAACTCCTTCGCGAGCTCCAGGTAGGCCGCGTGGAAGCGCGGGTCAAGCTGCATCGCGCCCATGTGGGAGTCCACATGGGTCACGTCGATGCCCGCCGCGATGGCCCGGCGCACCTGAGCGCGCGCCTCGATCAGCGCCTGCTCGGGCGTCGCGTGCCTGTGGACCTCCTGCACGGACCGCCACATGTACCCTTCGGGGTCCACTAGGCCCGGCACTTCGGCGCGCGGGGACACGGGACCCCATCGGTAGCGCTCCCATTCCGACGTGTGGGTGATGTGGACTCCGAAGTCGAGGTCCGGGTTCTCGCGCGCGATCCGCGCCATGTAGGGGAACCACGGGCAAGGCACCATGACGGTGGCCGAGGTCATCAAGCCATTGCGCATCGAGTCGAAGGTGGCGACCGTGGCGGAGTGGTTCATGCCCGCGTCGTCGCCGTTTATGATGAGCAGGCGGTCAGTCGCCCTGTAGCCGAGCCGCTCGGCGAGCGAGGGCGACTGCCCAGCCGCCGGAACCGAGAGCAGTATGCCGGCAACGATCACGGTCAGCACTTCCTCTTCCTCCCTGGCATTGGCCTCATACGGGCTCGGGTTGACCGGTCTCCGCTGACCGCCGCACCGCATCCATCGCGCGCGCCTGGAGTACGGCGTCCTCGATTCCGAACCGCGCGGGCTCCTCATTCCTTACGCAACGCGAGAAGTGCTCGAACTCCTGCACATACTGGTTGCATGCGCCAAACCCATGCGTATCGCCGTTCACCACGATGTGGGCCTGCTCGGGCGGCAGCCACGCCGCAGGAATCTGGATCACACCGCTCTCTCCGCATACCTCCAGGTCGGCCCTGTAGGGCAGGCGGAACCCGCAGTCGAAGAGCCCGTCCCCCTCTGGGAACTCAAGGACGCCGGCGACTGCCATATCGACGCGGTACTCGGGGTCGAACACGGCGCGCGCATAGGCGCGCACGGGCTCAGCGCCGAGATAGAACCGCGCCGCGCTGACCGGGTAGCAGCCAATGTCCAACAGGCTGCCGCCCCCCAGCGAGGGGGCAAGCCGGATGTTGCGCTCCCGCGCGATGGTGAAGGTAAACGCCGCACGCACCAGCCGCACCGCACCGATCGCGCCCTCGCGAATGCGGCGCAGTGCGAGGTCGTGCTGCGGATGGAAGCGCCACATGAACGCCTCCATGACCTGGACGCCGCGCCGCGCCGCCGCGTCCGCAACCCTCACCGCCTCGGAGCGCGTCATCGCGAAGGGCTTCTCGCACAGCACGTGCTTGCCGGCCTCGATGGCGCGCACGGACCAGGCTGCATGGAGGCTGTTCGGGAGCGGGATGTAGACCGCGTCGACGCCTGGGTCCGCGAGGAGGTCTTCGTACGCACCATAGGCGCGCCGGGCGGAGAAGCGATCCGCCAGCTCGCGCGCCCGCGTTGCGTCGCGGCTGGCGACAGCGTGGAGGCGTGCCCCCCGGGCGGCCGAGAGCGCCGGCAGGGCGACCCCGCGGGCGAAGCTGGAGCAGCCCAGAACGCCCCACTGAACGCGCGTCACCGGCAGATCCTCCTGCGCGTCACCGCCCGAAGTCCGCCGGCGTCACTGCGGAGCAGCGCGCTGGTCCTCGGCGACCTCGTCCAGCTCCGTGCGCTGGTCGCCGCAGAACGGGCAGTAGTTGATGATCAGGCCTGACGCGCCGTCCGCAGAGGTGATCACCTCGGAGTACACGCCTGGCGCCGTCTCGACCACCGTCACCCCGCCGAACTCGATCGCCTCGTAGAGCGCATCGCAGCAGACCTCGATGTCGACTTCCTGCTCCTGCTCCTGCTTCTCCTCGTCGGCTCGCCTGGAGCGCCTACCTGGCGTCACGAAGCGCCTCGATTCTTCTGACGTACGTGGCGGTGAGCGTCGTGGCCTTCTCCATCGTCTCGTGCTCGGCGTACACGTGGAAGTAGGGGTCGGCGGCATCGGGTAGCACCAGCGCCCATCCCGGATCCGTGCGGATGCGGACGCCATCGACCATGTCTTCCTCGCCAATATCGCCTGCCTCGGCGGTGATCTCGCGCATCACCCGCCCCTTGTCCTCCCATGGGCAGCGCACCGTGGCGCGCGCGAGGTGGATCGGCGGTATCTCGTCAACGAGCTCGCGCACGGTCAGTCCGGTGGTGGAGAGCATCTCGAGCAGTTTGCCAAACGCGAACATGGAGTCGAACGCCGGCTGGAACTCGCTGAAGCAGAAGCCGCCCTCCAGGTCGCCGGCGAAGTCTGCGGGCGGGGTCTTCTTGTCCGCGGCGGCGGCGCTGGCCATGAGCGAGCGCACATCGGTCTTGGTGCGATGGACGACGCCCCCGTGGAGCCCGACGATCTGCTCCATCCGGGCAGGCGCAGTGACCGGTACGGCGACGCGGGCGCGTGAACGCGTCCGGGCGACGAGCACCGCGTAGAGCGTCAGCAGGTCCGCGCCCATGACGATGCGGCCGGCCTCGTCAACGAGCGTCAGGCGCTCTCCGTCGTTCTCGAACATGACACCGAGGTCGGCCCTGAGCGTCTGAACGATTTGTGCGAGGTTGGGGTGGAGCTGGGCGCGCTCGTCCAGGCTGCGCGGCGCCTTGCTGGGGTCGACGTAGGCGTTCAGCGCCACGACGTCGCAGCCGAGGCGGCCGAGTGCCGCCGGGAAGATGCTCGCGACGCGGCCGTAGGTGAAGTCGGCGACCACCTTGAAGCGCCGGGCCACGATGGGCGCGGGGTCGATGTGGCGCGCGTAGTCCTCGTGGTACTGCTCTATGCTGCGCGAGGCGAAGTCCAGGTGGCCGATCTGCTCGATGTCGGCGCGGCCGAAGTCCTCGCGGAAGAACATCGTCTCGACTTTGCGCTCTGCCGCCTTGGAGAGGTACACGCCGTCCTTATCGAGGAACTCGATGAGCAGGAGGCGCGGGCTGCTGGGAGCCACGCGCACGTAGATGCCACCGGCAGCCTCGGACCCGCGCAGGGTGTGGCGCATGATGGGCAGCGGCATCGAGCGCATGTCGAGCACGTCGCACCCCACGGACATGAGGCCTGAGATGATGGCGCGCTTAATCATGCGGGCCGGCAGTCCGGGGTCGCGGGCGGTGATCACGGTGGCGCCGCGCTTGAGGAACGCTCCGTAGCAGGCGCCCAGCTTCGTGGCGAAGTCCGGCGTGATCTCGATGTTCGCGATGCCGCTGACGCCCAGGTTGCGGAAGAGGGATCCCAGCCACTTCTGGCCCCATATGAGGCTCATGGTGACAGTGGAGCCGGCCTCGATGATCTTGTCGGGCCAGAGCTTGATCTGTGTGCGGATCGTGCTCTCGCGCTCGATGCGGCAGCCTTCGCCGACTATCGCCCCTTCCTGTATGGTGCAGTCTTCCTGCATCGCGACCTTGGAGCACACCGTGCAACTCGTCAGCACGCAGTTCGCGCCCACGTAGACGTTGTCCCAGAGCACGCTGCGGTGGACGACGGCGCCCTCGTCGATGATGCAGTTGTCACCGATGACGCTGTAGGGCCCGATCCGCGCACCGGCCTTAACGCGCACGCCGCGGCCGAGCACCGTGGGCGGCGAGATCTCGGCGTCGGGAGCGATCTTGCAGCCGTCGCCGACCCACACCTGGTTGCGCTCCTGACCGCCGATCGCGATGTTGGTGCGCCCGTCGAGCACGGTGTACTGGGCTTCGCGGTACTGGTTGAGGTTCCCCACGTCGCACCAGTAGTCTGGCATGACGTAGCCGTAGAGGGGCCGGTCGTCCATCAGAAGCCGCGGGAAGATGTCCTGGCTCCAGTCGTAGTTGCCCCCCGCGACCATGTAGTCGAAGACGGCGGGCTCCAGGATGTACATGCCGGTGTTCACGGTGTCCGAGAACACCTCGCCCCAGCTCGGCTTCTCCAGAAAGCGGCGGATGCGCCCCTCTTCGTCCGTGATCACCACGCCGAACTCCAGAGGGTTGGGCACGTGCGAGAGCACGATGGTGGCGAGCGAGTCTCTGGTGCAGTGGAAGTCGATGGCCCGGGTCAGATCAAGGTCCGTGAGCGCGTCACCCGAGACGATCACGAACGTGTCGTCGCGGAGCAGGTGCTCGGCCTTCTTCACGCTGCCAGCGGTGCCGAGCGGCGTGTCTTCCACGGAGTAGTGGAGCTTGACACCCCAGTCGGAGCCGTCGCCGAAGTATCCCTCGATCTCGTCGGCGAGGTAGTGCAGCGTCACCACGATCTCCGTGATTCCGTGCTGCTTCAGGAGCACGATGATGTGCTCCATGATCGGCTTGTTGAGGACAGGCGCCAGCGGCTTGGGCCGGTGCGCCGTCAACGGCCTGAGCCGTGTACCCTCGCCGCCCGCCATAACGACCGCTTTCATCGGTGGGCCTCCACTAACGGTAGCGCGCGTACGCTCCGGCGATCATCAGGATCCCGGAGAGGGCGCCGAGGATAACGCCTAGATGAGGACCGACGTGCACGAGGGCAACGACCAGTGCCACGACGCCGAGCGCGGTCTGGATTGCCAGATACGCCCGCCTTTGGGCAGACGTCGGCTCCCAGAGCAGGAGTGTGCCGCACACCACGGCGCAGGCGAGCACGATCCACCCCGCGCGAAGCCAGCCGATCCGGACATCGAAGCCGATGACCGTCATGGTGAGGCGGCTGACGAAGACCGCGGGGAGCGGGGTAGGGAGCGCCGACTCCGGCTGACGGACCTCCCATGGCAGAGCCCCGCTTGCCACCGCCATGCCCATGGCGGCAAGCGTAGCGGCCTCCCCCAAGCTGAAGAGCTTCCGGCCTTGGCGAACCATGCGCTGGCTACCTGTCCGCAGTCACACCGCAAGCCGGCGGCCCGTGCAATCTGCGAGGGGGTCTCCCACGGGAGCGGGGCGTTCCGTGGAGACAGGCGCCGACCGATGCGCGACGCAACGGGAGCGGCGGAGTGCTGCCACCTCTGTTCGGCAGATGGCGTCCCTTTTCCTTCCGTGTACGGCCAGTTCCCGCGTTCCCGCGCCGCCGCCGCGCGACGGGAGTGCGCGGCGGCGGAATCTAACGGCGCGCCATGTGGCGGAGCACGAACCACGTGTTCGCGGGCCGCTCCGCCATGCGCCTCATGAAGTAGCCGTACCACTCCGTACCGAACGGCGTGTAGATGCGCATGCGCCGTCCCTCCGCCACGAGCCTGTCTTGCAGGTCGCGCCGGATGCCGTAGAGCATCTGGAACTCCCACCGGTCGCGCGATGACCCTATGCGGTCTGCATAGCGCGACGCGTGCTCGATGAGCCGCTCGTCGTGTGTGGCGATGGCCGGCTGGAACCCGTCGTCGAGGAGCCTCTCCGCGAGCGTGGCGAAGCTCCGCCGCACGTCGCGCATGCGCTGGTGGGCTACAGATGCGGGTTCGCGGTAGGCGCCCTTCACCAGGCGGACCGACGCGCCCCTGGCATTCAACATGCGCACATCCCCGGAAGAACGGTAGAGGTACGACTGGATTACCGCGCCGACGTTCGGGTGCCGTTCGCGCACGCGCGCGTAGGTTCGCAGCGTGCGCTCCGTGTAGGTGGAGCCCTCCATGTCGACGCGCACCAGCAGGCGGGAGTCCGTAGCGGCCGCGACGATGTCCGAGAGGTGTGCCTCCGCCACGTTGTCGCCGAGGTCCAGACCGAGCTGAGTGAGCTTCAACGAGAGGTAGGCATCGAGGCCGGCCTCGGCGGTGCGACTGACCAGACCGCGGTACGCTGCGGCCGCCGAGCGGGCCTCGTCCGCCGAGCGCGCGTTCTCGCCAAGATAGTCAAGCGCCACCGACATGCCGCACCGGTTCAGCTCGCGGACCCTGGGCAAGGCCTCGTCGAAGCTGTCGCCCGCGATGAAGCGCTGAACCAGCGGGCGCAGGATGGGGCTCCCGCGCACGAGCCGCTCGACGCTCCGGCAGTCGGCCATCCTCAGCATCAGATCGCGCACTGCCACGGTGTCCCGCTCCAAGCCTGCCGGCCCTCTGTCACGCCGCCGGAGCCTGCGTGAAGATACCTGTGACGCGCGCGGGGCGTCAACGGTTGCCGGAGACAGCGAGCGCGCCCATCGCCTCCCACAGGCAGGCATCCGCGCTGAGCCGCTCCACATTGGCATCGACGGGCAGCGGCACGATCCTTAGAGCGAGCGCATGCGCTGCTGGAACCTGGCGCCTCGCGGCGCCCATGGCCCGTCCTCTGCGCGACGGCCTCACTGGGCGCGGATGCGCACGCGGTGGATCACCTGCCGTCCGCCCCAGCCGCCGAGGAAGCCCAGCCGGTTCACCGCGCGATCGGGCGCCGGGTCGTCGGCGCGGACGAGCGGCTTCCCATCGTAGAGCAGCCATAGCTCCCGGCCGCGGCGCGTGAACTGCATCGTGCGGCGGCCCGGCTCCACGCCGGCCTCGACTCCCGCCGCTTCGTCACCGAAGGTCCGGATGACCGAGCGCGCGTTGCCGAACCCGCCCACGAACGCCACGTAGTCGGTCATGTTGTCGGTGCGCTGGGCGTCCGCTGTCCAGGCGCCGATGTGCATGTCGCTTCCGGCCTCGAACTCGACCCAGATGTCGAACTCGCGCGCGCCGAACCCATCAAGCAAGAGGTAGTTCTCGCCGTCGTGGCCCTGGACGAAGCGGACGGCTCCATCCTGCTGCGCCCAGTTCCCCTGAACGAACCGCCACTCGGGGCCCATGGGCTGCGTCGCGAAGTCGAAGTCGCGCTGCGCGTCCGCGGCGGAGAGAGGCCCCGGCCCGCCCGTCAGCGGATCGGGCTTGCCAGCCGGTTCCAGCATCCGGCAGTAGACGAAGCGGAACGGCTCGTAGAGGTCGATGGGCTTGCCCCCGTCGACCGTTCCGTTGATGTACCAGCCGATCTCTCGGCCTGCGCCTGTCCAGAACCAGAGGCTCTCGCCGCGGTTGGGAATCCGGAACTCCACGACCGCCGAGCCGTCGGGCGCGACGCTGGCCCTCCACGTGAGGCCCGGGCACCGGTTGCCGCTCGTGGGGCGCAGCTCCGGCGCCGCACCGGCCGCGCCAGCCGTCACGGTGAACGTGTAGACGGCGTCCGTCGAGAAGAAGCCCTGCCCCTCGCCATCGAGCGCCACATGGAGCCGCTCCCAGGGCCCGCGCGCCACGAGGCAGCCGTAGTACGCCTCCGCGTCGTAGCGCTGCTGGAAGGTAACGCGCGCGCCGTGCGCCTCGATTCGGCCCGCGAGCGGCACATCTCGCCACTCGGTGGCGTCTCCGTCGATTACCGCCCGGCCGGGCCATACGAAGGGCGGGTACGGGTTGAGCGGGACCGGGTCGTCGCCGTCCGCCAGCCCGTCACCGTCGCTATCACGCGATCGCGGGTTCGGCCGAATGCGCGGATGCGGCGCTTTGAGCCAGGAGGAGGTGAGCGGAGCATAGGGCGCCCAGTGGCTCAGCGTCGCCTTGTCGTAGTCGTGCATGGCTCCATCGGTGCGTGCTGAGCGCGGCGATGAGCCGATGCGCCGCTCGTCCAGGGGCAGCCGTGGGTCGTTGTCTGGCACACCGTCGCCGTCGGCGTCTCGCACGCTGATCGTCTGCCCGAAGTGTAGGCGGAGCCACTGGAGCGGCGTGAGCATCCGGTCCGTGTACGCCATTCCGTCGTAGTGCTCGCCATGCCGGAAGCTCGTGGACCAGGTCCACTCCTCCCAGCGCCCGTCCGCTCGCTTGACGCGGCGCCGCGGGAAGTAGTGGTTGAAGACCACGCGGTCGTCCTCACGGTTCGCGAGCGAGAAGGTCCCTAAGGACTCGATCTGATGGTGGAACTCGTGGGTGGCGAGCCACGCGGTGTCACCGCCTCCCAGGTACTGAGAGCGGCTCGGGACGCCGCGGTCCCAGTCGTCGATGCCCAGTGCGCCGCCGCCGCTGCCGTAGAACTCCCACTCCCGGCGCTGAGGAACCCACCGCCGCACGAAGGCCTGCTCGATCTGGCCAACGTAGAGCTCCGGCTCATGCACCGGCGGTTCGGCCACGCGCTCGATGTCGCGTGTGTCCACGATGGTAAAGCGACCGCCGCCCGGCCCCTCGTAGTCGCTCCCTGCCCAGCTCCGGCAGACTGGCCAGCCTGCGTAGGCTCGGTCCACGTTGGCCGGCTCCTCGCCCCAACGCTGGCGCCGTGCGTCCACGTAGATGCGGAAGTCGTACCAGACGCGGAACCCGTTGTTGCCGAAGAAGAAGCGCGCCGAGTCGGCGTACTCCGCCTTGATGCGGCGCAGGTCGGCATCGCTCATGAGGGGCGGCGGAGGCGTCAGGGCGCCCGACGCGCCATGCGCTGAGGCGACGTTCAGCACGTTCGGCATCAGGAGCACCTTGACCGGGATGCGGATGACGGTCATGCGGCCGGCCGGCGCCAGGGTGCTGAAGCTGAACTCGCGACGCCAGGGCTTCGCCGCGCCCCATCGCGCCTCCGTCGGCGTCGGCTCGGCGCCGGGGTCATAGATGCGATAGGTGTAGCGAGTGGCCGGACGCAGCCCGCCGACGCGCAACACATGGTGTGAGCGAAGCCCCGCCGGCCCGTTCACCACGCGGACGTCGGCGCCGACCCAGGGGTTCCTGGGCCTGCCCGGCCTCGGGGTGTGCATCGGCATGTCGCCGAGCCGTACCTGAAGGCGCGTCGGGCTCGGCACGCGCGTGTGCCACTGCAGCGTCGCGGACGTACGCTCGAGCCGTGTCACCGGCCGCGCGGGGTCCACGAGGGGCCGCGTGTCGCCATGCGCCGCCGCGCGTTCGGCGAGCCCTGGACCGTGCAATAGAAGACAGGCCAGCCAGAGGGGGCGCATCCATGCTCTCCGTTCACTGAGGTCGCGCTTCATTGGGCGCTGGGAGGCGGGAGTCCTCGTGCATGGTGACGCAGGATTCGCGGCCCGCCCGCCCGAACGACGCGTGTGAGCGGACGAACCTCGGACCACGCGCGCGCGTCGTGTGGCTTGGTGGCCACGCGCCAGCGCGGGCCGCGCCGATAGGACTGCCTTGGAGGAAAACATGTCCCAATACCGTCTCATCGCCGCGACGGCGCTCGCCTTGACGCTTGGTGCGCCCGCCGCCCTGGCCACGCCCGACTGCACGAGTGCAGAGCCCACGGCCTGTGCTGCGTGCCGTGTGCAGGCGAGCTCGGGCGGCCAGAGCAACGTTCGCGCGCCCGCCGCCGTGGCGGGCAATGCCATCATCGCGCAGAGCGCCCAGGCGCAGGCCGACGGGCCCTACGAGCACAAGAAGACGGGCCCGCCTGCATACGTATCGCTCTGGAGGCTGACCGACCTTCCCGCCGGCATCCGGCGCGCATCCATCGGCTACGTGGTGGATGACAGGCTCCCGCGCGTCGTCACCTGGGGCGAGGGCGACCGGGTCGAGGTGCTCAATGTGAGCGGCGAGCGGCCCGTCGTGGAGGCGTCCGCCGAAGTTGGGGCCACCGGCGCAAGCATGGCGGTGGTTCGGCGGCCCACTGGCCGGCTCGCGTCGATCGTGGTGCCTGGTGCTGTCTTCGTGATGGAGGGCGGTCGGCTCGTCCGGAGGCCAGTGCCGGACATCAAGGGCGTACACGGGGCGGTGCGGTTTGCCGATGGCACGGAGAACGTGTTCTTCATTGATGGCGCCGGTGTGTTGACGTGGGCGATCAACCCCGCGGCCGAGCGGATGGTTACCGCGGGTCGCGAGATGGTGACCCCCGACCAGGCCTCCGGCGTCTTCGCCGACTTGTGGGCGAGGCTGCCGCAGGAGGTCATGGCGATGATCGGATGGCCCGACGAAGTGGCGAAGTCCGAGGTCCTGGGCCTGCTCGACGTCCGCGGCGACAGCAAGGCCTACGCCTGGGTGCCTGTGGCGCGCCCCGCCGGCAACTACCTCGTGTTCGCGGATGCGATGCAGATGATGTTCGGAACGATGCCCCGGCCGGTCTGGCAGAGCCCCCGACTCGCAGGGCGGGTGCTGGACGTGGCGTCCGGTATGGACCCGAAGGGCGGTAGGAAGCGCGGGCTGCTACTGCTCATGGCGACGGGCGAAGAGGGGAAGGGCCGCACGCTGGAGTTCCTGGCGCTCGACTGACGGAACGCCGCTCTCCGGCAACACAGTCGCCGGCCCGCCCCCGTGCCCGGGGCGGGCCGGCCTGTTGCATGAACGTCCCAGGCCCGTCGCGGCGGATGCAGGGAGCCGCGCCGGGCCTCCCGCAGGGAGCCGCGGGCTGCCGCGCGCCGTAGTGGGGTTGGTGGACCGGCCCCGCGAGCCGTGAGGCGTTCGCTACCCGATGGAGGCCCCGCTCGGCTGAGCCACGCCAGGACCGCCAGCCGCTGTCCCGGAAGCGGCTGGTCGCTTCCTCAGAGCGCGGCGCCGGACCGTCTCGACGAAGGCGGCGTGGACGCGCCGGTCGGCGGTCAGCTCCGGGTGGAACGCCGTGCCGAGGAGGTGGCCCTGGCGCACGGCGACGACGCGGTCGCGAAAGCGCGCCAGAACCTCGACGCCTGGCCCGCAGCGCCTGACGTAGGGCGCCCGGATGAACACACCGCGCACGGGCTCGCCGCCCAGAGCCGGCATGTCGATGTCCGCCTCAAAGCTCTCGACCTGGCGGCCGAAGGCGTTTCGCGCCACCGTCACATCCATCACCCCGAGCCGATGCTGCTCGCTGCCCTCGATGTCGCGCGCCAGCACGATGAGGCCCGCGCAGGTGCCATATACCGGCAGCCCCCGGGCGGCGAGGTCCACGAGCGGCTCGAGCAGACCCATGCGGTCCAGCAGCTTGCCGATGGTCGTGCTCTCGCCCCCGGGAATGACCAGCCCATCAACGGCCTCAAGCTCGCCTCGCGAGCGAACGATTGGCGCATCGACTCCTGGCAGGCTGTGCAGGGCCGCCCGGTGCGGCTCCACGTCGCCCTGCAGACCGAGCACGCCAACGCGCACGAGGGGGTCGCGCGTCGCAGCCTCGCCGGCCGTCATCGGCGCTGGCGCACCTGGAGGTGCACAAACACGCCCTTCTTGTTGGCCACCACCACGTCCGGCAGCCGGTCGCGGTTCACGTCAGCGATGGTGAGCTGGGTCCCCACACCGGAGTCGTTGTCTATCTGGTGACGGGTCCAGCTCACTCCCTGTGGACCGCGCCTCAGCTCGTACCAGTAGAGCACGGCGGGCGCGTCGGGCTGTACGTCGCCGGTTGGGCCGTGCGCCCAGAAGCGCTTGCCTGTGACGAAGTCCATCAGCCCGTCACCGTTCATGTCGACCAGCTCGATGGCGTGCGCCTGAGACCAGGTGTCGTCAATGGTGTGCTGCACCCACTCGACTCCGCTCGGGCCGCGCCTCTGCTCGTGCCACCAGACGCCGATGGCATGTGCCGATGAGCTGATCACATCCGCCAGACCGTCCGCGTTGACGTCGTAGACAAGCATCTGGGCGGCGTCGCCCCCGAGGCTCGCCGGCCGGAACGGCCAGAGGCCCGCAGTAGGGTCGGCAGGGGCCTCGTACCAGCCGTCCTTGGTAACGACGTCGGGCCGCCCGTCGCCGTTGATGTCGCCGACGCCCAGACCGTGCGAGAACTGCTGCGTGCCCGGCTGGTTGGGCTCCCCGATGGCGTGTGATCGGAATGGCGCGGTCGGGTCGGTGTCCGGCTCCAGCCACCGCATGACGTGGCGCTCGTCGGGTGCGACGAGGACGGGTCCGCGCCGCGGGAAGAGGCGCCGGAACTCCGGGCTCTCGTTGCCCGCCGCGGCGGCGATACGATGCTCCTTCCAGTGCGCGGTCCCGCCTCGCGGGTTCTCGCGCCAGACGATGGGGCCGCCCGGCATGCCGATCATGATCTGGTCTGGCCAGCCGTCGCGGTTCAAGTCGGCCGCCCACACGAAGAAGCAGTTGCTGTAGCCAGCGGCGCCATCGAACTGCTGAACCGGCGCGATCTCTCGCGGCGTCCAGTCGGGCGCCTGGTACCACAGGTTGCCCGCCATCACGTCCGGCCGGCCGTCGCGGTTGACGTCCGCGACTGCGCAGCCCTCCGCCACGAACCGCGTGTCCAGCACGATCCTACGGAAGCTGATCTCGGGCGCGCGCCTCTGGGCTCCGGCCGCGGAGGAGAGAAGGCCGATAAGGGCTGCCGCGACGACGAAGGAGGCGCGGCGCAAGGTGGTGCAGGTCATAGGGCTACTCCGTCGGCTTCTCGGGCTCGGCGACCACGACCCACTCGCCATTGCCCACATACTCGATGATCGCGCCGCACCGGTCGCACTTGGCGCGGGAGAGCGTGCCCTGCCCGATCGGAGGCGCCTTGGGCTCGCCGGTGAACCGGCAACGCGGCCGCAGCGGCTTCCCGCACGCTGGGCATCTCCCGAAGATCGGCGGGATGTCTACTCCGACATCGGCCACTTCCGGGGCCTTCTCGGTGACAGTCATGGGTCACTCCCGGTCCGATGTGGTCCGCACCTGCAGTGTAGCACCAGCCGCGCGACGCCGTGGCCCGATCACGCGGGCCCGTCGCCGGCCGCGACACGGTTCGTCAGGGTTCCTATACGCTCGATGGTGACGCTCACTTCGTCGCCCTGCTGCAGGAAGACCGGCGGGTTGCGAAACGCCCCGACGCCGCCCGGCGTTCCCGTGGCGACAATGTCGCCCGGCTGGAGCGTGACCACGGCGGAGATGTAGGCCACCAGGAAGTTCACGCCGAACACAAGGTTGCGCGTGTTGGACCGTTGCATCTCGCAGCCGTTCAGGGCGAGCGAGATGTCGAGGCGCTGCGAGGCGCCCACCTCGTCCGCCGTCACCAGCCACGGACCCGTCGGAGCGAACGTGTCGAACGTCTTGCCGCGCACCCATTGCTTGTCGGCGAACTGGATGTCCCGGGCCGAAATGTCGTTGAGGCACATGTAGCCGGCGATGTGCTCGTGGGCCCGATCCTCCGGGATGAAGCGGCCGCGCTTGCCCACCACGAACGCGAGCTCCGCCTCGTAGTCGACCTGCTTGCTGAGCGGCGGCAGCATGATCGTCGCCCACGGGCCGATGATCGCGGAGGGGTACTTGGCGAACAGGATCGCGCGGTCGGGGATGGGCTGGTTCTGCTCCTCGCAGTGGTCGCGGTAGTTCTGTCCCACGCATACGATCTTCTCGGGATCACCGACCGGCGCCAGCAGCTTCGCGTCGGCGAGCGGGCTCGCAGCAGCGCCCGTCTCGGCGGCGCGCCGCGCGACAGCGAGCGCGGGTTCGCCGACCTCCAGGAACGCGCGCATCGACCCGCGCGCCGCTGCCCGGGCGAGCTCGGGGTCGGCCGCATCCATGGCAGCGAGCCCCTCCGCGAGGTCCACCACCATGTCGCCGCGAACGATGCCGATCGCGGCCTGCCCATCGCGCTCGAACCGCACAAGCTTCATGGCGAGATCGCTCCCTTGCCACCGCACTTGGGACCTGCGCAGACGCCGCGCGCTGCCCGGAAGGCCGGGCGAGATGCACGCGCGCCATACCGCCGCACGCGACCGACCGAGGGGGACGGTGTCAGCCCTGACACGGCCAGCCACGCTCCACCCACCTCTGGCGTCTGTGGGCCGATTGCACGCCGGCGCGCGCGACTCCTGCGCAAGGCGGCCTACACGCAGAAGACGAAGCCGTCGTAGCCAACCTCGATGCCGTGGGGCGTCAGGGCGCGTTCCAGATCGGCGTGGAGCATGCCAGCCATATGCGAGTGGTGCGTGGTGACGACGCGCGCATCCGGGGCAAGGGCGCCGCTCTCGATCATCTGGCGGCGCATTGCCACCACCTGCGGGATGGACAGGTGCCGCTCGTACCCGCCCTCCTCGAACCCCTTGGTGCACTCCACGACGAGGCCGCTCAGATGCCGGCCAGCGAGGCGGTCCCAGGTCTCGTCCGGGTACCAGCCGGTATCGGTTGCGTAGAGGACGCTGCGCTCGTCGTCCTCCACGATGTAGTTGAAGCAGAGATCCTCCTCCATGTGGAACGCGGGAACAGGCGTCACCACCCAGCGCTCAAGGCGGACAGCCACCCATGGGAGGAGCGTCTCAACGGCGAGCGGCAGTGTGTCGAGATCGAGCGTCTGGCGGGCCTTCCGCCCGATGTGCTCGGGCGCGAGGATGCGGATCGTCGGAGGCGGCTCGGCGGCGAACATCCACGACGCGTACTGCAGCTCGAGGGGAGCGTAGTGGTCGTCGTGGCTGTGGGTGATGAGGAGGTAGCGGACCTGCGTCATGTCGAGTCCCTGCGCCAGAACGTGGTGCAGGGTGTCGGGGGGAAGGTCGATCTTGATGACGTCGTCGATGAGCGCGGTGCACCGGCTCCGCAGGTCTTTGCCCCCGCGTCGACGGGCCTCCTTGCAGGTCGAGCAGCAGCAGAAGAGGCCAGGGAGGCCCTCCGCGGCGCCGGTGCCGAGAAGCTTCACACGCATTCGCAGACGTCCTGGGGTGCAACCTCGGGGCGCCGCGCGTCCGCTATCCGGTGCGGGTAACGCGCGCGATGCTTGAGCCGGCCGTGGTGGTGTCACCGCAGTATAGCACGGTGCCTGGACCGCTATGCCGCTCTGGCGGCCCTGCGAGGAGTGAAGTCCGCCACACCCTCGTGGTCGCTCGCATCCCCACGGGCCTCTCGCCTACAGGTAGTCGCCGCCCGGCTCGTACCGCCGGCCGCAGCGCGGGCAGCGGTCTGACGAGCCGGGTCCTATGAGCCGGCAGCGTGGGCAGCGGTGCAACCGGATGGGGAAGCGTCCGCACTGGTGGCACACGCGCGTGTCCGAATAGACCAGCGCGCCGCAGTGCTCGCAGGCGCGTGCGGCGTCAGGCTCCCGTTCGGCTGGCTCCATCCCACCCGATCCCACCCAACCTGCTGTCCACTTGCGCTGCCGCGACCGTAGGCGGCACAGTCCGGAGCCGCGTCATCGTTCAGTCATCTGCCGCGGTCTCCGACCGCCACGAGTGGCGAGGCTGCCATGCGAGGCGCTCGCGGGCGGCCCGACAATCGACGAGCGAACGGTACGGCTGATCGCGCAGGTACTCCTCACGGGACACGTGGTTCCATGGCGTGTCGGCATAGAAGCGGTCGACGAGCTCCGCCGTCGGCACATCGAGTGAGGTGTCGTTCGCCGCGAGGAGCGCCCGGATGTGGGCGGGCCCCTCCACTTCGAGGGCCTTGGCCACCGCGTCGCACACATCGCGGACATCGACGTACGCCCAGTAGTCGTGCCGGGCCCACTCCGCGCGGTCGGCCGCGGCGAAGCGCCACCGGCGGCGGTAGTACCACTCCGTCGCGACCATCACCGGACGCAGGCATACCGTCGCGAGGCCGTGGCGGTCGGTGAAGCAGCGGCACGCCTCTTCGGCGAGCCGCTTGCTGAGCTGGTAGGGCGTCATCGGGTGAGGCGAGTAGTCGTCGTCGATCGGCAGCCGCGTGGAGGGCCGGTGACCGCCGAAGCTCCCGAGTGCGTTGACGCTCGATAGGAAGACGACGCTGCGTGCTCCCGCCTCAGATGCCGCCAGCAGGATGTGCACGGTGCCCTGCACGTTCACGTGGAGCACATCCTCGGCCTGGCCTGCCCTGTCGTGCGGGATGGCGGCAAGGTGTGCGACCGCCTCGATGTCCTGCATCGCGCGACGCACAGCCTGCGCGTCGCGCACGTCCGCGGGGAAGTGGTCATCGGCCCGCGGGTGCTTCGCCGCGGTGCGATCGAGCGTGCGGATGCGGTGGCCTGCTTCGGCGAGACTGGTGACAACGTGCTGGCCGACGACGCCGGCCGAACCGGTGACGAGGACGTGCAACGATTGGGCCTCCAGCGGGCGGATGTCGAGCCACAGCGCCTCCGCGGCACGGGCCCGCAAGAGTTTCCACAGCGGACCTCCGCGCTCCTCCGCAGAGCCCGACCAGATCGCCGGACGCGCAGGGCGGTGGCCACGGACCGGGTCAGTGAGCCATCGACCAGCCGAGGCGCGCCGAGAGGAAGGCACGGTCGGCGGCATCCTTGCCGGCGCTAAGCGTCCACTCCAGACCGGTGTTAGGGTCTCGCCTGCGCAGGAAGAACGCCAGCACGTGCTCCCCATCGACGCGGTTGCTCCCCACATACTCGGCGCCGGCGCGCGTCGTCCAGCGATAGCTCCCTGGGCTCGCCGGCTTCCGACCGTTGCGGTGCGTGGGAGCGAGCCGGGCATGCGGCGTCTGGTCCTGCCAGGCGAGCACCACCCCGACGCGGAGCGCATCGGTCGTTCTGGCACCCGCGCTGCGCATCCGCACGCCCTGGGCGGCGATCTGCCACAACAGCGCCGGGCAGGGCCGACCTGCCCCGAGCGGGACCAGCTGCGCCGCCGCGATCCCCACCGCGCCCAGCTCGCGCTCGAGGCTGTACCACGAATGGGAGCCTGCGACGGACACCCTCACGGCGGTCACGGTGGCGTCGTAGGCTTCCAGAGCACGCTGGCCGGAGTGGGCCACCTCCTCGATCACCTGACGCAAGCGACGAAGCAGAGATCGGTCCGACAAGGCGGCCTTCGATGCCTGCGCAGCGTCCGACATCGCCCGCAGGTTGGACTCAAGGGCGTCGAGCTCGGCCCTGTAGTCATTGGCTCCGTCAACGATCGTGAGTCGGCCCCCAAGACGGAAACCGCTGTCGGTGGAACCGATGGACCATGAAGCCCCGATGTCTACGCCCAGCCTCTGGTCGCTCCACGCAATGTCCGGCGCCCAGACTGGCCGCCGCGATCCTGCGAGCAGGCGGGCGCCGAACGACACCACCCGCAGCTTCCGTACGTCGCGGCCCGCCTCGTCCGCCAGCCCATGGATCCTGTCGAGGGTCTGAGGCTCGTAGAGGTCCGCCTGCAGCAGGACCGGCAGGTCGCGCGCCAGGCGCTTCACGGGCTGCCACGCAGCCTCGAGGGCGTAGCTCAGGTCGTCGCCGAGGCCTGTGGCGGCAGGCGTGATGGTGACCATGGCTGTCGGGCTGTTGGATGGCGGCAGTGCGGAGGCGCGCGAGCCGGCCTGCGCAGCCACAAGCCGGGGCGCGCCGGCCAGCGCTGCCAGGAGGAGCCCGGCCAGAGCGTGTGGACGTGTCGGTCCCATGGTCTCTCCCTCCCTTCGCGGGGTATGGGTGCTCAGCACGGCGCCGGCTCGCCTATCTCCGCGAGCAGAGCGCGAGCCCGACGCGTGCCGCTATGGGCAGGCCCGCACGTGTGCGCCAGCGTCACGGCAGCGCTGCGGATGAGCACGATGGCTTCCTCCAGGCGATGGAGGTCGAGCAGCGCCTCGGCAGCGTAGAGCCGGCTCATCGCGGAGTCGCGCTGCTCAGGTCCGTGGGCGTCGTCGTTGATCTCGATAGCGCGGCGGTGCATGTCAAGCGCCGCCCTGGGCTCACCGAGACGGCGGCGCACGCGGCCGATGTTATTGAGCCGGATGGCCACGCGAGGGTGGTCGGGCCCGCACAGGCGCTCGTCGGTACTGAGAGCTTGGCCAAGGTAGGCGAGGGCTTCTGTCAGGCGTCCCTGCCCTTCTAGGACCGCGCCAATGTTGTTCAGGCAGGTCGCCGTCGCGCGACCGTCGGGATCCGCTCCCGCTTCGCAGAGCGCAAGCGCGCGCACGTAGTGGCCCAGGGCCGCATCGGCCTGACCGCTCATCTTGAGCACGAGGCCCATCGTGATGCAGAACTCGACCAGTTCAGGAGCGTCGCCTCCCAGGGCCGCCTCCATCGCATTCAGCGCGCGCCGGGCGAGCGATACCGACTCCTCGCAGTCGCCGACCCGCATGGTCGCCTCCGCGAGCCTGCGCGCGTATTCTGCACAGCGGAACCGGTCCCCATCGGCGCGCGCCTCGCAGAGGCGCATCCCTTCGCGAAGGGCCTCGGCGGCGGCTGCGCTCTGGCCCTGCTCGTAGAGGTACAGGCCATACTCGAACAGGAGCGCCTCGCGCGCGTCGGGGAGCGGCTCTGCGGCGGCCAGCTCGAGGACGCGCCGGACGTCCGGCATGTCGGGCCGAATGGCAGGCCATGACATGATCCGGTTGGCGGCAGCAAGGCGTCCCTCGAGCGCGACCGCCAGCCTCTTGATTGCACGCCGGCGCGCCTGGACGCAGGTGCGAGCCAGAACGCAGGTTCGCACGAGGCTGTGGATCGACAGGCGCCCTGCCTGATCGCGGTAGACGAGGCCCGCGTCGACAAGGTCGGCGATCACCTCCTGCAGGTCTGGTGAGGCCTGCCAGTCGAGGCACTCACTGAGCAGCGCCGGGTCGGCCCCGCGTCCCGCGGTGCATGCGGCCAGCTCGAGGAGGCTCGTTGCGTCGGCCGGAAGGTCGCGGCGCGCCACCTCGATCACCTCGAAAAGGGCGCCCGTGTGACCGGTGGCCGCGACGAAGCGCCGCCGCGCCTGCTCGAGGGTCTCCACCGTATCGCGGCGGAGCCGGTCGCGGTATTCCGCGTACCCCACTCCAAGCCGGCGCGCATGGTGGGCCGCCAACGCAAGGGCCAGCGGAAGACCATCCACAATGGCGGCGATCTCCGCCATGGCGCGGCGGTCGTCGTCGGAGCGTGCTGGCGCCTGCTCCTCGAGGAGCCGCACCGCATCGTCTGCGCCGAGCCCTGGCGGCTCGACGATGGCGCTGACGGGCCGCACGAGGGACGGGTCGCGGGCCGTGAGCAGCACGCGCGCGGACCCGGCGGCCGGCAGGAGGGACAGATCGGTCGAATCCGTGATGCTGTCGAACACCGCGAGCGCGGGGAGACGTGCGGTCTGGAGGGCGGCCCGCGCGCGGCGCGCTCGCGCCTCCTCGTCGTCGGCCTGGCCGTGGAGGCCGAGGAGCCCGCCAAGCGCCGCGTACTCCTCGAGGAGGCGGGCGGTGTCGCGGGCGTCCAGCCAGAAGACCCCGCCAGGATAGGCGTCTCTGGTCCCGTGCGCGTACTCGACGGCGATCTGGGTCTTGCCGATGCCCGCCATGCCGCAGATGGCGACGGGGCGCTCCGGCCTCTCGGCGAACAGCCCGTGGATCTGCGCCAGCGTACGCTCCCGGCCGACGAATGTCGCGGGGCGCTTGAACGGGAGGTTCGAGGGAGCTGCGGGCGTGTCCGCATGGCGGCGGAGCGACGCGGCTGAGACGGGGGATGTCGTGGCGCTCCACAGCGCGGGCATCGCCCAGTCGAGCCCAGAGGAGCGGAGGGCCTGGCGCGCTTCCCACACGGCGTCCTCGACGGGCTCGCCCGTCCCGATGGCGCTGTACAGAGCCCGCGCCAGCACGGGCCCCGCCGCGTCGCTGAGCCGGCCCTGCATCGCCAGTGTGGCAGGTAACCCGGCCTCCGCGCACGCGGCGCCGAAACCGCCATTTGCGTCGCCCGAGCGACAGGCGCAGAACACGGCGAGCCACACGCCTCCAGCGGCCAGCCATCGCGCCACATCGTCGGCGTAGACGTATTCCTCCACGCCCGGACGCCCGCTCTCCAACACGAGCCGCGCGCCGGAGGGCGCACCCTCGCCATGGCCGGCGAAGTGGAAGACGGCAGGCCTCCACTCGTTGATCGCGCGCTCAAGCGACGCGGGGGTGGCGTGGGCGAGCTCGCGCCACTCAAATGGGCCGGCCCCCGGAACTCCGCCACCGGCGAGGAGCGCCCGCGCTTCCGCCTCGACGGACGGGAGCTGGCCGTGCTGCCGGCTCGCCGGATCCGACCACACAAGAACGGCGCACCGGTTGGCCGGGCCAGTGGGGGTAACAGACGACCAGCGCCGCGGAAGCCTAATGACCCGGAAGGTTGCGTCGAGACCGGCGGGGACATCGCTAGCCACGGGCAGCAGCTCCCATGGCACGGCGGCGACCGCCGAGTCCGCGGCGCCCACCAGCAGGCGAAGGCGTCCTGGAGGTGGCGGAGTGGCGTCGCGCAGCGCCGCGCGAATCGACTTCAGGCGCAACGCCCGCTCCATCCTGCCTATGGCAACGGGTTCCGACCCGTCCTCCTGCCCCGCCAGAGCGCTGCGATCTAGCAGATCGATCGCGGCACGGAGCTCGACAGGGTCGAACGGCTCGCTGAGCAGTGTCCGCTCATCGACCGTCGTGCGAAGACGCACCGAGAAGGCCGATCCGTCTCGGACTGTACCGAGGGCCAGCGTCACCGTCAGGGGTTGCGCCGACATCTCGCGCGTCTCTCCGGGTCACCAGACCGCGGGCGGATCCGCTACTTCGATGTCTCCTCCACGATCTCAGCAATAAGAGCCGCTGCAGAATCCGGACCAAGTTGCGGCGCCGGCGCGATCAGCGAGTTCCAGCCAACCCGCAACGTGCGCAGCGGCCACGCGGCGAGAGTCTGGCCGCCATGCGCTCCCGCCAGCCGCAGGACGAGCCGCGCGCCGCGATGCATGGCCAGGAGGGACTCGCCGATATCGACCCTCATCTGGACCGTTCCGCTCTCCACGCGAGGCGGCCCCGCGATGGGCAGCTCCGTCGAGCCGCGCCCGTCCGGCAGCGCCACCCGGAGCACGGCCGGGGCGGCCTGGCCCCCAAGCTCCACGACCACGAGGCCCGCGGGCACGGGCCCCTCCGGCAGGCCCGTCGCTTCCCCGAACCCTTCAACGGTCGCGTCCAGCGCGCCGTTGGTGATTGCCGGTTCTGCCAGCGGCCACGCATCCGCCGGTCCCTGAAGCGAGACGCGGGCCGAAGGCGGCAGCACCATCCCCTCCCGGGGGCGCAGGCGCACGCGGACCGTCAGAGCACCCGTCGAACCGATAGCAGCCGTCGCGCTCTCGACGTCGCAGCACTGAGGCATCCCGCCGAGAGGCACGCCCAGAGGCCCCGAAGCGCTTGGCGCCGGTCCCCGCGTTAGCGCATGCGCCGCAGCAGGCAGCGTCGCCAGACTGGCGGCGGCAAAGCAGCGGAAGGCCTCCCACGCCAAGGCGGCATCGGCAGCGCCGCTGAGTGCCAGGTCGCGCAGACGGCCCCACGCCTCACCCGACCAGCGGGTACGCGCCCGCGCGATCTGGATGGCGTTATCGGCGCAGAGCTCAAGCCAGGCGGCCGAGACCTGACCTGCCCATCCTTCGTCGAGCGACGCGCGCATCGCATCGGCCCAGGGCATCGCGCGAAGCGCATCGAGCCGAAGCAATGCAGCACGAACGTCGCGACGGCACTCGCCGTCGGCCAGCATCGCGCGGCGCACCGCGCTTGACTCCTCCGGAGTCGACGATCCGCAGAGATACCGTACGCATGCGGCCGCCGTCACGACGCCGGGGCCCGGCGAAACACCGCTGCTCAGGTGCGCTGAGACGATGGCGCCCAGTACCGACGCCGTCGCCGGAGCCAGTTTGCCACCACCGTCAGGCATGCCGTTCATCACCGTGGTCTCCGTTCCGCTTCGCCAGCCTCCCGGCCAGCCGCTGCGCCAGGCGACCATTGCTCAGCCAGACGTTCAGCATCCCCATGGTGACCTCCCGACCGACGACGCCCGCGGCTGGCGCCGTGCGGTCGTGAATGTCGCGATGGGCCAGGTCGTCGGCGTAGCGGTACTCGAAGGCGAGGCGCTGCCAGAGCCCGAGACTGGACAGGGCGGCCTCCGCAACAGATATGCGCGCCGCCTGGAGGGCCTCCACCAACTCGCGCATCCATGAAGCGAACGGCAGAGCAGCCCGCAATCTATCATCCAGCGCCTCGAGCTGCGGCCCGGTGAGCGGGCAGTCCGACCTTCGTGCGATCTGCTCAAGCGACATGCCGCTACCCAGACGCCAGGCGATGACGGTGCGCTCAGCATCCGACAACGCGCTCGATCGCGATGCGGCGCACTCCACCCGCCGCGCCAGGGCGATGCCATCCAGGTGCAGGCGGTGGTACGCGAGCAATCGGATGACCGCGGGCTCGCGCGCCCAAGAGTCCAGCTCCGCCCGGCCAGCGACAGGCTGCCCGAGCAGGCGCACCACGTCCCGCCAGGGCAGCCGGTCGACGAGCAGGAGCTGTGCGGCAAGACACCTGCGCTCGCGGTCTGCCTCCGACACGCTGTCGGCCAGACCCAGCCAGAGCGAGTCCGCCTCGTGCCGGATGCGTGCGGCCGCGTCGGCGTCGTCCAGCGCACGGGCCAGCGCGTCGACCAGCGGCTCATCGCCATCCGGCACGTCATCGGGCGCCTCGTCGGGTGCGTCGGTCTCATGGGCGAGCGACCTCAGCATATCGACGTGGCAGCGATCCGCCACCCGTTTGAGGAGGCAGTACCAGCTGCCCAGCCCGCGGTTCTCGATGCGGTCGCGGGCCGACCAGACGCGCAGGAGGGACTCCTGCACCACGTCCTCGTGCAGAGACGCGGTGCTCGGGCTCTTGCCCCGAAGATAGGCGGCGAGGAAGCGTCGGGCGTGGATGGCGAGGCGATCGAAGGCAGCCCGGCGGTCCGGGCAGTTGCCATCGAGGAACGCGCGCAGGTCGGGTGCGCATCGCGCGGCGGTCTGCGTGGCTCCAGCCTCGTGGTGGGTGGCCACGTCGCCCGTCCCTTAGTCCGGCGCCCACGGGTACCGGACGTCAGCAGCGTCGATCAGTGGCGCGGAGTGTTAGGTCCGCGTCCCGCCCCCCGTTGGTCAGGTGGTACACCATGTCCGTGAGGGAGCAGTCACCATGTTGCAGTCTATAGCGGATCGCGGTCTCGCTGAGTGGAACCTGATGGTTCGCGGCGTCATGCAGGTCTGGGAGGTCGCACAACTGCTGGGCCTCGAAGACGAGTTTGAGCATCGGATGGCCAATGACCCGGACGGTCGGCTTGCCGAGGCCGTCGCGAGGGCGGGCAACCACTGCGCTGAGTGCGCTCACTCCGCGGCCCTGCTGCGCCAGATGCTCATAGCGCCGGAGCCCTGTGTGTCTGCCGCAGGCCACTGACCAGCCCCTCGAGCCGCGCACGGGGCCGGGCCGTCTTCTGCTGAGGGCCGGCCCCGTGCACATGGCCGCCTGTTACACACCAATGCGGCCTGTCGCGCGGCGATTCCTGCTCAACCGCCCCAAAACCGGCGGCTGATACGATGCGACGCGGCGGGTACCAGCGCAAGCGGCCCGCCGCTGCAGAAGGACCGCCACCGCTCCGATAATGGGCACAGGATGGCCGGTCCCGCTCTGCGTTGGTGACGCCAGACTGAACGCTCCCCACGACTGCGGATCGAAGGGAACAGGTCCGGGACCGGCCGCCTCCCCAGCCGCATGGGCGGCACGCGGGCGCGATGCTGCCGGCACCGGACACGGGTCCCTCAGCGTTCGTTCAGGGCTCGACAGGCTCTCCGTTCCGCGATGTCGCGAAGTGCTCACGGAGCCGGTGCAGCAACTGCTTCGCGCCATGCCCAGCGGTCACCAGCACGAACTGGCCGCCCTTCGCCTTCACCCAGTCGCGGCCCTTCTCACTGGTGCTGTGGCCAGTCAGGTTCTTCAGCACGAGAAGGATGTCGGCGTGCTCGATGGCGGTCCGGAACTTCGCCGGCTTGTCGTTCTTCTCGCACTGCAGCCACCTGACCTCCGCCTGGAGCAGGGGAGCCAGCCTGTTGACGACCGTCGCGCGCGGCACACCGCCGACGATCAGCACACTGCGGTCGCGCGTGTGGGGCGCGACCTGCTCGGCCAGCGCTAGCATCTCGTCGTCGAGCGGCTCCTCGACGGCATCGGCCTCCTCCACGGTGTCGAGGCCACGCCGCCGGCGCTCCTGAGCCACCGCCTCGCGCACTTTCGCGAACGGGCCGTCCGCCGCCAGGAGCTCGAGGCCGCGATCGAGCAACGCAGATCGCACACGCACGTTTGTGGGCGGCACCTTCGCCTCCGCGCAGGCCCGGAGCAGTGGCTCCAGCGCCTCACGTGAAGCTTCGAGCGATGCCGCCTCCTCCCGGCAGGGGCCCCAGACTCCGTGCCAATCCTCGACGGCCCGTATAGCCGCCTCGCACCTCTCGACTATTTCGCGCTGAGCGGCAACGCGCTTAATCGATTCCTCAAAGCGCGCGCGCCGCTCCTCCATCAGGCCCGCCTCTTGAGCCAGGGTCGCGTCCGAGCACTGCTGCTCGAGGGTCTTCAGGAAATGGCTCGTGCGCCTCGCGTGGTCCTTTAACCTTACGTAGAAGTCAAGCTGCAGCTCGTCGTCCGCGCCCATCCGGCCCAAGGCCCGGAAGAGCATCTGCTGGCGGGCAGCGATGGCGTTCAGAAGGGGCGTGGGATCCGTGTCGCCGGCGGCAGCGGCGCGCCCGCCGAACCACTCCCACGCCTCCTGAGCCTCGGCGGTGAGGCCATAGGCGTCCGCTAGCGTGTTCCAGTCCTCCGGAGCGGGCGCCTGCTCCCCGGCACCGTACATCCAGTGCGTGAAGGGTGCGGCGGCGAAGCGGTCGTTGGCGCCCGGCCTCGCCCCATCGAGGTCCGTCAGGACCGTGAGCGCCTTGCCACCAGCGATCTCGAGGGCGCCGATGGCCTCCGCCTCAGCATGCAGGGCTCGAACGCGCGCGCCCATGGCTCGGAGGGCGAACAGCCGGCTGCGGTCGGTGGACCCGTCACCGCGGGTCACGCCTTGCGCGAGGAACTCGCTGGCCTGCGCGCCTATGCCCTCGATCCGTGCGTCGAGGTCGGCGAGTTGCTCCGGCGTCGGTGTGGGCCGCAGCTCCGCGATGGGCTGCGCCTCCGAGAGCGGCTCGGCGGCGGCCGCGCTCGGCTCCAGACCCGCGGATTCGGCCGTAGGCGTCTCGATCATGCGCTCAAAGCGCTGCTCCACCGCGAGCAGCTCCGCCGCGATGTCGGCATCGCCGTCGGCCTCCGCGGCAAGCCGCTCGCAACGAACGGCCTCGATGGAGGCCTCAATCTCGCGGCGGCGCGCCTCGCGACGCTCAGCGCGCCGCGTCTGCACTTCCGAGAGGTAAGCCTGCAGCGCCTCGAACGAAGCATAGATGGACGGAGGCGGGTATCCCTCCGTACCGGGTGCAGCGCCCATGTCGTCCTCCCTCCTAAGTCGCCGTGCGGGCAGCAGCCACGGGCGAGGGTAGCACCGCCGGCGTCCCGCGTCAACTCCGGGGGGTGTTGGATGGCTAGGGCGTGCGGCGCCGTCGAGGGGCGCCTTCAGGCCAGGGAGCCGATGAGGCTCGTGTGGCCCTCGTGTCAGGTCATCACCCAGGTGGGATTGGATCATGGCCTGCGCCACGGCGCCCGGTATGGCCGCTCGTCACCCGCAAAGCGAACCGCCCGCATCCGGTGGCGGAGCGGGCGGCTCGGTCTGCACTGCGTTGGTGACGCCAAACGTCTTGTCGTCAGTCCCCGGACTGCGGGTCGAAAGGTATCAGACCCAGACGGGCGGCCCTGCGGAAGGCCTGCACTCGGTTGGTGACCTGCAGCTTGTCGTATATGTTAGCGAGGTGGAAGTCGACGGTCCGCTTGCTCACATAGAGCATGTCGGCAACTTCCTTGCTCGAGCGCCCTTCGATGACCAGTGTCAGCACCTCGATCTCGCGCTTCGTGAGCTTTATTGCCTCCTCGTCTGGCCTGCGTTCCCGCACTGCCATGCTACTCACTCATGGTGCTCCTTTACTCCAGATCCGGGCTCCGGTGATTCCAGCAGGATCGCCGGCAGAGGGATTGTTCCACAAGGCCCCTGTGTATCCCATAGAATTGCCGCCCGCACGGATACGGGCTTCCAGAGTCGTGCGTGGGCGCGGGAGACACCAGGTTGCACCGCCAGGATCAGTCCACCGGCTGTGGCAGCATGCCCGCAGCCTCGATCCACCGACGGTACTCGCTCACGTCGAACGGCGGGTGGCCGCACAGGTAGTGAGATCGGCCCTGGCCAAGCGGGCTCGTCCACGCGATGGCGTACATCCGGCGCCAGCTGGCAAGGTGGGCGACGCGCGCGATGGTGGTGGCGGAGTCCGCCCGAGCCAGCGCCTCGCCACCGGCCATGGCCTCGCCGGTGTCGACGTCGCGCACGGAGTAGGCGACCGGCAGGTCCTCCCGCGTGTCATTGCAGGCGACGAGGTCCTGGCCCCACGCCGCGGGCTCGCGCAGCATCAACAGGAGCGGCTGTTGCGCGGTCCGCAGGAAGTGGAAGGCCAGTTTGCGCCGGCCGTAGTAGTCGACCACGGCGTCGGAGAACTGGGGCCAGCCGTCGATCAGGTTCCACCACAGGATGCCCGTCCGGCGCCACTTCGCGCCCCGGAAGAGCTCAACGAAGTGCTTCTTAGCCTCTGCCTGGCATGCCTGGCTCGCCCACGAGAAGGCCTCCAGGTTGTCGGGGGTCTCCCCGAACATCTCGCGCACCTGGTTGGCCATCAACGCGACACGGTAGTCGTACGCGTTCACGCCGGGAACAGGGGACGTGGCGTGCAGGAGCCACTCGGGGTTGTCCGTATAGGGCCACAGGCGGTCGGGCGACAGGAACTGGCGGAGCGACTCCGGAGAGGGGCAGCCGTGGTAGCCGACCTCGCTGGCGAAGTGACATAGCGACTCGGCGTAGTAGGCGCTCCGGAAGTAGTCCCTCGGTCCCCACAGGTGGTTCTCGGGCAGCCAGCGCTCCCCAGCCACGAAGGCCTCCCGGTCAATGTAGGGCGAGCTGGGGAGGTAGGGACGCGAGGGGTCCTCATCGCGCAGGACTTGGGGCAGCACGCAGCGCGTCAGCGCGTTCTCGTTCGGGTCGCGCGCGCGCCCGCTCCAGCCGTATGCCATGTCGCACTCGTTGTCGCCCGCCCAGAGCGCGATGCAGGCGTGCTGGCGGAGCCGCCGGACGACCTTGCGCGCCTCCTCACCGAGCGCCGCCTGGAACGAGGGCGCCTGTGGGTACACCGCGCATGCCATGGCGAAGTCCTGCCACACGAGGACGCCCCGGCGGTCCAGCAGATCGTAGAAGCGGTCGCTCTCGTAGACATTGCCGCCCCAGCAGCGCACCATGTTGCACCCGGCTTCGTCGAGCAATCCGACGGCGCGGTCCACGCGCTCGATATCGCGGGAGTGGTAGGCGTCAAGCGGCACCCAGTTCGTGCCGAGTGCGAAGAAGCGCTCGCCGTTGACACGGAAGCAGAACTCGCCTCGGCCCTGCGAGTCGGTCGTGCTTGTGCGGTCCAGCCCCACGGTGCGAATGCCGGCGGAGAGCGAGAGCGCGTCGACCTCCTCGCCGTCGCGGCTCAGCCGGACGCGCACTTCGTAGAGCGCCGGCTCTCCGCGCCCGCGCGGCCACCAAAGCTTCGGCTTCTCGATCCGGAAGCGCAACACCCCGGCGCAGGAGAGCGCCGGCGCTCGCGTTTCGAACCGCGACCCATCGCACGCCCCCTCCGCCGCCATCTGCCAGCCGGGCTCGTTCGGAATGCGGCCCTGGTAGCTCAGCGCCATGTCGGCGTAGGAGCCGTCCGGTCCTATCGAGAGCGTGTCTAGGTAGGCCCACTCGAGGCGCGCGCGAGGGAGGCAGCGGAGGCTGACGGGGCGCCAGATGCCTGCGGAGACAGCGCGCGGCATGATATCCCACCCGTACGTGTGGGGCGCTTTGCGAACCCAGAGGCCTTCGAACCCGGTGGGCTGCGCAGCAAGGCCCGGCGCGTGCGGGTAGGCTCCAGCCTCCGGCACGGCGGGCCGGATGGCCACCACCAGCTCGTTGTCGCCGCGCAGCAGGCCGTTCACGCAGAAGGTGTGCTCGACGAGCATGTTGGCAGTCGAGCCGAGGAGGCAACCGTTGAGGTAGACGTCGGCGAAGCAATCGAGCCCCTCGAAGGTGAGGAGCGAGTCGCGTTCCGGGCGGTCCTCGGCCTCGAAGCGCCGGAAGTACCAGAGGCGCGCGTTCTCGTAGCGGAAGAAGCGCGTTATGCTCATGCCCACAAAGGGCTCGGGCTCGATTCCGTTCGCCACAAGATCGAGCTCGAAGTTGCCCGGCACCCGCGCCGGAATCAGCGGGAGCCCGCTTGCCCCGAGGGCATCTGCGGTGGGCTCGACGGTCGCTTCCGGGTCGAGCGTGTAGACGAGCGACCACTCGCCGCTGAGGTCGTGGAGCGGCTGGCCGCGGCGCATGTCCATCCGGAGCCTCCGGGCTCAGTGGTTGGCAGGAAGCGCAGATGGCAGGGCGATACGCAGGCCGGTCGCGGGGCCGCCACCGGGCTCTGTGAACCGCGCGACGGCGCCCCATCCCATGACGTTCTGGGTGATCTTCATCATCAGGTGGTTCCAGCCCGCGCGGGTTCGCACGGGCACCCTGTGCTGCGCCGGCGCCACGGCGCGCTGGGTGTTGACGGCCAGGACCACCTGCCCGTTCCACCACACCTTGGCGCCATCGTCGCTACCCATCTCCAGCACGAGGTCGCGCTCGGTCTCAGACCAGACGGCCGTGCGCATGTAGGCGACCTTCTGGGTCCCCGGGTAGAGCGCGAGGAGGTCCATGAGCCATGGCTCCTGGGCCGAGGCGCCCGCGGGCAGCGGCCTCCACGGCACTGCTGCGGCCTCGTCAGGCTTCTCGGGCGGGAACGGGATGTCGAAGAGCTGCAGGCACTCGGCCCCCTCCTGCTGATATGCCGGCGAGACCTCCCACGCGACGACGAAGTCGGCGAAGCGGTCCATCACCGCGAGCGCCGCTGCCGCCCTAGTGCGCGCGCCCTCGTTGGCCGAGGACGCCGCGATGGGAGCGAGGACAGCGCGCACGCGCTCCGGGTAGGCGCCTGAGAGCGCCAGACCGATCTGCACTATGGTCGTCTGCGCCTCCTCTGCCAGCTCGGGGTCGTTGGCGAGCTCCGCCGCGAGGTCGAGTGCCTCGATCGAGTGCAGCCTTGCCAGGCCCGCGAGGACGATCTTCCTCTCCGCGGCATTGCGCGCGAGGCCCAGTGCTTCCCGGTACAGGCCGAGCGCTTCGTCCGCGCGGCGGCGCTCATTGGCGCCGATCATGCGAACCCAACCCCGCAGCGCGAGCGTGCGCTGGCGCGGGTCCGTGGCGGTCCTGGCGGTGCGGAGCAGGTCGGCCATCGGCGCGTCGTCCGGCCACTCGGTAAGGAGCCGTAGGGCGTGCATGCGGACGTCGGCTTCTTCATCGGCGAGTGCGGCGCAGAGCGCGGTCAGCGACGCCGGCCCTCCGAGGTCCGCAAGGATGCTAAGGAGGTCAATACGGTCCTGCTGAGCACGGGCTGCCGGCACCCGGCTGGCTATCGCGTCCGAGGCGCGTCCTGTGCCCGCGCCTCGTCGCCCCACCTCCGTGACCGCCGCGATGGCGTCGCCCCGCTCCTCAGCCGGCGTGGCGAGCAGCGCGTCCAGCATCACCCCGAGGTGCGCCGGGCCGGCCATGGCTCCCAGAAAGCGCATGGCGGCGGCGCGCATGGTGGCCTCGCGGCTCTGCACGACAGCGAGCACGCGCGGCATGGCGCCCGCGGCGCGCCGCGAGGTGAGGGCGTCGATGGCGGCGGCGCGCAGCGCGGCAGCGCCCTGTGTGGCCGCCGCGGCAAGCGCCGTGTCCACGCCTGCGCCTCGCAGGACGGCCAAGCTCCGCAGGGCTTCCCGCGAGCCTGCGGCGGCAGCCCGGACAAGGACCGGCACCGCCCTCGCATCGCCAGTGCGGCCGAGAGCCCGCAGCGCCGCCGACCGAACCGGCTCCTGCTCCGAGACCGCGCGCAGCACCGCGGCGCACGCGGCCGCGTCGCCTCGGTCGCTCAGCGCCTCGAGCAGAAGCACGCGCGCGGCAGCCGAGGGCAGACGCGGGAGGTGTTCGGCGATGCGCGACGTCAGCGCGGCGCCGGGGAGGTCGCGCACGAGCCCGAGAGCGGCCCGCTGCCGGAGCGTGCCGTTCTCGCCGAGCGCACCGAGCAGCAGCGGCACGCCGGCGGGACCGCTTGCCCGCACCTCCAACCGGAGCGCACCTGCCTGCACGGAGGGGGCAGCGCCCGCGCCCGCCGCGGTTCGGGCTGCGGTGACTGCGCTGGCTTGGTCGCCGCGCGCGAGCAACCGCTCGCCGAGGGCGATGAGAGCGTGTGCGGCCGCGGACCGGTGCGGCTCGGGCCAGCGCGCCCGAGCCGCTCGCAGGGCCGCCAGTCCACGCGCGTCGCCAATGCGGCCCAGGGCGTCTGCCGCGGCCAGGGCGACTTCGCCCGGTGCAGAGCCCTGGGCGGAGCCGGCGACGATGGTCGCGAGCTCAGGCGCTGCAGCCACGCTCCGGCGCTCGCCCAGAGCCGCGACCACGGCGGGCCGCACGGCGGGTGTCGCCGTGTGCACGTGTCGCCGCAGCATTGCGTCCGCCGTCGCGCCCTCGATACGTGCAAGCGCCAGGAGAGCGTAGTGCGCGAGGACCTGGTCCGTGAGCAGCCCCGCCAGGGCGGGCGCCTCCTGGTCCGAGGCGACGAGGACGAGCATCCGGCATGCAAACTTCTTCGCCTCGGTGGATGCATCGGACGTAAGCAGGGCCGCTAGCTGTCGGGCGGCGTCGCGCCGGCCCGCCGGCGTCCTGCGGCTCGCGTCGATCCAGGACGCCACGGCGTCCAGTGCGGACCGGTCCGGTCCGTAGCGGAAGGCCCGGAGCTGGTCGATCGGAGATGGCTGAGCTGTCGCCATACCGCAGGCGAGGAGCGCGAGCGCCAGGGCGGCGATGAGTGTGCGGAGGGTCATGCAGGGCTCCCAGAGGCGCGCGCAGGCTGCAAACGCGCGGCGGGCAGGGCTCTCGCCGCGCTGGGCGATGGACGCCGTCCTAGACCCTCCACGGCGCCCGCATCGGCCGCGCGATGAGTCGGTCGGCCTCGGCGTCGTTGACGAAGCGCTCGCGGACGGGGTCCCATCGGACAGGCCGCCCAAGCTCGTAGGCGATGTTCCCCAGGTGGCACACTGAGATGGAGCGCGACGCAGTATCGATGTCGCAACCCGCGCGCCCGCCGCGGCGGATGGCGTCGATGAAGTCGGTGTGGTGGTTGTCAGCTTCGTGCAGACGGATGTCGTTCGGCCGCAACTGCACCCGCTTGAGGTGCTCGGGCCAGGTCTTGAGGTCGTAGCGCCAGACAGCGATCTTGCCCTCGGAGCCCACGAAGAGCACGCCGTTGCCGTCTGGCGACTCGCGGGTCGTGCGGTCGGTGTCGCGCGTCATCACGACGCCGTTGGCGTAGCGGTAGGTCAGGACGCGGACATCGCGACCGTTGGGCGGCACGATCTCGACGGGGCCGCTGCGCTCCAGTCCGACGCCCCACTGCGCGATGTCGAAGTGGTGGGCGCCCCAGTTCGTCATTTCGCCGCCGGAGAAGTCGCGATAGGCCATCCAGCCGCCGACGTAGGCGCTGTTGAAAGGCCGCCACGGGGCGGGACCGAGCCACATGTCGTAGTCGAGCCACTCCGGCACCGGTTCGGCGGGCAGGTGGCTGTCGCGGTAGACTGGCGGCCCGCCCACCCCCACGACCACCTCTCGGAGCTGGCCGATGTAGCCGTTGCGAACCAGCTCGCAGGTGAAGCGGAAGGAGTGGCTCGACCGCTGCTGGGTCCCAACCTGCAGCACCGTCCCGCAGCGCCGCACCGTCTCGCGCAGCTGGATCGCCTCAGCGATGGTCAGGGATATCGGCTTCTCGCAGAAGGCGTGCTTGCCTGCGCGCGCGGCCGCAGCGGTGATCGGGCTGTGCCAACGGTCGCCGGTGGCGATGAGCACCGCGTCTATGTCTTTGCGGGCGAGGAGCTCGCGGAAGTCCCGGTAGGCGGCGCAGTCCTGGTTCCCGTAGCGCTGGTTCACCAGGTTGCGCGCGTTCCCCAGCCGCTGGGCGTTCACATCGCAGAGGGCGACCACCCGGACGTCGTCGCGGCCCACGAGGCCGCCGGAGGGCGCCCAGACGCCGCCGACCACGTGCTGTGTACCCATACCGCCGACGCCGATGCACCCCATGACCAGCCGATCGCCAGGGGCCGTCAGACCACCGCGCCCGAGCGCACTGGCAGGAACGATCTGCGGTATGGCCACCGCGCCCGCGGCGCCAGCGAGAAACGAACGGCGCGACACGGGTCTGTTGGATGGCGAGCGCTGGGGCATGGGTCACCTCGCGAGATGCGGGCCGCGCTGCGCCCCGGATGGCGCCGCGCGCGCTGCTTAGTACAACCCGGCGTCGCCTGTCTCCTGCCGGGCGGCCGGTGTGGCCGGCACATCCGCGTTTGACGCGCGTGCTGTGCGGCGATAGAATGCCTGTGGGTACAGCTGTGGGCCGAGGAGGACGCCATGAACCGGATCCGTGTCGCTGCATCGCTGTGTGTTGCGCTGGGATGGCTGGCGAGCGCGGGGTGCGGCTCCGGTAACGGCGCCGCGCAGGCGGACCGCGGCGCTCGCTCGGCGGACCTGAAGGTCGAGCCGAAGCTCGTGACCGCCATGAACGACTTCGGTTTCCGGCTGCACAGGCAGTTGCTCGCGGCCGATCCGACCGGGAACGTGTTCCTCTCGCCGACGAGCATCCAGCTCGCGCTGGGGATGGCGTTCAATGGCGCGCGAGCCGAGACCCGGACCGCCATGGCGGCGGCGCTCGGCTACGGCGACCTCACCACCGAGCAAGTGAACGAGGCCAACAAGGGCCTCCTAGAGCTGCTTGCGAACCCCGACCCGAAGGTGGATCTCTACATCGCCAACGCGGTGTGGGCGCGGAGCGGCATGACCTTCGACCCCGGCTTCCTGCAGCGCACGCGCGACTCGTTCCTGGCGCAGCAGGAGACCGTCGACTTCAGCCAGCCCGAGGCGGCCCAGCGCATCAACGCGTGGGTCAGCGACCGCACCGCGAAGCGCATCCCCGAGATCGTGACGGCAGACGCCATCCGCGACGCCATTCTCGTGCTGACGAACGCGGTCTACTTCAAGGCGGGCTGGACAGACGCGTTCCAGGTTGCCGCCACATCGCCCGCGGAGTTCGCCCAGGCCAGCGGCAAGCCGGCGACCGTGCCCATGATGCGCCGAAGCGGGCAGTTCTCCTACGCCGAGACGGACCAATACCAGGCCGTGCGGTTGCCCTACGCGGGCAGGCAGGTCGGCATGGTCGTGGTGCTTCCGCGCCCGGGTGTGAAGCTGGCCGACGTGGCTGGCGCTCTGAACGGCGCGAAGTGGCGCGAACTGCGCTCAGGCATGGCGATGCGGCCCGGCGAGGTGCGCCTGCCGAGGTTCAAGGCCAGGACCTCCGCGTCGCTGAAGACGTCGCTCTCCGCGCTCGGCATGGGGATCGCGTTCGACCCGGGCCGAGCGGACCTCAACGGGGTTCTGCCGGAGGGCGCCACCACAGAGCGCGTGTACATCTCGGACGCGCTCCACAGGACCGTCCTGACGGTCGATGAGCAGGGAACCGAGGCCGCTGCTGCGACGGCCGTGATCGTGGGGATTACCAGCGCACCGGCGGGCGAGCCGTTCCGGATGGTGGTGGACCGGCCGTTCCTGCTTGCCATTGAGGACGAGCCGACCGGGGTGATCCTGTTCGTAGGGTCCATCGGCCAGCCCGAGTAGCTCACCGCACGCACCAAACCCTTCTGGAGGTCAGCCCAATGGTACGCCCCTGGCTGTGTCTGTCACTTGCGTTCGTCCTTGCCGGGGTCGCGGCGCCGTCCATCGCGGTCCCGCGCGCCGCCGATGCGCAGGAGACCGCCGCTGAACGCGACCGGAGGATGAGCTGGTTCCGGGAGGCGCGCTTCGGGCTCTTCATCCACTGGGGGCTCTACGCGCTGCCCGCCGGCGAATGGAACGGCCGGACCATTCCCGGAATCGGCGAGTGGATCATGTACAACGCGCGCATACCGGTCGACCAGTACGAGCCGCTGGCGAGGCAGTTCAACCCGGTTCGGTTCAACGCGCGGGCCTGGGCCAGAATGGCGAGGGCCGCGGGCATGAGGTACGTGGTGATCACCAGCAAGCACCACGACGGTTTCTCCCTCTTCGACGCCCGCAACAGCACCTACGACGTTATGGCGACACCCTTTGGCCGTGACGTGATCAGGGAGCTGGCAGCGGCCTGCAGGGCCGAGGGCCTGCGCTTCGGCGTCTACTACTCCATCATGGACTGGCACCACCCCGACTATCTACCGCGCCGGCCCTGGGACACGCGGCCGGCCGAGGGCGCGAACTTCGACCGGTACGTGGAGTACATGAAGGACCACCTGCGCCAGCTCGTGCAGGATTACGGACCGCTGGCCGTCCTCTGGTTCGACGGTGAGTGGGAGCCGACCTGGACCCATGAGCGCGGCCAGGACCTCTACCGGTTCGTGCGGGGCCTGCAGCCCAACATCCTCGTGAATAACCGCGTGGACAAGGGCCGACAGGGAATGCAGGGCATGACGAGGCCCGGAGCATACGCAGGTGACTTCGGCACGCCCGAGCAGGAGGTGCCCGCCACCGGCCTCCCGGGCGTCGACTGGGAATCCTGCATGACGATGAACGACACGTGGGGCTTCCGCAAGGACGACCACAACTGGAAGTCGACGCCCACGCTGATTCGCATGCTCGTCGACGTGGTGTCGAAGGGTGGCAACCTGCTCCTGAACGTCGGACCGACGGCGGAGGGGCTCATCCCGGAGCCCAGCGTGGAGCGCCTCGCCGCCATAGGGCGGTGGATGGCGACGAACCGCGAGAGCATCCACGGCTGTGGCCCGTCGGGCCTGCCGCAACCCGCTTGGGGCCGGACCACCGCTCGCCCGGGCAGGCTCTATCTCCACGTCTTCGACTGGCCGGCGGACCGCCGCGTCACCGTTCCCTACCCGGAGGGCGGCGTGACTCGGGTAGTGGCGCTGGCAGCGCGGCGCACGCCGATCCGGTGGACGCGCGAAGGCGGCAATCTGGTGGTTGAGCTGCCGGCGGCGCCGCTCGATCCCGTGAACACGGTCATCGCGATCCACACGCGGCGGCGCTGAGCGGCCCGGTCGCTCAGCCGGAGAGCGGACGTTCCAAGAGGTCGCAGCGCGTCACGGTCCAGCCGTCGTCCAGCCGGACGCGCAGCGTCGCGATCTCGTGCGCGCCCAGGCGAACCTCCGTGTGGCGGCCCAGATATGGGGTCTCGACGCGGCATACCGTGGGCTCGCCTGCCGTCTCGTGGAGTCGCACGATCACGTCGCGAGACCCGTCCTCCGCACCCTTGATCGCGGTGATGAGTACGCTTGCGGGTGACACCGAGGCGAACGAGGCCCGGGTTGGCAGATCGCCGTCGTGTTCGAACTCGTTGACGGCGAAGGGCGGCTCGTTGAGCTCCCAGGCGAGGCGCGGCACGCCGGCCTCCGCCCAGCCTCCGGCGTGCGGCACGAGCCGACAGGTGAGCGACTGCCATCCCTGGTCGATCCATAGCGGCGCGCGCTCGGGGTCGAGCCGCTGCGGGTCGTGGTGGGCATAGGCCGGGCTTCGGAGCACCGTGAGCCGCATCTCGGAGCCCAGCACGTCGTAACCGTACTTGCTGTCGTTCAGCAGGGCGACGCCGTACCTCAGCGTCCCGCCGTCTGACCGGGCGGCGATGCCGGTCACGTCCACCCACTGCTGGCAGGGCTCCTCCTCGCCACCGGTGGCGCGCGCCATGGTGCCGTACGGGGTCTCGGCGGTGGCAACGGGCTCGGATAAGCCGAGCGGGAACGCCAGCTTGAGCGCCCGGAGCTGCTCCTGCCAGTTCACCGACAGGCGTAGCTCGATCACCTCGGAGTTGCGGTAGAGGTAGATGCGCTGGGTCGCGCTCGAGGCGCCCCAGCGGCGGTCGATGCGAAGGCAGGCGCGGACCGGTCCGTTCTCTTCGAGTACGATGGTGGGATCGCGGAAGCGCCCCAGTTCCGACCGGAACGCGGCGACATCGTGGCTCCAGGTATCGCTCGGGTCGTCAAGCACGATGAGGGCGTTGCCCGGCCCGCTGAGCGCCTCGACGCCGTGGCGCCGGTCCACGATGCGCGCGATGTCGCCTGTCGCCGGGTCTACCTCGATGCGCCAGCGGTCGGTCTGAAGGAAGGCGGCGCCCGCCTCCAGCGACCCCTCGAGCCGCGCTTCCCTTATGTCGCCCGTCTGCCGGTACAGGCGGTAGCCGAGCGCGGGCAGGTTGGCCACGAAGCACACCCGGCGCTGGCCCGCGATGGTCGTGGGCACGATGGCCTGGGCCGTGATCCGGGTTCCACCGGCGCTGCACAGGCGATGGCCGCCGCGCTCGATCTCCACCGGGGCCTGCACCGGCCAAGGCAGCGGGTTCCACACCACGACAGCCTCGCCCTCGCCGCGCGTGTCGATGCGGCCGGTGACTGCCTGTGCCCCGAAGTGCAGTGCGCGCCCGCCGAGGGTGGCTGCGTGCCCGTAGACATCGCGCGCGTCGGCGTACGCTTCAGGGAGGCTGGTGCCCGCCAGAATGTCGTGGAACTGGTTGAAGAGCACGCCGCGCCAGGCCTCGCGCAGGTCGGCCAGCGGGTAGTCGCGGGCGCCGAGCGCGGCCGCCACCGAGGCTACGCGCTCGGCAGCCAGCAGGAGGTGCTCGACGCGCCGGTTCTCCCGCTTCACCTCGGAGTGGGCGGAGTAGCAGCCGCGCGCGTGGTGCTGCAGCTCGTCCTCCACCACCGGCACGTCCGCGCCGCCGTGGACCTCCTCCGCGACAGAGCGGAAGAAGCGGTCGAGCCTGCCCATCCGAATGCTCGGGGCCTTTGCGTCCTCGCCCAGCCGATGGAGCGACGCGATGTTCGCCCGCGTGGGCCCTCCGCCGTGGTTGCCGACGCCGTAGAAGACTACGTAGTCGCGCAGGTACGGAGGACGCGCATGATCCGCCGCGCGCACGTGCTCCGCCAGGTCGTCGGACCAGGAGCAGTAGGCCCGCGCGATCCGCGCGGCAAGCACCTCGCTCCCGTCGGGTGAGCGCCAGCGGAAGACGCTGCCGGGCAGCTCCTTCTCGTGTGGACCGGGTCGCAGGAAGGTGTAGGACGTGATGCCGGCCCCGCGCAGAATCTGGGGCAGCGAGCCGGGGTGCCCAAAGGTGTCGGGGTTGAAGCCTACCGTCGCCCTCAGGTTGAACGCGCGCTCAAACCAGCGCTGGCCCTGAAGGGACTGGCGCACCAGGGACTCTCCGCAGGGGATGTTGGCATCCGGTTGGACCCACCAACCGCCGACGATTTCCCAACGCCCCTCCGCAACGCGCTCGCGGATCTCCTCCAACAGGGCGGGATCGACCTGTTGGACCATCGCGTAGAACGCTGCGGAGCTGTCCGTGAAGACGAAGTCAGGCGTCTCCCGCATCCGGTCGAGCGCCGATCGGAACGTCGCACGGATGGTCTCGACGCCTTCGGTCCATCGCCAGAGCCACACCGGGTCGATGTGCGCATTGCCGATGGCGTACAGCGTGCCTTCTTGTTCGGGCATCGGGTCGGCTCCGGGAGGTCGTGTGCGCTCGCGGGGCGGCGCTCGGCGCGTCGGGGTCGTTCGGCGCGGCGAACCGCACATCCTCTACCGCGGACGTGAAGGAACGGAGCCCGAAGCCGGGAAATGATGGCTGCGCACTGCGTGTTGGCGACTGCCCGGCCTCTCGGAGTCGGGCGCCGTCGCCGATCGTCGCGCTTATGAAAGACTGAGGGAGAGGCATTGACCAACGAACCAGCGAGTCCATGCTCCACGTGCTTCGCTCCGGCCGAGCGCGACGGTCCGGTGCTCCTGCGGAGGCAGCGCAGCGCGTTCCTGCACGACCGGCTGGCGAGCGCCATGCTGGAGGCGTTCCCCGACATGGCCATGGTGCTGAACGGGCGGCGCCAGATAGTGGCCGCCAACCAGCGGATGCTCAGCGCCGTCGGCGCCGAGGACTCCGATCGGCTGCTCGGCCTCCGTCCCGGTGAGGCCGTCGGCTGCCTGCACGCGGACGACATGCCGGGTGGGTGCGGGACCGGTCCGTACTGCATGACCTGCGGCGCGGTCAACGCCGTAGTGGAGTGCCTGCAGACCAGGCTGCCGGTCTCCCGTGACTGCCGCCTCCTCACGCACGGGGCGCGTGACGGCGGCGCGGTGGACGTCCGGGTGCATGCGGTCCACGTCTGTGTCAACGCCGAGGATCTGGTGCTCGTGGCGCTCAGGGACATCAGCGCGGAGCAGCGGCGGCGCGTCCTGGAGCGCGTCTTCTTCCACGACCTGCTCAACACGGCGGGCGGCATCCGCTCAATCGCCGATCTGCTGGTGGACAGCCAGTTGGACCCGGCGTCCGACGCGGAATGCAGGCAGGACCTCCGACAGCTGTCGGAGCAGATCGTGGAGGAGATCGCGTCGCAGCGAGAACTGCTCGCCGCCGAGTCCGGCGACCTGCGGCCGCAGGCCACGGAGACGTCTTCGCGCGACGCGATCGACGCGGTTGTATCGGTGTATCGCAACCACGCCGTGGCGCACAACCGTTGCGTCGCCGTGGGGTCCGTGCGCGACTCGGCGCTCTGGACCGATGCTACCCTGCTGAGGCGGGTGCTTGGGAACTTGGTGAAGAACGCGCTCGAGGCCGTCCCTCAGGGCGCAACGGTGACGCTCTCGGCGGAGGACGGGCCGGGCGGCGTTACGTTCCGCGTGCACAACCCGGGCGTGATGCCGATGGAGGTGCAACGACAGGTGTTCCAGCGCTCGTTCAGCACGAAGGCGGACGCAGGGCGCGGCATCGGGACCTACAGCGTGCGCCTGCTGGCCGAGCGCTACCTCGGCGGCGCCGTGGGGTTCGAGAGCGTGGAGCCGCTGGGCACGACGTTCTATGTCGCCCTGCCACGGCGCATGCCGGAGCGGACGGCTGCTTGAGCGGCGCACGCCATCACAGCACGGCGCGCAGCCGGTCAAGCCACCTGGGGACGGCGGTGAGGGGCGGCTCCGCAGCCTCGTACTCGAGCACCACGTAGCCGCGGTAGCCCGCGTCGCGCAGGATGGCGGCCTTGCGCGCCAGGTCGGCCTCGACCCTCGGCCGCCCGCGGGGCTGGACCTCCGTCTTCACCTGCACCATCACCGTGTATCGGGCGCACTTCGCGAGGTCGGCGTAGGGGTCGTCCGTGCGGAAGTTGCCAGTGTCCAGGTTCACGCCGCACCACTCTGACCGCACCGCCCTCACGATCGCCAGCAGCCCGTCCGCCTCGGCGACGATGCCGCCATGGTTCTCCAGAGCCAGCATCACGCCGCGCGTCCCGGCGTACTCGCAAGCGGCCTCCATGGACTCGATGACGCATCGCTGCGCCTGCTCGAGCGTCTGGCCCGGCTGTTGGGCGCCGGCGAACACGCGGACGCAGGGCGCGCCCAGCTCTACGCAGCGATCCACCCATGCCTTCACCGCGGAAAGCTGCGCGTCCCTCGCCGGGCCCGCCGGGTGCGTGAACACGTTGCCCATTGGCGACCCGGAAATGTCCAGCCCCTGCAGGAAGCAGCGCCGCTTGAGACGGGCGATGTACTCGGTGGTGACGGGCTTGGGGAAGTAGTACTCCGTGGGTTCCACCGCGTCGACCCCGAGTGCCGACGCGCGGTCGACGAAGTCCTCGAGTGTCATGCGGGGCTCGTGCCTGCCGGTCAGGTGGTCCCGGAAGGAGAAGGCCGCCAGGCCGAGCTTCATGCGAGGCGGGCCCACACGCCGTATTGGGTCGATGGCAGCGGCGGCCACAGGCATGGCGCCGAGCGCCGTGGCGGCGGCCAGGCGGACCGCCTCGCGCCGGGTGGTGATCATCGGCACAGCTCCCTGAAGAGGCCTGCGTAGCACTGGAGGAATGTCCGGCCCTCGTCCGGCGGGAAACTCGTGCCGAGCTCGCAGAGCATGTAGCGGTCGTACCTCGCGCGCTTCAGGAGGCCGAACATCTCCCGCCACGGGTAGTCGCTCCAGAGCTCGGTGATGTGGCAGCAGCGGATGTGGCCTCCCAGCAGGTCGAACGCCCGCCGCACGGAGCCAGACTCCATGTCTGTGCGGTTGCTGTTCCACGTGATCCCCACATTGGGGTGCCCGCAGTGGTCCATGATGCGCCGGACGTTCGCAGGCGCCGAGGTGCCCGGACCGTGGACCTCCACCCAGATCTCTACGCCCAGATCGGCGCCGATCCGCCCGCACTCGATCAGGGCCTTCCCGATCTGCTCCAACGTGCGCTCCGGCTCGACCTCGGGCGGAAGACCGTTGGGCCTCACCTTGACGCCGAGTGCCCCGATGTCGCGCGCCAGCTCGCAGAAGGAGCGGCAGCTCGCGATGTTGGAGCGCACCACGCCGGGGTCGGGAGCATGGAACTCGCACACGGTGCCCAGGCTCGTCTGCACGATGCCGGCATCGGCGCACCTTCGGCGAACGTCGGCCCGATCGGCCGGGCCGAGGATCGGCTCGACTCCGTGGGCGTGCGTGGTGCGGAACTCCACGCCGGTGAGCCCACACGCCTGGCACACCCGAAGGAGCGTGCCGAGGTCCCAGTCCTTCGCGACGTTGTACGTGACGATGCCGAGCTGCATGGATGGCCTTCCTCTCGGTGGGCGCTGCGAGGCGCTGCAGGGGCTGGCGCTCGCGGCGGTTGCAGCGCCCAGAGCGAGCGCGGCCGCCCGCAGCGCCTCGCGGCGGGTTCGCTTGGTCAAGGATCGTCCTCTCGGGAGGCGACGAGCGAGAGAAGCGGTTCCCTGCTGGCCGGCGGGTGCCCCGCCAGTGCCGCGCGCAGTGCATTGATGGGCAGGAGGCGCCCTGTTGCCGGATCCTCGTAGTACCAGTGCTCCCAGCCATTGCAGGCAGGGGCGTCCAGGAGGCGCGCCCCGAGCCGGTGGATAGACCCGCGCAACCCGTCTGCTGCGAGCGTCCCGTCGTTCTGGACGATCGCCTCGGCGCCGCTCCGGTTCAGGCGGAGGCGCGTGCCCGCCGGCAGCATCCCTGTCTCCACCAGCGTTGCGAAGGGGACGCGAGGCGGCGGAGCGTCGACGTCGATCGCGTCGGCCAGCGCCAGGTCGGGCGACACTGCCGCGATGCGCGCTCGGGCGATCTCGACGTAGGCGGGGTCCCGGTCCATCGTGACGAAGCGCCTGCCCAGGCGCCTGGCGACCGCGGCGGTGGTGCCGGAGCCGCAGAAAGGATCCACTACCAGATCGCCAGGCCGGGAAGTGCCAGAGATGATCCGATGGAGGAGGGCCTCGGGCTTCTGGGTGCTGTGGGCCCTGGCGGCGCCGGTCCGGAGGCGCTCTCCGCCCGAGCAGACAGGGAAGTACCAGTCGGACCGGACCTGCCGGTCCTCGTTGCCGGCCTTGAGCGCCCGGTAGTTGAACGTGATACCGGACGCCGTGCTGTCGCGCGCCGCCCAGAGCAGAGTCTCATGGGCGTTGCAGAAGCGCACGCCGCGCATCTGCGGGGTGGGGTTGGCCTTGATCCACACGATGTCGTTGAGGATCCAGTATCCGAGGTCCATTAGGATGGCGCCGACACGGTAGATGCTGTGGTAGGAGCCGATGACCCACAACGTCCCATTCGGCTTCAGGATGCGGCGTGCGGCGGTGAGCCAGTCTCGCGTGAACTGGTCGTAGCGTTGCGGTGATTCGAACTGATCCCACGCGTCATCGACGGCGTCCACGCGCGAGAGGTCGGGCCGCCGCAGGTCGCCGGCGAGCCGGAGGTTGTAGGGAGGGTCCGCGAAGATGAGGTCGGCGCAGCGGTCGGGCAGGCGCGCCATCAGCTCCGCGCAGTCACCCTCGAGGACCGTGTCGAGCGGTATCGATGCGTTCTGCATGGCCAGGCTATTCTGCGCCGGCAGCTCTCACCCCTTCGTCAGCCGGTAGAGAAGCGCCTTGTCTGGCGCCAGCGGCCAGCCGTTGTCGTACCGCTTGCATGCGTCGATCCACAGGTAGAGGTCGGTGTGGCGCCCCTCGTCGCCCGGCTCGTACACGGTGTACCCCTGGTGTCGGTAGAAGCGCGTCGCCCAAGAGGACTCGCGGAGGCAATGCAGCGTGAGCAGGCGCGTTCCGGGCTGCTCCCGAACGGCCTCACGGTGGTGGTGCTTGAGGAGCCGGACGCCGAAGCCGCGGCCCTGGTAGTCCGCCGACACGAAGAGCATGTGGAGGTGGGCCAGACCTGGCAGCACACGCCACATCGCGAAGCCGACGTGCCGGCCTTCGAGAGACAGGAGGGCCCACCGCGTGGCCGCGTCCTGCATTCCCTGCTGGTGGTGCTTAGGGTGATAGAGCGGCATGTCAGCGGGGACATGGCGCGCTGGCAGGTGGAGGTACGACTCGCGCGCTATCCGCGCAATGTCGGCGGCGTCCGACGCGGTGGCACGCCGGATGACGGGCGCGGGACGGCGAGGCACGGCATGCTCCCTCCCGACAGGTCGGCGCCCCGTCACGGCGCCGCCGACCCCCGCCGGGGCGTTACGCGGCTGCGGCCGGGCTCAGGCGAGCTGGAACCTCAGCGAAAGGATCGACGCCGAGACGTCTGCGCAGCATGAGGCGGCCGCGGTGAATGCGCGACCGCACCGTCCCGACGCTGGTGCCCATGCTCCGGGCGACCTCTTCGTAGCTCATCCCATCGACGTCGCAGAGGAGCACCGCGGTGCGGAACTCCTTGGTGAGCGCGGCGAGGGCCCGCTGGAGCCTCTCGTTCATCACGGATCGCATGATGCGCGCCTCCGGATTGTTCTCCTCGTCGGAGACTTCGAGCAGGAAGTCGTCACCGCCGCTCGCGTTCGGCATGGGCTGGCTCAGAGAGAGCGGCGCTTGCTTGGGCTGGCGGCGAAGCCCATCGACGAACAGGTTGGACAGGATGCGGAAGAACCAGTTCTCAAACGGGAGGCTCCGGTCGTACTTCGCAAAGGACCGATATGCCCGAAGGTAGGCCTCCTGAACGAGGTCCTCAGCGTCCTCGCGGCTGCCGGTCATGCGGTAGGCCATGCCGTAAGCCTGGCGCTTGGTGCGCGCCACGAGGGCCTCGAACTCGCACTGCGCCGCAGCGACAACGGCCTCGTGACCGTGGGCTGGTGCCATGGGCTATCCCTCGCTGGGAGGCGCGCATGCCACCTGACCGGTTCGGAGTGCCGTGAGCCCTGTACGGATGCGGTGTCCGTGCAACCAGGCCCACGCGCCGGACGGGCGGCGCATGCGCTGTACGCTGTCGTGAGCGAACCATCCGCGTGGCAAACGTCATGGCCTGCCAGCGGGTTCCCGTGCGCCACCCACCACACAGGGAGGGGCGGCCCCGCAACGAGATGCAGTTAGTATGGCTAACGGACCCAGCGCTGTCAACTGCATCCAAACAATTGGCGTGCGATGGTGCGAAGTCCTCCTTCGCAACCGAGAGGCTTCACGAACGGCGGGACAGCCTGAGCGAGCGGCCGCTCCGCTCTGTGGGCAGACGACGGTGGCTCGCCGCCGCTGCCCGGCGGGCAACCTCCACCTCCAACTTGCGGATGCGCGCCCGCTGATTCCCCACGAGAGACAGCACCTCCACCATCCGATGCCGCGCACCACCGGCTCGCAAGACTGCTCGGGCGTCAGGGGCTCCGATGGGCTCATGGAACCGCGATCCAACACGCACTGCTCGAATGGCTCCGTCTTCTGGGCCATCGGCGCCACCTGACCCAAGACTCACACATCGTGAGCTGTTACGTGGAGAGCGGGCATGACGTGAGGGAGGGAGCGGGCGGCCAGTCTCCAAGGCAGATGCCGATCAGCCTGGCGGTCTCGATGAGCGGGTGGCCGAGGGGGATGGTCTTCTTTGAGCCCGCCACCTTCTCCAGCGCCACGGGCACGATCTCGTTGTTGCGCACGGCGGCCATGACGCCGTACTGCCCTTCGGCGATCATCTTGGCAGCCGCGACGCCGAGCCGCGTCGCCAGGATGCGGTCGGTGGGCGACGGCATCCCGCCGCGCTGGACGTGGCCGAGCGTGGTGACGCGTGTCTCCACCTCCATCGCGCTCGCCAGAATCGCGCCGAGGCGCGCGCTGAGTGGCGTGGCGGCCGCGGGTCCGGCGAGGACGGGCATCTGGGCTTCGTTGGCAGGACGGGCGCCCTCCGCGATGGATACGATGCTGAATCGGCGGCCCCTCTGTCGGCGACTCCGCAGGGCGTCCACGATCACCTCGAGGTGGAACGGCACCTCGGGAATGAGGCATACGTCCGCCCCGCCCGCGATGCTCGCGCCGAGGGCGAGCCATCCCGCGTTGTGGCCCATGAGGTCCACCAGCATGATGCGCTGGTGGCTCGATGCGGTGCTGTGAAGCCGGTCGATCGCCTCGGTGGCGATCGCCATGGCGGAGTCATACCCGAACGTCACGTCGGTCTCGCCGACATCGTTGTCGATCGTCTTGGGCAGGTTAACCACGTTGAGCCCGGCCTTCTTCAGTTGCAACGCGTTCCTGGCGGTGCCTCCGCCACCGATGCAGACAAGGCAATCGAGCCCCAGCCGGCGGTAAGTCTCGACGCAGGCGCCCGTCATGTCGCGGGTCGTGCCGTCGGCCCCCGGGTACTTGTGAGGCTTGTTGCGACTGGTTCCCAGGATCGTGCCGCCGAGAGTGAGGAGCCCGGACAGCTCCCGGTCGGTGAGGGGCATCACGCGGTTCTCGACGAGGCCCGTGAAGCCGTCCAGTATCCCGATGACTTCCATGCCGTAAGCGCCGGACGCGGTCTTCGCGACGCCCCTGATGGCCGCGTTGAGCCCTGGGCAGTCGCCGCCCGAGGTGAGGATGCCGATGCACCTAGCCTTCCTGGTGGCCACGGCGTGCTCCCTTCCATGGTCGCGAGCGCGCTCTGCGCGCTGCGGCACATCGGTTCCCATGCGATAGGGTCGAGCCAGTCATGCCCTGAGCTATCGTCGCAGGTTGAGGAGGGGTGGAGGTGGCATCGGATGGTTCTGCCATTCGCGGGCCGGGCCTCGCCCGACTCGGACTCGCCCCATGCGGGCATCGCGCGAGGGCGCCTCGGCGAGAGAGTGAAGCCTGGCGGCAGCCGCGCCGCGGTCGGCGGCAGGCCGGAGATCGCCCGCACCCACGCGCGGTTCACCACGACATCGAGTGCCGTCGTCGGCGACTATCACGTCGGGATCCTGCGCGAACGCCATCGCGAGCAGGCCGGAGCGGCCAGGACAGAGACCCCCCGCAACGACCGCCCTGCAAGGCCGACCGGCGGCAGTCTACCACAGCACCCATGGAGCGTCAAGGCGCGCCGGCGGGCCGCGCGGGTGGCTAAGAAGGGGCCTCAGACGGCGCGCGCGCCGCTCCGCAGGTTGGCGGCTGCGGCTGCCAGCGCCGGGTTTGGCTCGACGAACTCCACGCCGCACGCCCACGTCTTGGTGCGCTCTGCCACCACCTGCCCGACGTAGCGAACCCGCGCGCGCACGATGAACCGGTGTCCGTCGAGCGGGATGCAGATGGTCACCTCAGCACCCATGGTGTACTCGAATGGAGTGCGGAACTGAAGGCCACCCTCATGGATGTTCCAGACCGTCACCAGGTGTCTGGCGACACCTCCGCCAAGCACGACGACCCCTTCGATCTGCACGCCGCGCCGCTTCCGGGCGCGTGTCTCCGGCAGCATCGGCCGCAGGCGGACGCCGCCGGGCCGCCGGAACGACGCGTCGATGGCTGCTGGCGGAAGAGGCGTGCGGCACTCGCAGCAGAGCACGTTGTCGCGCGCGTTCAGCGCGCGACAGCTCGAGCAGTGTACAGGCTCGGGCGATCTGATGCTCATGCAGGCGCTCCCCGTTGATTGTCGGCGCGAGCGTGCGCCGACAGCAGGGCCGAGCGTTGCCTGATGCCGGCCCCTGGCGACGTCTGGCCGCGATGTCGGCATCGACGACGCTATGTAGCGACACTCTGGGCCATCACAGAGCGTCGCAGATTTTTTTGGTGACCCTCTTGACACATCCCATTGCTTCCGACTAATATATTAGCGACCCTAAGCAGTTCGGTGATGTCGTAGACGCAGGCGATCCACCGCACGAGGACCTGGAGGGCCCTGGACATGCAAAGCGCCACCGCCGCCAACCCGATAGAGACCGCCTCGGTCCGAGGCTTTGAGAACCTCCTCAAGGAGCATCACCGCAAGGCATACGCTTTCGCGTATCGACTCGCTGGCAACCGCGAGGACGCCGAGGATCTGGTGCAGGACTCCTTCGTCCGCGCGTTCCGGGCGCGTGAGCGCTTCGACGCGAGCCGTCCCTTCGACCGCTGGCTGTTCCGGATCATCTCGAACCTGTTCATCGACCGGCTGCGCGCTCGGCCGAGGCAGCTTCCGCTCTCGCTGGACGCCCCAATGGAGGGCCACGACGGCGACACGCTCTCTAGCGAGATTCCAGACGCTGACGCGGACCCGTCGAGGATCCTCATGGGCCAGGCGATGGATGAGCGGCTGCAGGCCGCGCTGAACAGCTTGCCGCCTGCATTCCGGCAGACGGTGGTGCTGGCGGACGTCGAGGGGATGTCCTACGAGGACGTGGCAGAGGCCCTGGGATGCGCGGTGGGCACCGTGCGGTCCCGGCTGCACCGGGCTCGCACGATGATGCGCGACCACCTGGGCGGGAGTCCGTCGCGCCGCAGCGCATCGCTGGTGCTTGCAGCCGCGTAGGTCACGCGGAGCGCAAGCGCAGGCGGCCTCGCTCCTCCGTAGCGGGGCCGCCTGCGCGTCGGGTCCGGCAAAACCTTGCGCGGATCCCCCCGTTTGACAACAGAGGCCACGGGTGAGTAGAATCTCCGCTAGTTGCCGAACCGCGCGCCCTGCGCGGCGGCTCGTGGGGAACCCGAATGCGTGCTGTCTTTGCCGTCCTCGGCATCGCCCTTGCGGTGCTGGGGATCACAGTTGCGGCCTCGCTGTTGTCCGGCGAGCCTCAACGCCTATCGAGGGCGCCGCAGGAAGACGCCTGGCGCCGTGAGGAGAAGCGGATCCTGGAAGAGCAGCGGAGAGCCGCCGCCGAGCGAGCTGGCGCCGTGCATCAGCCCGGACAAGAGGCGCCCTTCAAGCCGCCTCGTGAGGGCGTTATTACGGCGACAATGACGGTCGAGAACCGGGGCGATGTCGTGATGGAGCTCTACCCCAAGGCGGCGCCGAAGACCGTTGCCCAGTTCGCACGCCTCATGCGAGAGGGATTCTACGACGGCCTCCTTGTTCACCGCGTCGAGCCTGGTTTCGTGCTCCAGGCCGGCAACCCCAACACCAGGACGCAGGGAGTCGACGCTGCCGAATCTCAGCCGCCCACCGTGCCGACGGTGCCGTTCGAGAGGAACAACCTCGGGCACGTGACGGGCAGCATCGGCGTGGCGCTGACGCAGCCGCAGAGCGCGACCGGCACCAGCCAGTTCTTCATCAACCTCAAGGCCAACCACTACCTTGACGGAAACTACTGCGTCATTGGCAAAGTGGTCCAGGGCATGGACGTGGTTGGGAGGGTACAGCGGGGTGACCGGATCGCGCGAATCGCGGTCAAGTAGGGGTCTGACTGTAAGTGTGCCAACCTCGAGGGGATGCGTGAGCATCCCCTCGTGCCATTGGAGGGCGCGTCAGTGTGCGCCCGGGGAGGTCCGCATGCGAAGGAGTTCGCTCGGTGCCGCGATGCTCGTTGCGGCATGGCTCACGACGGCGCTCGGAGCGGATGGAGCCCCGGCGCCGCGGGTCGAGCTGGAGATTGAGGGCCGCGGCAAGGTCGTCCTCGAACTCCACCCGACGGACGCACCGAGGACCGTGGCGCACTTCCTCGACCTGGTCCGCAGGGGCTTCTACACGGGCATCCGGTTCCATCGGGTGCGCCCGGGCTTCGTGGTCCAGGCGGGCGATCCTGCCTCGCGCGGACTCAGGGCAGAGGACCTGGCGGGCAAGTCGGACGAGGAACTCGCCGCCATGAACATCGGGGGTGGCGGCTCAGGCAGGACTGTGGTTTTCGAGAACAGCCCGCGCCGGCACGAACCGGGGGCGCTGTCGCTCGCGCTCTCGGCGCCAAGGAGCGCGACTGGTGACAGCCAGTTCTTCATCAACCTCGTCGCAAACCCCCAGCTCAATGGCGACTACTGCGTCTTCGGCAGGGTCGTGCAGGGCATGCCCGTTCTGCGTGCCATCCGGCAGGGCGACCGGATCGTCCGGGCGAGGCTGGTGACCCCCGCCGCGCCGCGGGCGAGGTGAGCCCGGCGCCGCGGCGCGATCAGCGGTAGCGGTCGGGCGTGAATGTCTCGATGGGATCCTCCACGCGCAGCTTGTGGACCGATCCGCCGAGCGTGAGAACGAGCTGCCAGCCACGTGCGCCCGGGGCATCGCGGACCCAGTCCGCGTGGAAGACGCGCGCCCAGTGCCACTGGCAGTTGGCAAGCGGGGTGAGGTCTGCCCACTTTCCGTTGCCGAAGTCGGGGGGAGGCTCCCACCAGCCCAGCTCCTGAGCGAGCGTCCAGCGCGGCACATAGTCGTAGCTGACGCCGGATGGCAGGAAGTTGGTGCCCTCCATCCGGTCCGTTCCTTCGTGGCTGCCCTGCTTCGGGTCCGACGGGCACACCACGACCCACGCGTCCCCGAGGTGGGCCGCTACCAGCGTCGACAGCCGGGGTGGGAGGGCGTCGTGGTCCTGCCGGTACAGGGCGACCGCCACGCCCACCTGCCGCAGGTTGCTGATGCATGCGGCCCGTCGCGCGGCGGCGCGGACCGCGCTGAAAACCGGGAACAGGATGGCCGCGAGAAGCGCTATGATCGCGATCACCACCAGCAGTTCGACGAGGGTGAAGGCCCGCCGGCGCGACACGTTGGCACCTCCGGCGCCGCAGAGCTGCGGCGCCCGACGCTACTGATACGATCCGGGGACCGGTGGCGTTACAGCCGGGGGTGCTAAGGCGGCACTGGACGGTGGAGGGCGACGAGGAGCGCCGCGATGGACTTCGCGTCGCAGATGGCCCCGTCGATGATCATCTGGACTACGTCCCGGATGGGCACGGGGATGACCTCGATGTCCTCGTCGTCGTCCGGGCGCGCTCCAACGACCTGCAGCTCTTCGGCTAGATAGGTGTGCAGCTCCTCGCTGGAGTAGCCAGGAGCGATGTACTGCCGGAACATGGGCGTCAGCCGGCCTGCCCTGTAGCCGATCTCCTCCTCGATCTCGCGGGCGGCGCATGCGACCGGGTCCTCCCCGATGTCGAGCGTGCCGGCGGGGACCTCGAGGAGCGGCTCGCCCACGGCCTGACGGTACTGCCGGACCATCACCACGGTCTGCGCGTCCAGCATCGGCACGATGGCGACGGCGCCGCGGTGCTCGACGACCTCGCGCAGCACTTCACGACCGCTGGCGGTCCGGCACGTGTCGATGCGAAGCGTCACAACGCGTCCCCGGTACACGTACTCGCTGCGAAGCGTGTCGTTCTGCCCCATCGCCTCCCCCTAACCGGATGCCGCGATCTGCCCCGCGAGCTGGCCCGCCGCAGCCGCCGCCAGGAAGAAGGGCCTCTCCTCACCCACTCCGCGTCCCATGGTGGTTACCCGGATGCCCGAGCGCTCCAGCGCCTCCAACCCGTAGACGGCCTGAACCGTGACGAACTCGTGGCGTTCGCGCAGGCCCGCGCGTTCTAGGTCTGCCATGAGCATGCGTCGCTCTGCCTCCGGCAACGACGGGATCGGCACCAGCGCCGAGCATTGGGCGATCTGACCCAGCACCGTGCGCGTGTGATGGCTTAGGCCGACGTGTCGCGGACGCGGGTCGGCGAAGCTAAGGCGCGCCACGGCGATGGCGGTGCCGCCCAGGATGGCGGCGGCGTTGATCGCGGTACCTTGCTCGATCCCGGAGAAGCCGAGAGCCGTGCCCGTGCCCACCGTGCCTGGGCCCTGGCAGATGACGATAATGTCGGCGCGCGCGGCAACCCGTGCGACGGCGAGCGCGCTGTACAGGTTCACGGCCTCGAAGTCGCCGCCGAATGCTTGCCCGGCGGTGACCGTGGCGTCGATCAGTCTCGCCTCGCGCATGCCGTGCACAAGCCGGCTGTAAGCCAGGGGCAGCGCCGCCCCGTCCGTCATCACGTAGACAACTCGGGCAGAGCCGAGTGTCTCCCACTTCGCCGCAGCGACGATCGCCGGCAACTGGCTGTGCAGCTCCGCGCACACCACCGGGATGCCGTCGAGCGAGCGGAACCGGCTCACCGCGTCGTGGTAGGGGCTCTCCGGCGCCTCCGCGGCGAGAACCGGGAGCTGCAGCGGCGTATAGCGCAGCTTTATGATGTGCCCCGGGGGCTCGGATGGCTCGGCGCCGAGCGACGCCGATGCAACGAAGTCGGCGCCGCCGGAGCCCAGTCGCATCTCGACGGCCCAGGTGTTCAGCACGACCTCGTCGCCGACGCGGACGGCGCCTGTCAGGCCGGGGTAGCAGATGGCGGCGCGCTCCTCATCGCCCACGCACACGCGGATCTCCTGGAGGTCGTTCCGCTCCAGGTCGACTCCCACCACCGTTCCGCGCATGCGACCGCGCACAAGCGACCTCCGTGTCCAACGCCTCGGCGTCCTCCGGCGGACCGCACCAGCCAGCCGGGGGCTGCTCAGCGTGTGAGCGTGACCTTCGTAAGTCCCCTCGGCGAGTCCGGGTTGGCGCCGCGCACCCGCGACAGGTGGCACGCGAAGAGCTGTCCGGCGACCACATAGACGAGCGGGCTCAGCAGCTCGTCCACGCTTACCGGCACCTCGATCGGCACGGTCGCGAGCTGCAGGATCTCCGGCTCACTGGACACTACGACCGTCTCGGCGCCCCTGTGGCGCACAGTCAGGGCCAGCTCCAGCATAAACGGGTACGCGCGGCCGGGCGGCGCGTACAGCATGCAGGGGAAGCCATCGGACACCATCGCGATAGGCCCGTGCAGGAAGTCGGCGCCCGAATACGGCTTCGCCACCACATAGCAGGTTTCGGTCAGCTTCAGCGCCGCCTCCAGCGCGGTGGCCTGGTTGACGCCCCGCGCGAGGACGGCGCACTCCTGCATGTACCGGTACCGCTGCACGATCTGTTGCACGCGCTCCTCGACCGGCAGGCACGCCCGCATCGTCTCGGCTACGGTCGTGAGGCCCGCGGCGAGTTCCCTATGGTCGGCAAGCGTGGCAGCGAGCAGCGCTACGACCGCGAGCGCAGTCGTGTAGGTCTTAGTGGCGGCGACTGCGCGCTCCTCGCCGGCGTGGCAGAGCAGCACGTGGTCGCTCACCTGCGTAATGGGCGACGTCCCATCGTTCGTGATGCAGGCCGTCAGGGCGCCAGCAGACCGGGCTGCCGAGAGCACCTGCACCACGTCGGTTCCCCTACCCGACTGCGAAATCCCAATGACCAGCGTGTGGGAGAGGGACGGCCGCGCGTCATAGAGCGTGTAGACAGATGGAGCGCACAGCGCAACCGGCATGCCCGAGACGATCTCGATGAGGTACTTCGCGTAAGTGGCAGCGTTGTCGGAAGTGCCGCGCGCTGCGATGACGGCGAAGCGGACGTCTCGGTCCCGTATGGCCCTGGCCAGCGCCTGGGCGCTGCCGCGCTCTGTGGCGAGGGCGCGCTCCACCCAGTCGGGCTGCTCCTTGATCTCACTCAGCATGACGGGCATCGGCCTGGCTCCTCTTCCTCCGCGCGGGCTAAGCCCCATGCCGTGCGGCCGCATCGTAAGCCGCGCGCACCTGGCTGGCCAGAGGCTCGCCCGGCTCGATGCCGGACACGGCGACCATCGCCGCCTCCAGCCCCTCGTCAACGATCCGCCGCTGGAGCTCGACCGCAGCCGGATCCTCCTCCGCAGCAAAGCGATAGGCCGCGCCGATGACGTCGGCTACCGCAGTCGGATCGACATCCTGCGACTGGCACAGACGCGCTGCGCCGACGAGCCGGTCGTCGGGCGCCAGCTTTCGGATCGGATCGCGCGCCAGCCGGTAGCAGGTGTCTCCCAGATCGACGTTGGCGAACCGGCGCAGCAGGTCCTCCACGTGCTTGCGGTGATCGTCGGGGTCCATGTCAAACCGACGGACGAGGGCTTCGCCGGTGGCTGCGAGCACCTCGCGCAGATGCCCTCCGATGCGAGAGTCGGCCAGCGCCTCGTAGCCGTAAGCCAGGCCCCGCAGGTGGCCGAGGTAGCCCAGCGTCGCATGGCCGCAGTTGTGTGCGAAGAGCTTGCGCGCCTCATAGGCGCCGAAGTTGGTCACCGGCCGGACCCCATCGATCGGCGGCAGCGCGCCCGCAATGGCCGTGGCGTCGACGGGAAGCTGCCTGTAGCTCTCGACCCGGACCTCGAGGAGGGCTGCGCCCGCGGATCCGGCGGGCACCTGGATCGGCACCATCCGGCTCACGACCGCCTGCACGAACCCAGCGTCGGCGAGGATTGCGTCGCGCTCGCCAGGTGGAAGGTGGGTTGCCACCAGACCGCGCAGGTACCGGCCGGCGCCGTGCAGGTTCTCGCAGACCATCACGTTCAGGGGCCCATTGCCGCGCTGGCGGCGCTCCACAAGCCCCGCGGCGATCGCCGGGGCGATGTGGGGCAGGGCGCTCGCGCCCACCGCCGTCGATGCGACCGCGCAGGAGGACAGCTCCCGGGCGACCGCCTCGAGGTTCCGACCGTTGATTGCTCGCACGCCGCGAATGGGGACGTCGCATGCGTCCGGACCGACGATGCGGATCGTGTAGGCGCCCTCAGCGTTCAGGGCATCAACGACGTCGGGCGCGACATCCACGAAGACGACGTCGAAGCCGCTCTCGTGGAAGAGCTGAGCAATGAAGCCCCGACCGATGTTGCCTGCGCCGAACTGGACGGCGGTGTGGTGCATGGGCGGCTCCAGGGGCCTCGTTGGTCAGCGCGGAAGGCGGAACGGGTGTGGGAGCAGATCGGCCAGCCGGTGCACGCGGCGCTCGCCGATCCCCGCAGCACAGACGACCTCCAGGTCATCGCGACCGAACTCGGCGAGCCATTGCCGGCACGCACCGCAAGGCGTCCCATCGGGCCCCGCCTCGCTGACGACGACCACCGCGCGGACGGACGTGCGCCCGGCGGCGATGGCGCGCGCGATAGCCGAGCGCTCGGCGCAGAGCGAGAGGCCGTAGGAGGCGCTCTCCACATTGCAGCCTGCGTACACCGTGTCGTCGTCCGCTACCACAGCGGCGCCCACGCGGAACCCGCTGTATGGCGCGTACGCGTGCCGCCGCGCCTCTGCCGCGACCAGCACGAGCGCTTCCACCTCGGGGTCCGAGAGCACGCGCCTACTCCTTGAAGGTCACCACCGTTGCACCGTCGCCGCCCTCGCCATCCTCACCATCGCGAAACCCGGCGACGACGGGATGGGTCTTGAGGCATTCCCGCACGAAGCGGCGCAGGGCACCCGTGCCGCGCCCATGGATGATGCGCGCCTGCTGGATGCCGGCCGCGTAAGCGTCGTCGATGTACTTCTCCAGCAGGGGCGCCGCCTCATCGACCCGCATGGCGCGGATCGATATCTCGGGGGCGATGTGGATTGCTCTGCGCATCGCGATCTCGGCGGCGCCCGTTCGCTGTGCCGTCGCCGGCTCGCGGGCTGGCGTCCGCGCGGGACGGAGTACGTCTAAGGGCAACGTGGCGCGCATCGCCCCGATCTGCACGATCGCGACGCCTCCGGCAGGCTCCTCGAGAAGCGATCCCTCGGTCCCGAGCGAGATGATGTGGACCCGATCGCCGCGACAGAACGCGTAGCCTCCGGGAGGCGGGGCCGGCTCGATGTCCGGCTCGGGTGTCGCGAGGGCCTCGCTCGTCTCGCTCCGAAGCTCCGCGAGCCGGCGGCGCGCGGTAGCGCCCTTGCGCTGCCCACGGTTCATCTTCCGCAACTCGGCGAGGATGTTCTCTGCCTTCTCGGAGGCGCGGCGAACGACCTGGCGAGCCTCCTCCTCCGCCTCGCGCCGAATCGACCGCTGCACGTCCGCCACCTGCCGGGCACGCGCCTCGTAGTCGGACCGAGCGGACACCGCCTCACGCAGGGCGACCGCCGCGTCCCGCTCCATCTCGTGTGTGCGGGCGCGGCTGGCCTCGATCCCCTGCAGCACCTCAGCCATGCTCTGATCGCGGCGCGACAGTAGCGAGCGCGCCTCCTCGACGAGCTCCTCCGGGAGCCCCAGCCGGCCCGCGATGTAGAACGCGTGCGAGCTGCCCGGCACCCCGAGGAGCAGGCGATACGTGGGCCGCAGCGTGTCGCGGTCGAACTCCACGGCCGCGTTCTCGATGCCCTGCTTGAGGTAGGCGAACTCCTTGAGCTCACCGTAGTGGGTCGTTGCGATCACGCGCGCGCCCCGCCGCTGCATCTCGGTGAGCACCGCTTTGGCGAGCGCCGCGCCTTCCGCCGGGTCCGTACCCGCGCCCACCTCGTCGAGCAGCACCAGCGCGCTCGGGCCGATCGACGACACGATGCGCACGATGTTGCGGAGGTGCGCCGAGAAGGTCGAGAGCGACTGCTGAATGTCCTGCTCGTCGCCGATGTCGGCGAAGACCTGTTCGAAGATGGCCATCTCCGACGAGGCCGCAGCGGGCGTCTGCAGGCCGGCCTGCGCCATGAGGGTCAGCAGGCCGACCGTCTTGAGCGCAACCGTCTTGCCCCCCGTGTTGGGCCCGGTCACCAGCAGCACGCTGAAGCGGTCGCCGATCTCCACGTCGACCGGCACGACGTCGCCGGTAAGTAGCGGATGGCGTGCCGCCACCAGACGGACCTTGCCGTCGCGGTTCAGGGCCGGCTCTTCGGCCTGCATCGCCTCGGCGAGCACGGCCTTGGCGTTCGCAAGGTCGAGGTTCGCCGCGATGCCCACGAGCGCGCGCAGATCGTCCGCCGCGTTGCCCACCATGGCCGTCAGGCGCGCGAGGATACGGCCGATCTCCTGCTCCTCCCGGACCTGCAGCTCCTTGAGCTCGTTGCCCAGGTCGATGCAGGGGCCCGGCTCCATGAACACCGTTGCGCCCGACGAGCTGGCATCGTGGACGATGCCTCCGAACTGGCTGCGGTACTCAGACTTCACGGGTATGCAGTACCGGCCTTCCCGCAGCGTGACGATGGGCTCCTGGATGTAGGCACGGTAGCGCTCACTGGCCACGATGGAGTTCAGACGGTCGAGTAGGCGACCGTGCGCCACCTTGCGGCCCGCGCGGATGCGTGCGAGCTCGGGCGTGGCGGTGTCGCGCATCTCGCCGGACCCCGATATGCACTCGCCTACGCGCACCTCGATGTTCGGCGGTTGCGGCATGTTGCCGGCGATCTCCGCGAGCAGCGAGCAGCGTTCCTGCTGTCGCAGCAGGAAGGTGCGGAGCCTGCGTGCCGCGCTGCAGGTCTGCGCCACGTCCAGCAGTTCCTGGGGTACAAGGACCTGCCCGATGGACGCGCGTTCGATGGCGTCGCGGATGTCGCGAATGCCGCCCAGGGGCATCCCCGAGCCGTGGTCCCGCAGCCAGCGCGCCTCCCGCGTCTCCTGCAACCGCCGCGCAATCACCTCCGGGTACGCCGTTGGCACGAGCGCAAGCGCGGCCTCGCGGCCCATCGCATGGGATGTGTGGGCGGCGAGGCGTTCGACGACCCGGTCGAACTCCAGAACCCTGAGGGTGTGGGCGTCCACGCGCGTTACTCCGGGCGGCGGCGGGCCCGCGAAGGAGGTGGCGCCCGCGCTACGGAACGCAAGGCGCCACCCAAGTGTAGCACGCCTGCGGGATGCGGGCAACGCGACGCCGGCTCCCGCGCACATGGCCAGGCGCTACTCCGGCAGCGGCCGACCACGCGTCTCCGGTGCGACGATGAGTCCGACGAGGCCGATGGCATAGACGCACGCCACGATCGATGCCGCCGTGCGCAGCCCTGCGCTTGGATCGCCCGGCACGTCGAATGCGGCCGCGAGCCGGCCGAGCGTGTACGGCGCGAACGCGGCCAGGAGGCGCGCCGCGTTGTAGCAGATCCCGACACCGGTGGCTCGCAGCCGTGTTGGGAAGAGCTCAGGGAAGTAGATGGCGTAGGCCGCGAACGGGGGCAGCGTGAGGAAGCCGAGCTGGAAGAGCAGCAGATAGGCCGACACGGGGTCGTGTAGGAACCGGAACGTCGCCTGCACCGAGAAGAAGGCGCCCACGAACACGATCGCCATCGCGGGCCGCCGGCCGATGCGCTCGCACAGCAGGGCGCATGCGAACATGCCCAGCCCCGCGCCGATCATCTGCAGCAGGAAGCCCACGCTCTTGTACACGTTCACGCGCCGGGTGATCTCCGCAGCCTGTTGGGCCTCCGGAAGCGCGAGGACCTCGGGGGCGCGACTCACCAGGGGTCGGAACGCATCTGTCACGAGGTCCGGCGAGAAGAACCCAATGCCCCAGGCGCCGCCGACCCCCGCAGTGGCAAGCAGCACGCCGGCAATCGTGTGCCGGCGCAGCGTCGGCTCACGGAACAGGTCCGACATCCGGCCCAGCTCGCGATTGCCGCCCTCGCGCTGCGCCACCTCGCGCGCCTGTTGCCACTTCTCCGGCTCCTTCAGCGAGCGCCTGATCCAGACCACGAGCAGCGCCGGGAGAGCGCCAACCGCGAATACCCATCGCCAGCTCGTGGCGCTCAGAACAAGCGATACGAGCGCGGCACAGATGTTACCCACCGCCGAAAGCGACTGAAGCACCCCGAGCGCCATTGGCCGCGACCGGTTCGGCCAGACCTCGGCCACCAGGGATGCGCCTGCCGCGAACTCGCCACCGACCCCGAGCGCCACCATGAAGCGGCAGAAGGCGTACTGCATCGGGGTCTGCACGAGTCCATTGAGGCCTGTGAAGAGCGCGTAGATGAGGATGGTGATCATCATGGTGCGGGTTCGGCCGATCCGATCACCGAGGATGCCGAAGATGAACCCGCCGGCCGCCCACCCGAGCAGGAAGACGGCCGTGAGCTGCCCGCCTACAATCCGGGCCACGGTGTCGAGCTGGTCGGCTGGGACTTCGTCCCTGAGGATGTCCTTCACGGAGACGGCGCGCGTGAGGCTGAAGAGGTGTTGGTCGAACGTGTCGAACATCCAGCCAAGAGCGGCGATGACCAGCACGAGCCACGCGTAGCGCGACACGCCCTGGTACCACCGCAGAGGCTGCTGGCCAGTGGGATCGGTTTCCGTCATGGGCTCGGCTCCCTGGCGGCGCTGTGTTATGGTGCGATGGTTGTGGCGGTGGGTGCTACCTCCGGTAGGGGGCGACAGAAACGGTCGGCGGGTCGATGTACGCGGCCCACATGCCAGCCACGTCCGCCTCGGCGGTGGTACCGGCGCGCAGATACAGCCGGTAGCGGAACGCCATCACCCCGCCGGCCGGCAGGCTGACCTCGCCCGCTCCCGAGGGCAGCGACCGGTCGAAGTCGTGAAGGCCGAACGGGTTGGCCGCGAACAGGCCGTAGTCCCGCACGTGCCAGTAGGTCGGGTGGCGCAGGTTGTCCGGGTGGTCGAAAATGGCGATGCCCACGGTCTGCCCGTCAACAGGGCCGTGGTAGTCGACCCACGCGGCCCGCTTGCCCCAGGCGGCAGCGTCCCGGAGACCCGTCGACGCCTCGATGCGGCCCAGGTTCGCTCCGCCGCGGACGCGCATCGTGTCGGCAACCCGGACGGCGAACGTGCCCTCCTTGGTGTCGCCCAGACGGAGCGGGCCCTCCGACGCCCTCAGAACGAGGGCGAAGTCCATGATCCGTCCGGTGGTCGTGCGGAACACGGTCACCACGCGCTCGTCCGTCGCCACTCTGCGTCCATCTGGGCCGACCCAGTCCGTCGCCGACCGGAACCCCCCGAAGACCGGTCCGCTGATCACCTCATGGTAGCGTGTGTGCACGGTCTTGCCGCGCTGGCCCGTCTCGGTCCAGAAGTCCACGCCGTTCACCGACCCGTGCGCGAACCACAGACCCCGCTGGTGCACATGGTCGCGGCTCTCGCCGGGGACCTCGGCCATGGGCCACTGGCGCGTCAGGCGCTGCCCGCCCGGCGCCAACAGAGGGTGGAAGTAGGGTTTGGTGGGGCCCGTCGTGGTGTCGTAGACGGTGAACGGCGCGCCATCGACGGTGATCGACACGTTGTTGCCCGTCCGCGTGGCGAGAACCCCTCCAGGCTCCGGTCGTGCCGCGCGACGGTGCCAGGTCAGAAGGTACTCGCGGCTCTCGCCCTTCCTCAGTCCGCTGACAATGAACGCGACCTGAACCTCGTCTGCATCCGGTGACACGCGGCGCCCTTGCGCCGGTACGGGCTGGCCGTCCAGCGTCATCGTCACGCTCCGGGCACCGCGAGGCGCTCGGATAGACGCCACCACCGGCGTCTCCCGATAGTCGCGGTTCGGGGCAGAGACCGTCACCCGGAGATGGGGCGTGGTGGCGCCGGCGGGCCAGACGGCGCCGGCGGCTAAGAGGGCGGCCGGCGCCGCGAGACAGGTGGCGCGCATCGGATACCTCCGTTCAGTGGACAGCGGCAGCAGATGGTCTGGGCGGTGATGGCCAGCCGCGCACCACGGCGTCCGCCACGCGCGCAACCCGCACCATGGCGCGCACGTCATGGACGCGGACGATGGCGACGCCATGCGCGACCGCCAGGGCGACCAGGGCGGCCGAGCCTTCCAGCCGCTCCTCGGGCGGCAGTCCGCCCAGGACCTCGCCGATGGTGCTCTTGCGCGAGGGTCCCAGCAGCACCGGGTACCCGAGATCGGCGACCTCCCGCAGCCGGCGCACGATCTCCAGGTTGTGTGCGGCGCGTTTGCCGAACCCGAAGCCGGGGTCGAGGACGATGCGCTCCCGCCCGACGCCGGCATCCTCCGCCGCCCTAGCGCGCTGCGCCAGATAGGCGCACACGTCGGCCACCACGTCGCCGTAGGTCGGGTTACGTTGCATGGTGCGCGGCTCGCCCTGCATGTGCATGAGGCACACCGCCGAGCCAGACTCCGCCACGACACGGGCCATCGCGGGGTCGGCCGTCAGCGCCGTGATGTCGTTGACCATCGCGGCGCCGGCGTCGATCGCGCGGCGCGCTACCTCGGCCTTCGCCGTGTCGATAGAGACTGGTGCGAGGGCCGAGCGCGCGATGCGCCGAACGACGCCGACCGTGCGCGCGATCTCCTCGCCTACCGTGACGGGCTCGGCGCCCGGCCGGCTGCTCTCGCCGCCCACGTCGATGATGTCCGCGCCCTCTTCCGCCAGCCGTTCGGCCTGGCGGAGGGCAGCTCCTTCGCTCGTGTGGCGGCCGCCGTCGTAGAACGAGTCGGGCGTCACGTTCAGCACGCCCATCACGAGGGTGCGCTCACGCCGCCGCGCCGAGTCGAGTAACGCCTGAAGCCGTTGCGACGCGCTCAAGGACCCTCCCTCGCGCCCGTCGCCGCGGTGCGACCGGCGGCCCCCTCCAGGTTGATGGCGGGCTAGTGGTAGACGCGCAGGTGGGCGAGGTGTTGGGCGCGCTCAAGGGCTTCGCAGCACCAGTCGCTCAGCGCCCGGCGCCCGGCGTCGCTGAGGAAGAACCCGCGCTCCTCGACTGCCTGGTCGAGGTCCTGCAGGAGTCGCACGCGGAAGCCGGCGTCCACCTCGCACAGTGCGACGATCTGGCCTATCTGGAAGCCATCCAGCGCTTCGAGTTGCTCGCGCGCACCGTCCGCCATGTCTTCTTCGGGCGCCATCTGCAGCACCCGCTGGAACTCGATGACGGCCAATCGGACAGCGCCCTGGTGCTGGCAGAGCAATGCCTTCTTGAAGCGATGGGCAGGGTCCTGCGGGTCGAGACGTATGAGGTCGTTGGCGACGCGCACGGCCGCCTGCACGTCGCCCATGCCGATATAGGCAGCGCCCAGAGCGTCCCGTGCGGGCAGGTGCCGTGGAGCCACCCGCAGCAGCTCCTGGCTGGCATGCGCGGCGCTTGCGTAGTCGCGCGCTTCGAGGTGCAGGGCAATCAGAGCTTCGCGTGCAGAAATGCGCTCGGGGAACTCCGCGATGGCCGTCTCCGCGGCGGAGAGTGCACGTGTGAACTGCTGTTGTGTTCGGTAGAGGCGCGCCAGTCGCAGGAAGCAGGTGTACCGGTCCGCCCCGTTGCGCATCGCCTCCTGCACCACGTCGATCGCCTCATCGACGTGGCCGAGCCGCGCGAGCCTGTCCGCCTTGCGCAGCGCCCGGATACCGCGGTGCGAGCTGGAAGCGGCGGTCCGCCCGGGGTTTGCATTGCCGAAGGGCATAAGGCCGTCCGTCCTTTAGGTGGCGCCTGAGCGGGGAATAGGCACGTCTGGGTTCGCGCATCCACCGCTTCGCGGCGCTGCTTCCGCAGTCTACCCGACAATTCCTGCGGTGGCCACCCCCGATTCGCGGTGCTCTGCAGACGCTGTGGAGGCGGGCGCCGGAAGCCCGCGCCGTCGAGCATCAGGTATGCTGAGGCGTGCGCGCGCGGCGCGCCAGAGGAGCGGCCATGGAGCGCCTTCAGCACAGCCTCCAGCATCTGGTGACCGCGGCGTCGAGCGAGCTCCCGTCCGACGTCCGTGCAGCGATCGCGCGCGCGGCAGCCCGCGAAACGCATGGCACGCGGTCCGCGCAAGCCCTCGAGGTGATCTGCCGCAACATCGACATGGCACGATCGGCCACGCTGCCAATCTGCCAGGACACCGGCATGCCCACGTTCCGTGTCCGTGCGCCGGCGATGTTTGGCCAGCGGGCCTTCCGAGCGGCAGCCGAGGCCGCAATCGCCGAGGCGACCAGGCAGGGCAAGCTGAGGCCCAACTCCGTCGACAGCATCACGGGGCGCAACTCCGGCGACAGCCTGGGCGCAGGCATGCCGGTCCTGCACTTTGAGGAGTGGGAGGGGCCGGACGTCGAGGTCATGCTCATCCTGAAGGGCGGGGGCTGCGAGAACCAGAACGCGCAGTACTCCCTGCCCTGCGAGCTGCCGAACCTCGGGCGCGCCGACCGGACGCTCGAGGGCGCGTACCGGTGCATTCTGCATGCCGTATGGCGGGCCCAGGGCCAGGGGTGCAGCCAGGGCTTCCTCGGGGTGTGCGTGGGCGGCGACCGCGCGACGGGCTACGCGCACGCCAAGGAGCAGCTCTACCGCGACCTGGAGGACCTGAACCCGATCCCCGAGCTGGCAGCGCTCGAGGAGCGCGTGATGGCGACCGCCGACCGCCTCGGCATCGGGACGATGGGCTTCGGAGGCGCCGTGACCCTGCTGGGATGCAAGGTCGGCGCCCTGAACCGCGTGCCGGCGAGCTACTTCGTGAGCATCGCGTACGTCTGCTGGGCCTTCCGCCGCCTAGGGGTACGCATCGACCCGGCGACCGGCGCCATCACGCGCTGGGTGTTCCGATCGGCCGACCCGCATGCGCTCGCGCGCGAGCAGGGGTTCGCGCCCACCGGGAAGGAGCGCCGCCTCACGACGCCCCTGTCCGAGGAGGACGTGCGGTCGCTGCGCGTCGGCGACGTAGTGCTGCTGACCGGGTCGATGTACACCGGACGTGACGCGATGCATCAGCACCTGATCACCCAGGATTCGCCTGTGGACCTCCGGGGGGCCGCGCTCTACCACTGCGGTCCTGTCGTCCTCAGGGAGCCCGACGGGCGGTGGCGAGTCGTCGCCGCTGGGCCGACGACCTCGATGCGCGAGGAGCCGTACCAGGCCGACGTTCTGCGCAGGTTCGGTGTGCGCGCGGTCATCGGCAAGGGCGGAATGGGGGCGCGCACCTCCGATGCGCTCAGGGAGGTGGGCGCCGTCTACCTCAGCGCGATCGGCGGGGCGGCACAGGTGTATGCCGGGAACGTGGCCGCCGTGTCAGGGGTGCACTTTCTGGAGGAGTTCGGGGCGCCAGAGGCCATGTGGCATCTGGAGGTGCGGGATTTCGTGGCCGTCGTAACCATGGATTCGCATGGCGGGAGCCTGCACGCGGAAGTCGAGGCGTCGTCGCTCGACCGCCTGGGCGACCTTGCGCAGGCCTGAGACGCTTCGCCAGGAGGGCGCGCGGTGCCGCACCCCATCGTCACTGTCACACTGAACCCGTCCGTCGACGAGAGCACGACCGTGCAGCGTGTTCTCCCCGAGGCGAAACTCCGTTGTACACCCCAGCGCTACGACCCAGGCGGGGGCGGCGTCAACGTGGCGCGCGTGCTGGCGCGCCTTGAACGCCCGACGCTCGCGGTGTTCCCGGCAGGCGGCGTCACAGGTGGGCTTCTGGACCGGCTCCTGGACGCCGAAGGAGTTCCGAACCGGGCGGTGACCGTGGCGGGTGACACGCGCGTGAACCTGCACGTCGATGAGACGGAGACGGGCGCCCAGTACCGGTTCAACATGCCCGGCCACACCCTTGCGCCCGACGAGCTGGAGGCCTGCCTCGACGCCGCGATCGAGGAAGCGCGAGGTTCGCGCGTCCTCGTGGCGAGCGGTAGCCTGCCGCCGGGCGTTCCCGCCGATGCCTTCGCCCGTCTGGCGCGTCGCGCGGCGGCAGAGGGCATCCGCATAGCGCTCGACACCTCCGGTACGGCGCTGGAAGAGGCGCTCATGGCCGGGGTGTGGTTCGTTAAGCCGAACCGACGCGAGCTCGGAGAGTGGGCCCGCCGGCCCGTTTCGAGCGTCGCCGAGGTCGTCGCCGCGGCGCGGGAGGTGCTGCGCGCAGCGGGCTGCGATGCCGTGGTCGTCACGCTGGCACAGGACGGCGCCGTGTTCGTCTCGGCCGAGGGCGCGGGTCGCGTCACTATCCCGCCCATTCGCGCCGTCAGCAGGGTTGGGGCCGGGGACAGCACGGTCGCGGGCATCGTCGCCAGGCTCACCGAGGGTGCGAGCATCGCCGAGGCCGTGCGCTTCGGTGTTGCCTGTGGGGCAGCCGCCGTCATGGCCGACGGCACGCAGTTGTGCCGGCCGGCGGATGTCGCCGCCGTGCTGGCCGCCATTCCGCCGGTCACCGTCGCCGAGTGATGGTTCCGACCCGCCGGCGGGCGCTGGCCCTGCTCTGGATCGCGCCCATCGTAGCGCTTGCGGCATGTGGGCGGCCACCCGACCCGCCGCCCGACCTGCCTCCCGGAGTGGCGGGCACGCCTGGTGCGCCGCGCGACATCCTCCCGCGGTGGTCGCCCGACGGCCGCCAGATCGCCTTCCTGCGCCTCTACGCCGACCGGCGCGCGTCCCTGGCCATCGCCTCCGGCGACGCGACGCGGCTCCTGGCCCTCCGTCCTCCCGAGCTCCTTGCTCCCGACCGGCCGGTCCGGCGCTCGCGGGCGAGCGGCCTGCCTCTGGACGGCCCGTCCTGGTCGTCCGATGGCCGGACCATCGCGCTGCAGCGCCTCGCCTGGATCGACCAGCGGCGGCGGGGGAGGCTCCCCGGCCTTGAGCTATGGGCGTTCGACGTCGCGGGCAGCGCCTACCGGCCGCTCGCAGTCCAGCCGGCGGACTGCACCAGCGAGATGATCCACTATCGAGCCGTCGAATGGTCGCCGGACGGGCGCCGGTTCGCCTTCGTTGCGGAGGGGATCGCGGGCGAGACCGCTGTCTTCGTGCGCAACCTGGTTGGGGCTGGCCCGGAGATGCCGCGGCCGCGCTTCGACTCCGGGGAGGACGCCGGCTGCCTCGCATGGTCGCCCGATGGGCGGCACCTGGCTTTTCGGCAGGGGGTGCTGCGCGCCCCTACGGCTGACCCGGTTGAGACGGTGCGGGTTGTGGAGCCGGGCGGTCTGCGGGCCACCCGCATCCTAACGCTGACCACGGTGCGTTACCGGTCCCTGTTGGGCCTGCCCGACGATGCGCGCGTGGCGCCGAAGGTGACTGGGTTGGCATGGTCCCCGGACGGACTGCGGCTCGCGGCGACGATCACGTCGGTGCCTGGGGGCATGACGGACGCTGGCGTCTGGCTCCTCGACCCAAGGGGCATCCGGGGGCCCGTACTGCTGGCGGCGCCGCGAGCGGACTCGACGTACTGCGGCCCGGTATGGCTCGGGACGCGAGGCGTCGGCGTGGTGCGGGTCACCGTCGCGGGGAGCTACGAGGCGCTGTGGCTCGACGCGGAGCATCGTGAGCCCCCGCGGGTGCTGGCGCGGCTGCCGTCGGACGACTTTGACTGGTCGCCCGACCGCCGCCGGATCGTCAGCGCCATGCCCGACAGCGCAGAACCCGCGGCGCCAACGACGCTGCGGGTTCTGCCAATCGTGTGGCCCGGTCAGGCGACGGCTATGCCGGCCCGGGCTCAGGGTTCGGGTTCAGCCGGATCGGCGCCTTCTGCGGCTCCTCGTCGACCGGCTGGGCAAGCCCGCCCGAGGGCGGAGGCGGGGGCGGCAGCAGGACCGTCTCGCGAGCGGGATGTGCCGTCTCGCCGTCCATGACCCGCAGGAACTCCGTGCGGTCGAGAGTCTCCCTCTGCATCAGCAGTTCGACCACGTTGTCGAGCGTCGCGCGGCGTGGCACCAGGATCTGCTTAGCCCGCTGGTAGTTCCGGTCGATGATGGCGCGCAACTCCTCGTCGATCGCCTTGGCGACATCCTCAGAGTAGTCCCGGTCTTCCATGAGGTCGCGCCCCAGGAACGGGTTGCCGTGTCGCCGCCCGAGCCGCAGCGGACCGAGGCGCTCGCTCATGCCGTACTCGCAGACCATGGCGCGCGCCATGTGGGTGGCGTGGTCTAGATCGCTGGCTGCCCCTGTATCCATGTCGCCGTAGACCAGCTCCTCGGTCACGCGGCCGCCGAGGCTCATGGCGATCACGTCCTCCATCTCGGACTTCGTCATGTTGTAGCGGTCTTCGGTGGGCAGGCTCACGGTCACGCCGAGGGCGAGCCCGCGCGGAAGGATGCTGACCTTGTGCACAGGGTCGGCCTTCGGGAGTAGTTCGCCCACGATGGCGTGTCCGGCCTCATGGTAGGCAGTGCGCCTTCGCACTTCCTCCGTCATCACACGGCTCTTACGCTCGGGCCCCATCCGGACGCGATCGATCGACTCCTCGAACTCGCTGAGCGCGACGCGCGTCTTGTCGCGACGCGCGGCCAGGAGCGCGGCCTCATTCACCAGGTTCGCGATGTCCGCGCCAGTGAACCCGGGCGTCAGCTTCGAGAGCTGCTCGATCACGCGCTCACGCTCGGCGTCGTTCAGGTCGAACTCGAGCGGCTTTCCGCGCAGGTGGACCCTGAAGATCTCCTTGCGCCCGCGCAGGTCAGGCGCGTCGACCACGACCCGGCGGTCGAAGCGGCCGGGCCGCAACAACGCCGGGTCGAGAACGTCCGGGCGGTTCGTAGCGGCGATCAGGATTACGCCGGAGTTCGGGTCGAACCCGTCCATCTCGACGAGCAACTGGTTGAGGGTCTGCTCGCGCTCGTCGTGACCGCCTCCAAGCCCGGCGCCGCGTTGCCGCCCTACGGCGTCGATCTCGTCTATGAAGATGAGCGAGGGCCGGCTGGCCTTGGCCGTGTCGAACAGGTCGCGGACGCGGCTCGCGCCCACGCCGACGAACATCTCGACGAAGTCGGACCCCGAGATGTGGAAGAACGGCACGCCGGCCTCACCTGCGACCGCGCGCGCCAGCATCGTCTTCCCACAGCCGGGCGGACCGAGGAGCAGCACGCCCTTCGGGATCTTGGCGCCCAGCGCCTGGAACTTCTTGCTGTTCTTGAGAAACTCCACGATCTCCTGGAGTTCCGTCTTCGCCTCCTGGACGCCGGCAACGTCATCGAAGGTCACCTTGGGAACGCTGTCCGTCAGGCGCTTCGCGCGGGCGCGGCCGAAGCTGAGAGCCTGGTTGCCGCCGGACTGCGCCTGTCGCACGAAGAAGAGGTAGAGCAGCAGGAGGAGGCCAATGGGCAGAGCGATTGAGATCAGCAGGCCCTGCATTCCCTCGGACAGGACGGGCTTCACGAAGCGGAATGGAACCTGCTTGGCGCGCAGAGTCTCCTCGAGCTCCTGCAGCGACCCGGACGAGGTCGGGAGCTCGACCATGAAGCGCTCGCCCCTCGCCGAAGGCGGCCGCGAGAGGTACCAACCGATGAAACGGTGCCTGTGCCACTCGCCGCGCTTGACGTTGCCCTCGTTGATCAAGCTGTAGAAGGCCGTGTACGACACGCGATCGATCGAGTCGCCAAACAGCGACGGGGTCTGTTTCTGGAGCGCCAACACCACCAGCACGACAAGCGCGGCCGTGATGAGCAGTTTCAGTCCGCGGTTGTTCAAACGGTCCTCCCCGGCCCGAGGGCCGTCCGATCAGCGCGGCGGTCTATCCGCGCGCCGTCGCACAGGGGCCCTCACTCACACAGTACGTTCGGCGTGCGCTCCCAGTTCGACGCGCGCGGACCGCAGGCCGGGTCCCCTATGCCCGGCGGGACCGACTGCCATTATGGCACAGCCGCATCGCCCGGGGCCTCGACGCGGATCCGGGCTATGCGCGACGTCCGGAGTGTGACGCGCGCCCGCTCGGCTGGCAGGCATCTCTGGGCCCAGACGATGCCTTCCGCGTCGCACATAATGGCGAGACGACAGCGCTCCGCGCGGGGCAGGCCGCGGTCCACCAGCATGTCCTGCAGCTTCCGAGCGCCAGGCGCGCCGAGGGGCCGATAGCGGTCGCCGGGCAGGCGGCTTCGCACGACGAGGGGGCCGCGAAGCGAGTCGGCATCGACGTCGGCCTCGTACTCGCCCGAGGCGAAGGGGCTGGCGTCGGGCGATCGCACGATGCACCGGACGGTAACGCCCGCCTCGGGCACGCGGACCTCACCAGGCACCGGGAGCGTGTGGGTGAACGGTCGCGCGCTCGCGGGCGCCCGGCATGGGCGGACAACGAGCAGGCCGCCGGCTGCCTCGAGCCGCACCCCGGCGCCAGGCAGCATCTCCGACCATGGGCTGGCGCATGGGGCCCGCGCAGCTTGAAGCGCGCGCTCGATGGCCTCGAAGCCGACGTCGCGCAGGCCTCCGCGGACCTCGACGACGGCCTGCCGTAGCGCTCGACGCGCCAGCCCTACCGGCGCCTCTGCCAGGGTCGAGGCGCGCAGGCCGACCGCGCCCGGGCCTGCGCCGCAACGCGCGACCTCCAGCAACGCGGCCGCCCCTGCCTCGAGAGCGCGCACATCCTCACAGGCAAGCGCCGACAACCGGACCAGGGCGTCGCGGACGGCGGGGTTGTGCAGTCGCTCCAGCAGCGGCAGCGTCGCGAGGCGGGCACGGCTCCGCTGCCAGCGCGGGTCGGCGTTAGACGAGTCCGTTCGGTACGCGATCGCGTGGCGCACGCAGTAAGCCTCCGTGTCCGCGCGTCCTGCTGAGAGAAGGGGACGGATCACCGGACCGTCGCACTCCGCCATCCCGCGGAGTCCATCGATGCCCGTGCTTCGGACCACCGCGAGCAGCACGGTCTCCGCCTGGTCGTCACGGGTGTGCGCCAGCGCAACGCGACCGCATGGATCGCGGTTCGCGGCTCGAACGAGCGCGTCGCGGCGCAGGTCTCGCGCGGCCTCCTCCACGCTCTGGCGGCGCCGCGTCGCCCGGCCCGCGGCATCGACCGACACAACTCCGAAGACGGCGCCCAGGCTCGCGGCGAACCGCTCGCAGAACGCGGCGTCCGCATCGGCCTCGGCGCCCCGGAGGCCGTGGTGGACGTGCAGCGCCTCGATGGCCACACCAAGGTCGGGCGCAAGCCGCGCGAGTGCGTGCAGCAGCGCACAGGAGTCCGGGCCGCCGGAGAGCCCCACCACGACGAGTGCGCCGGGCGCCGGCTCGCCCGTCCGCTGGCGGAACTCGAGGATGGAATCGACAAGAGGCTCGCGCATGAGGGCGGGTCCTGCGGGTGCTCGGGACGTCGGGTAAAGTACCGGCACGAGCCCGGGGAAACGCCTCGGGCGGAGGATCTGCCCCATGGGGAACGGCCCCGGTGGCTCGTCGTCAGGCACTCGATCGGATCCGGCGCACCTGTCTGTCGTCATCGTTACCTGGAATACGCGCGATTACCTGCTCGCCGCGCTGCGCTCCATACGCGAGTCGGCAGTCGACTTCCGGGTCGAGACGATCGTCGTCGACAACGCATCGGGCGATGGCACGGCGGAGGCCGTCGCGTCGGAGCACCCGGAAGCACTGCTCATCGCCAACGCGGACAACGCGGGCTACGCTCGGGGCAACAACCAGGGCATCGCCGCTGCTGCCGGCCGCATGGTGCTGCTGCTGAACCCCGACGTGGTGTTGCCGCCCACGGCGCTCGCCAGCGCTGTGGACGCCCTCGAGCGGCGCCCCGATGTGGGGGCCCTGGGAGTGCGGCTCACCAGTCCTGACGGTTCGCTCCAGCGGTCGGTGCGCGGCTTCCCGACGCCCTTCTCAGTGTTCTGCGAGGCGATTGGCCTGAGCAGGCTCTTCCCGCGCAATCGGCGCCTCGCGTCCTATCGCATGGGGTGGTTCGCCTACGATCGCGAGTGCGAGGTCGACCAGCCCATGGGCACCTTCCTGCTGATCCGGCGCGAGGCTCTCGAGGATGTCGGCATGCTCGATGAGCGGTTCCCCATCTTCTTCAACGAGGTCGACTGGTGCTTCCGGGCGCGCTCAAAGGGCTGGCGCATCCTCTTCTCGCCCGTCGCGGACGTGCTGCACCACGGGGGAGCGGCAACGCGGCAGATCTGGGCCGAGATGGCGTGGGAGTCACGGCGCGGCCTGCTGGCGTACTATCGGAAACACTACCGCGCCTGGTGGTTCGCGCCCATCTACTGGGTTGCGGCGGGGGCGTCGTGGGTGCAGGCATGCCGCAGCGCCAAACGGCGTGGCTTGGAGGTTGGCCGGACATGAGCGGGCGAGGGGTGTGGATGCGAGGGTTCCTTGGGATGGCGGCCGCCATCTGCTGCGTGGTGGGGAGCGCCTGGTCGCCCGCGCTCGCCGGGCCCACGTTACAGGCCCGGCGCACGGTGCTGCCTAACGGCCTCATCGTCATCGCGCTGGAGGACCGGCTCCTGCCGACCGTGGCCTACCACACCGTCTTCAGGGCGGGCTCTCGAAACGAGCGGCCCGGCATCACCGGCATCTCGCACCTTCTCGAGCACATGATGTTCAACGGCTCCGAGAAGTTCCCGCCGAAGGCCTTCGACCGGCTCATCGAGGCGGGCGGCGGGTACGCGAACGCGGGCACCGGCACCGACCACACGGAGTTCTTCCAGGAGTTTTCGTCGGCCGCCCTCGATACCATCCTGCAACTCGAGGCTGATCGAATGCGGGCGCTCCGGATCGATCGCGCCAACCTGGAGCAGGAGCGCGCGATCGTCAAGGAGGAGCGCCGCGCCGCCTCTGACGACTCGGTGGAGGGGGCCATGGCAGAGCTGCTCTGGGCGGGCGCCTTCCACGCGCACCCCTACCGCTGGCCGATCTTCGGCCACATGGCCGACCTCAGTGCGATCCGGCTGGAGGACGTGCGCGCCTACTACCGCACGTTCTACGCGCCCAACAACGCCGTCGTTGTCGTGGTGGGCGATATCCGGCCCGAGCCGCTCTTCGCCAGGATGCGCGCCCTGTTCGGGGGGATACCTCGGCGCCCGGCGCCCCCGCGCGTGGTGAACGCCGAGACTCCCCAGCGCGGCGAGCGGCGGCTCGAGCTGCGCCGGCCGGCGCAACTGCCCGCCCTGCTGGTGGGCTACAAGGTCGGCTCGTTCCGGCATCGGGACGACGCGGCGCTCGATGTTCTGTCGATCATCCTGTCGCGCGGCGAGAGCTCCCGGCTGTACCGTGCGCTCGTTGCCGAGCAGCGTGTCGCGGTGGCCGCGTGGGCTGCAAACGACTCGCGCCTGGATGCCGGGCTCTTCACCATCTCGGTGCAGGCGCAGGCGGGGCGCACCGCGGCCGAGTGCGAACAGGCGCTGGACCGCGTGCTGGCGGACGTGATCGCGAATGGTGTGACGGAGCGCGAGGTGGAGGCGGCCAGGAACGCGCTGCGCAGCAGTAAGGCGATGGCGCTGGCCACCAACATCGGGCGCGCCCGCATGCTCGCCGATGCGGAGGTGTACCGGGGCTCCTGGCGGCGCTACGGCGACCACCTGGCGGCGCGCGAGCGCGTGACGCCCGCCGACGTGCAGCGCGTTGCGCGCGCCTACCTGAACCCCGCAAGGAGGACCGTCGTGACCCTTGTGCCCGAGACGTCGCGCTCGCCGGAAGCGCACGTGCGATGACCCGACGGCTGGCGATGGCACTGGGCACCGTCCTGTGCGCGCTACCGGCGCTGCCCGCGCCCGGCGCGCAGGCCGTGCTTCTTCCCGACGTGCAGCGCTCGCGCCTGCGCAACGGCATGCCGGTGGCGCTGATGGCCTACCAGCGCGCGCCCGTGTTCGCGCTCGAGGTGGTCTTCCGGGGAGGCGCCGCAATCGACCCCGAGGGCAAGGCCGGTGTGGCCTCGTTGACCGCCGAGGTGCTCGGGCGCGGAACCGCGAAGCGGTCAGCCGCGGAGTTCGCGCAGGAGGTGGACTTCCTCGGCGCCACCATCGACGCGTCGGCCGGTGCGGACGGGCTGACCGTGCGGGCGTCGGGGCTCTCGCGGCACTTCGCCGCAGTCCTCGATCTCGTCGCGGAGATGCTTCGCGAGCCGGCGTTCGATGCCCGTGAGGTGGAACGGGCGAGGGAGTTGCGGCTCTCGGGCCTCCGCGCGATGCGCGAGGACCCGGGAGCGGTGGCCAGCCGCGTCGCCCAGGAGATCGCCTTGGCCGGGCACCCCTACGGCGCACTGGAGACCGAATCGTCGGTGGCGCGGATCACGCGCGATGACCTGGTTGCCTTCTGGCGCGGGACGCTGGCGCCCCCTAACGCACGGCTAGTGATGGTCGGCGACCTGCCGCCTGCCGACGCACTCCGCGCGCTCGACCAGAGGCTCGGGGACTGGCCCGCAACGGCTGTGGAGCCTCCTGCCCCACCGCGACTCGCCGCCCGCCCGCGCTCCGTGGCGCTCGTGGACAAGCCCGATGCCGTGCAGTCGAACGTCGTCCTGATCGGCAAGGGAGCGGCGGCCTCCGACCCGGACCGCGTCGCGGTGGAGGTCGCCACGACGATCCTAGGCAGCGGGTTCGCGTCCCGACTCACGGAGGAGGTGCGCGTGAACCGGTCTCTCACCTACTGGATCGGGTGCGCCATGCGCTATCGCCGCGCCGGGGGCAGCTTCGTGATCGGCTCGTTCACGCGTGCGGAGAACACGAACGCGCTCATCGACGCCGTCATCGATGTGGTGCGCGGCGCCGCCACGCGCGGGTTCACAGATGCGGAGCTGCGCCGAGGGGTCGGCTTCCTGGCCGGGCAGTTTGCGATCGAGGTGCAGACCCCGGGCGCACTGGCCGGACGTCTGGCGGAGATGGAGTTACACGGCCTTCCCGCCGATCACCTCACCGGCTACCTTGCGAGGCTGCGGAGCGTAAGGCTCGCCCAGGTGAACGCGGCTGCGCGCCGGTGGTTCGGGCCAGACGCGCTCTCCATCGCGGTCACGGGACGCGCAGGGACGATCAGGCAGCAGATAGAGCGGTATGGCGACGTACAGGACCGCGATCTCGAGGGCGTGGGGAGGTAGCGGAGCGGGTACAGAGGACGTCCGGGAGAGAAGCGGCCAGACACGCAGTATCTGCGTGTGGAATGTCGTCGGAGCCCTTGCCATGTCCCAGAGGTCGTAGCGGAGGGACGGCGACCGTTATGTGGTTGCGACCGCTCTCTCCCGGAGCGGTTCCGTCATAGTGTCCGGCGGTGTCAAGCGGTGTGGCCCCTCCTCCTGACGGCTCTGCCCGAGGGCTGTAAGTTTTCAGACCCTCGCCGTCGTGCGTCAATCCGATTATCGGCGATGCGCAAGCGATTGTCAAGCCCCGGGGCGCGATGCCCGCGCTCAACTGCAGAAGCGCGTCCATTCCCAGTAGAACGGTGCGCCCCCTCCGCCGCCTGTGGCCACCGACAGCCCGGACATCGGCTCCTTCATCCGGCTCTGCGTGGTGTGCCCCGACGGACGTCCCTCCAACGTGTGCGATGCCCAGCTCCGCTCCAGGGCGCGTCGCTGGCCGGCTGTGAGTGCGCGCGGGGCTCACCGGACGAGTGTGAGGTTCACGGTCCTGGGCTCGTCCGGCCGGACGAGGTCGACCTCCGCGGCTGCGGGCTGGAACCCGGCTGCGCGGACCTGCACGCGGTACGCGCCGGGCACCACCCAGAACCCGTAGCGTCCGTCCGGCCCAGTGGTTCCCTGTTCGACGACCATGTCGCCCGTGCGCTCCACCAGCGTGACGATGGCGCCGGAGTGGTCGGTCAGCCCCTGCAGCGTGATGGTTCCGATGATTGTGCCAGGCCCGCCCGGCACGCCGCCAACCGGCAGTGACATGACGATGTCGCCGAGGTCGTTGTCGGGCGGCGATGGCGCGAGTTCCGGGTCGAAGTGCAGGGGCTTGTCCTCCAGGCCAGTCGCTCTCACGAGTCCGGCCTGAACGCCATGGCGACCGAGCGCGTCCGGCAGGCCCGTGATGCGGAACTGGCCCGTCGCTGTGGTGACCGCGACCTGTCCGCTGATCCGGACCGTTGCTCCCGCGACAGGCGCTCCCGTGTCGGACCGCACCACGATGCCACTCGCAACCGCCGTGTAAGCATCGTCGGCCACGAAGATGTCGCCGACGTCGTTCAGGCGCCCCGCGGTGAGCCCGGGCAGCGGCTGCGTGAGCGTCGCCGCTCCCTGGCTCACGACACGGATTCGCGCGGCCGTGGCGGGCACGCGCCGAAGCACAAAGACGCCGTCGGTGCCCGTGGGACTGCTGATCCCGCCGACCGTCACCGTGGTGGCAACGGCAGGAGGCTGGCCAGTCGCCACCAGCAGAACGCGGCCCGTGACGTCGGCAGTGGGCCCGCCACCGCCCCCACCGCCGCAGCCCGTCAGGCAGGCCGCAGCCCCGAGCATGGCGATCTGCGCAATCAACTTCCCCATGAGCGGCGCTCCCCTCCGTGCCCGGCTCGCGTTCGGCGTCATCGGGTCACCACCAGCGGCGCCACCGTGCGCGCCTGCTCTCCCTCGGGTGTGCGCGCCCGGAGTTCGATCAGGTACATGCCGGCCGGGACCGAAATGGCGCGGTCGTCCCGTCCGTCCCACAGCAGCTCGGTCTCGCCGGCTGGCGTCGCCCGCCCCATCTGTATGCGTCGCACGCTCCGGCCGTCCGCCGTGCGGACCACGGCGTCGAGGAGCGCTCCAGCGGTAAGCGTCACGGTGAGGCGCGCCACCCCGGCGCCCGACCGCGACATGCGCGCCGGTCCGGCCAGCACCCGAAGCGCGTGGCGCCCGCGGTCCTCCACTTCCACGCGGAAGCGTCGCAGCGTCTCGGTGGAGGTCGTGAACGTGAGCGACGATCCGCCGAGCAGGTACCGCCGGCTCCCCGTGGCTGTATCGACCAGCACCAGGCGCGTCGAGCGGGGCAAGGAGCCGCCACCGGACCAGGCCAGCGTGTAGGTCGCGTTCAGTGTGGGCGTGCTCACCGTGAGCTCCCAGGGCTCGCGGGACCCCGCTGCGCGCATATCGGAGAAGTAGGCGCCTGACGCATCGCCCCAGTCGCCTCGATGGAATGCGAGCACGGGCGCCGATCGCACGAACTCCGGCGGCCGCAGTGCATCGAAGCGCGCATCAGGGCCGGGCGTCGCCCCCTCGCCCTGGCCGAGCACCGCGGTCGACCCCGTGCCGCCCGGGCCGCGCACCGTGAAGGCGACCGACCACCCGCGTGCTGCGCTCCTTGCGGCCCGCGTCGCGGGCGCCACACGCGCCGCCCGCGACGGGTTCGCATAGGTAATGGTCAGCCCCTCGGACACGAGAACCCGGATCCAGTAGCCCTCCCACGGGTCGAGCTGGCTGGCGGCCACGTAGCCGGACTCGGGCGCGTACGCCCACACTGCGGTCTGGCCGCCGCCCGGGATATCCTGCGCCGCGACCCATTCCCGCGCGATCGCCTCCTGAAGCGTGACTGGGATGTTATCCGCCAGGTACTGGAACTGAAGGTTCTCTATCGGGATGGACGCCTCGAACGGGTTGCCGATCTGGTTCCAGCCGTGCAGGAGCGCCCGCGACACTACCGCGTCCTGCGTGTGGACCGAGCCGACGATCATGGCCCGCGTGCCGGCTGGCAGGTTCGACCAGTAGCCCTTGCCCGTCTGCAGCGGCTCCATCGTGGGGTAGCGGAGGTACTTGTCCTCGCCCGGCTGCGACTGGCGCCACTGCGCCATCAGCAGGTTCATGTCGTTGAACAGCGGTGTGCCGTCGGCCGGGTTCAGCAGCGCCTCTGCGGCCTTCGCGCGCAGGGGCTGGATCGGGAACGAGATCATCGCGGGGCCGGCGGGCAGGTCCACGGTGCGGGTCGACACGGGGTCCACCGCGTTCATCAGCAGCACCAGCTCTCCGCGGCCCACGACGATCTGGCGCACCGTGGCTGGCCCGACGGTGGGCGTGAAGGTGAGCGTCGCCCGGTTCGGCCGGCGGAAGGCGGCGGCGTCGATGGCGGCGCCGAAGGCGCCCTGTCGCACGTCGGTCACGGCTGACACGCCAGTGTCCGTGTCGATGCGCAACTGGCCGGTGTCGGCGCCTGCGATGACGCCCCACCAGTTGTTGGGCGATGGCCGCTTGCCCATGGACCGAGGCGAGACGGCGAACCGGGCAACCTCTGCGTTGACCGGAAACTCCATAACGATGCGCATGCGGCCTTGCTCGTTCGGATCGCCGCCGATCACGTTGAACACGGTCGGCGCCACGGCGCCGACACCGTCGATGATGTCGACCCGCTCATACTGCGCGCCAAGCCAGAGACGGTTCCGGCTCGTGTGGTCCCAGAAGATTGGGTAGCTCGTGCCGCGCAGGTTAACCTCGTCGCCGGCCCCGGAGCCATCGAACTGCGTCCGGAAGTAGTAGAGCACCACGCCCACGGCGAAGTCGTCGTCGTTCTCGGTGTCAGGCCGGATCGGAGAGACGAGAGCGTAGAGCTTGGCGCCCGGCGACACGCTGGTGTCCAGCGCGAACTGGCGCTCGAACCACTGCTCGAACGGCAGTCCCTCGATGTGCGCAACACCGCTGCTGATGAGCGCCTGCGCGGCGATCTGTCGGAGGCGGGGCACGCTGTTGCGCACCGTGGGGTCCGCAGCGAGCGCAGCGTAGTAGGCGGCGTTGAAGCTCTGCAGGAAGGAAGGGGCAGTCGTCGCGACCTTGAGCCACGCGGACCCCGCCATCATGAGCCGCGGCGCGAGCATGTTGGGAAACGCGGCCGTGTTGGCCGGCGCTCCGGCGCGCGAGGGCGGGTAGAAGCGGTCGTTTCCGAGGGCGGGTTGGTTCAGAAGGTCATAGCGGTCGAGGGCGTGCCAGAGCGGGTCCGAGAGGTCGATCGCGCCGGATCCGTACAGCGACTCGAGGGGGCCGAGGACTGCGGCGACGGTCATCTGGGTCGCTGCCCGGGCCATGCCGCGCTCCCATGCGTCGTACGAGATGGTGGCGGCGCCTCGGAACGACAACGCCAGCATCTGGGTCAGGTTCAGCACCCGCGTCTGCGGCGACAGGTACTGGGCAAAGACGATCTCGTTCGTGGAGACGTTGTAGACGCCGCCTGAGAGCGCATCCGGGTCCCCGATGATCGGCGACATGTTGTCTCCGTTCAGGAGGGTCACCGTTCCGCTCCAGGACGGCGGGCCGTACACCTGCTTGAGCGCAGGGTAGAGGACGCCGACCAGCGCCTGCAACTCGCTCTGCTGGGCGAGGGTCCACGAGCCTGGGCCCGACGTTGGCACGCTGTACGCGATCTCGTGTCCGCCGCGGCCTGGCGCGCGTGTGGCGCTCAGCGCAAGCAACCCGCGCTCTCGCAGCACGACGATGTCGCCATAGCCCAGGTTCAGCTCGCGCCGGTCGGGGAACAGGGCGCGGAGCGCAGCCATCCCACGCCGCAGACCGACCTCGCGCTGGCGACGCACCTCGGCCACCCGGGTGTAGGCGGCTTGCCGGACCCCGGCCGCGTCGCGCAGGTCGGGCGCGTCGACCACCACTGCCTGCATCGGGCCTGTGGCGACTGTGCGGAAGCGCTCGTTGATGCGGTTGCGGTAGGTCTGGCCGAGGACCGGAGTGGCGGAGGCCGCCAGCATGAGAGCGAGGAGCAGGCAGGTTCTGCGGGTCACGATGGTTCGCCTCCTCATGGGGCGGTGACTTCGGGTTCGCGCTGGATGGTGCGCTTGGAGCACTGGCACGCCCCGCGGAAGGGGCCGGAGAAGGACCGCTACAGTTACGGAGCGCCGAACGTCACGGGTTCCGCTCGGTGCGCAGCCGATGGCGGGACACCGCCATCTGGCCCACGGGCGGCGCAGCATCGATCGCCCTGTGCCCGCTCTGCCGCACTCAGTGGCGGGACGCGCTACTCGTCCTGCACGGTGAGCTGGGGCAGCCTACGCCGTCGTTCGGGCGGCAGGAGCTTCTCGACGAGGTCGTCAACGGTGATGATCCCCTCGAGCACGTCACCTTCGCCCACCACCGGCAGCGCCAGAAGGTTGTAGCGCCCGATGAGGTGGGCAGCCTGATCCGCGTGCTCATCGGCGCGGACTCGGCGCACGTTGGTGACCATGAAGTCGCCGATGTGGGTGTCCGGGTCCGCCACGATCAGGTCGCGCAGCGAGAGGACCCCTGCGAGCCGCTGGGCGTCGTCCACAACGTAGACGTAGTAGACTGTCTCGGCGCGGGGCGCCAGTTCGCGCAGCCGCTGGATCGCCTGGTCTGCAGTCATCGTGGCGGGGATGGCGACGAACTCCGTCGTCATCATGCCGCCGGCCGTTTCCTGACCGTAGGCGAGCAGCTCCTTAACGTCCGCAGCCTCCGCGGGCTGCATGTGCTCGAGGAGCTCCTCGGAGCGCTCGTCCGGAAGGTCCGCCAGAAGGTCCGCCGCCTCGTCTGGCTCCATCTCATCGAGGATGTCCGCCGCTGTCGCCTCGGCGAGGGTCTCCATGACGGCGGCAGCCTCCTCGTCCTCCATCTCCTCGAGCGTGTCGGCTGCCGTCCCGACGTCGAGCGACTCGATCACCTCCGCGCGCTGCTGCGGGTCGAGCTGCTCCACGATGTCGGCGATGTCCGCGGGGTGCAGCCGCGCGATCTTCTCGTGCGGCACTCTCAGCCGGATGCGCCCGCCACCCACGCTTCCGGGGGCCAGAGGCTCGACGTCCTGCCACGAGATAAGGTGAGCGGACAGTGGCCGCCGCAACAGGCGGCAGGCAGCCTCGATCAGCCAGCCGAGACCGGTGCGACGGACGAGCGCCCGGAGCCCGGCGTCGACGCCCACGACGCAGAGGCGGTCCCCCGCCTCGGCGAGCCGCACATCGTTGACGCGCACGACGCGGTAGCCCTGCACGTCGACGATCTGCTTGTCCAGCACATCGCGCTGCAGCCGCACGTCCTCCGGGCCCGGCTGGTAGTGCGTCACGGACGCCAGGGGTGCTGCCAGGACAAGCCCCCGCTCCTCGAGACGGGTGTCGCTCAGCGACACCCACTTCTCGACCGTCCTTCCCTTCACGAAGCATGCCGCCAGGAGCGGGAGGCGCTCGCCCTGTGTCGCGATGACGTCGTGCACCACGGCTACCCGGGTTCCGTCCAGATCGAAGACCGGGCGCCGCAGCAGGTGTGTCAGATACTTCAGCATGGCGGCATTATAGGTTTGCCCGCGCGCACCGTCAAACGCGTCGCGCGTCACCGGGACGCCGGCGCGAAGACGGTTCGCGGTTTCGCGTCCCTGCAGCCGTCCTATGGTTAGGAGAGGCCGATTGGGCGCCAGCACCGCCGACGACCGGTTGGAGCAGAGGGCGACTGCCGGCGACGCCGATGCCTTCGCGGCGCTCTGCGATCGGCACCGCGGCCGCCTGTGGCGCGTCGTTGCGTCGGTTGCGCACGGCAAGGAGGCGGACGATCTCGCCCAAGAAGCCATCATCCGGGCGTTTCGGGCGCGGGCGCAGTATCGGGGCGACGCCCCGTTCGCCGGGTGGCTCTGCCGCATCGCGGCCAACGTCGCGCACGACTACTGCCGGTCGGCCTGGTATCGCCGCGTGACGGACTGGTTCGCCGCGGAGGCGGCTCCGCCCGGGCCGTGCCTGGGCGCCGACGAGGAGGCGCTGCGCAATGAGACCCGACGCCGCGTGCGCCGCGAGGTCGCCGCGCTGCCCGAGGACCTGCGCACTCCGCTCTGGCTGCACTACTTTGAGGGGTTCGGGATCAGCGAGATAGCGCGGCTTGCCGGCCGGCCCGAGAGCACCATCCGCAGCCGGATGCAGTGCGGGATGAAGCGGCTGTCGAGCAGGCTGGCCGACTGGGTTGATGAGGCGCCGCGCCCTGGTGCGGTGGGGAATGATGCACGATGCACGAGGACCTGACACACGTGCGCCACGCGGGCGACCCGCGCACACTTCGCGTCGAGGCAGCGCTCCGGGACGCCGCGCTCTACGAACCCGTTGGCGAGCCGCCTGCCGACATGGTGCAGCGCGCGCGCTCTCGATGGGCTCGGCGCGGGCGGCCCGCCCTTGCATGGGTGTGGCGAGGAGCGACGGTGACGGCAGTGGCGGGCCTCTGTCTGGCGCTCCTTCGCGGCGGCCAGGGCCCGCAGCCCACCGCAAACGTCACAGATGCGCGGCGACCCGACCCGCCGCCGGCAGCCGTCGCGCCCGCCCTTGCCGGAGCCGGCGGTGGCGAGCCCATGGCGTCCCCTGCCGGCCCGTCGCGCCCGCTGCCTGCTGTGCGGCTCGTGGCGCATCGCCCGGCAGCCAGCAAGGCGCCGCGCCGCCGTGTCGCGGAGCGCCGGGGGTCGCGCCCGCCTGCCCCGCGTGGCGCAGCGGAGCAGCCGGCTAGGCCGCAGTGGGTGCACGAGACGGTTCAGCGGCCGCCGTCGGGCGTTCTCGCACCTGTGGTCATCCTCGAGCAGGACCCTGCGAGCGGCGGCGCCCAGGCCAGGCCTGGACTACTGAGGATCCTGTTTGCCAGCGACGAAGGAACGATGGACGAACCCCGGCTGGGGTTCGTCGACACGATGGGCGAGGAGGAGCAGAAATGAAAGCGATTGCTCTGGCTGCCCTGATGGGGCTTGGCGGGGCTGCAGCAGCCCAGAGACCGGATGGCACGGTCGAGGTGCGCGTGGAGCAGCGGGCCGACCGTCCTGGAGAGGCCCGGGCGGAAGTGCCGAGCGACCTCAGCCACCTCGGTGAGCGGCTCGCGCTCGACCTCAGCCACCTCGGTGAGCGGCTCGCGCTCCGAGGCCTTGCCGGAGGCCTCAGCGAGCGCGTCAGCATATCGGTGAAGGACGCGCCGCTGCATGAGGCCCTGGCGAAGCTACTGGGCAGCGCCAACGTTGAGCACGTGATTGACGACGATGTGCCGAAGGACCGCAGGATAACGGCCGCCTTCGAGAACGTGCGCCTCTCGACGGCGCTGGATGCCGTGTGCCAGAGTCTTGGCATTGGCTGGACGCATCAGTTGCGCGGCGGCAAGTGGATCGTGCGGATCACGGCGAGGCCTGCTTACGGCGTGATGGCCCGGGCGCTGACAACCGTGCCCGAAGTGGTGGGCGAGGCAATGCGGGGTAACCCGATGCTCTTCTGGAGCGCGCCGGAAACGCGCTCGACCTTCGCCTGCCCGCACTGCAGGGGCCAGGTGCAGGTGCTGCGGTCGCGCCAGCCGCCGCGCTGCCCCAGGTGCGACCGGCCTTTCCACGGTGAGTGGCGGTTCTGTCCCTTCGACGGGGCAAGGCGCCCGCCTGCGCCGGGCGCATGGCGCTTCTGCCCGCTGTGTGGCAAGGCCGTGGAGAGGGAGAGAGCGGCCACCGGTGGCGGCGCCGGCTGAGCCCGCGTACGGACGGACGGGCGCCGGGCAGGGGATGGTCGGCGGACGCATGCTCGGCGCGGTCGAGCGGGCACGGGGCGGGCACTCCCTGAGTGGCGCCCCGTTCCCATTGAGGGCGAGACGGCCGGGCTCGGAGACACTCAGGCCGCGAAACGCGCCGCCCCGTCCGCCTCGATGATGGCGCTGAGCTCGAGCAGGATAACGGCCCGATCGTTCACCTGGGAGAGGCCGTGGATGAAGCGGTGCTCGTCCCCGTTGGTGAGACGCGGCGGATCCTGGATCGTGTCGGCTGCGATGCTGATCACGTCCGACACGGAGTCGGCGCGCAGCCCGAACGTGCGTCCCCCCACGTTAACCACCACGACGATCGTCTGGTCGTCGCCATCGATCGGCGGCAATCCGAGGCGCAGGCGCAGGTCCAGCATGGCGATGATCGACCCGCGGAGGTTGATGACGCCCAGCACGTAAGGCGGCGCATTCGGGACGCGGGTCGTCGCCGAGTACTTGCGGATCTCCTGCACATCAAGCAGGGGCACGCCGTACGTCTCATCGCCGAGCTGGAAGGCTAGGTACTGCTGCGTCTCGCTCGTCGCCGAGCGGGTTTCCATGCTCACCGTCTGCATCGTCCGTTTCCCTCCACAGACGCCAGAGGCCCGCGGCGAGCGGGGCGACGCCTGGCCTGTCGGATGCGTGGGTCGCAGGCGGCCGTCATGCGGCCGCCGGCTCCCGAAGGTGCTGTGCGGTCGAGGCGTCCTGCGCCCGGCGCACGATGTTGCCCACGTCGATGATAAGTGCGACGCGTCCATCGCCAAGGATGGTGGCCCCGGAGAACCCGGGAACGCGCGCGTAGTTGGCCTCCAGGCTCTTCATCACCACCTGCTGCTGCCCGACGATCTCGTCCGCCAGCACTGCCACCTGCTGTTCGTCCTGCTCCAGGACCACGAGGAGGCCTTGCGAGGTCCTCTCGGCGGTCTCTGGCACGGCAAAGAGGCTGGCCAGCCTGGTGAGCGGCAGGAAGCGGCCGCGCACGTTCACCATCTGCAGCGAGCCCAGGGCGCTGCAGTGGAGCACACTCGCCGGCTGGAAAGCCTCCATCACGGAGGTGAGCGGCAGAATGTAGTGCTCCTCGCCGACCCGCAGCACGAGGCCGTCCATGATGGCGAGCGTGAGGGGCACCTTGATAAGGAAGCGGGAGCCCTGTCCGAGCTCCGACTGCACCGAAACCATGCCTCCGAGCGTCTCGACGTTCCGCTTCACCACGTCCATGCCGACACCGCGGCCAGAGACGTCGCTCACCGCCTCGGCCGTAGAGAAGCCCGGCCGGAAGAGGAGGTCGTAGTAGCCGTCGGCGGACAGCCGCTCGTCCTCGCGCAGCCAGCCGAGACCGACCGCTTTACGGTGGATCCTCTCGGGGTCAATGCCGTGGCCGTCGTCAGCCACCTCTATATGGATGCGTCCCTCGGCCTGGAAGGCGTTGAGGCGGACGGAGCCGGTGGCGGGCTTGCCGGCCGCCTTGCGCTCAGCCGGAGGCTCGATGCCATGGTCGATGCTGTTCCGCAGCAGATGCGTTAGCGGGTCGGCCAGAGCGTCGAGCAGCGTCCGGTCCAGCTCGGTCTCCTCCCCGGAGATGTCGAGCCGGACGTCCTTCTGCATCGCGGCCGCGAGGTCGCGGACCATGCGCGGGAACCGGCTGAAGACGTAGCCCACCGGGATCATGCGGATCGCCATGACTCGCTCATGCAGGTCGCGGACGTGCCGCTCCATCTGCGACAGCGCCAGCCTCGCGTCCGCGTCCGCGATGCGCGCTTCCGCGGCATTCAGCATCGACTGGGCGATGACGATCTCGCTTGTGAGGTTAAACAGCGCGTCTACCTTCTCCGTCGCGACGCGGATCGTCTGCGCCTCCGCTCTCCTCCGGCCCTGCGCCGCACCGCCGGTCTGAGCCGGTCCGCCCTGCGCGGATAGAGCCGGTTGCGCCGCCGGTTGGCGCGCGATGGGCGCGGCATGTGGCCCGGCCGGCGAGTCCCCTGTGGCGATTGTCGGGTCCTCGTGCGCCTCGCTGGCCGCAGAGGCGGCGGATGCCTCCGCCATTCCCGTCGCGCGGGCCTCGTTGCCGGGTGCATCCTCCGGTGCCGGGGCGCCGTCGCCGATGGGAGTGATGTGAGTGGAGGCGCCGTCGGACGAGAGATCGAGGACAGCCCGCAGGATGACAGGGTCCGAGGCAGTCTCCACCTCTGCGTCCCACGACAGATGGCACACCGTGGCGTCGAGTTCCGCGAGACGGGGCACGGTCTCCACCAGGCGGCAGGAGCGGATCGTGGCGTAGTGCTGAAGCTCCGACAGGGCCCCGATCGGGTCGCCCTCCGCGTCGAATGCCGGACCCGGACTGAACGCGAGCCGGTAACGCGCGGCGTCCGGCGAGGCTGCAATCATCTCCGCCATGGGCGTGGGCGCCTCCGCATCGGGCGATCCCGACGGCGGCCTGGGTGAGACAGGGATGCCCGGGACGCCGCGCATCTCAGCATCTATGCGCTGAATGAGCGGTTCGCAGGCTGGCTCGGGAACATCGCCCTGCGTCTGGCTCGCGGCCAGCATGCGTCGGATGACGTCGACCGCTTCCAGCATCATGTCGACCAGCGGGCGCGTGAGCTCGTGGCCTCCCTGGCGCAGGACGTCGAGTGCGTTCTCGAGCCGATGGGTGAAGCGGCTGATATGGGTGAAGCCCATGACCCCGCTATTGCCCTTGAGCGAGTGCGCATGACGGAAGAGCGCGTTGATCGCCTCGGTGTCGGCGCCCCGCTTGTCCATGTCGAGCAGAACCTGCTCGATCTGCTCGACGCCTTCGCGCGCCTCCTCATAGAACAGCTTCACAAGCGAGTCGGTGGGGTCCATGCTTCGCCTCCGGGTTGCGCGCGTCGCGCAGGTCGCCCGGCGCGCGCCGCTCTTTCGGCATCCGGGTCACACCCCGGTCGCGCGCACTCGGGCGCGCCGCGCGCCCTCACGCGGCGCGGCGGCCTCGCTTGCGCTCCGTCTCCAGGCCGAGGGCGTCCGCCAGGCCGAATGCGCCGAGGGTCGCGCGCAGAGCGTCGGACCCGACGGACAGCGCGAACGTGCCGCCAGCAGCCTCCACGGACCTCCGCAGCGACATCAGCGCCTGCAGGAAGGCGATGTGAATGCGCTCCGTCTGTGTCCACACGAGCGAGACGTTGCAGCCCTCCATAGCCAGCGGGCGCAGGTCGGACACGAACGCGTCGAGCTCTCCAAACGCCGGCTCGCCGGCTACGCGCACCGTCAGCCCGCGCGACGAGCGGTCAACCTTGATCTGGGGCATGGGCGTATCGAGCTCCTCTGACGGATTATCGGCACGTGCGCGCTCGCCTGGTAGACCGGTACGAAACGAACAGGACGGCGCCTGGCGCTACCGGTCGATCGTCAGGTGAAGCTGCACCCAGTAGACGCGGCGGTCGGACGTGGCAGCCATCGCCGACTCGATGGCGAGTTCCGGGCTCGCGCGCATGTGGACCCCGTAGACGGTGCCGCCGAAGCGACCGTGGTCTCCCGCGTCGTCGCGCCAGTCGTAGAGCGCCACGTAGGGCTCCGCCCAGCTCACGATCTGGTGGCCGAGCCGCACCGATCCGAACCTGAGGGAGCGGCCACCGCGATCCCACATAAGGACGCCTTCGCCGCGTGCGCGCCACGGCCCGCGCTCGAGCGAGGCGTCCAGACCGATGCCTCTCGTGTGCGATGGCCCGCCGCTGGCTCCGGAGCCGAGCGCCGCCGACAGGCCAGCCGAGACGCCGGGAAGGGCTTCGCGCCCCAGGCGCACGTGGACGTTTGGCCGCATTTCGTCGTCGGTGAGGGTGATCGCGCCGCTTCCCTCGTACCGTCCCGTCCGCCAGTCGAGCGCCAGGCCGTTGGCGGGCCGGTAGAGCCACTCCTGCGAGGCGAAGGGCACCCAGAACCGGCCCGCGCGCACGCTCGCCGCTCCTCCCCACGGAACGCGCCACCATGCCTCGGCCGGCTGGCGGTACCCGAGACCCCCTCGGCTGAACGCGGCGCCCACTCCGACGGCGAGGCGCGCCCCGTGGCCGCTTACGGCCGTCCAGTCGACGGCAGCGGTGGACGGCCAGCTCGCGCTCGATCCCGCCCAATGGCCATCCGACGCGCGGCGAAGGCCTTCGATGTCGCTGATGCCCTGGTACAGGTCGAGCGAGAACCGGAACGGCCGAGGCCGCTCCGCGCTCGGCTCGTCGACGGCGGCCGCACGCAGGGCGATGGCAGAGAGTGCCACGACGAGAGCCGTGGTGATCCATGGAGTCCAGCGGCGCATGGGGCTCGTGCCTCCCTCGGATGCGTAGCGTCAGCGCCCCGCAGAGCTACCGGGTTGTGCCATGCGGCGGGCGTCCACCACCACACCAAAGGCCGCGAGCCCCGCCTCAGTGAGAGGCGGGGCTCGCGCGGCGGAGTGGCTAGGCAGTTACGGTGCGCTGGCCAGCAGGAGGTAGTCCAGGCCGAACATGAAGGCAGGCCTCGCGGCGGCGTTCGCGCCCACGATCTCGGCGGTCAGGCGGTGCCGTCCCCTCGTCAGGAAGTGGATGCCCAGGGACATTTCCCCCGTCGCGATCACCGACGTGTGATACAGATCGATCGGGTCTCCCAGCTTCGCTCCATCAAGCCAGAGCTGAACGACACCGTAGTCGGGCGCCTTCGTAAGCTGGGCGCGGAGGTCGTAGCGGCCCGCCGTCTCCACGTCAAACGCGACGGTGAGGCGATCACCGGGCTCGGCGCCCGTCCACCAGAGCTGCCGGTCGGCGCTCCAATCCGGACCGAAGCCCCCGAGTTCCTGCGGTGCAGCGTTGCCACGCGTCCTCTCCACGATGGGCAGTGCCTCGCCTTCGATGGCGCCCTCTACCTTCTTGGCGGGAGGCGGCTCCACATCGAAGTAGCCGGTCCGGTCCGCGAGCGAGGCCGCACGGTAGGGATCGCCCCCTCCGGGCGCCTCATACCAGTACGCCGTCGCGGCGTAGAGCGTCGGCCGGTTGTTGGGGAAGTACTTCTCGATGTCCGCCTGGAAGGCCGTCTGGAAGGGCACGTTGTCGGCGACGTGCCACCGGTTCACGCTGATGTGACCGCGGTTGTGTCCGCTGTTGTAGGACTGGCTGTGGAAGGCGTTCTGGAAGAGGTCTGGGCTGCACCATGCGTAGCCGAAGTAGTCCTCGGATCCGGTGCCGAAGGTCGAGGGGAAGGTCTCGCCGTCCACCCAGAACTTCTCGTCTCCCTCGCCCCACCAGTCGCCCTTGGGGTTCCAGACGTGCAGATGCACGCCCACGTAGCGCCCGCGACCCGTGGTCTTCAGCATCGGCCAGTCGATCCACCGCTCCGGCTCCGAGGGCAGGAACGCGTCGCGGTGCCACTTCGCGTGAAACCGGCCCTGTTCCTCGATTGGCCTGGTCAGCGGGGCGTGGGTGATGGCTACCTCCATTCGACGCGCGGTGGCCCCGTCGTTCACCAGCTCGACTCGCGCCCTCTTGGCGAACGGCATGTACCAGAGAGCGTAGAACCCCTCACTGGTCATGCCGAGGGGCAGGGACCGGTAGAGGTTGACGCCAGGCGCCGTGCCGAAGAAGTCGCCCAGGGGCGCCCACACGGCGGGGTCTGCGTCATCGTCCCAGGTGATCCGCAGCGCCATCTCGCGAAGGGCGGCCACCTGTTCCCCGCGCGTCTGGAGGTTGCAGCGCACACGGATCGCCGTGATGGCGCGCGCACCGGTGAGCGTCGCGACGGTAGCAGCGCCGCCCGGGCGGACCGAGCGTCTGGACCTAACCGTCCGCTCTCCCGCGCGCTTCCCGGCAGGGTCCTCGCCGAGGTTGCGCCTGAGGAAACGGTCCGCGTCTGCGAGGGCGTCGAGCGCCTCCTCGCTGAGCGCTCGCGTGAAGGTGGGGAGCCTGGTGCCCTTCGGGTAGCGCGTATACGTGAAGTGGTAGTACAGGCCCCAGTCCCGGTCCGCCGTGATCTTGCAGGACGACTGGAAGGGAATGGGCACGTAGTTATTCCAGCCCTGCGCGACCTGGTAGACCAGCGACGGGTAGGTGAACGGCGCGTTCATGCGGTCGAAGTACCCGCTGAAGGGGAGGTCTACCTGGGGCTGCGTGGCTCCGTCTAGGGTGATCCGCACGCGGCCCTTGCCCGGCGTGGCGGACCAGATGCGCCAGATCACGCCCGGTCCCTCAATCTCCGCAAGGACGAGCTCGTCGCCCTCGGTGCGAATGACGCCGGTGCCGTCGCCGTTGGCATCCCAGGCGACGTGCTTGCCCGTGACCCCATCGATCCTGCTCGCCCGGTCGTAGCTGGACCACTGCTCACACTTCTCGCCGGAGGCTGGCAGCCGGGCCAGGCCCTCCAGATCGTACAGCCGGCGCACGAGGTCCACGTACGTAAGATCCTCGCCCGTCGCAGGTCCCCCGAAGACAACCAGCGCCGCCGCCAGCGACCAGACCAGCTTCATGGCGCCCTCCTCCGTTGTCCGGCCCTGATGGCAGGTCGGTTTCCTCTGCGTTCGCGGCGCGGTGCGGGTTGTCCTCCTGAGCATCTCATGGGGCGGGCGACGCGGGCGTCAGCCCTGTGCCGCAGGGCTACAGGTAGCCGAGGTCCTCGAGCCGTCGGGCGATCTCGGCCTCCTCGTCCTCCGAGTAGACCGACGATGGCTCGGCGTCGTCCAGGCCATCGCGCCCCATGCTGGTTGGCGGCTCGACGCCCAGCTCCTGGAGGATCGCCGGCGCGACCCGGCAGATTGACCAGCCGTCCCGCCGGCGCGACGCCAGCGGAGTGGATCCTGGCGTCTGGCCCGGGCGCGCGACGATCGCGATGCCGAGCGGAGAGTGGTTGGCGTCGTCAGGGCCCGTGTCGTTCTCGTGGGTCCATACGGCGTCGTGGCCCACGCTGCCGACCGAACGCCAGTCGAGGTCGCCGAAGTAGACGATGAGGTCCGGCGGTATGCCCCGGCACTCGGCGTATACCTCCTGCGGGCGGAAGGTGCGGGTGCCGATCGGTCGTCCCCGCTCGTCGGGCAGGGCGCGGAGCCGGCTCGAAAGCTCGTCGCGCAGCGCCTCGTAGGCGTCGGGGTCGACCGCGCCTTGCTGCTCGCGACCCTTCACGTTGAGGAAGATCCGCCCGTAGTACCCTCCGTCGCCCCAAGCACGAGTGCGCGGCCAGTCCACCATGTCGGGCGCGAGCTTGGTCACGCGGTCGGGAGCCCGCTTGAGCGACAGGTAGCCCTCGCGGATCAGCCAGTCGTTCACGCAGATGCCGCCGACCATGCGCCGCGCGCCGTGGTCGGAGACCACCATAACCGTGGTGTCGTCCGGGAGCACCGCTAGGAGCGACCCCACCTGCTCGTCCAGCCGGCGGTAGTAGTCGCGGAGCGCGTGCTGGTAGGGGTTCCCGGGCTCGTGCAGCGGATGCCCGGCGTCGAAGTAGCGCCAGAAGCCGTGGTGCAGTCGGTCGGGGCCCATCTCGACCATGGCGAAGAGGTCCCACGGCTCGCTGACCGCGAGATGCCGGGCCAGCGCGAACCGGACGTCGGTCATCTCGTGCACCTGGGCAAGCAGGCGGTCCTTGTCCGTGGTGCGGAAGTCACGCACGTCGATGACGTACTCGCCCACGACACGCCGGATGTCATCGGCAAGCGAGGCAGGATAGGTGTACTGTACCGAGGTGCTCGGGGCCAGAAAGTCACAGACCATGAGCCCCTGGATCGGTCGCGGCGGGTACGTGAGCGGGATGCCCAGGAGGATGCTGCGCATTCCTGCGGCGCCCAGCACATCCCAGACTGCCTGTTCGTGCACCATGCGGCTGCTGGCGAACGCTAGGCCGTCGTAGGAGTGGTCCCTCCGGTTCCGGAACCCGTAGATCCCGAGCGCGCCGGGGTCGCGGCCCGTGAACATGCTCATCCAGGCGGGCACGGTGATCGGCGGAACAGTCGACTCGAGCGGGCCCCAGACGCCGCGCTCCATCAGGGAGCGGAGGTTCGGCAGGTCGGACAGGAACCGGTCGAAGACCAGCTCCGGCGGAGCGCTGTCGAGGCCGATGACGCAGACTCGGCGGGCCACAGTGTTGCCTGCCGCCCGTCTACAGCGCGACAGCGGTGGAGGCGGAATGCTCCAGCACCTCGCCGGCGGACACCTCGCGACCCAGGCGGTCAGACAGGTAGATGCCCTCGCTCACCAGCATGGTTGCCAGGGCGACCTCCGCGGTCGGCAGCAGGTCGACCTTCCCGAGTTGCGCGGCGATCCAGTGGTGCTGTGGCGAGTCGAAGGCCCACTCGAGGTCGTTGAGCTGGTGCCACCGCCAGTCGGCGCTCTCAATGTCGAAGGTGGCGTTCATCTCGAGATCGCACTCGCTCGAGTGGTAGCTGAGCGGCTCGAACCGGATGCCGCCCCGCGACCCGACAATGCAGGAGCCGTCGAACCCGCCGAGATGGATGGCCCACGACTCGATGATGTCGATCGTCAGGTCGCCCTCGCACTTCACGAACCCGAGGCCCAGCTCTTCCACGTTGTAGCCGCTCTCGGCGCGCCGGCGCTCGTCCATGCCGGTCTCCTGGTACACCTTGCCGCTGATGCGCTGGACCTCGGGCATCCCCAGGAGGAACAGTATGCGGCTGATGTGGTAGACGCCCATATCGTAGAGAGCGCCACCGGCCGCGACCTCCTTCTTGACGAAGGACGCGGTGCCGTACCCGTCGACGAACGGGCGCCCGCGGCGGCGGAACCCCGTGGAGCGCGCGTGGTAGAGCTTCCCGAGGCGACCGTCGGCGATGAGCCGCCGCGCCACCTTGGTCTCCTTCGCGAAGAGCGTGCTGAGCTGGATGCTGAGCTTGCGTCCGCAGGCGCGCGCCGCATCGAGCATGGCCTTGGCATCCACATACGAGCCGGCCATCGGCTTCTCGCAATAGACGTTCTTGCCCGACTCCAGCGCAGCGATGGTGACCGGCGCGTGCAGGTTGTTATGAAGGCAGACATCCACCGCATCGATGTCGGTGCGGGCGAGGAGCTGGCGAAAGTCTGTCGTGGCGTACGGAATCCCGTAGCGCTCCGCCACCGCGCGGACCTCTGCGCAGTCGACGTCGGCGGCCGCCACGATCTCGGCGCCCGGTATGTGCGCGTAGTTGTCGAGGTGCGCCTTGCCAATCTGTCCGACGCCGATCATGCCAATTCGCACGCGATCCATGGACGTGACTCCCGATAATGGGGTGGAAGTGCGGCCGCCGAGCCGCCACCGCAGGCCCATTATGGCACACGGCAGCTCGGTGCGCCTCGGCGTGCGGGACGCTCTCGAGCGATGGCCCGCGTTGACAAAGCGCGCCGCCGGAGCCTATACTTCGCGTGTTGGAGCGCTTGGAACCGGAGCGGTTCGGTGACGCTCGCAGGACGGCAGCAGCGCATACTGCGCGCGGTGGTTGATGAGTACGTGGAGACGGCCGAGCCGGTCGGCTCTGAGTGGCTGGCCGGCCGGTACGACTTCGGATGCAGATCGGCCACCCTCCGCAGCGAGATGGCCGGCATGTCCGAAATGGGCTATCTGGTGCAGCCCCACACGTCGGCGGGCCGCATACCCTCGGACCTCGGCTACCGCTACTACGTCGACCGCCTGATGCCATCGGACCAGCCCGTGGAGGGGCAGGAGCCGTTGAGTTCGTCCAGGGGGACGGGCATCGCGGTGGATGAGCTGGTCCAGCATGCGTGCCGGCTCCTCGCGGCGTGGACGAGCTACCCGTCCGTTGCGTCGGCCCCCGACATCCAGCGGGACGCGCTGCGACAGGTCTACCTGACCATAGCGAGCCCGCGCCGAGTGCTTCTGGTCATGCTCTTCTCGACCGGACACGTGGAGCACCGGCTGCTCAGCGTGGCGTCGGGGCACGGAGAGCGGTCCCTGCAACGGGTGTCGAATCTGCTCAACAAGCGTCTCGCGGGTCGCACCCTTGCGGAAGTGGGTGCGTCTACCCTCGGGGAGCTTCCACCGGAGCTATCGGGCGACGCGGATCTCCTTGGACGAGTCCACCGCTCCATCCTCCAGGCCTCTGCGTCGTTGGCCGAGAGCAGGGTGTTCCTGGAGGGAACGAGCCAGATCCTGCGGCAGCCGGAGTTCCAGAACGTGCTCGCCCTCGAGCAGGTGCTTGCCGCCCTCGAGGCGCGGAGCATCCTGTATCAGGTGTTCAGCCAGGCGGTGCTCGGGCAGAGCGTGACCGTGGTCATCGGTCAGGAGAGCCCGATCGAGTTGATGCGGCAGTGCAGCGTCATCACGTCGCCGTACCGCATCGGCGCTCAGACGACCGGTTTCATCGGCGTGCTGGGGCCGACGCGCATGCGATACGACCGCGCGGTGGCGGCGGTCGGCCTGATGGCGCGCGATCTTTCGACGCTGCTGACGCAGGCAAGACTCGCCTGAGGGCGGGCGCCAGCGTTCTGGTGTGGCGCCGCGACCGCGCGGTCCTTTCGGGGCGCGCGAGCGCGGCGCCTTCGCGCGCGGGCGACCTCGCGCCTGGGGTCGCCGCTCGCAGGGAGGGTGAGGACAGGTCATGCGCCGACCATACCGTCGCAGAGTTCCCATCGAGGACTTCACCGCCGCACCGGCCCCTCCGGGCGATCCGGCGACGGCGTCTACCTCGGACGCCGCCGCGGAGGAGAGCCTCGCCGCCGGGGCGGGGAGTGTCGCCGCCGTGGCGGACGCGCCGGCCGCGCCGGTGCCAGCCATCGCGGCTCTGACCGCAGAGCTGGAGCAGGCGCACGCCCACATCCACGAGTTGCAGGCGAAGCTCGCCGAACAGGACGACCGCTACCTGCGGTCGGTGGCGGACAGCCAGAACCTCCGCCGGCGCATGGAGGAGCAGAAGCTCGATGAGCGCCGGTTCGCGAACCGCGAGCTCGTGCTCGCCCTTCTCGGCGTGATGGACAACTTCGAGCGCGCGCTCGTCGCCGCGGACGAGGCGGCCAGCTTCGAGTCGCTGATCGAAGGCCTGCGGCTCACGATGCGCCAGATGCAGGACTTCCTGGCGAAGCAGGGGGTGGTCCCGATCGAGGCTGTTGGCAAGGAGTTCGACCCCAACTACCACGAGGCGGTGATGCGCGTCGAGGGCAGCGAGCACCCGGACAACACCGTCGTGGAGGAGCTGCAGCGCGGCTACACGATGCACGAGCGCGTGCTGCGCCCATCGATGGTGAGAGTGGCTCGGGCACGATGAAGGCCGCCGAGCCGCGGTTCGGTACCGACGGTGTGCGCGGGATCGCCAATGTGGAGCTGACCCCGGGGCTGGCGCTCCGGCTGGGGCTGGCAGCGGCGACCGTGCTCGTGCGGCACGGGGACTCGCGTCACGTCGTCGTCGGGCGCGACACACGGCTCTCGGGTCAGATGCTCGAGTCGGCCCTGGCTGCGGGCATGGCCTCCGCGGGCTGCCGCGTCTCGCTGCTGGGCGTGGCGCCGACCCCGGCAGTGGCCCGCGCGGTAGCTCACGTAGGCGCGGCAGCGGGTGCCGTCGTCTCCGCGTCGCATAACCCCTTCGATGACAACGGGATCAAGTTCTTCGGACCGCGCGGCACGAAGCTGGACGACGCGGTCGAGGGCGATATTGAAGCGGCGCTGGAGTCGCCCGACGACCTAGGCCTTCCGCGCGGCGCCGAGATCGGGCGCATCGAGCACCGGCCCGACGCCGTCGAGGCCTACACCCGAGCGGTGGCGGCGACATCGCGGGTGGCGCTGGACGGGCTGCGCCTCGTGCTCGACTGCGCGAACGGGGCGACCTGCAACACCGCGCCTATGCTGTTCCGTGCCCTCGGCGCCGAGGTCTGGCCGATCCACGCGGAGCCGGACGGCCTGAACATCAATGCGGGCTGCGGGTCCACCCACCCCGAGGCGCTGTGCAGGGAGGTAGTGCGCGTCGGCGCCGATGCCGGGCTCGCCTTCGACGGCGACGGCGATCGCGTCATCCTGTGCGACGAGGCCGGCCGGGTGGTCGATGGCGACCGCGCGATGGCGATCTGCGCGATCGCCATGCGGGAGCGCGGCGAGCTGGCCGGCGATCGCGTCGTCGCCACGATCATGAGTAACGCCGGCCTCGACATCGCCCTGGAGCGGCACGGCATCGTGCTGGACCGCACGGACGTGGGTGACCGGTACGTACACGCGGAGATGGTTCGGACGGGCGCCTCCCTCGGCGGTGAGCAGTCCGGGCACCTTCTCTTCCCGGCGCTGACGCCGACCGGCGACGGTATGGTCACGGGTCTGCGAGTGCTCGGGGAGATGCGAGCGTCGGGGAGGAAGCTCTCGGAGCTGGCCTCCGTGATGCGCACCGTGCCCCAGCGCCTGCGCAACGTCCGGGTGCGGGAGCGGGACGGCTGGCGAAGCGACCCCGAGGTGGTGGGCGCAATCGAGAGGTCGCGCTCGCGGGTGGCGAAGCCGGAGTGGCTCTCAGTGCGCGCCTCGGGAACCGAGCCCCTCGTGCGCGTGATGGCGCAGGACACCGAAGCCACGACCGTCGACGAAGTGGTGGACGGCCTCTGCGACCTGATCCTGCAGCGCTACGGCGCCCAGTAGCCCGCCCCCTCAGATGCTCCCGGCTGCTACGCGGTGGCGCTGCTCGGTCGCCGCGGTCTCTCCGTCCTGCACCAGCGCCACGGCCTGAGCGATGCGCCACGGTTCCGGATGGAGGCCGGCGAAGCGCGCTATCGCCCGGGCGGCCTCCAGGGGCCGCCTGAGGATGTCCTCGTAGTGGATCTCCGCGTAGCGCTCGACGCGGTCGCGCGCGGCGGACGCGTGGCGCACATGGAGCCGCTGAAGGTGCGCGCACCGCTGCGCGTCGAGGCACGGCGCCGGGTCGGTGCGGAGTGCGACGCTCGCGACGCGGCGCGCGACGTGTCGGAGGGCCGCCTCGGGGCTCCGCACGAGCTCCATCGCGCGGGCGCCTGCAGGCGGCAGGAGCAAGGGTGCGACGGCGCGCATCTGCTCGCGCCACAGCACGCTCCGTGTCACCGCGGTCACTTCCCTCCGGACGTGGAGGACGCACGCGTCGGGAAAGATCCGCATCCAGAGCGGCCAGGTGAGGCTGGTGCGGGGGTCCTTCCAGCCCCAGGCGCCCGACCAGTGCGGCGGGGCATGCGCGAGGAAGTCGCGGCGCAAGCAGCCGGCGGCCGCGAGCCGCAGAAAGAAGGCAGCGGTCGCCGCGAACACGGGCCGATCCCGGCGCAGTAGGAACGGCTCGGGGTAGTGCCAGTCAGCGCCGGCCAGCCGCATGACGTGCTCGTTCAGCAGGCGAAACGCCTCTGCCTCGCCGTACCCGGCGGTGCGCTGCTCCGGGGTAGGAGGCATGAGCACCTCGCCCTCGCACGGGGGCGGCATCCGCGGGTCGACGTATGCGCCGAGCGAGGCGAGCATTGCTGCGGCAAGACTGGTGCCCGACCGGTGCATGCCTACCACAAGGATCGGTGGCTGCAGGCGGCGAAATGCCCAAGGTACGGCACTGCCGGCGGAGCGGCAAGCTTCAGCAGTATCAGCGGTATGCAAGAGCGCTCCCAAATGCTGCCGCGCGGTGGCCGCACCACAGGCGGCGCCGTCGGACGATCTATGAGTATCGACGCCTGCTCGCGCGGCAGGTGACAGCCTGAACGCAGAAGGGAATGCGCGGACAATGGACCATCCGAGCCCGCCGCCTACCGCGACCGTCGTCGCGCAGGCCGTAGACCTGCGCCCTGACTGGGAGCGCTGGCAAATGTCGCTTAAGTGCCAGGGACCGCGCGGCACCTGCTCCGTCTTTGCCGTCACGGCAGCCATAGAGCACGCGGTAGCCCGGCGCGCCCGGGCGGGGGTGCGGCTCAGCGAGGAGTTCCTGAACGCGGTCGCGAACCGAGTAGACGGGAGCCGGGCCGACGGCGGGTTCTTCCACGACATCTGGCGCGGCTACGAGCGCCACGGTATCTGCGAGGAGCGGTACCTGCCGTACGCGGCGAAGTTCGATCCGGACCTGCGCATTCCGCCCGGGGCGTGGGCGAACGCGCGCTCGCGCAGGCTGCGCGGGTTCAGGCTGGCGTGGATCAAGGAGTGGGACGTCGCCACGGGGCTCAGCACCCGTCACCTCGACGCGGTCCGGGCGACGCTGCTCCGCGGCGTGCCCGTGCTGGCCGGGATGCGCTGGCCGCGAGAGCCTGTGTGGGACGGCGACCTCTTGCGGATGTGTCCGCCGGCCGACGTATTCGACGGGCACAGCGTGCTGATCGTCGGCTTCGAGCCGCGGGAGGGAGCGCCGGGCGGAGAGGCGTTCCTGGTGCGGGACTCCGGGGGCGGCGGGCGCTGGTGCGCGATCCCACTCGCCTTCATTGCGGCCTACGTGAACGACGCGGCGTGGGTGGAGTAGGGCCGGCGGCTACTCGGGCGCCGGCGGCTGCAACGAGGGCTCTATGATCGGTCCGCGCTGAGTGAAGTGGGGGCAGGGGCCCGGCGCGTCGAGCAGCAGGTGCGAGTCCAGGTCGGCGAAGTCGAACCACCCCGTGCCACACGCCAGCGCGGCCGCGAACCCGATCCCCAGCGCCGTCTCGAGCATACAGCCGACCATCAGCCGCCGGCCCGCCGCGCGAGCGACCGCGCCGGACTCCAGCAGGCCGGCCACGCCGGACTTCATCAGCTTCAGGTTCAGCCCGGCGGCCTGCGTGCGCGTCACGATCGCGTGGGCCAGGGCGGGCGTACGGCAGGCCTCGTCGGCGAATACCAGGCCGGGAAAGGCGCGTGCGACGGCATCGAGCGCCCGCAGGTCGTCCTTGGGGGTCGGCTGCTCCACCAGCTCGATGCGGGGGCAGACGGTGGTCGCGGCGCGGAGCCAGCGGATCGCCTCGCCCGCGTCGGAGAAGGCCTGGTTGGCATCCACGCGGAGGATCGCGTCGGGGGCGGCGGATGCTGTTGCGCGCAGGCGCGCCAGATCGTCGCCGGGGTCCGGAGAGCCAACCTTCAGCTTCAGTCTGCGGTACCCCTGGCGCACCGCCTCGCGCGCCCCCTCGGCCGGATCGTCGGCGAGCGAGAGGGTGAGGTCGCTCTCGATGGAGGTGCGCGCCCCGCCGAACAGCGACAGGAGTGAGATGCCGGCCTCCCCCGCAAACGCCCGGAGGACGGCAATCTCCAGTCCCGCGACCGCTGCCGGCGCGCCGTCCAGCGCAGCGGCGGCCGCGTTGATGGCGAGCCGCGGCGTCGAGAGGGCGGCGCCCTCCAGCGCCGGCGCCGCGGAACGGATGGCGGAGATGGTCGCTTCCGGCGTCTCGCCCGTCACGTACTGGACCGCGACGGTCTCGCCGACGTAGATGCGGCCGTTGTCCAGCCCGACTCTGACGCGCACGGGCCGGCTCACCTGACGGTCCAACCGGTCCTGCGCCGTCGCGAACGGTCGGCGTAGCGGGATCTCGACGAGCTCGGCCGACAGGCTGGCGATGCGGACACTGGCCACGGCGCGCCTCAGGCTTGCGCCTCTGAGGTGCCCGACCGCGCGCCCAGCGCCTGACGCTTCTCCGCGCGCCTGCGCATGTTGGCGTTCATGATGCGCTTGCGCATGCGGACGCTTTTCGGCGTCACCTCCACCAGCTCGTCGGCGCCGATGTACTCGATCGCCCGGTCGAGCGTCATCACGGTGGGCGGCGTCAGCTTCTCTACGATCTCCTTCGTGCTCGATCGAACGTTCGTGAGGTGCTTCTGCTTGCAGACGTTCACCTCGAGGTCCGTGTCGCGCTGGTGCTTGCCCACGATCATGCCCGCGTAGACCTCGACGCCGGGACCGATGAACATGGCGCCGCGCGTCTCCGCGCCCTCCAGCCCGTAGGTGGTGGCTGTGCCGGTCTCCACGGCGACCAGAGATCCGGAGCGCTGCACCGCGATCTCGCCGGTCATCGGCCGGTACCCCGCGAACAGGGAGTTGAGCACGCCCGTGCCGCGCGTGAGATTGATGAACTCCGTTCGGAACCCGAGTAACCCGCGCGTGGGGATGCGGTAGACGAGGTGAACCGTGCCGTCCCCTGGGGCGCGCATATCGGCCATCTCGCCCCTGCGAGCGCCGAGCTGCTCGATGACCGCGCCGAGGTACTCCTCGGCGACGTCGATCGTCACCTCTTCGACCGGCTCCTGCGCCATGCCGTCGATCTGGCGGACGATCACCTCCGGCTGCGAGACCTGCAGCTCGTAGCCCTCCCGTCGCATGCTCTCGATGAGCACCACGAGGTGGAGCTCGCCGCGACCCGAGATTAGGAACGAGTCGGGGCTGTCGGTCTCTTCCACACGCAGGCTCACGTTCGTCTCGAGCTCGCGCATCAGCCGCTCGCGCAGGCGGCGAGATGTCGTGTGCTGCCCCTCACGACCCGCGAATGGCGACGTGTTAACGCCGAAGGTCATCCGCAGCGTAGGTTCGTCGACCGGAGTCATCCGGATTGTGGTGGGGTTCTCGGGATCGGTGATGGTATCTCCGATGGTCACGTCGGGGATGCCGCATATCGCGACGATATCGCCTGCCGGCGCGGAGTCCACCTCGATTCGCCGCAGCCCCTGAAACACGAAGACCCCCGCGAGCTTTGCCGGCCGGTGTTCGCCGTCCGGCCTCACCACGACGACGGGCCGACTGGCCTCGAGTCTGCCGCTGAAGAGCTTCCCCACCGCGATGCGTCCGCGGTAGTCGTCGTAGTCGAGGTTGCTCACCAGGAGCGCCAGGTGACCGGCTCGGTCCGCGTGCGGGGGAGGAATATCGCGGATGATCGCGTCGAAGAGCGGGCGCAGATCGTCGCCCGTCTCGCGCGCATCGAGCGATGCCGTTGCGGAGAGCGCGTTGGCGTAGACGATCGTGAACTCGAGCTGGCGGTCGTCCGCGCCAAGCTGCACAAAGAGGTCAAACGTGGCGTTCACCGCGTGCTCGAGACGAGCGTCCGTCCGGTCCACCTTGTTCACCACCACGATGGCGCGGTGGCCCGCCTGAAGCGCCTTCTGGAGCACGAACCGGGTCTGCGGCATCGGGCCTTCGACGGCGTCCACCAGCAGCAGCACGCCGTCGACCATGCTCATCACGCGCTCCACTTCGCCGCCGAAGTCTGCGTGGCCTGGCGTGTCGACGATGTTCACCTTGACCGGCTCGGCATCGGGGGAGGGGTAGTACAGGACAGCGGTGTTCTTGGAGACGATGGTGATTCCGCGCTCGCGCTCCTGGTCGAGGGAGTCCATCACGCGCTCGGGGATCGCCTGGTTGGCGCGGAAGACGTTGCCCTGCCGCAGCATCCCGTCGACCAGTGTGGTCTTGCCGTGGTCGACGTGGGCGATGATGGCAATATTGCGGAGCTGCGGCGACTGCACGGTTGAACCCCTCCCTGAAGCGCTCCAGAGTGTACCCGAGGGCGGAGGGGCGCGCTTGCCCGCGGAGGTCCGCGCTCCTCGGGTGGCGCAGCGAGTGTCCGCCGCTGGGCCATCGCGCATGCCGACGACACGCACCGCCGCCGCCCAGACCACGGCGAACACCTCGGGAGGGTTGGTTGCCCCGTGCCGAGACGTCGGTGCGACCGCCCCCGCCCGCCGAGGCATCGGTGACCTACTGGGTTGCCCGCGGCATCAAAGCCAACCACGCCCGGATCAACGGCTCGCTCTCGCAGTTACACCCCTGCCTCAGCCCGGCCAGCGCCTCATCAACGCGGGCATCGCCGCTCCGCCCTCACCCAGAAAGGTCGCAGACGAGTAGCCCTTCTCTCCCCAGGGCGACGCTCGCCCGGACTGAACCGTCCATGCCGACCACCCACGCGCCCCCGAAACCTGAATCGCCGAGCCCCGGAGTACCGATGTAGTTGACCATCAACGTGAGCGCCTCTGCCTTCCTGATCTGATCTGCATAGTACGGGTGCTCCTCCTGCTCCCAACGCTCCTGGCAAACAGACCCGTCGCCAGACGCGCGGCCAAACGGAAGGAACAGCAGGTCAACATGATCATCACGCACCTTCCGCACCAGGTCGTCGTCGAACCGGTCCCCGCATAGGAGCGCGGGCACGCGGCCCAACTGCGGGTGATCGTAGGCTGCGATCTCCGTGCCCTCCCGGTACACCGCAGGGCCCGCGTTTGTGCCGTGCCAGCCGGGGTCGATGAGGCGGTAGCGAACCACGAGTGTGCCCGTGTCGGAGAAGAGGACAAACGAGTCGTGGATGACGCATCCAACGCGCTCAAGCACACCGAGCCCCACGTGGAGTACGGCTGCCCGGGCCTCTTGGGCCACGCCTGACGGGAACGCGTTCGGGATCGGCTCCGGCAGGGGGTAGCCATGCTCGGGGCGTCGTCGTTCACTAGGCCCGTCGTGGCTGCCTCCGCGAACAGGACGAGCCCCGCTCCGGCATCCGACGCCTCGCGTATGAACGCCAGAATCCGGTCATTGTTGGTCCGGGGTTCTGTTGCGACGCGCGCCACTGCCAGAGCCACCCTCATCGCTCTACACGCCTGCCGTGGACCAGTCGCCGTAGTCCCCGGGCTGGAGCATATGGCGGTTCCCGATGTGCACGGTTGTCAGCCCCGCGGCCTGTGCCGCCTCCACGCACCTCTCCATGTGCGCCCACGAAGTGATGGGGAGATCGTCCAGAAGGCAACTGGGGTGGAAAGCAAGGAGGGAGTAGGGGATCCCGCGACCGAGGTTGGCGATGAAGGCGGATATGCCCGCCACCTCCCTCTGATCAACGTATCCCGGGACGAGAGTGGTGCTCGCCACGAGGAGGGGGACCTCCGGCCGCTCCCGGACTCGGGCCGCAACGCGTGCGAAGTTCGCGAGCGTCGTGCTGTTGGAGGCGCCGGTGAGGGCGCGGTGGACCCCGTCGTCCCACGCCTTGAGGTCGAACTTGATCACCCCGCCTGAGACGAGGGCACTCTCCACCATCCGATCAACGAGCTCACAGGCCAGCGTCCCGTTGGTCTCCCAGCAGATGCGGAGGATCCGGCCGCGGTTGGCAGCGAGGGCCAGCTCTGCCACTGCCAGGGCATGGGGAATCTGCGGGGCCGGGTCGCCCCCAAAGAAGTTGATGCACGTCGTGCGCCGATCCACGGCCTCGACCACGGCCTCGGGCGAAGCGGCCTCGGCGTCCTTCCTCACTCGGTACTGCCAGTTCTGGCAGTAGAGGCAATCGAACGAGCAGGCCTCGTAGAAGACGGCGAGGTTCTTGTGTCCGTGCTCCGGACCCGGGCGGAGGGCATAGCGAGGATACCCGGCCCCAGTCCCTCCTGGACAGGCGACGCTTGCCACGCAGTTTGTGGGGAGAGCGCCGAAGTACCAGCTTACTGCAGCCCGGGTCCGGTCTCCAGCGGGCAGCCCGCAGTAACCAACCCCATCCACGGGGATGCGACAGCCGTGGCTGCAGATCGCGCACGGGGCGCCATCCTGGGCCCGTGGCGGCTCCAGGGGCAGCCCGAACACCCGGCGCGATCGGGCATGGCATCGCTCGATGTGGGGCTCCGCCGCGGGGCGCCGTTCGCGGAGACAGCCCCCACATACCCCGAGGGCGCTCGCTACCAGGGAACCATGTCCGCAGAGCTGGCACCGCATGGCGAACCCACTTTCGGTCAGGGCGACGGGGCGACCACGTACACCGTGCCAGGTGGACCGCAGCCGATGGGCGCTGCGCGAGCGGCTCGCCCTGGTCAGCCACATCGCGCTCAGCCCGGCGACAAGCTCCTCGCTGCGCTGCCGACACAGATCGCGGGCGCAAGCACGGCCAACGCGTGGGTAGAGCCCGGAACGCCCACCATATGGGCATCTGCCGGACCGCTAGGTTTGGACGCGCCTCGCCCTCTGCGGCGGGCCCCCTGCCGGGCTCGCAGACCTCTCCGCCTGCACGAGCGGGAGCAAGGCGCTCGCCGCATCGCCGCGGCCGCCCGGCGGGCCGCGACTACTGGTGCCGGCCCGCCATGGGCGCGATGCAGGCCCATCGGAGCCCAGCGGCGAGGACGCGAGAGACCGCCCTCGGCGAAGCCCGTCGGACTCCGTTCGAGCGGTCGAGACCACCGCGATCCCTTCTTACCACGAAGTCCGCCTCGTCGCCAGGCTCAGGAGCTCGAGGGCAAGACGGGCATCGGTGTGCCGGCCCCGGAACCTGCCGCGTACCGCAGGCCGCAGGTGCGTAGATTGTGCGGAGAGAACCCGGCGTCTCGTCCGAGCGCCCTCTCCCGGCCGGTCCTGCCCTGGCGTCCCTACCTCGCGGCGAGGGCTGGCGCCGGCCGCCGGACGCAGGCCAGCAGCGCGATCCGCCGATCATTTCCGCGGCGCAGGTTCTCGAACCGGTGTCGCGACGACGCCGAGAGCCCGTGCTCAACGGCCTCGGCGATGGCGTTCCCCGAAGCGCCGTGCTGGTCTGCGTGGTGGTCCTCGATGCCGATGGACCGGCAGATGTCGATGCACCGATCCGCGGTACCCGAGTACGACGGGCCGAACTCCGGCGCGCGGGGAAGAGCATGCTCAGCGCGCCTGGAGATGGCCTCGTCGCCGAGGCCGCTGGGGGCGAGACGGCCGATGCAGGCGACGCGCGCAGGGCCCGCCATGCGCGGCCAGGCGCGCAGACACCGCCGCGAAGCCCCGCAGGCGGCGCCCCATGGTGCGGTCATCATGGCCTGCACCGGCAGCTTGCGGCGCCGCGACCTGCGGCGAGGCCCTAATGGTGCTGTCGCCCGCGTGCGTGCGCCGCTCCTGTCGGAGGAGCTGGATCGGTTGCCTGGCGCCCTCTATCGCGGCCGCGGGCATCCTTGGCTGCGGCAGCCTGCTCTCCGGAGGCCCTAGCATGAAGGAGCTCCGAGTGAGCTTGGAGCGTTTGAGGGCCAGGCGCAAGCCAGGTGACTCGCGGGCGTCAGTCCATGTAGTGGATTCGCTCGCGGTTGGCGGCGAGCAGGCGGGCGTTGCGCTCGTCACCGCCGTCCACGTTGGCGCTGATGAAGACGGGCGGCTCGACCCCTCGCGCCACGAGGCCGGCCACCACCTCAACCACGAGCGCATTGACCAGCGCGCAGCCCAGCACAGAGGAAAGCGGTCCGACCCTCTGATCGAACCCCGCGATCCTGACGGCGGCGTCGCCATACGGGGCGCCGTTGTCGAGCACGATGTCGCAGATGTCCGCGAGCTTTCTGCCGCTGGCATGTCGGCTCGATACCCCGCCGGTGTAGGCGAGCGAGGTGATGCCGATGGTGCGCATCCCGCGCTCGCGCGCGGAGGCGGCCAGGTCGATGACGACGGGATTCCGTCCCGACGTGGAGGCGATGATCACGGTGTCGCCGTCGCGCGCGGCGCAGCCGGCGAGGAGCGCAGCGCCCAGGCCCGGAACACGCTCCAGCTGCGACGTGGCGGTCATCGGCCGCACGAAGAGGTGCATCCCGTGAGGGTAGATGGGGTTGATGAGCATCAGGCCTCCGGTGCGGTACACGAGCTCTTCGGTCAGCATGAACGAATGGCTGGCGCCGAACGAGAAGATGCCTCGCGCTTCCACAACCGCGTCGCACAGCGCGTCCGCCGCCTTGCGGATGGCTTCGCTCTGCTCGCGCACGCGCGAGAGGCCCTCGGCGACCGCGTCGAAGTAGGCTTGCGCCGACATCTCAGTACCCCCTCCGGTTCAGGGCCTCGCGCGCCCTCTGGTAGTAGTCCTGCCCGCCCTCGCGGTTCACGCTCATGTATACCGTCGGCGGATCGCCCTCCCGAGCCATCCGCTCCATTACGCGCTCCCAGATCATCCATCCCGCGATGTCCATCGCCACGCCGGACACCGGCAGCACGTCTATCCCGATACCAGGGATCTGGACGGCGGCGTCGCCGAAGGGCGCCCCGTTGTCGATAGCCACGTCGACGGCGTCGCGCAGCCGTAGCCCGCTCGGGTGCAGGCTCGCGACGCGCTCCGTGTAGGCGAACGAGGTGAAGCCGACAACGTGCACGCCGGCTGCGCGGCAGGCCAGCGCCAGCTCGACCGGTGCGCGGTTGCGCCCGGACACCGAGCCGACCAGCATTACGTCCCCCGGGCGCAGGTTACTGGTTCGCACCGCCAGGCGGATCGCCTCCAGGTCGCGCTCGACCGGCTCATCGCGCGGTCGGTCTCTGCGCGCCTCTGGCGCGGGGTCCTCCACGTGGAAGGACTGGCGGAAGGGCTGGAGCGCGGCGAGCCCACCCGCGCGGTTGAGGAAGTCGCCCTGCGTGCCGTGCCCGATCTCGGCGCAGTAGATCACGCCGCCGCCACGCAGCGCGGCCACGACGATGGCGGCCGCCTGCTCGATGGCGAGCAACTGTGTGCTTTCAAGGTGCTCGATCACCCGCCGTACGGCGGCGGTGTAGCGCGTCTCGGCCACGAATCCCTCCCTCTCTGGCGGCGTAAGGCGGCGGCGTCAGGCGGCTCTATCTCAAACCTGGCAGCGGTGTCCATTACGCGCCGGCGTGGGTCGGGACCGGCGGTCCCGAGGCTCGCCAGCGTGGCGAGCACGTAGCCGAGCGCCGCGGGTCGCCGCACCACTACCGGCCGCAGCTCGGGCGCGAATCGCCGGGCCTGGCGGCGCAGCTCTGCCCAGTAGATCCGCGAGCGGGCGGCGACACTCCCCGTGCCGACGAGCGGCAGGGGCTCGTTCTGCACCCCGGCCATCTCCACGGCATCGCGCAGCGTGGCAGCGAGCGCTCGGGCCGCCTCGCGCAGAATGCGGATCGCGACGCAGTCGCCGGCACGCGCCTCTGCGTCCACGATGCGCGCGAGGGCAGCCAGCGCGGAGCGGTCCGGCAGGTGGAGCATCCACTCCACCAGGCCAAACGGTCGGTTCTGGTCCCATCCGCGGGAACACGCGGCGATCACCGGCGCCTCCAGCGAGGTCGCGTTGCGCGGGCTCCAGCGAGCGCGACCTACGGCGCGCACGGCAAGCAGCCCGATGTGGAAGCCGCTGCCGTGATCGCCCAGGAGCGGGCCCAGCGCGTCCAGCGTGAGGGTCTGCCCATCGGGCCGCGTCACGCTCACCAGGGCGCCAGTGCCGGCCAGCGCCACCACGCCGCACGGCTCGCCGGCGAGGGCGAGCGCGCCCTGCGCCTCGGAGAAGTCGTGCGCCACCACCCGGAGCGCCGGGTACCGCAAGGCCAGATGCGCGACCAGGCGCCGGCCGTTCGCGAGGTGGAGCTCGCCCTCCAGGTCATGGCCGGCCAGGGCATCGCGCACCGCGATGGAGACCGTCTCGCTGGCGCGTCCGCTGCCGCATGCGCCGCGCCCGCTGTCCGGATGCGTGTAATCGCAGCGCCCCCATCCAACGACCGCGCCGGCGTCATCGGCGAGGACAGCCTCGCACTTGCTGCCGCCCGTGTCGACCGCCAGAACCCAGCGCATCCGCACTCCCATCCGCCTCGCGGCCGCCGCGGGGGAGAGGCCGCGGCCGGGCGGCTCGTTAGTCGGCCCGCCCGCCAAGTCCTTCCAGCGGCGGTCGGTTGACGCTCGTGCCGGCTGATGGTACGATGCCATCGTGAACCTCTCGGCGATTCTGATGGCGTTCGCGGCCCTCGGCGCGGCCCTGACGGCCGGCGCGACGCGGTCCGTGGCGCAGGGCGTGGTGGAGACCGCCTTTCCTGCGGCACAGGTGTCCGCCGCCTCCACGCTTCCGGTGGAGGCGCCACTGAGCAGATGGCACAACCTCCCTGTCATCGAGGTCGCGTTCGGCGACGGCCAGCGGCACCGGGCCATCATCGACACAGCGCTGCCAGTCTGCGTGGTGCCGCCGGACCTCGCGCGCAGTCTGCGGCTGCACATCGAAGGCCCCGGGCACCTCCACACGCTCTACGGGCCGCTCGCCGTCCAGGTCGCCCGACCGCAGGCCATGCGGGTCGGCGGCTTGGCGCTCCTCGGCGTGCCCATCGTGGTGGCGGATCTCTGGAAGCATCTGTCGACCAGCCCGCCTCCGGAGGCCCCGCAGGTGTGGATCGGGTCGGCGGCGCTCGCCAGTCTGGTGGTGACCTTCGACTTCGCTGCGCGCGCCGTGCGCTTCGCCGCGCCTCAGTCGCGCCCGATCCCGGGCGCCACGATCCCGTTCCAGATGACGGGAGGACGGGTGTGGCTGGATGCGTGGGTGAACGGGCGCACGCGCTGCCTGCTCGCTCTCAGCACTGCTGCAAGCGGCGTCCTGCTGCCTGCGGAGGCGGTGGGCCCCACGCCGTACCCGGTCATTCGCTCGGAGACCGTGACGCACCCCGACGGCAGGACGGGGCAGGTCGATGTCGTGCGCCTTGAGGAGTTGGCGATCGGGTCGCTCAAGCTGAGGAACGTGGAGGCGCTCCGCCCCGCCAATCCTCAGAGCGCGGTCGTCGATCCGGCGTTTGGTGTGATCGGGATGGACAGCTTCGCGGGTCATCGCCTGACGCTTCACTTTCCGGAGCGCCGGTTGATCCTGGAGCGTGTCGTGTTCGGCTCACCGGTGCCCGCCAGGCCCCCGCAGCCTCAGAATCCGCGGTAGCCGCCGGTTCTCGCCAGCCTGGCGCGACGAGCGGCAGGACGCAGCCCGGCGCTCGGCGAACCTACGGTCCGTGCTCCGCCCCCTCGACATACCGCTCCGCCCGCCCACGTGCCTGTGCGGGGGACCCTCCACGTGAGCCGCCTGGTGCTGGCGGTGCGCCTCTTTCTCGCCGCGCTCCCGCCCGCCACACGGCGCGCGTGGGGATGGGACCTCACCTCGGCCATCCTCGCTGGGTGCTACCAGGGCTGCGTCTGGACCTTCGTGCTGCGCATCGCGCGAGCGGACCTTGCAGCGACCGACCGGCAGATGGCCTTCATCATGGTGGCGCCCGCGGCCGGCTACCTCTTCGCCACACTGTGGGCCCGGCAGATGGAGGGACGAGCCAAGCTGCCCTTTGTGTACAGGACGTGGGCGGTGGCGCGCGGAGCGTTTCTGCTCACACCGTTCATCGCCTCTCGCGAGCAGTTCGTGGCGATGGTGTGTCTCGCGCCGTTCGTCTTCTCGATCTCGACGCCGGCGTACACCGCGGTGATGAAGGACATCTACCCCGACGCGGTGCGCGGGCGCTGCATGGCGATCGTGCGCGTGGCGGCTCAGGTATCTGCCTTGGCGGTGGCCCTCCTGGCCGGCCGAGTGCTCGACGCCGGCGTCGACTTCCGCGCAGTCTTCTTCGTTGGCGGGCTGTTCGGCCTGCTCTCTGCGTGGGCGTTCAGCCGGGTTCCGGTTCCGGAGCCGCAGCCATCGCTGGAGCCCCGCGTCTCCACTGCCGCATTCATGCAGGATACTGTGGGGATCCTCTCCCGCAACGCGGGCTACCGATGGTTCTGCGCGTCTGTGTTCGTCTACGGGTTCGGCAACCTGATCGCCTCGACCATCTACCCGATCTATCTCGTCGATCGCTTCCAGGTGACGAACACGCAGGTCGCCAACCTGCAGAACATCGGCGCCATCGTCACCATTGCGGGCTTCTTCCTTTGGGGGTCCTTCCTAGACCGGCGCGGCCCGCTGCTGACCGTGCTGCTCTGCGTGGCGATCGTGTGCATCCAACCCGTGTGCTACGCGCTGGCAGGGAACATGACGCTCATCTACGTGGCTGCCGCAGCGGGCGGCCTTGCGATGTCCGGCATCGAGATTGGGTACCTGAACACCACGCTGCTCTTTGCCGAGCCGGGCCGCGCTACGCAGTACCAGGCCCTCCACTCCAGCCTGTTCGGTATCCGCGGCACGATCGCACCCTTCTGCGCCATCCCGCTGATGCAGGCGATCGGCCCGCGTCCGGCGTTCTGGCTCTCGCTCAGCATCATGCTGGTCGGCGTGGCGATGCAGGTGCTCTCGAACCTTCATTACCGGCGTGCGTCGGCGGAGCGCGCCGCGCGGCCTGTATAATGGCGGGCATGATGAGAATTCTACTGTCGAACGATGACGGCATTCACGCTCCGGGCCTGCTCGCTCTCAAGCGCGCGCTCGAACCCCTCGGCGAGGTGTTCGCGGTCGCGCCGGACAGGCCGCGCAGCGCCATCGGCCATGCCATCACGCTGCACAAGCCGCTGCGGCTCACCGAGGTGCGTCTGGCCGACGGCTCTCGAGGCTGGACGACGAACGGCACGCCCTCGGATGCGGTCAGCCTCGGCTTCGAGGTGATAATGGAGAACCGGGTGGACCTCGTGGCAGCCGGAATCAACGAGGGCGCCAACCTGGGCTGGGACGTCATCTACAGCGGCACGGTTGCCGCCGCGACGGAGGGTGTCATCCTGGGAGCGCCCGCCCTGTCTGTATCGATGGTCGGCCACGCGCCCTACGAGATGGGCCCCGCGGCGGCGTTCGCGGCCCGTGTCGCGCGGTACATGGGCGAGCACGGCATCGGCCGCCACAGGTTGCTGAACGTTAACGTCCCCAATCTCCCAGCGGAGCAGATTGCCGGCGTCCGGGTCACCCGCCAGGGGCGGACCGAGTACCACAATCGCATCCAGATCCGTACAGACCCGCGCGGCAAACCGTACTACTGGGTGTGCGGCTCCCTGAACGGTAAAGGACACCCGCCGGACGTGGACGTGGCGGCCGCGCTCGCGGGATACATCACCGTCACGCCCCTTCAGCTCGACATGACTGCCATCGACCTGCTTCCCGTGGTCGATGGCTGGGGCCTGGACACGGCGGTACCGGCCCCGTCGCCGTAGGAGGCGGTCGCGGGGGATGCGTTCACGCGGACAAGCGCCCGCGCCGGAGGAGCCATGATTCGATCGTCGCGGTATGTTGCAGCCGTCCTTGCCGCTGCGGTCCTCGCCTGTCCGACGCTGGCCGCGAGCCGGCGTGCGGGCGAGGCCATCAGCGCCGGCGCCTTCCAGAGCCACGTGGCCTTCCTCGCCTCCGAGCGGTGCGAGGGCCGTATGTCGGGCGAGAGGGGCAACGAGATCGCCGCGCGCTACATCGCGGACGTGTTCCGGCGGGCCGGCCTCAAGCCCGTGGGCACCCGCAGGCAGCGCGACGCCGCAGCCATGCCCGACGGCACCGGGTACTTCCAGCCCTTCACATTCGACTGGGGGGTGCGGAGGGGGCCGGGCAACCGGATGGACGCGACCGTGTCTGGACGCACCGAGGCGCTGAGGCCGGGCACCGACTTCGATCCAGTGAGCGCTTCGAGCTCCGGTGCGGCCGCCGGCGAGGTGGTGTTCGCGGGGTATGGCCTGCGACTGCCCGATGGCTCGCGCGACGACTACGGCGCCGCGGACGTGACGGGGAAGGTCGTGCTGGTCCTCGACGGTGCGCCGACCGACAGCGCCGCGATCAGCCCGCAGCAGAGCAGCCTCCAGCGCAAGGCGCAGATCGCCCGTGACGAGGGAGCCGGAGCCCTTGTCGTCGTGCTCCCTGGAGCGAGGGACCGGCCTGCGCTCAACACGACAGAGCGCGCGCAGCCGTCCGGCATTCCCATCGTGCGCGTGACGCGGCGCGTCGCGGACCGATGGCTTCGCGCGTCCGGACGCAGCCTGCGCGACATGGCGTTGGCTGCGAGCGCTCCCGCGGAGCCCGTCGCGACGGGAGTGCACGTCTCGCTGACCACCGACCTTCAGCCCTTGCCGAGGACCACGGCCAACGTGGTGGGTCTGCTGCGCGGCTCCGACCCGGTGCTGCGCGATGAGGTCGTCGTGGTAGGGGCGCACATGGACCACCTCGGGCGCGGCGTCGTGGGCTCCGTCGCCCGCTCGACCGAGATCCATCCGGGCGCGGATGACAACGCTTCCGGCACCGCGGGCGTGATGGCGATGGCGGAGCGCCTCGCCAGCCTCGCCGAGCAGCCCAAGCGCAGCGTGCTCTTCATAGCATTCTCGGGACACGAGACCGGCCTGTTCGGCTCGCAGCACTACGTGCACAACCCGATCGTGCCGATCGAGCGCACCGTCGCCATGCTGAACTTCGACATGATCGGCCGTGTGCGCCAGAACCGCATCATCGTGGTCGGCACCGGGACCAGCCCGGCGTGGCCCGCCCTCATCGACGAGGCCAACAGGAGCGTCGGGCTCACCGTCGTCGCGTCGCCGCGCGCCGGCGGCGGCAGCGACCATGCGCCGTTCGCAGCACGCCAGATACCGGTGCTGTTCTTCATCTCCGGGATGCACCCAGACTACCATCGCCCCTCGGATACCGCGGACAAGGTGAACGCCCTGGACGCAGCGCGTGTGGTGACGCTGGCCTCCGGGATCGTGGAACAGGTGTCCTCGGGCCGCGCGCGGATCGGGTGGACCCAGTCCGCAGGCAGCGGATCGCGGCGCGATGAACTCACGCGGGCGAGGAGCCGCGTCCAGACGGGCATAGTGCCGGACTACGGCGCCCTGACGGTGGCGCGCGCGGCGCCCGCCCGGCCGTAGGCTGGGGCGCGCTGCGCGGCTCGGAGGCAACGCGACATGCGGGCCGGCGTCGCGCGCGGATGGAGCGGCGCCGAAGGGAGGATGGGGCATACTGACCGCCGGCGCAAGCGACACGCACCACGCTGGGCGAGGAGCTCACATCGTGGGGAAGGGTCAGAGTCGATGAGCGTTGGACAGGAGCGCGGAGCGCTTCTGTTGTGCGGCCTGTTCGGGCTGCTCCTGATCGTTGGCAGCCTCAGATCGCTGATCGACGGCGAAGTGCAGCTCCGGCGGTACAGTGCGCCTCTCGAACAGGGCTGGCCGATTGTGGCGATACTGCTCGTGTGCGGTCTGGCGCTCCTTACGCTGAGTGCCGGTGCACTGTGGCGCTTCACGAGGGAATAGCTCGCTTGCCACAAACGATGGCGGGATGCGATCAGGCGCTACGGCTCACTGGACAGGGGCAACAACCGCGGAGGCTTGCTCCCGGGTTGGCTGCCGCTCGAGCAGCGGACCGGTGCGACTCCGCGCCGTGCCTGTCGGAGCGAGCGCGGCGAGCCGCGGAGCTGGCGGACATCCTCGCGGATCGCTTCCCGCAGCCGATGGAGCGCGCGGAGAAGGCGCGGCGAGTTGCCAGGTTGTGGGCCGGCCGTCTCACATGGGCTGTTGCGATCTCGGTGGGGTTCGCGGCCGGCTGGGTGGCGGGCGCGTCGGGCGGACCGCCGCTGGTAGCAGCCTATCTGCTGGGGGCCGCCTGCCTGCTGGCCTGGGCGAGTTCGCGCTGGGCGGCGGCCTGCCTCGAGCCGCTCTGCGAGGCGACGCTGCGGGAGGCCTCGAGCCAGCGCCGCGCGGCTGCCGCAGCTGAACTGGGCGCGATGCCTTGCAGGAGCACGCTTCTCGCTCTCACCGCCGCCGCCGAGCGCGAGCGCGATCCGCGGGTACGGGCGGCCGCCCGGTCGGCGCTGGCGCCCTCGGTCGCCGCGGTGGTCGAGGCTGACTTCCGCACGGACGGTGGGCTGGGCGCGCGCCTAGCAGCTCTGCTCTCCGCCTCCCCACGCGCGACAGCCGGAGCGATCCTCGAGGCTATCGAGCGCTTCGACGCCGGCGCGGCGCATCCCGCCGTTAAGCGCGCTGCAAAGCGCCACCCGGACGCCGAGGTCCGCGCCGCGGCAGCCCGCGTGGAGCCGGTGGTAGGCGCTCGCTCCGAGCGTCTGCGCTTGCAGAGAACGCTCCTTCGCGCGTCCGCGCGGTGCACGCAGTCGCTGCTCCGGCCGGCGCCGCTCCTGCGCCTGGTGCGGCCTGCCGATCCGCCAAGCTCGCACGACCGGATGGGGGCGCGGACGGACCGACGCAGGCAGAGAGCCGCTCAGGCCTCCCCGCCCGCGAGCGCGCGCCGGAGCCGCCGCAGGACCCGCCCGGAGACCTCGCTGTAGCCCAGCTCGCCGGCCAGCAGGCGCGCCGCGGTGTGCGTCGCGGTCGGGCGGCGGATGGCGAACCGGTAGGCCACCCACGGCCACTGGTAGAAGAAGCCCGCAAGGCGCGCCGCGGCGTCGTGGTCCCGCGCGATCTGATCGTGCAGGCGCCGGGTGTAGGCGGCCGGCTGCCCTTCGACGACGCAGCGCCCGGCGAGGTGGCCGCTGCGGATGGCGTGCGCGATGCCGTCCCCGAAGAGGGGCCCCACGAGCCCCGCCGCGTCGCCGGCCAGCACGATGCGGCCGTCGCGCGTGTTCCGCTGCTCCCTGCCGGTCCAGAGCGGCAGTGGGTGCGCGTGGAACTCGACCCGCTCCGCGTCGAAGGGAACGCCGAGCGCCGCAGCGTAGCCGGCGATGGCGCGCCGCAGCGCCTCCCCGGCTCCCCGGCGGGCCTCGCCGCGCGGGCGCACGAAGCCGGCGCCGATGTTCAGGTGGTCCGCCTTCGGGAAGACCCACGCGTAGCCCCGCGGAACGGCGCCGTACTCGAGGTGGATGACGTCCGGCCGAAGATCGGGGTGACCGTCGCCCCAGCGGTGCGGCGCCTCGACCTCCATGGCGATGCCGAGCGCCGGCTCGCGCCGCAGCCCGGCCGAGCGCGCGGTGACCCCGTTGGCGCCGTCCGCGCCGATCACGTGGCTCGCCCGGGCATCCAGCCCGTCACCGCGCACGGTAACGCCGGCGCCGTCAGCGGTCACCTCGCGGACGGCGACGCCCTCCCTCAGCTCGGCGCCGGCGCCGGCCGCAGCGCGCGCCAGCGCGTGATCGAACACGCTGCGCTGGACCATCCAGAGCGACACGTCAGTCGGGTCGTCCTCTGCGTTCGCTGCGCCAAGGACCGCGTTGCCATGGTTCCACGTGTGGCGCATCAAGGTGACGTGGGCTTCGAGAACGCCGTCGAGGTCCACGCCGTCCAGCAGCGGGCGGACCGTGACCGGAATGCCGCCGCCGCAGGTCTTGTGGCGGGGCAGGGCGCACTTCTCCACGAGGAGCGTGCGGGCGCCTGCGCCGGCCGTCTCGCGGGCCGCCGATGAGCCTGCAGGGCCCGCGCCGATAACGATGACGTCGAAGCGATCCATGGGTGCCTGCCGCCAGCGCGCGAACTGTCAGGGCTCGAGGAGCACCTTGATCGAGGAGTGGCCATCGTGCACGAGCTGCAGGCCCTGCTGGTACTCAGCGAGCGGCAGCCGATGCGTGACGATGCCCTCCACGCGGAGCAGCCCTCGGTGCAGGTAGTCGATCACCACGGGGTAGCAGCCCGGACCCAGGTGCGCGCCGTAGATGGTCAGCTCCTTGGAGTCGCCGATGATGGTCCAGTCGGCTGTCACCTCGCGAGCGAAGACGGAAAACTCCACAAAGGTGCCCGCCTTGCGCACCATGTGCAGGCCGGCGCTCACCGCGTCCGGGTGCCCGGTCGCCTCGATGTAGATGTCGCACCCGTAGCCCTCCGTCATCTGACGGACCCGCGCCACCACGTCGTCGCGGTCGGGATTGAGCGTGACGTCCGCGCCAAGGCCGCGGGCGACCTCGAGGCGACTGTCGTAGCGGTCGAGGACGACGAGTGCGCCGGGGTTCTTGAGGCGCGCGCAGGCCACCATGCCGAGCCCCAGCGTGCCGGCGCCCGCGATCACCACCACATCCCCGAGCGCGATCTGTGCGCGCTCGACGGCGTGCATCGAGCAGGCAAGCGGCTCGACGAGCGCCGCCTTCGCGATGGGGAGGTCGCGCGGCACCTTGTAGTTCAGCGCGTTGGCGGGGAAGCGCATGTACTGCGCCATCGCGCCCTGCGTGGCCTGGTGGAAGCCGTAGACATCATTGCGAGCGCAGAGCCAGTACTTGCCGGTGCGGCAGTAGCGGCACTCCCAGCAGGGAACGATCTGCTCGGAGATGGCGCGGTCACCCACGGCCAGGCCGTACTTCTCGCCCGCGCCGTCGCCGAGGGCGACGACGGTGCCGATGAACTCGTGGCCGGGGATGACCGGCGGCTCAATGTATGGCGCGCGGTACGCGTCTCCCCAGAAGAGCGGCGCGCCCACCCAGCACTTGATGTCGGACGCGCAGATACCGCACGCGTCCACGCGGATGACGACCTCGCCCGGTCCGGGGTGCGGAACCGGCGCCTCCTCCAGACGGTAGTCCTCGGGCGCGACGCAGCGGACGGCCTGCATCGAGGTTGGGAGCGGTTCCAGCGCGACGGCTGCCACGTGTATGCCTCCTGCCGGCAGCGATCAGCCCGGCGTCAGCGCACGCAGACCCCGCGTGCGCGCATCACGTCCTTGATCTGACCAATCGTGTAGTGCCCGTCGTGCACGATCGACGCGACCAGCGCCGCGTCGGCTTTGCCCTCGGTCACCGCCTCGACGCAGTGCTCGGGGGCGCCGGCGCCACCCGATGCGATCACGGGGATCGACACGCGCTCCGCCACGGCGCGCGTGAGTGGGATGTCAAAGCCCGCCATCGTGCCGTCGCGGTCCATACTGGTGAGCAGGATCTCGCCGGCTCCAAGGCGCTCGGCCCGCAGGCACCACTCCAGCGCGTCGACGCCCGTGGCGGTGCGGCCGCCGTGGATGAAGACCTCCCAGTGCGGCGAGCCGTCTGGGTGCGTGCCGACGCGCTTCGGATCGACCGCCACGACGACGCACTGGCTGCCGAACTGCTCGGCCGCTTCGGCGATCAACTCCGGCCGCTCGATGGCGGCAGTGTTCACACTCACCTTGTCGGCGCCCGCCTGCAGGATGCGTCGGAAGTCCTCCACGGTGCGGATGCCGCCGCCCACCGTGAACGGGATGAACACCTGCTCGGCCACGCGCTCCGCGACGTCGAAGATGAGGTCGCGCTTCTCGTGGCTGGCGGTGATGTCGAGGAACACGAGCTCGTCCGCGCCTTCGCGGTCGTAGCGCGCCGCCAACTCCACGGGATCGCCCGCGTCGCGCAGGTTCACGAAGTTCACGCCCTTGACGACCCGTCCTTCCTTCACGTCTAGGCAGGGGATGATGCGGCGCGCAAGCATGGAAACGTTCTCCGAAAGAGGGATACCTCGGGTCGGCGACCGACGGTTCCCCATTCTACCACCACCCCCAGCGCGCACCCGGAACCCAGGGCGCGACCAGCGTCAGCGGTACAGACCATGGGCCTCGATGTACGCCGCGACGGCGTCCGGCGTAAGGTATCGGATGGAGAGGCCCTGCCGGACGCGCTCCCGCAGCAGCGTGGAGGAGAGATCGATGCGCGGCGTGTCAAGCGGCAGCACGCGCACCCCCAGCGCCGGATCCAGCCGGGAGGCGAGGCCTTCGAGTGGTGCGTCCTCGCGCGGCGCCGCCAGGAACGTGGCGAGCCGCGCCACCTCGGTGGCAACGTGCCACGTCCCGAGCTCCGCGACTGCATCCGCGCCCGTGATGAAGAAGAATTCCGCGTCCGGACGTTCCGCGTGCAAGGCCCGCAGCGTGTCGATGCTGTACGACGGCCCGTCTCGGTCGACCTCGATTCGCGAGACGCGGAACGCCGGGTTGCCGGCGACCGCCAGCTCCACCATGCGGCAGCGGTGCTCCGCGCTCGCGAAGGCGCGCGGGAGCTTGTGCGAGGGCAGCCCGTTCGGGATGAAGAGCACCTCGTCGAGCGCATGTTGGCGCCGGGCATCGTCCGCCAGGAAGAGGTGCACGTGGTGGATCGGGTCGAAGGTGCCGCCCAGGATGCCCAGTCTCATGCGGTGGCGGTCTCCTGTGGGTTGCGTCAGCGCACCATTATAGGGGCAGCCGACAGGCTGTCAACGCCTGAGCGGAGGCGTCGCAAGCGCTCAGGCGGAGTGCCGGGTCAGTTACTCAGGGCCCTTCCCCCCCATACTGGCGGGCATGGCGACGATCGCGTTGGGCCAGAACCGGCAGCGCCGGGCGGACGCATTGGCGCGTCTGGCGGCGAGGGGCTTCTGGCCTTGGGTGCTGCAGGCCAACGCAGGCCGCACTCCGGCGAACACGAGTTACCCCAGGCCGTACGCCAGAAGCTGCGCGAGTGGTGCGCCAAGCCTCAGCAAGGGCATGCAAGGAACCAGGCGCCAGGCCGCGCGTCCACGACCTCAACACCTGCCACATGCAGGGGTTGCTGGCCGAGCAGGAGGGCATCCGCATTGGTTGTTCCGCGCTGGACCGGCTGCCGGCAGATCGGCGAGGGGGCCCTGCCCTTGGAAGGCATCGGGAGCGAGTAGCACCGCTTCCATCCTCGTCGCATGCCACTCAGGGCCGACCCTCCGCCACACTGCCCCGCATCCGCTCCACGGCGGGATCCCCGCAGAGCCCTAGCAGCGCCGCCGATCGCGCATCAGCACTGGACCGCGGCCGTCCCGGCCGCCTGGAGCGTCGTTCGAGGCCGATGGGACCCGGAACAGATAGACGGGCCCGGCAGGAAATCGCCGCTCCGCCGCCGTACCAGTCCCGCAGAGCGCACCTCGCCGCACCGGAGACGCAAGAAGCCGTCGCGATGAAGCACGCCGTCCCTCTCCTCCTGCTTCTCCTGGCCGCCGCCGGATGTCCCGCACCGTCGGCAGACCACGCGCCGCCGGCCGCTCCCCCCGCGCCGCCGGCTGACCGGCCAGACAGGCACGCCACTCGCGCCGACGTGCGCGTCCTGGGCCTCTGCCAGCGCGCCACCCGCGCCGACGTGCGCCGCCTGGCCGGCGACCGGGAATGGCGCCGTGCGGGGGCTGTGCAGAACGGCAGGCTGGCTGACGCCAGAGTGCGGCTGCCCGGCGGCTATGCCCGCGTGACCGCGGAGGGAGTCTCGTACGTTGCTGCGGAAAGGCGCTCCGCCGTGTGCCGGCCCTTCGTCGTGGGGATGCCGTGCAGCGCGTTCAGGGAGGCGTTCGACCCTCCCATCGACCCTCCCGGAAAGCGCGCGAGGGTCTACGACGGCCAGCTTGCGGGCCAGCCAGCCGGCGTTGGTCGGAGCGACCTGCCCGGAATGAGTGCGGCGCTCTACGCGGTCGCCCTCGGGAAGCCGGAGACCCTCCTCCGGGTTACGGTCCGCCGTGGCGCGGTGTCGAAGATCGAGCTCCTGTCCGGACTCTCAGGCCCGAGCAGCGAGGCTCATCGCGCCTTCGCTTTGGCAGAGCTGAGGCGCGGCCATGCCGAGTGGGAGAAGGAGTGGGCCGAGTACGAGGCCGCCCAACGCGCACGGCCCGACTACGGCCTCGTGCTCCGCAGGTCCTCGGCATACCTGTCGGCGCCTCACGGCCCCTCGGTGCGAGAGGCCACCGTCATGGGCGTCGTGAAGAGCTTCCGCGACGAGGCCGTCAACGTCCGCGTCCGCGTCGAGTGGACCAGCCGCGCGGGCCAACACGCCGGCGCAGGCGAGACGACGCTCGAATCCGTCCAGCCCGGCGAGGAGCGCGACTTTGTGGTCCGCGCCGACGAGGTCTTAAGACCCCACACGTACCGGGTCACCCTCTCCGCCGCCCGCCAGGGCCAGCGGTGAGGCGCCCCCGGAGCGGCGTGGAACTGCTGGAGGGCGTCCTGGAGGTAACGAGTGAGGAACCGCTTGCTCGCCCGGGACAGCGGCCGTCTCTACCGCACCAGCCCGGGACCGCAACAGGAAGTGCTGGCAGCGGGCCTCCCTGGCAGCAGCAGACGACCTGCCGCATAGGGAAGCGCTCGACGAGCGGCGCCTGCCGCGCCGCCTTCACGCGAGAGACCACGAAGTGCTGGAGCGCCGGGCCTTCCTCGACGCATGAATAAGGCTCGACGCGCGGATGGAAGCGCTGGCGCACGGCATGTCTGCGAGGACAGCGCCGCCTCCGGCTTCCGCTCCCGCTTCCTTCGCAGGCTTCGCGCCCTCGCCTGAAGGAAGCCTGGAGAGTTGGGGGCAGCCCCGCCCCCGCCACACAGCATCACTCCAGCAGGCCGCTCAGGCCGCTCCGTGCGGTGATGCCCAATCGCGGACTCGCGCTCGCCCATCCCCCACGGGCGCTGCGAAGGGCCAGCCCGGGCGCGCATGTCAGTGTGGGCCTTCACGATGCACCAGGAGCGCCCCAGGTACTCCCTGAGCACCTGCTCGCCGATGGCGCGCTCGCCGTCCGCCGCTGGTGCGTGCCAAAGGGCGCCTCCCGTGCCTCCGCGTCTCGGCATGCCGCAGGAACGCGCGCCGCGCCGGGCGAACAACGCGACATCCGGCCTCGCCATCGTAGGGAAAGGGCTCCGCCACCATGACCTCGCGCGACCGCATTGCCGCCATACTGCGCCGCGAAGTGCCCGACCGCATGGGCCTCTACGAGCACTTCTGGCCCGAGACGCTCAACGCCGAGTGGCCTGCCCAGGGCTACCCCTCCGGGGTATCGCCCGAGGTGGAGTTCGACTACGACATCGCCGGATGCGGCGGCTGGTTCGCCTCGGAGCCATTCCCGGGGCGCTACGAAGTCGTGGCGGAGACCGACGAATGGCGTATCGCGCGCGACGGGCGTGGAGCGTCGCTCAAGCACTGGAAGGCGAAGTCCGGCACTCCCGAGCACATCGGTTTCGATTGCGACACACCGGACAAGTGGCGCACGTACCGCGAGCCCTTGCTAGAGGTGAACCCCTCCCGCCTGGACTTCGCCGGCGCCCGTGCGGCGCTCCAGGGCGCACGCGAGCGCGGCAAGTACGCCGTGTTCGGGAACCTCTTCGTCTTCGAGCTGCTCCGAGCCACTCTGGGCGACGCCAACTTCCTCCCAGCCCTGCTCGTCGAGCCGGACTGGATCCGTGACTTCTGCCGGGTGTACCTGAACCACTTCCGCAGCCACTACGATCTGCTGTTCCGCGAGGCCGGCAAGCCGGACGGCATGTTCATCTATGAGGACTTCGGGTTCGCCAACGGGCTCTTCTGCTCGCCGCGCACCCTCGCCGAGGTGATCATGCCCTACGAGAAGGAGCTCGTGGGCTTCTTCCACGACCACGGGCTGCCGGTCGTTCTGCACGCGTGCGGCGATGTGCGCAAGGCGGTACCGCTCTTCATCGAGGCTGGGTTCGACTGCCTGCAGCCGATGGAGGCGAAGGCCGGCTGCGACGTGGTCGAGCTGGCGCGAACCTACGGCACGAAGCTCGCCTACATGGGCAACATGAACGTCGTCGCGCTCAGCACGAACGACCGCACCGTCGTGGAGGCGGAAGTAGCGCCGAAGCTCGCCGCGCTGCGCGACATGCGCATCCCCTACGTGTTCCACTCGGACCACTCGGTGCCGCCGGACATCCGGCTGGACACCTACCGTTACGCTCTCGAGCTCCTTCGAGTCCACGGCAGCTACGCTTAGCGGCTCACGCATGGAGGCGGCGACGATGACTCTTCGACCATTCCTGCCCCTGGTCCTTGCCGCGTGGGCGGCCGGAGCAGCCCTGCCAGCACCCGCAGCCGGTGTCGCCTTTGCGCCAGACGCGCCGGTGGTCCGGCTCGACGAGATCGGGCTATACGCGGTGGGCTACCGCCTCCAAGGCGCGCCGGAGCGCCGCATGCCCGACGGGTGGACGGGCCACTTCACGGAGGACACCGGCATCTCCTGCCAGCCGGCGGGCCGGCAGGATGGGCGCGACGCCTTCCTCATCCACTCCCCGTGGCGGGCCGGCGTCGGCGTGACCTTCCAGGAGTTCACGGTGCGCCTGCCGCAGGCGCGCCGCATCCGCCTGACGGGTGCGACCGCCATGCGCACCGATGTCGTCGGACGGTCGGACGGCGCGACCTTCCGCGTGCTGGTGGATGGCGCGCCGTTGCTCGATGAGCACCGGGCCAATGCCGGATGGCGCCCGCACGATCTCGATCTGAGCCGCCATGCAGGCCGCACAGTGCGCATCCGGTACGAGGTCGGACCCGGGCCGAGGGGCGATTCGTCCTTTGACTTCTCCCTGTGGGGTGACCGCGCGCTGCGGCTCGAGGGGTGGCGGCCTGCCCCCATTCCCGCTCTGAGTCCGCCCGCTCTCAACCTTGCACGCCTGCGACCGCGCGTCGGAGGGGGCGTCGCGCCGATCTCCGGTTATCCGAGCCGCGCGTCCGTGCGCGTCGCCGCAGGTCGCGCCGTCCTGCGGTCGGAGGGGCCCGACGGCGCCTTTGCGTACCACTGGACGCCGCCGAGGGCGACAGAAGAGAGCCTGCTCGGGCGCGTCGAGCTACGAGCTACCTTCGCAGGCCGCACGGTGACGGTGCCCCTCGCATCCGCGGCGCGGGTCGAGTGGACGGGCCGCGCGGAGTCCCGTTCCAGCAGGCTCCGTGCCGTGCCTGGCGGCGTTCAGTTGCGCCGCGGCTATCGGGTGGACGGCCGCGCCGCGACGGTCACCGTGACCGCGCGGCTCGTGGGCAAGAGCCTGATCATGGACGTCACCTGCGACGCGCCGTTCGCGAGAGCGATCGACATCGGGCGGTGGGGGCCCGTGATGCGGCGCCGGCCGATGGTGACGCCCTTCTACTCCGGACAGGTGGCGTTCCTGCCGCGCGAGCACCTCTTCGTGAACGCGTTCCTCGACTGGACGACCTCGCGCGCATCGTCGCACGACGGGTCGCGCGCCATCTACGGCACGATCCTGGGCGGGCGCCGCAACCTGCTGCGGGAGCGCGCCGTCTGGAGCGCCGCGCGCCACCTCGCCGAGGTGCTGCCCAACATACCCAACCCGCCGTCGCCGTACCTGCGCGACATGGCTCCGCGGATCGTGCTGGACACGTGGGGCGGCCGCTACGCCGACATCGCGGCGTCGCTCCGTGAGCTGCACGACCACGGTGTGCGCCACGCCTACGTGATCGTCCACGTGTGGCAGCGCGACGGCTACGACAACGCCCTTCCGGCTCACTGGCCAGCGAACGCCGAGCTTGGCGGCTCGCCGGCGATGCGCGAGCTGGTGTCGACGGCCAGGCGTCTGGGGTACCGCATCGCCCTGCACGAGAACTACGTGGACTACTATCCGAACTTCGAGGGGTTCGACGAGCGGCACATCGTGCTGGACCAGGCGGGAAACCGCATGCTCGCCTGGTTCAACCCCGGCACCCGGATACAGTCGTTCGCGATTCAGCCGAACGCGATCATGCCGTTGGCCCGCACACAGTCGCCGGAGATCAACCGGCGGTATAGGACGAACGCCTCGTTCCTCGATGTGCACTCGGCCGTGCCGCCCTGGTTCCGTGTCGACTTCCGGGAGGGCGAGAAGGGCGCGGGGACCTTCGCGCGCTTCTGGGAGGTCAACCATGAGCTCTGGCGCTTCCTCCGCCGGGTACACGGCGGCCCGGTCACGGGGGAGGGCAACGCGCACTGGTTCTGGAGCGGCCTGCTCGACGGTGTCGAGGCTCAGTTCGGGTCCGGCTGGCCGATTGGGCAGGGGATGGAGGCGCCCCTCGCCGTGGACTTCAACCTCCTCCGCGTCCATCCGCTGCAACTGAACCACGGCATGGGCTACTATGAGCGGTGGTGGAGCAACCCGACCTGGGGCGCCGTGCCGCCGATGCGTGTGCTCGACCAGTACCGCATGCAGCAAGTGGCATATGGCCACGCCGGCTTCCTGGGGGCGAGGACCTGGTCCATCGTGCCGCTGGCATGGCTGGAGCACCACCTCCTCACGCCGGTGACTGCGCGGTACGCCGGCGTGCCGGTCTCCGACATCCGCTACATGGTGAACGGTCGCTGGGTGGACGGCTCCCGCGCCGCTGCCGCCAACGTGCACAGGCGTGTCGACGTCCGCTTCGCCAATGGGTTGCGCATCGTGGCGAACGACGACGAGCGGCCCCTCAACGCCCTCGGCGTCGTGCTGCCGCGCTTCGGCTGGGTGGCGGAAGGAGCGGGTGTACGCGCCTGGACGGCGATGCGCAACGGCGTGGTGGCGGACTACTCCGAGACCCGCGACCGGGTGTTCGCCAACGCGCGCAACGCGCGTGACTGGAACATCACGGGGCTGCGGCGGCTGCGGCCGCGCGTGGCCTCCTTCAGGCAGACGGGCCCGCGCCGGTTCGATGTCGCATACGCCTGGGAGGTGCGCGAGCGCGTTGACGCCGACGTCACGTGCTTCGTCCACTTCAGCGACATCAAACCGGCGTGGGATCCCCACGACGAGGGCATTCGCTTCCAGGGCGACCATACGCTGCCCCGTCCGGTGCCCCAGTGGAGGCCCGGCGAGACAGTGACTTACGGGCCGCTCACGGTGACAGTGCCGGACGACGTTCCCGACGGCGACTACGCCTGGAGCATCGGCCTGTTCCCCCGCGGCGGCGGCGCCCGGCTCGCTATCGAGGGCCATGACGACGGCCACGGCCGCATCGTGCTGGGGACCCTCCGCGTGCGCGATGGCGGCCGGACGCTCTCCTTCGAGCCCGAGCGCCGTACTGGCGCGGAGCGGACTGCCCTCTACACGGAGCGGCTGAACACGGACGGGCGGGCGGTCGACTTCGGGCCGGTGGTGACAGATGGATCCGTGCTCGTGGAGCGCGAGGGGAACGAGTGGGTGATGCGGCTGCTGCCGCGCGACCGGCCGTTCCGCGTGGAGCTGGCCGCGGCGCGCTTCGGGTCACCGCGCGCGCTGCGAAGCGTGGGAGGAGCTCAGGCCTCCGTCGCGACGCGGCGACAGGGCAACCGCTGGACGTTCACGCCGAACGGCGCCCGCCAGTACCGGTGGGCGGTAGCGGCGAGCGCTCCCCCGACGCGCCGCAGGTGAGCACCGCCCGGCTCAGGCGCCCGCTGCCCTTGCGGAGTGACGGCGCCTCCGCCATGGTTCAGTTCGCCTCAGCCGGTCGGGTCGGCGGCTCGCTGGCTCCGCGGCCCGCCCGAGCGCTGCAGGGCGGGCCACGGAGCCTCGCATGACCGGCGTGCCCCGAGTCTCCGGGCCCGGGGCGGAGCCGCCTCGATGCTGAGCCTGGTGTATGCGGTCTACCTGCCGTCGCTCGTGGCGGTCCTTGTGTGGAACGCCGTCGCTGTGGCAGTCGCGCTCAAACGCCGGCCGCAGACGCCGGCGCTGTGGCGCTGGCTATGCGCCATATCCGCCTTCGCCAGCCCGATCGGGCTCCTCTGCGACGCCGGTTCGATGACGGCGGAGACACGCGACATGGCGCGGCTCGCGTGGCTCTATCCGCTCTCCTTCGCCCTCGCAGCTGCGGCGTGGGTGGGGACCCTCCGGCGCACCGGGTTGCGCTGGTGGATGGTGACGCCTGCGCTCTTCAACGCCGTCATGGCTGCGGTGCACATCTCGCGGCAGGTCCTCTACGCGGGCGTGCCGCTCGGCGCGTGGGCCGAGGGCGTCACCATGGGCTATGCAGTTCTACAGACCGTGCTCACGATGCCGTTCTACATCTTCTTCCCCGTGCTGAACAACCTGCCCGTGCTGCCGATCGAGGGGGCGCCGGACGCTCGCTGGTGGCGCCGCCTGCACACCGCGGTTGCGCTGCCGTGCGGCATCTGCGCGCTGGCGCCGCTCGCCTTCTCGCCGCGAGGCGTGGAGGTGCTGCGGAGCTGGCGGTCTGTGGACGCATTCCCGCAGACAGCGGCGCGCGCGGACCTGCACCCCGGCATCGTGGTGCGCGTTCCCGCTGCCGGCCCGCGCCTGGGAGCGAGCCTGACCTCCGCCGCGGACGAGATGCACGCGCTCGGAGCGAGGGCCGTCAACCTGTTCGTGCACCATACGCTCATGGAGCGGCAGGGCGATCAGGCCGCTCTCGATGCCTTTCTGCGCACAGTGCGCGCGGGTGGCGCGACGGTGGTCATGACAGCGGACTACCCCGTCGCGTGGCACCGGGACCCGCCGCGGACGGGCTCCGAGGCGCTTAGCCAGTCCCGCGACTTCCACGCGTTCCTCGCACGCCGGTTCCGCCCGGACATCCTCGTTCCGTTCGTCGAGCCGTATGGCGCGTTCGTGGCGGTCACAGGGCTCGTGATTCCGCCGGCGGAGTGGCGCGACACGTTGAGGGAGGCCTCGCGCGCCATCAGGCAGTCCGCCCCCGGCGTGAGGGTCGGGGCCTATCTGGGGCAGCTCGAGGAGGACGGCGCGCTCTACGCACTGCTGTGCGAGCCGGCGAGCGAGGTCGACGTGGTCGGCTTCAGCCTGTACTCGCTCTACGCCTCGCGCCGGGAGATGGACTTGGCGCTGCGCCGGATGGAGGGCTGGATCGACCGCCACGGTTGTGCGCGCGAGCACTGGCTCTTCGAGTTCGGCCAGTCACCCGTCACGATGGGTGGCGAGGCTGCACAGGCGGGCTACCTGCGGTGGGGGCTGCGGTGGGCGGCTGGCCGGCCCGAGTTTCGCGGGGCCTTCGTCTTCTCGCTCCGAGACGATGCCGAGAAGCTCGGCCTGCTCTCCGCGCACGGGCGCCGCCGGCAGGCGTGGTTCGAGTTCCAGCGCATGGCGGCGCTGTGGCCACCGGCGACGCGGTAGGCGGAGGTCGGCGCGGCTTGCCGCGTCCTTGCAGCGGCGCGTATAATAGCACAGGAGGTCGGTCCGATGGTCACGCCAGGTGTTACGCGCCGTGTCCGCCTCGAGTATCCCATCCACCGTGTGCGCGAGCCGATCCTCTACCACCTGATCGTCGACTTCGGCCTGATCCCGAACGTCTACCGCGCCCGCATCGACCTCAACGCGGGCGGTTTCATCGAGCTGGACATCTCCGGCGCCGGCGATGCCCTTGACCGAGCCCTGGAGTGGGTGGAGCGCTGCGGTGTGCGGGTGACCCAGTCGGTGGATCTGGAATGACTGTCCGCGCGCGCTCTCGCGCCGTTGCGAGTGACCCATGCGCGCTCGCCGAAAGGTGATTGTCGAGATGCCGCTTGCCGACATCCGCCGGCATGCCGCGGAGGCAGCTTCACGGGCAACGACCGAGCTCCTGCGAGCGGCGCATGCCATCCCCGCGGATCGCCACCTCTGGCGCCCGGGCGGCCTGGCCCACCACACGGTGCGCATCGTGGCCCACTGCGGCGCCAGCAACCTCTTCCACGCTGCGGTGCTGGCGCAGGCCCCCCTTCCATTCCGCACCGAGGAGGAGCACTCGGCGACCGTGAATGGCTGCCAGACGCTCGACGCCGCCGCCGAGCTCCTGCGGAGGGGCGCGCAGGCGCTCCTCGACGCGATTGCCGCCATGCCGGACGAGCGGCTCGGCGAGCCGATGGTAATGCCCTGGGGCGAGAGGCAACCTGTGCTTGCGGGCATCCTGGAGCCGGTGCTTCACATGCACCGCCACGCGGGGCAACTCGAGTACATCCAGATGCTGCTGGGAGACGACAACTACCACTGAGGGGGTCTCGGCGCACCCCGCGCGCCGTCAGGATCTTATGGATATCGACCGCATTGGAGCCGCCTTCTCCGAGCGCTTCGGGGGTTCGCCCGCCTTCGTCGTTCGAGCGCCGGGACGCGTGAACCTGATCGGCGAGCACACGGACTACAACGACGGCTTCGTCTTCCCCGCGGCCATCGAGTTCGATGTGGTGGTCGCCGGCTCGCCGCGCGCGGACCGCGCCGTACGCGCTCTCTCGCTCGTGTACGGCCAGCAGACTGCATTCGACCTGGACCGCATCGAGCGGAGCGCCGAGGCGCCCTGGAGCAACTACCTGCGCGGCGTCGCCTGTGTCCTCACGAGCGCAGGGCACGGGCTCCTCGGCATGGATGCGGTGGTGGACGGCGCCGTGCCGCTGGGTAGCGGGCTCTCGTCGTCCGCCGCGATCGAGGTAGCGTCCTCGCTGGCGTTCGAATCGGCGGCCGGCATCGCCCTCGACCCGGTGCAGCGCGCCCTGCTGTGTCAGCGTGCGGAGCGCGAGTTCGTGGGCGTTCAGTGCGGGATCATGGACCAGTTCATCTCCGCTCTCGGGCGGCGAGGGCATGCGCTGTTCGTCGACACGCGCACTTTGGAGTACCGGCCCGTCCCGCTTCCGGCGTCGGGAGTATCCATCGTCATCGCGAACACCAACCGACCGCGCTCGCTGACGACCTCCGCCTACAACGAGCGCCGGTCCCAGTGCGAGCAGGCAGTCGCGGCTCTCCGCCAGCAGGCGGTGGTCGTACAGGCGCTGCGCGACGTAACGCTAGCGCTGCTGAGCGCGCATCGCGCGGCGATGACGGACGTTGTGTACCGGCGCGCGCGCCACGTGGTGAGCGAGAATCAGCGGGTGCTGGACAGCGTGCAGGCCTTGGAGCGCGGCGACGTGCGCACCTTCGGGCGGCTGATGGTGGAGTCACACGCTTCGCTGCGGGACGACTACCAGGTGAGCTGTGCGGAGCTCGATGCGCTGGTTGAGGCTGCCTTGGAAGCGCCCGGCGTCCTCGGCTCGCGCATGACGGGCGCCGGGTTCGGCGGGTGCACCGTCAGCCTGATTGAGGAGGGCGCCGTGGACGACTTCCGCGAGAGGGTGGGCTCGCGGTACCGCGACACCGTGGGCTACGACGCCACCTTCCACGTGACGCGCGCCGCGGACGGCGCCGAGAGGGTCGCATGAGCGAGGCGCCACAGGCCGCTAGCGGTGCGGAAGCTCCCGTCCGCGCCGGCCTGGACCTCTCTACGGGCCTGCTCTCGGGGCCGGAGGTTGTGGTGAGCGTGCGCAGACTGGCGTCGCTGCGCGACTATGTACGGGAGCCGGAAGTGCTTGATACCATGGACGCCGATGGGGAGGTCTACCGCGTTCTGGCGTTCGAGCCAGCGCCCGAGGGCGTGCCTGGCGCCGTATGCTGCGCGACGACGGTGCTGCAGCCCGGGCGCGTGGGCGACGAGTACTTCTTCACACGCGGGCACTATCATGCGGCGGAGGACCGGCCTGAGCTCGAGGTGGTCGTAAGGGGCGAGGGCTTCCTCGTGCTTCGCGGCGCGGACACGGCGGCGTGGTACGAGCCGATGTTGCCTGGTTCGGTTCACCACGTGCCGCCGGGCGTGGCGCACCGGGTCGCCAATGTGGGGGAGGAGCCGCTGGTGTTCCTTTCATTCTGGGCCAGCGAGACCGGCCACGACTACGTGGCGATCGCGCGTGACGGGTTCGGCGCGCGCGTGAGGTGCGTGGGGGGCCGGCCCGCTCTGGTGGCGGGTCCCTGAGATGGCAGCGGCCGGGACCGGCCCTGAGGTCGCGCGCGACGCCAGAACCGAGACGCTCGAGGATCTGCGCGCCTACGCCCGCCGGCTCCACTCCTACACGTCCGACGAGATCGAGGACATCTACTTCCGCATCCACATCCTGGAGCAGCCGCTCCGCTATCGGCTGGTCCAGATGGAGATGGAGCGGCGCGGGCTGAGGGTGGCGGACCCGGACGCCGTGCGGCTCGACCTGGACCTGGCCGCGTGGCTCTGCTCACGGCGGCAGCTTCGAGACCGGGCCTGGTTGCGCGAGCCTCTGATCGCGCTCGGGGTTACGCTGGCGACGGCAGTCGCCACCGCCGGAATGCTCCTGCCCATCTGGGCGTGCGCGATGCCGATTGGCTTCCTGGGTCTGCAGCCGGCCATGGTCTACCTGGCGTGCACGCCAGTTCCGCTCATCGTGGGAGCGGGCATCGGAGCGCGCCTGGGTGGGCGCCGCTGGCGTAGCGCGTGGACCTTCTCGGGCGTGGCCGCGGCGGCTTGGGCGTTCTACCTCACCGGGGCGCCTGAGCAGATCGTCCTGTCGGCGCTTACCGACCGGCCCTCGGGAGGCGCCGGGTTCGGCGCCTTCTGATCCTGGGCGCCGCCGGCCCGGTGGTGGGGCCGAGGCGACGGGCGTGCCGCGCGTCGCGGGACCCGGAGCAGGGGGTGTTGCGGGTCTCTGGTATAATCGTCCGAGAATATGATGTAGGTGTACGCGTCGGGGCGCTGCGCCGAGAGGCGCCCGCGTTCCGGCGCAAGGTTGTGGTTACTTGTTGCCACGCCCCCGGAGGACAGCGCGTTGCGTTGGCTCGCTTCGGCGGCGGTGCTGGCGGCCGTTCTGACGCCAACGGCCTGCGCCGCCAACGTGACGATTGAGGTCGAGCTGCTGGCGCCCACACCGGAAGCGGCGCCCTCGCGCTCGCCGAGCGCCCAGACCGAGCGGCGCGCGTCTGCTCTGAGCTCTCGTGCAGGCGCCCGCCGGTCATCCGGCAGCCACGTAGTGGGCCGCCTGGGGGTCGCGAAGGTCGCTGCCGACATCCGCCGTACGCGGAGCGCCTCAGGCCGCCTGCTGGGTCGCGCCCGGGCGGGGCAGTACCTGGCGCTGACCAGCGAGGTGGGCGAGTGGTACGGCGTTCTGATGGACGACGGCAGCACAGGCTGGCTGCGCAGACCGAGCGTGTCACTGCTGGACTTCGAGGTCGTGGCGCCAAACCCGCCGGCCGGTGCGGCGCTTCCCCGGGGTGTGCCCGACCCTGGCTCTGCGCTTCTGACGGGTGGGCAGCGCTCCCTCCTTCAGGTAGCCTACTCCTTCCTAGGTGTCCCTTACCGCTTCGGAGGCGAGTCCCTGCGAGGGATTGACTGCTCCGCGTTTGTACAGAAGGTGTTCCGCTCCCTCGGGATCGCGCTGCCCAGGACCGCCGCGGAGCAGTCGCGGCGCGGCATGGCCGTGCCGGTCAGCTACCTCCAGCCGGCGGACCGTCTCTACTTCCAGAACAGGAGCGGCCGCATAAATCACACGGGCATCTACATCGGCAACGGCCACTTCATCCACGCATCGCGAAGCCTGGGTGGCGTGGAGATCAGCCGCATCGCCGAGCCGATGTGGGCCCGCATGTTTGCCGGCGCTCGTCGGTAGTCGTTCGCCGGCCCTGCCGTGCGGAGCGCGCCCGCTCCATGCGCGTGCCTCGCGCGGCGCCACGGGCCGGTGACTTGGGAGAGCCCCATGGTGGATGTCGCCGTCATTGGCGCCTCTGGTTACGGAGGCGGAGAGCTCCTGCGCTGGCTGTCGGTTCATCCGGCGGCCCGCGTGCGCGTCGCGACGTCGCGCACCTACGCTGGCCGCCCCGTGGCCGACAGCTTTGCCGGGCTGGCAGGGCTGCTCGATCTGCGGTTCGCGCCGGACGCGAGCGTGGCCGATCTCAGCGGGTGCGCGGTGGCCTTTCTCGCGCGCGATAACGGCTGGGCGATGGGCGCCGCGGAGGCCCTGCTCGGTGCGGTCCCTCGCCTGATCGACCTGAGCGCCGACTTCCGGTTCCGAGACCCAGCGGTCTATGGCCAGTGGTATGGCGACCACGCCGCTCCGTCGCTCGCGGCCGAGGCGGTCTACGGTCTGCCCGAGCTTCACCGCGACGCGGTACGCGCGGCCCGCATCGTCGGCAATCCCGGATGCTACACCACCGCGTCCATTCTGGCGCTGGCGCCGCTCGTGGCACGGAAGCTTGTTGATCCTGCGACGATCGTGATCGATGCGAAGTCCGGCGTCTCCGGCGCCGGTCGCAGCAAGTTCGGGCTGGACTACCACTTCGCTGAGGCAAACGAGAGCGTGACGCCGTACCGGGCGGCGGGAACCCACCGGCACACGCCAGAGATCGAGCAGGAGTTGTCGGCGCTCGGCATGGGGGAGGTGCGCGTCTCCTTTACGCCGCACCTGATTCCCATGACGCGCGGCATCCTCGCCACCTGCTACGCAACACTCGCGACGGCCTGCGACGCGCAAGCGCTGCGCGAGGTCTACCGGAGCTTCTATGCCGGGCACCCCTTCGTGCAGATTCGCGACGGGCTAACCTCGACAAAGCACGTGGTGGGCTCCAACATGTGCCACATCGGGCTGGGCGTTGATGCGCGCGTGGGCCGCGTCACGGTCTTCTCGGCGCTCGACAATCTGGGCAAGGGGATGGCCACGCAGGCGATACAGAACATGAACCTGATGCTGGGCTTCGAGGAGGCGACAGGGCTCCGCGTCCCGGGGCTGTGGCCATAGCTCCCGGCAGCCGGCGCCGCGGCGCGAGCTGGCGACCGGCGGAAGGACTTGTATTGTGATCCGAGGCTGGAAAGAGTCGACCACGGCGGGCGTGTCGCACCCCGAGGGGTTCCGCACGACTGCAACGCGCGCGGGGCTCAAGGGCACTGGCGACGACGTGGCGCTCCTGGTGAGCGATCGGCCCGCCGCCGCCGCGGGCACGTTCACGCGCAACCGCGTGCAGGCGAGCTGCGTCACGCACTCGCGCGGCATCGTGAGCGCCGGGCTAGCCCAGGCCATCGTGGTGAACGCCGGCAACGCGAACGCGTGCAACGGCCGGCAGGGCGACCGCGACACGCTGATGATGGCCGGCGTCACCGGCGAGTGTCTGCAGATCGATCCCACACTCGTGCTCGTCGCCTCGACGGGCGTGATCGGCCACCCTATGCCGATGGGCTTGGTCACTAAGGGGATTCGCCATGCAGCGGAGCACCTGGCTCGCGGCCCGCGCGCGGACCAGCAGACAGCTCGGGCCATCATGACCACCGACCTGCGCCCCAAGCAGATCGCGGTGACCTATCGCTCGACGGCGCACGCGGGAGAGGTCCGGATCGGCGGGGTCTGCAAGGGCTCTGGCATGATCGCGCCGAACATGGCGACGATGCTGTGTTTCATCACCACGGACGCGGCGGTAGCGCCGGAGCGCCTGCAGGAGGCGCTGGCGCAGGCGGTCGACGCCACGTTCAACCGCGTGACCGTCGATGGCGACATGAGCACGAACGACATGTGCCTCGTCATGGCGAACGGGGCGAGTGGCGTGCAGGTTGCGGTGGGGGAGCCGCTGGACGACTTCGCGGCGGCGCTGAAGCGTGTGTGCCGCTATCTGGCACGGGAGGTGGCGCGCGACGGAGAGGGCGCCACCAAGCTCATCGAGGTGACGGTTCGCGGGGCCCCTGCGCAGGAGACGGCCGACCGCATCGCGCGGGTGGTGGCGGAGTCGCCGCTGGTGAAGACCGCGATGTTCGGTTGCGACCCGAACTGGGGGCGCATCCTTGCGGCCGCGGGCCGGGCCGGCGTGCCCTTCGAGCCCGAGTGCACCGAGGTGCTGTTGGGCGACATCTGCGTCTACTGCCGCGGCCTCGGGATGCAGTTCGATTCGAGCGCCGCGAGTGAGTACCTGCGCTCGCGCGAGATCGCGATCACGGTTAACCTGCACTCCGGCGTGCACGAGTGCACGGTCTGGACGTGCGACTTCTCATTCGACTACGTGCGGATCAACGCCGAGTACCACACCTAGCACAGCCGCGGCGCCGTGAGGCAGTCCCTCCGTCCGCGCGGGGGACATGCCGGCGCGGCACGGCCGCGCAAAGGGCCTTCCATGACCCCCGACCCACCCCCGACCTGCCTGACTGGCGCGCCGCTCAGCAGCGCGCTGCCGGACGTGCTCATCGAGGCACTGCCCTACTTCCGCCGCTTCTACGGCAAGACGGTACTGGTGAAGTACGGCGGCAATGCGATGGTCGACGACGACCTGAAGCAACAGGTGATGCAGGACATCGCGCTCCTGCACTACGTGGGCATCCGGCCGATTGTGGTCCACGGGGGCGGACCCGAGATATCCTCTCTCATGAAGCAGCTCGGCCACGAGCCCCACTTCGTGGGGGGGCTCCGGGTGACGGACGCCGCCACGATGGATATCGTCGAGATGGCGCTCACCGGCAAGACCAACAAGAGCATCGTGGCGATGCTGAACCGGCAGGGCGCCACCGCGGTGGGCCTCAGTGGTAAGGATGCGAACCTCATTGTGGCGCGCAAGCTGGAGTCGGCGCGCGGTGACCTGGGCTTCGTGGGCGAGATCAGCCAGATCAACGCCGGTCTGCTCAACCTGCTCGTAGACCGGGGATACGTGCCTGTCATCTCGACGGTGGCGATTGGCGAGGACGGCGAATCGTATAACGTGAATGCCGACCATGCCGCAGGGGCGCTCGCGGCGGCGGTCGGCGCCGCAAAGCTGATCGTGCTCACGGATGTCGAGGGCGTCCGGCGGGATCCGAACGACCCCGCCACGCTGATCAACGAGATGACGGCCTCCGAGGCCGCCGGGCTGTTGGCGAGCGGCGCCGCGGAGCGAGGCATGATCCCGAAGCTGGAGGCATGCATCGAGGCGGTCGATGGGGGAGTGGAGCGCGCGCACCTGATCGACGGTCGCGTGCCGCACGCCATCCTCATTGAGGTGTTCACGAACGCGGGCATCGGCACGATGGTCCGCGCCTGAGGGCTCGCTCGCGCCGAGCCGGAGGCGCTCGCTGCCGCCGATGTCTGGCTGCCGCCGATGCTTTGCTGTCGCGGAGGCGCATGCCCGGCTAGCCGACGGGTCGCAAGGGGCCTCCGAAGCTGTGCCGTTGAGCGGCACGCTACGCAGGGGAGCGGAGAGGGAACGTGACCGGACGCGGCTGCGCAGGCGACCACGACCGCCTCCGCGACCTTCTGCAGCGGCAGCAGCGTCTGGTGTCCGGCGCCTGGCTCGCTCTGGGTCTCGCCGTGGCAATCCTCATCCCGACCGCGGTAACCGTGTGGTTCCTCCACATGCTGTACGGGCACGGCGCGTATGCCGGTCTGTTGGTCGAGGCAGCGCAGGAGGCGCGCCTCGGCTGGTTTCTGGCGGCTGCCGCGGCGTCGGGCGTCGCGGCGGCCATCCTGGCGGGACGCAGCGTCGCGCTCACGCGGCGGCTCGTCGGGGACCTGCAGGCGACCTCCTCTGACAGCGATGGCGAGGGGCTGGCCGCGCTTATCGGCCTCTGGTCGGCTTCGCGGGGTGGCGTCCGCCGCGCTCTCCGCGCCGCGCTGCTGACGCGGCTCCACAACCTGGGCTCGGAGGGGGCCGAAGCACTCACGGAGTGGCACCGCGCCGCCCTGCACCACACCTTCCGAGGTACCGACGAGGACCTGGTGGTCGCGGCATGCAACGCCCTCGCCCTCGCTGGCCGGCGGGATGCCCTCGTGCCGCTCGAGCGCTTGAGCGCGGGACAGACCTACGCTCTCGCCCGGCGAGAGAGCGTCCGCCGTGCTGCCTCGGAGGCGCTCTCCGTACTGCGCGAGCGGCTGGCTCGTGAGCAGGCCCATGCGCACCTCCTGAGGCCCGCCAGTGGGGGCGCCGAGGGCACGCTCCTTCGCGCCGCCGGCGCCGCGCAGCGTGACGAGACGAGCTTGCTGCGCCCGCTGGAGCCCGGCTCTGAATGGGTAGAGGCGCCCGCCGTGGCGCCGTGCCAACAGACCCTCGCGCTCGGCACAGACACGCCGGAGGATCGCGCATGAGCCGCGATGGCAGCCTGCGGTCGATCCGGCGCTTCCGGCGCCTTCGCAGGCTGCACCGGACCGCCGGCTGCGGTACGGCCTGCTGCGCACTCCAGTTCGCGCCGGTCCTGCTGGTGGTACCGATCACGATCGTGGGGCTCGCCACCGGCTCCTGGTCGGCCTACAGCGATCTGGTGGTCGCCCTGGGTGCGGCCCTCACGCCCATCGCCGCATTCGTCGGGTTCCGGCTATGGATCGGTTCGCGCATCTGGTCGATGGTGCGCGATGCCGCGGAAGGGTACCTGGAGGGCAGGCTGCCGGTGCTGCTCGACGCGCAGACCGTCGGGGACCGGCATGCGCGCACCGCCGCTCGGGACGGCCTGCTGACCTGGCTGCCCCGGGCGAGCGAGGCGGACACCGAGGCGATGAGCGCCGATCATTGGGATGCGCTCCACCGTCTGCTGCGCATCCCGGACGATCCGCTGCGGCTGGCGGTGCTGGCCATGCTTGAGAGGGTCGGGGGCGTCAGAAGCCTCTGGCACGTGGAGGGCCTGGCGGGCATTGGCCCGCAGCAGTCGTCCTGTTCCATGGTCGGCGACACCCCGCTGGGCAGAGAGGCTGCGCGCATCCTCCCGGTCGTGCGGGAGCGCGCACGGCGCGAGCGGGAGCGCGCCACCCTGCTGCGTCCCGGCGGCGACGACGCGGACGCCGTCGCGCTCCTGCGGCCTGCCTCTGGAACGTCAGACGATGGCGCGGATGCGCTGCTGAGGCCATCTGCAGAGGTCGCCCCATGTCCATCGTCCTCGGACGCGCTTGGGGGCGACCCCGATGCGCAGCGCGCGCATACGGGCGGTGCCGGCCAGTAGGGCGCGGCGCTCGTCGAAGGCGAGCCCGGGCGTGGCTGGTGGGGACCTCGGCCAGGTGAACTGACTGCCAAGCGCCTGTCCCTGCAGCGCCTTGATGGTGGGCGACCGCTTCGGCCGCGGCATCGTACCCGCGCACCGCCGGCGCCTCCGGAACGTATGGATGTGTAGGCGACCGCGCAGGGCGCGCCGGGGAGGATGCTGTCGGGCGCGCCGTGTTGTCTCGCCGAGCTGAGCGCGGGGCGCTGTGGTGGCGCTGTCGGGAAGGAGCGCCGGCGCCTCTTGTGTAACAGTGCCGTGCGAAGGGACGTGCGGTGAGCGGCGTGGGCCAGTCCATGGGCGGTGAGCCGCCGACGGGGCGCGCGCAGTTGAGGCGCCTGCGCCGGTTGCTGCGCTGTGCGCGGCTCCTGCGGTACGCCTATCCTGCCGCGCTGGGCGCGTTCGCGGTCCTCTGTCTTGCCTCGGTGATCTGGGCGGCCGCGTGGTTCTCTGCGCACCCCGAACCTCATGAGACGGACCGCAGCGCCGGCCGCCAGGTGCTCCTGGTGAGCGGCGCCGTGCTGGCCGCGGTGCTGGCCGCCGCAACTGCGCTGCGGGAGGGGGTCCGCGCAGCCTCCGCCCGCGTGCTGGGCGCCTGTGACCGCATAGAGCTGGCCGATCTGCTGGAAGCCAGCAGGCTTGAGGACCCCGCGGTCGCCGCCTTCGCGCGCGAGGCGGGAGCACGGCGCCTGGCGTCATTGGACGAGCGGTCGGCGGAGGCACTGGGGCTGCGTCACTGGGAAGCCGTTGCTAGCTGGCTGGCGGACGACTCCCGTGCGGCCGCGCTGGTGGCGTTGGGCGCGCTTCGGGAGCACGGCCCGCCGGCCTGTCTGGCGGCAGTGGAGCGCCTTGCGACGGAGGATGCGCACCTCCCGCTCGCTGCCGATGCCGAGGTGCACGTGGCAGCGACGGCGGCGGCCAACGCCATACGGGCTCGGGCGACCGGCGCCGCCGCATCGCTGCTGCGGGCCGCCGACCGTCCGCCTACTGAGCACCTGCTGCTGCGGCCCGTCGGGTCGCGGCGCAGTATCGAAAGCACCCTGTTGCGGTCTGGCGACGGAGGCGAGCCGGAGTAGTCGTCACGGCTCGTCACGGCGCACGTACTTGGCTCTATCGGCCGAAGTGGGGCCGCCCGGTGCGGCTCCGAGGGAGGTTTTCTCGATGAGACAGCTCCGCCTCGCCTGCTTGGCGGCGCTCGCGTCATGGTCGCTTGCCGGTTGTGGGGCGGGCGCGGGTACTCCCGGCGTCGTGACCGGGGTGGTCAGCGACGCGGAGGGCAGCAGCGTTGCGGGTGCGCGCGTGCGCATCGGCAGCGTGAGCACCACCTCCCTCAGCAACGGCACGTTCCGGCTCACGGGAATCGGCGCCGGCATTCAGCGCGTCCACGCGGACATTGAGATCCGCGGCCGGGACTGGAGCGGCGAGACGCTGGTGGACGTCGTTGGTCGCGAGCATAACCGCAGCGTGAACGTGGTCGTCTCTGAGACATCGGTCCAGGGCATCATCACGGGCGTGGTCAGGGACGAGCGGGACCGCCCGCTCGAGGGCGCCAAGGTCTTCGTCGGCGGCCCGTGGGGCTCCACCCTGGCGATTACCGACCGTTCGGGCGCCTATGAGGCGCGGCGCATCCCGGCAGGCTTTCGCTATACTGTCACGTGCTCCGTGCCCGGTTTCCTGAACCAGACGCACAGCGACGTCCTGGTGACTACTGGGCTGGTCACGTACGTGTCGTTCACTCTGCGGCCCACCACGAGCCAGGGCGCCATGCCGGGACCGGACAACCTCAGCGCGCAGGCGTGGACCCTCGCCGCGTCCGTCAGCCGGGCGGCGGACGGCAGGACACGTGGCGTCTACGACTGGCTCAGGCGCCAGCACCGCCTCCGCAAGGGCCTGCCGGATGGACCGGTCGCGAGGAGCATCGAGCGACTGAATCTAGGGCGTGCGACGCCGGCGGGCTCCGTCGTGGAAATCGACCTCTTCTGGACGTACGCCTCCTACGACGACCTGTTCGGGTACGTCATCCGCCGCGGCATGTCGGCCGGTGCGCTGGCGGATACCGCGCTGCTCCGGGACCCGCTCGCACGCGTGTTCTTCGACGTTGACGCGGCGCTCACGCCGGACCGCATCTACTATTACACGGTCCACCGGGTCGACACGGTCGACTTCCCGGCGCGGGGGTCGGTTGGGCTGGCCAGCGACACGGTGTCCGCCCAGCCGCTCCAGCCAATCGTTGCCGAGAGCCCGGGCCAGGGCGCGTCGGTCTCCGTCGACCCGCTACTGGTCTGGAGCACGGTGCAAGGCGCGGCGTACTATCAGATCTACGTGTGGGACCGGTTCCCCGACCTGCAGAGCGAGACGGACCCCGACGGGGCGGTACCGATCTGGGGCTATGGCGATGCCGGGTCCCTGGTGGCCGCACCGACTACCGAGCGCCGCTATGCCGGCCCGGCGCTGGCGGCCGGGCGCACCTACTATTGGCTGGTGGTTGCCTCCGACGCCGGCGGCGACAACCTCTCGGCCAGCCAGATCGCTCGGTTCACGGCTCGCTGAGGCGCGTGGGTGTGTGCGGCGCCCCTGAGGTATCATGGCCCAGGGGCGCCGCAGGCTCGTCATGACCCGCGCGCGGAACCGCCCTTCACCAGCGAGGCCCCATCGTGCGCGAACCAGGCTTCGGCACGCGTTGCGTACACCATGGCGACGACTACGGGCGCCACTTCGGCTCGCCCTCTCCGCCCATCTACCAGACCGCTACCTTCGTCGCCACGGACGCCGCGCAGCTCGGCCGCCGGGAGCGCAGCCGCCCTCCCGGGTACGACTACACGCGGGTAGACAACCCTACCACGCACGCGTTCGAGTCCCACGTGGCGGCGCTGGAGGGCGCGGAGGCGGCGCGCTCGTTCGCGAGCGGGATGGGCGCCATCGCTGCCGTGGTGCTGCATGCGTGCGGCGCAGGCGACCATGTGGTCTGTGTGGACACCGTCTATGGCCCGACGCAGGCTTTCCTGAGAGACTACGCGTCCCGTTTCGGAGTGGAAGCCACCTTCGTCGACGGGCGCGACCCCGCGGAGTTCGCCGAAGCGACGCGTCCCAACACGCGGCTCTTCTTTCTGGAGAGCCCTTCCACGCGCGTCTTCCATCTACAGGACCTGGCGGCCGTTGCCGCGATCGCCCGGGAGCTGAGCATCCTGACCGCCCTGGACAACTCCTGGGCGTCGCCCTGTTTCCAGAACCCGCACGAGTACGGGATCGACCTGGTGGTCCACAGCGCCACGAAGTACATAGGCGGGCACTCCGACGTGCTGGCGGGCGTGGTGACCGGCAACGCCCGCCGCATCCGCCGGCTCCAGTTGCATGAGGGCGTGCTGCTCGGGGGTGTGCTGGACCCATTCGCTGCGTGGCTTCTCCTGCGGGGCCTGCGGACGCTGGCGCTCCGGATGGAGCGGCACCAGGCGAGCGGACTCACCGTGGCGCGCGCGTTGGAGCGGCACCCCCGCGTGCATCGCGTGCTGCACCCGGGCCTGCCGTCCCATCCGCAGCATGCGCTCGCGGCACGGCAGATGCGCGGGTATGGCGGGCTGTTCAGCGTTGTCCTGGCGGGCGCCGACCGCGACGCGGCGCGGGCGGCGGCCAACGCGCTGCGCTACTTCGGCGTGGCGTTCAGCTGGGGAGGCTACGAGAGCCTGTGCGTGCCCGTGGAGTTCCCGGAGTACGGCGGGCAGTGGGGCCTGCGGCTGCATGTGGGCCTGGAGGATCCGGAGGACCTCTTGGACGATCTGCTCGCCGCTCTGGGGGCGTGACGGGCAGCCGCCCACATGGGACCGGGCGGCGCCGAAGCGCCGCCCGGAGTGTCCTGGAGAACGACGAGGGTTCTCCGTTCATAACCGCTCGGTGGTTAGCCGAAGGCTAAAACAAGAGGCTAGCCCTCGCCGCCCTCCTGTTGACTAAAATTCATCTTAGTCACCACCCCCTTTCATAGTCTGCCCGCATCATCGCACAGCCGGGCCTTCGCGTCAACCAACTCGCGCGCCTTGGCCGGCGTCGGATGGAGCGCCTGGGCCGCACAGCGCTCCACATGTCTCCTTACGCCGGCGGGCAGTCGTCCTGTTGCGCCAGGTCTCGATAAGGGTGCATCATTGGTTGCCGGATGCGGGAAGGCGAACGCCCGCCCGACGGCGAATGGCCGAGTGGGTCGCGCGCCTGCGTCGGCCGGGAAGGTGCCACCATGCCCATCCTTGACACGCTGCCTCCTGAGCTGGAGCGCGCGCTGACCGTTGACGGAGAGGCGAGCGCCGCCGCCGGGGTCGTCTCCTCAGAGGCAGCACCGGGGATGCCCGACCGAGAGACCGCCAACGGTCACCCCCACACGGTCTTCGCCACCGATGTGACAGCCCTGGGCCACTACGGCACCGAGTGGCTGGTGCTCCGCAACGGCCGTCTCCAGGTCTTCGAGCCGGGGGACAGTGGTTCCGTGCGCCTGCGGAGCGATCTCACGATCGACCAGGTGCTGGAGGCGCGCGCGGAGCCCCTCATCGGCAACGGCATCCTCCGGGTTCGCACGGCGGACGGCCACATCGATCTTGTGCGCTACTCGCAGGCGACCGCGGGCGAGGCGAACATGGTCGCGCGCCGGGTGAACGCCCTGGTGCGCCAGCAGGAGATCCGCTACGACCGCGTCGAGCGTCGCGTGCGCCATTGCCCGAAGTGCAAGCGCGTGCTGCCGGACGACAGCGACGTCTGTCGAAGCTGCATCAACCGGCGCGCGGTCATGCTGCGCCTTTTCCGCTTCCTGCAACCCTACCGGGGACACGCGACCGCGAGCGGCTTCGTCATCCTGAGCACCTCCATCGCGGAGCTGGCGCCGCCCTGGATCGCGGGTCGCATCGTCGACACGGTCGTGAACAGCGTCAACACGGGCTCTCGCGACCTGATGCCGATCCTCTACTTCGTGCTCATGTTCGCGGGGACTCGAGTGTGGGTCGCGGGCATGATGTACTGCCAGCGGCGCCTGAGCGCCTTTCTGGGTGCGCGCACTCTGATGGACATCCGCGTGGCCATGTTCGACCGGCTGAACCAGCTCTCGCTCGGCTACTACGACAAGCGAACTGTCGGGTCGGTCATGTCGCGCATCACCAACGACGCGGACCACCTCTGGGACTTCCTCACGGATGGCATTCCGTGGTTCCTGTCCACGGTGCTGGCGATCGTGGGCACAAGCCTGGTACTTTTCGGCATGAACTGGCGGCTTGCGGCCATGCTCCTGACGCCGGGCATCCTCGTCTTCCTGCTGAACCGATGGTTCATGCCCCGCGCCCGGCGTCGCTGGAAGAATGTGTGGCTCCGCATCAGCCGCATGTACTCGGCCCTTGGCACCACCCTGAACGGGATGCGCGTGGTCAAGGCGTTCGCGCAGGAGCCCCGCGAGAGCGGGCGGTTCCGCGAGCGCAACCTGCAGGTGTTCCGGGCCAGCTACGCGGCCAACAGCATGTGGGCGGTCTACTGGCCCGCGCTCGGACTGGTGATGAGTTGCGGCTACTACATCGTGTGGCTCTACGGCGGCCACTCGGTGCTGACGGGCGCGATGACCGTGGGCACGCTCACCGCGTTCGCGGGCTACCTTGTGCGCTTCTACCAGCCGTTCCAGGAGTTCAGCCGGGTCATCGACTGGTCGACTCGCTCATTGACGGCTGCCGAGCGTGTCTTCGAGGTGCTCGACACAGAGCCCGAGATCCGCGACGCGGAGACGGTGGTGCACATGCCGGATATGCGTGGCGAAGTGGAGTTCGACAACGTCTCGTTTACCTACGATCGCTCGCGGCTGGTCCTCGACTCCTTCTGCCTCAAGGTGGCAGCGGGCGAGATGATCGGGCTGGTCGGGCACAGCGGGGCGGGCAAGACGACCGTTGTGAACCTGCTATCGCGGTTCTACGACGTCACCGAGGGGTGCATCCGCGTTGACGGCGCCGACATCCGCGACATCAACCAGGCGGACTTCCGACGTCAGTTCGGGATCGTGCTGCAAGAGCCGTTCCTCTTCCCTGGCACCATTCGGGACAACATCGCCTACGCGAACCCGGAAGCATCGACTGAGGAGGTGATGCGGGCGTCCAAGGCGGCCAACGCGCACGAGTTCATCCTGAAGTTCGCCGATGGGTACGATACGCCGGTCGGTGAGCGCGGGCAGCGACTGTCGGGCGGCGAGCGGCAGCGGATATCCATCGCGCGCGCGATCCTGCGAGACCCGAAGATCCTCATTCTGGACGAGGCGACCGCGAGCGTGGACACCGAGACGGAGCAACTGATCCAGCAGGCCATTCAGCGGTTGGTCAAGAATCGCACGACGTTCGCCATCGCGCACCGCCTGAGCACGCTCCGCAATGCCGATCGCCTGGTGGTGATGAAGGATGGCAAGATGGCGGAGTGCGGCACGCACGACGAGCTCGTGGAGCAGGACGGAGTCTATGCAGGGCTCGTGCGGGTCCAGACAGAGGTGAACCGGATCCGCGCGATATAGCCGCGGGACGGCCGGAGGGCGTTTGACGATGGTGGATTCGACCGATCTGCGCTACCTGGAGCCGTCGAAGGTGCGCATCTTTCGCGTACGGGGCCTTGCCCGCGCCACGGTCGAGGGCGAGCGCAGCGTACTTGCACTGATGGCCACCCGGGCCTTCCCGCTCTCCGATCCGGCGCACTACATTGGCTTGCTGGACGCCGCTGGCAAGGATGTCGGCATGATCGTCGACCCCGCCCAACTGGATGCCGAATCGCGCGCGGTGCTGGAAGAGGAGCTGGATCGGCGCTACTTCCTGCCGGTCGTCCGGCGCGTGATCTCGGTGACCGAGGAGTTCGGAACGATCTACTGGACGTTTGAGACGGACCGTGGCCGCAAGGAGGCGGTGGTTCGGAGCCTGCGAGACAATCTGCAGGAGGTCGCTGCCGACCGGGTCCTCCTCACCGATGTCGAGGGCAACCGTTACGACATTCCCGACTTCAATGCGCTCGACCCGGTGAGCGCCGACATCGTCTTCCGGCACTTGTAGACGGTGACAGGCCTCGCATCCATCTGCGCCGAGCGCCTCGCCAGCCGCCCCCGTTGCCCCACGAGTTACCGGGAGTGCGGAGGCCCCGGCGGCCGCCCTCAGGCGTGCGAGCAGACAGCGCGCCTTGGCGCGAAGCGCATCGGGCCGCCAATCGAGGGCCTTGCCGCGCCCACCCGCTGGAGGTGTTCGCTCCCATGAGATGGTTCGCCTGTGTCGCCGCTCTGTCCGTGCTTGCCCTATGGCCCGGGCCGTCGCTCGCCGGGCTCAGCCCGAGCGGCCCGCTTCCGGAGGAGGTGGTCCGAGAGCTTCCGGCGGGAGAGCGTCCTCCTGGCGAGACCTTCACGCTCGTGCGGTCGTGGCGGGCTGTGGAGCTGCAGCGCCAGACCGGGCAGCCCGTCCGCGACGACGGGGCGAGCGAAGGGCGGGCCGTCGAGGGGACTGTTGACCGCCACAGGCAGGGCGCGCTCGTGTACGGTCCCTACGTCACGTTGCCTGCGGGAAACTACGTGGCGTTCTTTCGCCTGCGTCTCGTGGGAGAGCCGGGCGACGAGATCGCCTGCACCATCGACGCGTGCACAGGCAACGCGGCGCGGATGTTGGCGGTGCGCGAGGTCGACGCCGCTCCGCTCCGCCACGGTCGCTGGGTGCGCGTGCCGCTGGCGTTCCGCTATGAGGAGGGCCAGCTCGAGTGCCGGGTGTTGTGGAACGGCATGTCCACGATCCGCGTGGACTCGGTCGACCTCTACCGCGTGGACTCGGGCGCCTTCCGGCCGTATGAGCCGCCCCGGGTCCCGCAGCCGGAGCCCACGGGCAGGCCGTCCGGCCTCGTCTATCGGCCCTCTCCGAAGCCGTACCCCGCCTTCATTCCGAAGTCGGGCCGCCCGGCGCCCACGCTCTGGGTCTGCGACGTGCGCACGGCCCCACCCGACCGGCAGCTCCTCGCCACGACGCTTCAGGGCATTGTGAACCGCACCCGACCGGAGATATGGTGCCACTTCCAGGCGACCGACCCGTTCTGGCTCGACCACCTGCGCAGGCGGGGGTGGGTGCGCTCGACGCGTCCCGCGACCATTGAGGAGCTGATACGGCGCTACCGGCACCGGCTGCGCGGAGCCATCGTGTACGACCCGTTGCTGCCGGCCAGCCGCAACGTTGCCACGATGCTGGCCGGAGTCGAGTCATGCGTGGTGGTGTCGCCGCGCCTTGCTGCGAGGGTGGGCCTGCCAATCCGGCACGACCTGCGCGGCCGGTGGTCGCGCAATGTGGACGCCTACCGCTGGGCGCTTGACACGCTCTGGCCGCGGATGAACCAGGAGATGGCCGCCTGCCTCTGGCACGCCTCGGTGGGGCTGCGCGACTACGTGGTGCAGCACCGCCTGTTCGTGTTCTGGCTCCCCGGCCCGATCGACGGCGCCAGACCCAGTGCGTCTCCGCGCGAGGATGTCGCGTTCGTGGAGAGGCTGCTGGCGCGAATGCCGCCCAACCGCCCAATCCTGGGCTACCCCTACGCGGGACCAGATATCGGGATGGGCGAGCTGCCCGGAGTGGGCCTGCTGGCGGAGTTCGGGAAGTACCTGGTCGGGTCTGTCGACGCGTCGAACCTGAGCGTCCATACCGGCGTGCCCGCGCAGCCGTTCCGGCAGCCCCCAGCGCCCCCGGCACCGAGGCTCGACCCCGGGAAGGTCTACCTCGCCCTGACGATGAGCGACGGTGACAACCTGCCGGTGATGACCGCGCACAACTGGCCAGCTCTGTGGCGCGAGGGAGACCGCGGTCGGCTCCCGATCGGCTGGACGATCGCGCCCGCGTCCGCTGAGCTGATCCCCGGCGTCATGGACTTCTACTACCGCACCGCAACGCCGGCGGACACCTTCCTCGCGGCCGTCTCGGGAGTCGGCTACACCTTTCCATCGCGCTATGGGTCGCGCTATGGCGCCGACCGCGACCGCGTCTTCAGCGGTTTCCTGAGGCAGACCCGCGAGGCCATGCGGCGAATGGACCTCCGGATCGTGTGCCCTGCGGGCGCGACGAACGAGCACATCGCCCGTTACGCCGTCGCCATACCGGAGCTGCGCGCGGTGTTCCCAGACTACGCGCGCAGCGTGCCCAGCTATGCAGACGCCAACCGCATCACGCTGCGCAACGTGCCCGTGTTCCACAGCATCACCACGTGGGACCCGAACGCCACGCGCGAGCAGCAGATCGCCTACCACGTCGAGCAGATCCGCAGGTTCATTCCGGCCGAACGCCCGGCCTTCGGCCACTTCTTCGTGTGGAACTGGGGTTGGGACCTTGCCGCGCTGCGCGAGACGGCCCACCGGCTGGGACCGCAGTACGTCTTCGTCAGCCCGGAGACGCTCGCCAGGCTCTACCGCCGTCACATGGCGCCCCGCGTCGCTCTGCTGGCGGCGCCGCCGGTCGCCTATGCGCTGCCGGGGGTGCCCCTCGCGATCGAGGCGACAGTCGGCAACGTGACCGACAGGCCGCTGGATGTGCGCCTCCGGGTCGCGTCGGGCGTGAGGAACGGCGTCGTGCGCCCCGACCGAGTCCGCCTGGCGCCGGGCGCAACGGCGGCGGTTGAGGCGCGGGGGCATCACGTCGGTGAGGCGCTCGTGCTGGAAGCAAGCGGGCCGTTTGGCCGCCGCACCGCGCGGGTCGCGCTCCGCCCGGTCGCCCCGTACTCGCTGGTCGGGCCGTTGCCGGTGGCGCGGTCGCTGCGCTTCCTGCGACGGTTCGAGGGCCCCGGGCTTCAGAGGAACACCGGCGCCGACGAGGTGGGCATCAAGGGCAGGCGCGAGCGCGTGGCTCGGGTGGGTCCGCATCAGGCGGGGCATCTGGCCTACGGCCCGTACCTGTCCTTGCCCGAAGGCACCTACCTTGCTTGCTTCATCCTGCGCCGGATTGACCGAGGCGCCGGCCTCGTCGCCACCGTCGACACCTGCCTGGCCGGCAGTCCGCGCAGCTCGTCGGTGCGCGCCCTCTCGGCCGACGACCTGCCCCTCGGGCAGGAGCGCGTCGTGCCGCTCGTGTTCGACCACCCGGGCGGACCCCTGGAGACGCGCGTATTCTGGCACGGGAACGCGTCGCTTGCCCTCGACAGCGTGGCGATCTTCCGCGTGGTGCGCTGAGGCGGCATCTGCGGCTCAGGCGAGTGCTATAATGGCCTTCTTCGGCGACGCTGGACTACGCGCGCCGTGAAGCGGGTTTGGTCCGCCAACCAATGCCATCACAGGAGGAACCGACCGATGACCGCAGGGACGCCGTCAACCATCGATGCGGCCGAGCTGCAGGCGTGGGATGCCGAGTACGTGATGTCCACGTACGCGCGTCTCCCTGTGATGTTCGTGCGCGGTGAGGGTGCGCGTCTCTGGGATGCGGACGGCAAGCAGTACCTGGACTTCCTGTCAGGAATTGCGGTGTGTGGCGTGGGGCACTGCAACCCGCGGGTCGCCGAGGCGATCGCCCGGCAGGCCTCGACGCTCATGCACACCAGCAACCTGTTCTACACCCCGCTTCAGCCGCGGTTGGCACGCCGGCTCTGCGAGTTGGCCGGTATGGAGCGCGCCTTCTTTGCCAACTCCGGCGCCGAGGCGAACGAGTGCGCCCTGAAGATCGCGCGGAAGTGGGCCAAGGCGCATCGTGGACCGGACTGCCACGAGGTGATCACGTTCGAGGGCTCCTTCCACGGCCGCACGATGGCTACAATCGCGGCGACTGCGCAGCCCAAGTACCAGGAGCCGTTTCGGCCGCTGGTGCCTGGGTTCCACCACCTGCCGCTCGGCGATCTGCCTGCGCTGGACGCCGCCATAGGGGAGCGGGTCTGCGCCGTGATGATCGAGCCGATCCAGGGCGAGAGCGGCGTCCGCGTGGCATCGCCCGACTTCCTCGCGGCTGTCCGGGCGCTGTGCGACGAGGCGCGCGTGCTGATGATCGCGGACGAGGTGCAGACCGGGATGGGCCGCACGGGCCACTTCCTGGCGTGCCAGCGAGCGGGCGTCCGGCCAGACATCGTCACCCTGGCGAAGTCTCTGGCGGGCGGCGTTCCGATGGGTGTCTGCCTGGCGTCGGGCTCGGCGGCGCGTACCCTCTCCCCCGGCGACCACGCATCGACCTTCGGCGGCCAGCCGCTCGCGTGCGCGGCCGCACTGGCGGTGCTCGACGTGATGGAAGACGAGCGACTGGTGGAGAACGCCGAGCGCACGGGCGCCTTCTTCCTCGAGGGGCTGCGCTCGCTGGTTCGGGAGGCGCCCGACAGGCTGCTCGAGGCGCGCGGCGTGGGGCTGATGGCCGCGCTCGAGTTCCGCGTGCCCACGGCGCGTGACGCGATGCGCGCGCTCCTGGCCGAGGGCGTGGTCGTGAACGCGATCGGCGACCGCATCTTGCGGTTCCTGCCGCCGCTCGTGGTGACGGAGGCGGACTGCACCCACGTCCTCTGCGCGCTGCGCCGCGTTCTGGCAGCATAGCCGGGCGCCAAGCGAGCGCGCAGCCGATCTCAGATTGGGAACGCGCGGTACGTCGCGATGCCCGTCACCGACCCGTAGATGGCCCACAGGCTCCCGGTCACGTAGTCACCCAGAATCAACCCGATGAAGAACGGTATGCCTCGCCGATAGGCCTTCATCCCTCCGTAGCGGATGGTCAGCAGCTTGAGGAGCCACCCGATGAGCGTGGGGAACCACAGCCACGGCATGGTGAACGTACCGGCCACCGCGTAACCCACGGGGTGGAACGGCCACCAGACGAAGTTCTGCCGCATAGCCATCAGGCCAGCAGTCACCATCATTCCCACGCCGACGCCCTGCATGCGCGCTGCGTCCGCCCGTAGCGGGTTGTTCAGCCAGTCCTGCAGCGTCTGCCATGGCACTCTGCCCATGTGCGTGCGCCAGTCGTTCACGTTCGCGGTGGCGGCGCCAAAGTGGTAATAGACGGTGAGCACCGACCACCATGCCGCCAGCGCTCCCACCACAGTGGCCAGGACGATGACCAGCGTCACGTGGCGAGGCTTGAGGCGCGCGCTATCCGCGAGCTTCATCGCCTCGAGCTGGTGTGGCATTGCGACACACCGGTAGTCGAGATTGAACCACATCAGGGTCGAGAAGCCCGTCAGGCCGGACGCGGTGAACGCGTGTGTGCCCCCCCCTGCAACCACCATCTGATGCGGGTTCATGTCTGGGCCGAATCCCCAGGGCAGGCCCGCCTCGGCCCGGATGCGCGTGAAGGTGATGATGAAGAGGAAGTAGAGCACGAACAGGATCGCGGGGATGTGCCAAGGCATTCCGAGGGCCACGCCGAACGCGGTGAGGGCCGCCATTCCGACCAGCGTCCCGAAGACTGCCCAGCGATAGGGCATCGGCTCATCGGCGTCGTGCACCGATCGATCGCCCAGGAAGGCCCGCCGCGCCACGTCCCGGAGATGCGTCCGCATGGTGTAGAGCGCCACCAAGGCCAGGCCGATGAACGCGCCCGCCGACTGCTCGCCGAGATAGGGCATGCGCTGCATCGTCAGGCTCGCGTCGGGCGAACGGTAGCCCAGGGCAACGCACGCCACGCTCTGCACCTTGGTGAACAGGTAGAAGAACCAGAGCGAGAAGCCGACCTCCAGCGACAGCAGGTAGGTCAGGCCGATGACGAGCGGATAGAACGCGAGCGTGAAGTACCCCACGCCTGACCAGGGCGGCTCGGTAAAGTGGCGGGTCAGGTCCAGCGACGGTTCGCTGGGCTTGATGGGAACGTGCGGGATGCTGGGGTAGAGGTAGTTCAGGCTCGCCAGAGTCTGCAGCACGGCCGGTATTGCGAAGCCCATCCAGAGCGCCCGCGACGCCCACAGGGCCCCGCCCGTGCCGTCGCGCGTCAGCTCGAGCGGTACGGCGACGATCGGAAACCCCAGGCGCTCACGCTCGATCCACTGCCGCCTGATGATCGTGTTGATGCACAGCATGACGGTCAGCAGGACCACGATGAAGGCCGACCAAACCAGGATCGGCCCCAGCCACCCGCGCACCACCTGCCAGTCGTAGAAGGTGCTCTGCCCGGCGAAATAGCCATCCAGCACGGCGGGGTCGGGGAACGCCCAGCGGGCCAGGTAGGGATGGATGTTCTGCTCCCACTGGTTCTCCGGCGTGGCGTAGTGGTACACGTTGGCAACCATCGTGTTGAGGAACTGCATCATGCCGATGCCGGAGATGCCGATGGAGGCCGTCTGCATCAGAAAGACGAAGAGGAGCTCTGCCTGCGTGAAGGCGTAGCGCGGCGCGACGCGCTTCAGGCCAAGGTTCGCGACGATCAGCACGAGGAGCCCGAACACCACTGCAATTGGGAGCGACATGGCCGCGAGGTCCGTTGCGGCGGCCACGATCTCGGTGTACTGGGTCCAGATCGCCATCACCGGAATCAGCAGGAAGCCGATCACCAGCGAGCGACGGGTGATCCCCAGCAGCGGCGGCGCGGGGTGGGGGTCGGATGGGCGATGCATGAAACGGCTCCCGGCGGGATGTCGCGCTCTGCCGTTCAACAGAGCGCGGGGCGATTCCTCCGGGTCTCGGCCGACCTGGCCTGAGGCGCCATGGCGCCGCGTGCGGCGACGCGCCAGCGGACCCAATGCGGGCTGGACGTGACGGCAACGCGGGAAGGACATTGCGGTCGCCGCGCGAACCATCGTGGTGCGCCGCGACCGGGCCGCCGGCCCGCGCGAGCGACGAGCGCGGAGGAGGCTGGTCGATGGCGAAGCGGGCTCTGATCGTGTGGGGCGGGTGGGACGGGCACGACCCGGAGGCTGTGGCCCGCCATCTGGCGGAGATGCTCACGGCCGAGGGTTTTGATGTTGAGGTCTCCCACACGCTGGACAGCCTGCGTGACCTGGAGGCTCTCAAGCGGCTGAGCCTCATCGTCCCGGTCTGGACGATGGGCCAGATCGCGGGCGACCAGGTGGGCGCGCTCTGCGCCGCCGTGGAGTCGGGCGTGGGGATCGCGGGCTGCCACGGGGGCATGTGCGACGCCTTCCGCGACGCTACGGACTACCAGTTGATGACAGGCGGTCAGTGGGTGGCGCATCCCGGCAACGACGACGTGGAGTACACCGTTCGCGTTACGGACCGCGACCACTACGTGACGCGCGGCCTGCCGGACTTCACCGTGCGCTCCGAGCAGTACTACCTGCACGTGGATCCATCGAACCGCGTGCTCGCCGTGACGCGCTTCCCCGTTGCGGACGGGCCCCACACGCCGAACGGTGCGTTCGACATGCCGGTGGTCTGGACGCGCTTCCACGGCGCCGGGCGCGTGTTCTACTGCTCGCTCGGGCACAACGCGGCCATCGTGGCGATGCCCGAGGCGCACGAGATCATGCGCCGCGGCTTGCTCTGGGCGTCGCGCGCGGTGGAGTCATAGACGCGGGCTCAGTCCACGCTGTCGGCCGGCAGGCCGACCGGCAGCGGGGCGGGCCGCTCCACGGTCGTCTCCATGGCCCAGCGCCGACCCTCCCGGGCCGAGTCGAGGAAGCCGTCCATGATGTCGAGCACGTGTAGGGCGAGGTCGCCGCTGGCCCGATGCGAGCGTCCGGCCGCAATGCCTGCCGCCATGTCGGCGACGCCCACTCCGCGGTAGTTGTCGCCAAATCCATGGGCGTGGATCGCCTCGCGCCACGCGCTGTCGCCGGGGCGGCGCACGCGCACCGTGCCACCGAAGCTGTTCGGGTCGGGGCACGAGATGGTACCCTCCGTGCCGTAGACCTCGAGGCACGGCACGTTGGCTGCCCAGACGTCGAAGCTCGTGACGATGGTGCCCACGGCGCCGCTTGCGAAGTCCAGCACGCCGGCAATGTGGGTGGGCGTCTCCACCGTGACCACCTTGCCGGCCTTCGGCTGGCTCGTGATGGTGCGTTCGGGGAAGGTGGTACGCGCGCTCGCCGAGACCGCCTCGACCGGTCCGAGCATCGACACGAGCGCCGTCAGATAGTAGGGCCCCATGTCGAGCATCGGCCCGCCGCCCACTTCATAGTAGAACTCGGGCGACGGATGCCAGCTCTCGTGGCCGTGGCAGAGCATGAAGGCCGTAGCGCCCAGCGGCCAGCCGATCGCGCCGTCGTCGATCGCCTTGATGCAGGTCTGGATGCCGGCTCCGAGAAAGGTGTCCGGCGCCGAGCCGACCCGCACTCCCCGGGCGCGCGCCGCCTCGATAGTCCGGCGCCCGTCGGCGCGGCTGGTGGCCAGGGGCTTCTCGGAGTAGACATGCTTGCCCGCATCGATGGCGCGCAGGTTCACGTCCGCGTGCGCCTTCGGCACGGTCAGGTTGAGAACGATCTCGATGTCCGGGTCCGCCAGCAGATCGTCGACCGACACTGCCTTCGGCACGCGGAACTCCCGTGCTCGGTCCAGCGCGCGCTCCGGAGCGAGGTCCGCGCAGGCGACGACGCGCAGGTTGCGGAACTGCGCGCAGCGCTGGAAGTAGATGGCGCTGATCGCGCCGCAGCCCACGATGCCGACCGACGCTCTGTGCACCTGCGCACCTCCTCAAAGCTGGGCCGATGCAGCCCGGTTGCTGCGCCCAGTCTACCCGTCGCACTGGCGTCGCGCTCCCGGCGCGTGCAGACGCAACGACACTTCGCGAGGCTACGCGACACCTCGCGAGGCTATGCGACACGCAATGCACCCGTGAGTTGACACCGTCGCGGGCGGCAGGCTATACTCGTAGCGTCCAACGGAGGGCATCACCCATATCGCGACGGCGGTCATTGGGGCCGCGCCGGTCATGCGACCGAACGTGTCGAAGGGTTGCTCTGGTCCTCCGCCGCCAACAAGTGGGGTTCCCACCGCCGGACGGGCCAGACCGGGCCAAGTGCTCGGAGGGTCGCGTCCGTTTTTGCCGTCTGAGCCCGGAGCACGTACCAACATGCGCACCGCCCGAGTGCTGATTGCCGACGATGAGCCCATCATCCGAATGGACTTGCGGGCCATGCTGGAGTCGCTGGGGCACTCGGTGGTCGGCGAGACGGACAACGGGCAGGACGCGTGCTACCTGACGCGCAGCCTGAAGCCAGACCTGGTGATTCTGGACGTGATGATGCCCAAGATGTCGGGCGTCGACGCGGCGGCCGCCATCAACCGGGAGCGCCTGGCGCCGGTTCTGTTGCTGACCGCATACAGCGATGCGGCGGTGGTTGATGAGGCGACGCGCGCCGGTGTGCTGGCCTATATAGTGAAGCCTTTCCGTGCGGAGGAGTTGCGCCCCGCGATCGAAGTGGCCATCGCGCGCTATCGCGAGATGACTGCGCTGGAGGGCCAGCGCGATGACCTTAAGGACCACATCGAGACCCGCCGTGTCGTGGGTCGCGCCCGCAGCATCCTGGCGAGGCGCCACGCGATCTCTGAGCACGAGGCTCTGCGGCGGATGCAGGCGCAGAGCCTGTCGCTGAACAAGCCGCTCAAGGAGATTGCGGCCGCGATCCTCCTCACCGAGGACATCGAGCCGCCAGCCTCCCAGCGGTGACTGCCAGCGCCGAACGCGGCTGAACCCCGCGCAGGGACCGGACGCAGCCGTCCGGGCTCTCCGGCACGCTGGACCGGACGCTCCACCGTCCGGTGAGGGCGCGCACCGAGCGCGCGCCAAGGCTTCGCTAGAAGCCGCGCAGGTTCGCCTGCGCCCCTTCCCCCTGACGACGGCCCCTCGAAGGCGCGGCCCGTCATCCCCCAGGCACGGATCACGACCCCCGCGCGGCCCATCTCGCGCCCGAGCCTGAGGGCGATCGGCACCCGATGCACGCGACCGGAGGCGCGGGCGCGCCTCGAGGGAGGAGCCATGTTACACAGGAGCGGAGGGAGGGCGACGGCCCGATTCGCGCGTGGTGTCGTCGCAGCAGCGGTCATCTCGGCGCCGGCCCGCGCTGTCGCGGAAGGCGAACCGAAGCCGATGGTTGCGGTCAGCGGCCTCCTCGAGTGGTACTACCAGGTGAGCCTCAACCATCCGCCATCGGCGGCAGGCAACCTGGTCGGACGTTCCTTCGATGTGAGCAACAACCAGTTCACGTTCAGCCTCGCGCAGGCCACTATCGCGATGGCGCCGACCGCGGAGAGCCCGATGGGGTTCCTCGCCCAGGTGACCTTCGGCAAGACGGCCGACCTCGTGCACGCCACAGAGCCCGGCGGCAACGTGGGCCCGAACGGCGTCAACGACACCCCGACCAAGCACCTCCAGCAGGTCTACGGCACCTACATCACGGGCGGCGCCCGTCCGGTCACCATCGACTTCGGCAAGTTCGTGACCCACATGGGCTACGAGCTGATCGAGGCGTCCGCCAACGACCACACCTCGCGCGGTCTCCTCTTCACCTACGCGATCCCGCTCTACCACGCAGGCTTGCGCATCTCGGCTCCACTTGGGCCGCATCTGACGGGCCAGCTCCATCTGCTGAACGGCTGGAACAACGTGGAGGATGACAACGATGCAAAGAGCCTGGGAGCGCAGCTCAGCTACAAGCCGAACGACCGGCTCCATGTGGCGCTCAACTGGATCGGCGGCAACGAGAGCGCGGGGGCAGGTCTGGGTACCGACCGCAACGTGCAGGTCGTCGAGCTGGTGGCCGTCCACAGCGCCACACCGCGCCTGAGGCTCGGGCTGAACGTGGTCCTGGGCGGCGCGTTCCGCGACGACGACTCGGGTTCCTGGAGCGGGCAGGCGTTCTACACCCGCTACCAGGCGACGCCGCGCACGGCATGGGCGTTGCGCCTCGAGCGCTTTGAGGACACCGGCCTGCGCGGCATGGGGACCACCGCGAGAACGGTGACGGCGACCTACGAGTACACCGTGAAGGGCAACCACGTCGGCCGGCTGGAGTTCCGCCACGATGGAGCCGGCCGGGCCATCTTCTCCAGCGGCGGTGGCACGAGCCGGAGCCAGCAGACCCTGATGCTCTCGCAGGCCATCAGGTTCTGATCGGTGCGCCGCGCGGTTCGAGTGCAGTCGGTTCAGCTCGATGAGGAAGGGAGCGACGATGACGAAGGTGGAGGCGCTGATCCGTCCGCAGAAGCTGGACGAGGTCAAGGCGGTGTTGTCGGATCTCGGGATCAAGGGGATGACCGTCACGGAGGTCCGTGGCGCTGGCAGGCAGAGGGGGTTCACGCAGCACTACCGCGGCGCGGAGTACACGGTGAACCTCATTCAGAAGGTGAAGGTCGAGGTGGTGGTGCGCGACGAGGAGGCACGGGCGGTCGCGGAGGCGATCGCCCGGTCGGCGCGCACTGGCGAGATCGGCGACGGCAAGATCTTCCTGATCCCGGTTGGCGAGGCGCTCCGCATCCGCACCGGCGAGGAGGGCGAGGTCGCCATCAGCTGACTCCGAGGGCGGTGCCGCCGCGGCTGGACGACAACCCCGACCAGTCGCGGCGGGCCGGCATGGCAGCCGGCGAGCGCGGAGCCGCGCACCGTGACAGGCATCGCGCAGAGCCCCGCGGGCTGCATCGCCCGCGATGGCGACGAAGCGGGGCGATGAGGGAGTGCGCGCGGGCGCTTGATGCGCCACGCGCCTCCAGAGAGGAGCGAACCGAACGGTGGACAGGACATCCCATAGCACTCCGGCATTCCGGCGCGGAGCCCTCGTTGCCGTCTTCACCACGGTGCTGCTGGGCGCTGCCGGCGCCGCCCTGGCTCAGGGCGGGGAAGCCGCACCAAGGATCGACACGGGCGACACGGCGTGGCTGCTCATGTCGACCGCGATGGTGCTGCTGATGACGCCGGGCCTCGCGCTGTTCTACGCCGGCATGGTGCGGTCCAGGAACGTGCTCAGCATGCTGATGCAGTCCTTCGTGGCGATGGGCGTGGCGACGGTCATCTGGGTGGTCGTTGGCTACAGCCTGGCCTTCTCGCCCGGGAGCCCGTTTGTGGGCGGGCTGTCGTGGGTCGGGCTCTCCGGCGTGGGCATGGAGCCGAACGCGGACTACGGGGCGACCGTGCCGCACCAGGCCTTCATGCTGTTCCAGATGATGTTCGCCATCATCACCCCGGCGCTGATCAGCGGCGCCATCGCCGAGCGGATGAAGTTCGGCGCCTACGTTCTCTTCATCGCGGTCTGGAGCGTAGCGGTCTACGCTCCGCTCGCCCACATGGTCTGGGGTGTGGGCGGGTTCCTGCGGGAACTGGGCGCGCTGGACTTCGCGGGGGGCACCGTGGTGCATATCTCCTCCGGCGTTTCGGCGCTGGTGCTCGCGCTGATCGTGGGCAAGCGGCGCACCGACGCTTCGGAGGACCTGCGGCCGCACAACCTGCCACTCACGCTGATCGGGACCGGGATGCTGTGGTTCGGCTGGTTCGGCTTCAACGGGGGCTCGGCCATCGCCTCCAACGGCCTCGCCGCCTCGGCGTTCATGGTGACGCACATCGCCGCCTCGGCTGCGGCGCTGGCCTGGGTGCTGATCGAGTGGTGCGTCTACAAGAAGCCGACGGCCCTCGGGTTCGCTACCGGCGCCGTGGCGGGGCTCGTGGCGATCACGCCGGCCTCCGGATTCGTGGGCCCGGTTGCGGCGCTGGCGATCGGCGGCGGCGTGTCCGTCATCTCGTTCTGCGCCATCCGCGCGAAATCGAGGCTGGGCTATGACGACACGCTGGATGTCTTCGCCGTGCATGGCTGTGGCGGCGCGTGGGGCGCCCTCGCGACGGGCCTCTTCGCCACGACGGCGATCAACAGCGTCGGGGCGAACGGGCTCTTCGCCGGCGGGGGAATGGCGCTGTTGGCCAAACAGGCGATCGGCGTCGTGGTCGCGGCCGGGTATGCAGGGGTCGTGACAGCCATCATCGCCTACGCCCTGAAGGCGTCGACTGGCCTGAGGGTTCCGGGCGACGCCGAGGTGGCTGGTCTCGACCTGGCGGAGCACGGTGAGGCGGGATACGCCGGGGCGACGGCCGGGGTCGAGCTCGGCCAGGCGCCGCAGCCCGCCGCCGCTGTGCACGCAAGCGCGCCAGCCGGCGCGGCTTAGGCCGGCGGAGCGCCATCTGGCGACGACCGGGCCGGGGGGCTCCCCGGCCCGGTTTCGTTGGTTGACCCCCGTCATTTCGCGGTGCTATACTCCGCCGGCCCCGCGCGGGCGCGCGTGGCAACTGCGTGGAAGGAGCCCATCATGCCCGGCGCCGTCGACCCCAAGGTGTTCCGAGCCTACGACATCCGCGCCATCGTGCCCGAGCTCGTGGACGAGAGCAGCGAGTACTACGGCAAGGTCGGCGCCGCCGACGCCTTCCAGGCGCCGCTGGAGCCGTGTGGAGTTGAGCAGATCGGGCGCGGGCTGGCGAAGCTCTTTGGCGCCCCGAAGGTGGCCGTCGGCCGCGACGCGCGTCTGTCCGGCCCGGCTTGGGTGGACGCGCTGGCCGCCGGACTGCAGTCGCAGGGGGTCGACGTGGTGGACCTGGGGCTCACCACCACGGACATGGTCTACTTCGCGTCCGGCAGGTGGGATGTGCCCGCCATCCAGGTGACGGCGTCGCACTGCACGCGCGAGCTCAACGGCATGAAGATCGTGCGCGCGGGCGCCCACGTGATCGGTCAGGGCTCCGGCATGGAGGAGCTGCGGGACATCGTGCTGGCCGGCGGCCTCACAGATGCGGTGATGCCCGGCCGCCGCGAGTCGCGCGACATCCTCTCCGACTTCATCGACCATCTCGTGACGTTCGTCGACCCCGCGGCGCTGCGGACCATGCGCGTCCTGGGCGACGCCGGCAACGGCGTGGGCGGGTTCGTTGCGCGGGCCCTCGTGGAGCGGCTGCCCTCCATCACGCTCGACGAGATGTTCTTCGACCCCGACGGACGCTTCCCGAACCACGACGCGAACCCGTTCGAGACCGAGAACATCGCGGAGCTGATCGCCCGCGTCCCGGCAGAGGGCTACGATCTCGGTGTGGCATGGGACGGTGATGCGGACCGTGTCTACTTCCTCGATGAGAATGGGGGGTTCGTGCCGGGCGACTTCATCACCACGCTCGTGGCGCGCTACTTCCTGGAGAAGAGCCCGGGCGCGGCGATTGTCTACGACCTTCGCTCATCGTGGGCCGTGCGCGACTGGGTTGCGAAGCTCGGTGGTCGGCCCATAATGGAACGCGTGGGGCACTCCTACATCAAGCGCACCATGCGGCGCGAGAACGCGGTCTTCGGTGGCGAGGTGAGCGGCCACTACTACTTCCGCGACCACTACTACGCCGACAACGGCTACATCCCGTTCCTGGCCGTGCTCCAGTTGCTCTCTGCAGGCTCCGGCAAGCTGACCGAGCTCGTGGGCAGCCTTGGCGACTACCATCTCTCGGGCGAGATCAACTCGAGGGTGCCGGACGTGAACGCCGTTCTGGCGCGCATCGAAGAGCGTTACGCGGACGCCGTCATCACCAGGCTGGACGGCATCTCCGTCGACTACCCGGACTGGCACTTCAACGTGCGGCCCTCCGCTAACGACCCGGTGGTTCGCCTCAACCTGGAGGCGCGCACCCCGGAGATGATGCAGGCGCGTCGCGACGACGTGCTGGCGCTGATCCGTCAGGGCTGAGGCGGCGCCGAGCCGTCACAAGGAGGGGGCTGGCCGCTCGCGCTGCCAGCCCCTCCTCACATCCGGATCTCGGCTGCTTGCCCGTGCTGCGTGGGCACTACCTCGCGGGCGCGGGTGCGGCCGCGGGCAGCGGCAGCGGTCTGGACTCGCCCCTGGCGAGTCCAAGCGCCCAGCGGATGCCGCCGAGCAGGTGCTGCTGGAAGAGCGGATTCTCCCAGACGTCCTTGCGATGCCCCAAAGCGGTGTAGAAGACGCGGCCCCTCCCGTACATGCGGTTCCACGCCAGCAGGTGGTCGCCCGGCTGGTTGGCGTTCGGCAAGCCATCGTTGGGATGCCGGTCGAGGTAGAGGAGCGCGCGCACGTTAGCGCGGTTGTTCACCCTGAAGATGTATATTTCGTCGGTGATGACCCACGGATTCGGCAGCATGGAAGTTGCCGGGTGCCTTCTGTCGCCAACGATGATCTGCACTTCGGTTTGGTTGCCGTGCGTGAGGAACTGCCCGCCGACCATCTCGATGTACGCCGGCTGGTTGCCGTAGGTGTCCGTGGCGGCGTGCACGCCGATGAACGCCTTGCCGGTCCTCAGCCACGCCAGGAACGCGGGCAGGTCCGGTATGCCGATATCGCCCGACGTGTTGTTGAAGATGACGCCATCGAATCGCCTGAGGGAGTCGATGGTGAGCATCCGTCTGACGTCCTCTGCTGTCTTAACCGATTCGACCTCGAAGAGGCCGCTCCTGGAGCCGAGCTCGCGGAAGACGATCTCCCCCATGTCGATCCCCTCCTGGTGGCGGAAGCCAGCGGTGTGGGTGACAAGGAGCAGGCGCTTCTTGCTCGGAGCGGCGTCGGCAGCGAGCGCGGACGCCATGAACGCGACGCACAGCGCGACGCACAGGGCACTGCTGATTGCCATGACGGTAACCCCTCCTTCGCGCCACCGGGCGCGTAATCGCATTCGCATACGTTAACGTACGCTTACATACGGCTGCCGCGCCCCAGAGTCCTCCGCGGCGCGGCCGCATGGTGGTCATCGCGCGCTCTGTGTGGCGCGGCGCGTCTGGCTACCCCCAGAAGTAGTGCCAGGCGTAGGGCAGATCGACGGTCTTGCCAGGCTCTACGGTCACCTTCCAGCGGAAGCGGCCGAGGCCGTTCACGTTGTGCCACCACCCCGGCCAGCTATACCAGGACCACCAGTGGGGGTAGGCGGCTCCCGGCCTGGCGCCGGCCTCCTCCATCGGGTTCACCATCTGGGCGACGCCATCCATTCCGGCGCTGTCGACGTGCCCCAGCACATGACGCGTGACCTCGATCTCGGCCGCCTTCTCACCAAAGTTCGTGATCGTAGCCTTGCCGGACATATCGACTCTGGTCAGGTTGTAGCCGCTCCACTGGCGCGCATTGGGCGTGCGCCCCTTCTCCACCTCGTCGCGCTGCACTCGCAGATCGGTGGCGGTGGTAACGCGCAGGTCGACCTCACCCTTGCGGGAGGTGTAGGTCATCATGGCCTGGCCGAGAACCCGCTCGCCCTGCAGCAGCAGGGCGGGCGCCGTCGTGAAGGGGTGCGGGCTGTCGTTCGTGATCCGCACGCGGTGCTCCACCGAGGGCGCCAGGAACAGCCGTGCAAGCGCGGCCTGCTGCTCGTTGTTCACGTTGGCCCGCACCTCGGGCGGCGGCGCGAACGCCATGTTGAGCGCGTACACGCTGCGGTACTTGAGCGTGTACTCCGCGACCGGAATGACCATCCGCTGGCCCTTGCCGAGCGTCACGCGCTTGACCGTGAAGACGAAGAGGTCTTCGGCACGGTCTGCGCCGACGACCTCCGGTCCGAGATCACGAGGCTGCGGAGGGGCTGGCGCTGCGGGTCCGCCCATCGCGCCGCCCAGGCCCGCCATCCTCTCGCCGAACCGCGCGCTCTGGCTCATGATGGCGTTGGAGAAGCCGAAGGGCGTGCGCGCATCGCTCTGAAAGTGGGCCGAAAGCTGGGCCATCGTCTGCTGAAGTGCCATCGGGTCGAGCGTGTCCCGGAAGTCGAAGCTCGGCACGCCGACCACCAGGTGCGCGCTCACGTCGGTCAGGTCGGCGAGCTCGTTGATGAGCGTCGCCTGCAGGGTGACGCGCGCGGTTCCCTTGCCGTCCAGCGTTACCCGGTACCCGGGGATCCACCGGAGCCCGCGCTGCAGGTACATCATGCCGACGCTGGCCTGCTGCCTGCGGGCGCCCTGCCAGTCGAGGCGCAGCGTGAGCAGGTTGCGGAACTCCTCGCTCGCGAGCTTCGACTTCGGTGTGCCGCGGAACTCGATGGACCGGATCCGCGAGATGGGAACGACGGCTGTCCCGCCCTGGGTCCGCAGCATCACGATCTGCCCCTTCACCGGCAGCACCGGGTCGGCGTTGGGAGGGTTCGTCTTCTCGGCCTCCTCGGAGGAGCGGGTCGGCACCCCGATGATCGTGGCCGCGTAGGGCTTCCCGGTGAGTTCCGTCACCACCACTTGGGCGCCCGGGTTCGCTTCGATCAACTCGGGGATGCTGAGCGCCGTGCGCGGCGCGCGGACTCGACGCACGCTGGCGGTGACGGCGGAGAGCCTGGCCCGGGGCTCGGCGCAGTAGGGCCAGAACGTGCCCAGAACCGGCATCGGCAGGTGGTCCATCTGCACGTCGCCCTGGGCATCGGTCGGCAGCTTACCGGCGTGCAGAACGAAGGCATGCCCGTCCTTGAAGACCGTCACCTCCCTCACCGGCATGCGCCCGAGGGCGGCGAGCGGTTCGGCCTTCGGCGCTGGAGCCGCCGAAGCCAGGAAGGCGGCGCAAGCCGCGCCGCACGCAGTTAGGATCGAGAGCAGTCTCATAGCGGCATCCTCCAGGGTGGCTCGCGCTCTGGCAAGGCGGGCCGTCTGCCGTCACCACGTCGAGCACGCGATGCAGGCCGTGGACGGGTCGAACCAGCCCAACCGACGCAGGTGGTGAGCGCCACCTTCCTTAGGTGTGCCAGCGTGCCCGTAGGGTTCACCGCGGGGCGACGCACCACGGCACGGTCCGAGCCAGGGCGCCCAGGCCGGATCGGCGCGACGCCGATCCGCTGCATGCCGGCCCGCCCGCGAAGCGCGATGTAGCCCCGCCACGGGGCCTTCGGCACACACGCGCTCCGCCAGGGCTCCGATCAGGTCGCAGGCCGCCTTGGACAGGGCATCGGTGAGGCGGCCGTACCCACCCGCCCCCATCAACGCGGGCGCACGACGAGCGCGGCGGGCTAGTCTCCAGCCTGCACAGCAGCGGCCCGTGGCTTCAGGGCGCACAGGGACCACGCCATGCTGCGAGTTCCGATGGGCAGAGACCGTGATCGCGCCACGCGCCCGCCCCGCGGCCCTGCAGACCCCTTCGGAGGCAAGGCGTGCCACCGTCCGGCCGCTACTGGTCAGGCCTTGCGGTGGCAGGGACTGTCAGGAGTTGGCGCGATGTCTCGCCGGCGTGCCTCTGAATGCGGCGACCGTGGGGTACCTTGTTGGGTGATGGAGTGGACCACCACCAACTGGAGCGCGGTAACCTTGGGGACGGCCGCAAGTCGCCTGGAGGGAATCGGGTTCGCCGGGGCCCACTCGTGGCGCCCCGAGGTCGGTCCTCCACGAGGCTCCGCTCCAGAGACGCAATCAACATAGCGGCCCTGCACAGCATCGACAGGAGGACGTTGGACCGATGGAAATCACCATCGCCGGTATGGCTGGGCTGTTGGCTCTGGCCTACGCCGGTCTGATGACCCGCAGCGTGCTCAAGCAAAGCGCGGGTACGCAGCTCATGGCGGACATATCCAAGGGCATTCAGGAAGGTGCTGCGGCTTTCCTGAAAAGGGAGTTTCGCTATCTGGCGGTAGCGACAGCGGTTGTGGCCGCTCTTGTGGCGGTTTTCCTGGAGAGCCCGATAGGCGCGCTCACCTTCATCGTCGGGACCGCAACGTCCTTCCTGGCGGCCTGGGTGGGGATGATGGTATCAACCCGCGCCAACGCGCGGTGTGCCAACCTCGCGCGCACCAGTTTCCAGGGCGCCTTCGGGATAGGCTTTACGAGCGGCGCCGTGATGGGCATGTCCGTGGTGGGAGCAGGCATACTCGGGATCGCTGTCATCTATGGTCTCACCGGCGATGTCCGTCCGTTGGTCTATTTCGCCTTTGGCTCATCGTTAACCGCCTTGTTCCTGAGAGTGGGCGGCGGAATTCTGACGAAGAGCGCCGACGTAGGCGGCGACCTGGTGGGCAAGGTTGAGGCCGGAATCCCGGAGGACGATCCCAGGAACCCTGCCGTTATCGCAGACGCGGTTGGCGACAATGTGGGCGACGTGGCAGGCATGGGCTCCGATCTCTTTGAGTCCTACGTCAGCGCCCTGGTCGCGGTGATGTTCCTGGCCTATGCCATGAAAGGCGATGGCGCCTACGCCTCCCTCATCCTTCTCCTGGGCGCCGCGGGCATTGCCTGTGCGGTGATCGGATCGTTGCTGGTGAGGGTTGGCAAAGGGGAACAGGACTCCTTCGAGGTTCAGACCGCGAGAGTGCGACGTGCCATGAGCAGAGGCATCATAGTTGCCAATGTGGCCATGCTCATAGCCACGTTTGCCATCGTGCGACTGGTAACCGGGGACATGAGCGTGTTCCTGGCGATGGCAATCGGCATGGTTGCGGGGGTTGTTATCGGCTGGGCCACACAGTACTACACGTCGCATACCGCCCCGCCTGTGAAGGCCATTGCGAAGAGCAGCGATACTGGTGCGTCCACGCTCATCCTTGAGGGTCTTTCACAAGGGATGCTCAGCACTGTGATCCCTGTCGCGGTGATCGCAGCGGCTATAGTGGGTGCGTACGAGGTGGGAGGCCTGTTCGGCATCGCGGTTGCGGGGTTCGGCCTGCTGAGCGTTCTTGGAGTGAACCTGGCGTGCGACTGCTACGGTCCCATCGTCGATAACGCCGCCGGAATCGCCGAAATGGCCGGATTGCCCGAGGAGGTCAGGGGCCGTTGCGACGCCCTGGACTCTGTCGGTAACTCCACGGCTGCCATGGGCAAAGGCTTCGCGATAGGGTCCGCTGCGCTTGCCTCCCTCGCATGGCTTGCCTCCTATGCGCAAGCCGCGCAGATCAGAACGGTCAACGTGATGGATCCGTACGTAATCGCCGGGCTGTTTATCGGCGGGGTCCTGGTGTTCCTGTTCACTGCCATCACCATCAAAGCGGTGGGACAAGGCGCATACGCCGTGGTGACGGAAGTGCGGAGGCAGTGGCGAGAGACACCGGGCCTGAGGGAAGGCACAGCCAAGCCCGACTACGCGGCATGTGTCGATATCACCACGCAGTCTGCCCTTAGGGGGATGGCTCTGCCCGGGGCGCTCGCGGTGGTGACTCCTATACTGGTGGGGGTCTTTCTGGGTCGTGAAGCCCTCGCAGCCGTGCTCGTTTCCTCGCTGACAGTCGGCCTGCTGATGGCCCTGTTCATGTCGAATGCGGGGGGAGCATGGGATAACGCCAAGAAGTACATAGAGGCTGGCGCCCATGGAGGCAAGGGTTCAGAGGGTCACAAGGCTGCCGTTGTTGGCGATACGATCGGAGATCCTTTCAAGGACACGTCGGGCCCTTCCCTCAACATCCTCATAAAGATACTCGGGAAGGTCGCCATGGTGGTGGCTCCCCTTCTGGTCGCTAGCGCGTAACCCACGGTCCTGGCCTCACAGGCCACTGCAAGCGTTGAGGGCCCGCCGAGGGACTGGGTTCGGCGGGCCCTCAACGCGCCTGGCGCATAGGCGCCGGGCGCAGGTTCCTCGCAAGTACGCATGTTGACGCTCGTGATGAGCCGCTGCGTCTGCAGGTGACGGTGGTGCGGCAGGGCGGGCAATTGCGGGCTTGATGCGTCGCAGCGTGTCGGCTCGCGCGCTCGGCGCCGATGGGCTCCGCCCGGTGCTGTGAAGCGCCGAGGCAGCCCTGGCGGCCTGACGTCGTTCTGTGCAGCGCGCGTTCCAGCTCCACAGGGTCGGCGACGTATGGGGCCGCACCGACCGCATCGGGGCAGAGCCCGGCTCCGGGAAGACGAGCCGGAGACATGGACCCGGAGCTAGGTGATCGATCGTCCGCGCTCGACCCACTCGTCCCAGCGGCGCCCTAGGGTGATGCCCTGCGCCACGAGGGGGTCCTCTGTGCGGCCTGCGCGCTGGAGTTCTGACGCGATCCACTCCTCCAGCTCGGCCTCCAGCGCCCCCGCAGCGGCGGCGCGGTCCTCCGCGAGGTTGCGCACCTCGCCAGGGTCCTCCGCGAGGTCGTAGAGCTCACGGCGCGGGCTGCCATACCGGTCGGGCTCGCGCGCCAGGATCAGTTTGAGGTCGCCCCGGCGCCACATCCACTTCGCCTGCCAGGTGCACTCGCAGGCAGCGAAGCAGTCGCGGAGCGGCGCGTCCGATGTGCCCTCGGCGAGCGGGCCAATGTTCAGCCCGTCCGTGCCGTCGGGCGCCGTCGCACCTGACCAGTGGAGTAGGGTGGGCGCCAGGTCCGAGTGGAGGACCGCTGCGTCGCGCCGGATGCCCGGCGGTATGCGACCAGGCCAGCGAAGCAACAGGGGCACGCGCACGACCTCATCGTAGAGCCCGTGGTGGTCGAAGAAGATGCCACCCCTCACCATCACCTCGCCGTGGTCAGCCGTGACCACGACGAGCGTGTCCTCCGCCACGCCCGTGGCATCGAGCGCCTCGAGGATCTGCGCTACGCCGTCGTCCGCGTGCCGGATCTCGCCGTCGTACAGCGCCTCGATGTAGGCAGCGTCGGTGATCGGCCCAAGCTTTCGGAACCACGTGTCGCCGAACATACCCCAGATCGGCGACTGCCGGATCGGCGCGAGGGAGGTGTGTACGGGGCTGCACGGGTCGTCCCCCTCGTAGAAGCGCTGATAGCGCTTGGGCGGCATATAGGGGGTATGCGGCTCCCAGTAGTGGATGTAGAGGAAGAACCGCTCGTGGGCGTGCGCGCGCAGCCAGGGAATGGCGCGTGCGTTGACCTCTTCGCAGCTCACGAGCAGGCGCATCCGGTGCCGGTGCGACGGGTTGATGTAGAACTCGTAGCCGCGCGTGAGCCACGGCTTGATGTCGTAGAGGTTATCCACCGCGCACGTGGTGTAACCAGCCCGCTGGAGCAGTTCTGGGAGCACGGGGATGCGCCGGTCGAGGTCGGCAGCGCCGCCGTGGCTCACGATGCCATGCCGGATCGGGTGCATCCCCGTGTATATCGTTGCGTGAGCGGGCGTCGTGGGTATGCCGGGTGCGTAGCAGCGCTCGAAGAGCGCACCCTCCGCTGCGAGGCGGTCGAGGCGCGGGCTGGTGGGTTTGTGGTAGCCGTAGCAGCCCAGGTGGTCGGCGCGCAGGGTGTCGATGTCGATGAACAGGATGTTCATCGAGGGGGCGTGCCGAAGAGCGCCGCGGTGGTCGGCGGCGCCGGCACTTCTCGAGCACGAGCGGGCGGCCTGTAGACGAACACGCCGTCCGGGATGTCGGCGTCCAGCGTCTCACGGTCGATGGTGAGGCTGGAGACCTGCTTCGCGGCCCCCATGGGGGTTTCCACAACGATCCGGCGCACGCGGTAGGTCTCCGCATCTATCTCCATTCGTGACACGCCGCCATCCATTCGCGCGCCCTGCAGGACGATGACCGTTCGATCGCCGACCTTCTCGTCTGGCAGGCGCCTGGCCTCGCCAGTCGTGGGCATCTGCGGGAAGAACATCAGCGGCGACGCCGCGGCGTTTGGGGGCAGCGCGACGCGGAAGAAGACGTTCTCGGCGCCGCTCCAGAACCAAGCGTGAGCGCCATCCAGCACGACCCGCATCTCGGGAATGGGCTCCGCACCGGGGATCGGCCTGCCAGACGCTGCGGAGACAGAGAAGAGCAGGCGCGTTGGCCCCTTCGCTTTGACCTCGACCGCTGCGGTCTGCTTCGCCTCGCCAAGGCTGAGGGTGTACGTCCAGCGCGCCTGGTAGGTCTTCGCGTTGCGGTAGGCCTCGAGCGAGCGGGTCAGGATGTCGCTCGTCCTGGGCGTCGGGGCCGGCGCGGTGGAGGCTCCCTGAACGGCGAGGAGCAGAAGCGAGAGGATGGCTGGTGCATGCATGGCAGCGCGCTCCCGACCGTCAGCCCCGTCAGAGCCCCTTGCGGCCGCTCGTGCGTTCCGCCTCGATGGAGCGGCGCACAGCCGCTTCCGCCTCCGCGAGGAGCTCGGCCACGTCCTCGGTCCGGTACGTGCGGCGCTCGAACGGCCGCGAGCGGACCAGCTCGAGGAAGGTCTCAAACTCGTCGAAGTAGGACCCGTAGATGTGGAACGAGTCCGCGATGTGCGTGTACTGACCGGGACGGATGAATCGCCCCAGCCGTTCCGATAGACGCCGCGCCACGTCGCGCTGGAGCTCCGTGAAGGCGTACATGTTCATGAACGCCGCTTTGAAGGCGTCGTTGCTGCGCATGTGCGCGTTCATCACGAGCACATCGCCGTAGACGCGGAACCACAGACGCTGCAGGCAGGGCGGGTCGGCGATGCCGAGATCCTCCCAGGGCTTCCAGAGGATGGCCTGAGCGCGCCGGGTGTGCGGCGCCTCGCAGAGGGCGTCAACGACCGCCGTGAGCTGGTCAACGGGTGGCAGTCCGCCTGGCACGGAGTAGCGGACCAGCCTGTCGTGGTAGGTGTACTCCCACTTCCCAGCCTCCGGGTCGATCCAGTGGTCGTGGATTCCGTCGACCACCTCCTGCCGGTACGCCTCGAGCTGGTCGATACCGCCGGGCAGTCCGCGATGGATGCGGGGCTCGGCGAAAGCGTCGGCCACCGCGATGATCGCGGTCGCGTCACGGCTCGGCGGGTCGTCCGGCTGGTCGTACTGTGTCGCGATGGCGGCTCCGTGCTCCCACGTCTGCAGGAGCGCGCGCTCCCAGCCCTCGGGCAGGTTCTCCGCTGTGATCTGCAGCACTGGCATCGCCAGTCGTGCCATCGCCTGCCTCCGAGGCTGCCCCGTCAGGCGACCACGACTGCCGTGAGGTCGCCGAGAGTCTTGAACAGCGCGTCGACCGTCTCGAGGAGTGCCAGGCGATTCCGCCGCACCTCAGGATCGTCCGACATGACGAGCACGTCATCGAAGAAGCGGTTGACGGGGCCGCAGAGCGCGTGTAGCGTCTCGTAGAGCCCGCAGTAGTCGTAGGCGGTGGCGAGACGGGCAACGTCCGGGATGACGCGATGGGCGGCATCGAAGAGCGCACGCTCCGCCGGCTCGGTGATGCCCGCAACGGACACGCGCCGCGCCTGGCTCTCGAGGACGCTCACGGCCCGCTCGACGGTGCGGGCCGAACCGCCGTGGATGCCCTCCTTGCCGGGCACCAGCGAAGCGGGCTCGCGGCCAGGTGCGGTTCGCAGGATGTTCGCGACGCGCGCGGCGGCCTGCACGAGGGGCACGAAGCGGTCGTCGCAGGCGACTGCCTGCAGCGTCTCGGCGCGTCGGACGGCGCCGTGCACGAGGGAGCCGTAGAGGAGGCCGCCCGACAGCGTGGCGCTCACCAAGTCGTAGCGAACTCCCCGGTCCTCCAGCAGGGCAGCGAGCCGCTGGTCGAAGAGCGCGCCGAGGTCGTTGCAGAGTCGGTCCCGATCGAAGCTGACGCCGTTCACCTGCTCGTAGATATAGGCGGCCTGAAGCTCGAGCTCGATGAGCGGAGGCATGTCCGGCTGGTTGGCGAGCATCTGCACGACGCCCTGAGCGGCGCGGCGGAGCCCGTAGGCGTCGCTTGAGCCTGAGGGCAGGACGCCAAGCCCGACATACCCGACGAGCGTGTCGATGCGGTCCGCCACGGCGAGCAGCGTGCCGAGAAGGGTGGCGGGCGGTCCATCGCCCGCAGAGCGCGGGCAGTAGTGCTCGGCGATCGCGTCCGCCACAGCGGGGTGCTCGCCCGCGGCCAGGGCGTACTCGCGGCCGATAACGCCCTGCAGCGACGGTAGCTCGACCACCATCTGGCTGACGAGGTCCGCCTTGCAGAGGGTTGCGGCTCGCATGGCGAGGGAGCGGTCGGCGGCGTCCAGCCCCAGCGCGTCGGCGAGCACGCCCGCCAGTAGCTCGAGCCGGCCGCGCTTCTCAGCCATGGTGCCGAGCTTCTCCTGGAAGATGAGGCGCTCGAGCCGCTCGGCCATTAAGGGGAGTGGGGTCTGAAGGTCCTGGAGGTAGAAGTAGCGGGCGTCAGCGAAGCGCGCCGTGAGGACGCGCTCGTTGCCCTCACGCACCCCATCGAGGTGCGCGGAGCCGCCGTTGCGAACCGCCACAAAGAACGGAAGGAGGCGGCACTCGCCGTCCTCCACCGGGAAGAAGCGCTGGTGCTTCTTCATCACCGTCACGAGCACAGGGCGAGGCAGCTCGAGGTAGGCGGCGTCGAACCGGCCGAGCAGCGCGGTGGGCCACTCCGTAAGCCACACGTTCTCGTCCAGCAGATCCTCGTCCCAGGGGATGCGTGCGCCATGCGACGCGGCGAGCGCGTCTGCCTGCTCGCGAATCGCCGCGCGGCGCCGCTCCGGGTCCCACATGACGAAGGCGTCGTCGAGCGCGGCGGTGAGATCCGCCGCGGCCGGCACTTCCCGCTCCTCGGGAGACAGGTAGCGGTGTCCCCGCGTTCGGCGCCCCGACGAGACACCCGCGATCGTCATGGGCACCGTTTCGCCATCGATCAGCGCCAGCACCCACCGCACCGGCCGGACGAAGCGCGGCGAGCCATCGCCCCAGCGCATCATCTTGGGGAAGGCGAGCTTGAGCACGGCGTCGGCCAGCATCGAGCCCGCGACTTCGGTGACCGGCTTGCCTGCCTCGTGCACGCGTGCCAGCACGTATTCGCCCTGCGGCGTAGCCAGGGTCTCCAGCGCCTCGAGCAGAACGCCCTGCTTGCGTGCGAAGCCCAGCGCGGCGCCCGTTGGCAGGCCCTCGGCGTCGAACGCGACGGAGCGAGCAGGCCCGCGCACGTCGCGCACCTGGTCTGGCTGTCGCTCGCGCACCCCGGCGACCTGCACAATCAGCCGGCGCGGCGTGCCGAACACGCGCACCTCTGGCTCGTCGGCGAGGCGCAGCTCCCGGAGGCCGGCGCCCACCGCGACGCGCAACTGCGCCAGAGCCTGCGCGACAGCGCCGGCGGGCATCTCCTCAGTACCGACTTCCAGGACGAGATCAGGCATGGGGCAGTGGCTCTCCGTGGGATCGCGCGTGGAGCGGCGGTGCGCGCTCCGGAATGATAGCCGCGGCGTCGGGCCCGTGTCAACGCGCGTCGCTTGCAGGACAAGCGCCGGGAGGCGCGGAAACCGCCTGCGCCCCCGAGCTACAAGGAGTCCGCCGATGCGTCGAACCTCAATCGTCGTGCTCGTCGCGTGTGCAGTGGTGACCGTGAGCCTCGTGGCGCACTACGTCCCGATCGTGCGCGCCTCGACCCCCGATTTCGCTGAGGCCGACGGACGGCAGCTCCTCGATCGGCTTGCAGCCGCCCTCACCGCCGAGCGTGTGGACCAGAGCCTCAGGCTGGCGTTCGATGACGCCACGGTCGCCGGGAAGCAGGTCGACGAGCTCCGCGACTACCTGCGGCGCGGCTTCGCTCACACCCGGAACCTCCGGGTCCGGTTCAACAACATCACGTTCGCGCGCCCCAGCGCGGACCTGGCCACCATCAACGCCGATGCAGAGGCCGTCGAGGTCGCGGGGGACGGGAGGACGACCACCGAGGTCTACTACCGTCAGCGCGTCAGCGTCTCGGTCCGCCGGCGCTCCACACCCCAGCTCGGCGGGCTGTTCGACACCTACACGTGGAAGATCGCCGACGTGAGCGGTCCCCGCCTTCCCGAGGGCGTCTACTGGCCCATGCGGTAGCCAGGGGCGGACGCGACGTGACGCACGCCGGGACGGATCACGCTCCCTGCTCGGGGTGGACATCCAGCGGTCGGAGGCGCCCACTCGGGGCCGTGCGGATCTACGGCCGCGCGGCCTGTGGGCTTGGGCCCCACGGTGCGCACATACGCGCGGGCGCCGCGGAACGTGGCTGTGAGGGCCCTGCCGCGCGCCGGGCCCAGCACAGACACCGCAGTGGACAGCGCGTCCGAGATGGTGGCGGTCGGGGCCACGACCGTGGCAGCGATGCGCGACGTCAGCCCGAGCGCTGTTCGCGGATCGACGATGTGTGAGTAGCGGACTCCGTCGAACTCCACATACTGCTCGGTGTCGCCCGAGGAGGAGACCGCCTGGTTGGCGAGAACAAGGGTCTGGGGTCGCGCGCCCGGTGCGGGGTTCGCGACCTCGACCGTCCAGCCGGGCCGACCCGGCGGAGCGTTCGAGACGAGGATGTCGCCGCCCATCTCGACCAGAGCGGCGGCGATGTCGTGCGTCCGCAGCTCGTCCATCGCGCGGTCGAGCGCGAAGCCCTTCGCTATGCCGCCGAGGTCGAGCCGCATGCCGGGGCGCCCGAGGCGGACCGCCGGCGGCGATGTGCTGATGTGTACCTGGCGCCAGTCCACGAGCTCGCGCGTCTGGCGGAGGGCCTCGGCGGACGGGAAGCGGCCGGTGCGGCGCGCCTCGCGCCAGAGGCGTGAGGCCGGCCCAACCGTTGGATCGAAGGCGCCGTCCGAGCGCCGTGCCATGTCGACGGCAGCCACTAGCACGGCGAGGAGGTCGGGGCTGACGGGACGGGAAGGACCGCCGGCACCGTCGCGCAGGCGCATGAGCTCGCTGTCGGGTCGGTGGTCGCTGAGCGCTGCGTCCAGAGCCGCGATCCGCGCGAATGCCGCACCCGCGGCTCGCTCGGCGTGGTCCTCCGTGGACGCGTACAGCACGATGCGCGCTTGAACACCCATGTGTAGTTCGGTATACTGGAACCGGTAGGGTGCGCCTCCGTCAGGGGAAATGGGGGCTGCACTTGCCGCCAGCGCCGAAATCCACACCAGGAACGAAGGAAGGTTGATGCGCCACATAACACGCACTGCCGCCTCCTCTAGCTTGCGCACAGTCGCTCGTCGCCGGACCGCCGTCGGGTTGCTCGCACTCGGAGTGCTTGCGAGCGCCGCCATTGTATCACAGGCACAGCAGCGGGCGCCTGCGGCCCGCCAGCCGGCGGCAGCGCCGGCCGCCACGCCGGCAGCCTTCAGGCCCACCGCGCCCCCGTTGCCCGCGGGCAGGCCCTTCACGCAGGCGGTGCCCGGGTCGCGCGTGCGGTTCGACATGGTTCCGCTCCCGAGGGGCGTCGTCCCGAGAGCCAGGGCGGCCTGGATCGGCAAGCACGAGGTGTCGTGGCGCGAGTTCGAGCTGTACGCGTTCGGAGTGGGCAGGACAGGGCCTGTCGCGAACCCCAAGGCGGACGCCGTGAGCAGACCAAGTCGCCCCTACGGTGCACCGGACAGAGGCTGGGGCAGGGACGGCATGCCCGTCATCGCGATCTCCTTCCAGGCTGCCCAGCGGTACACCGAGTGGCTGAGCCACAAGACCGGCCGGCATTTCCGCCTGCCCACCGAGGCCGAGTGGGAAGCCGCCTGCCGCGCCGGCGCCGCGCACCCCTCGGACCTTAATGCCGTCGCCTGGCACGCCGGCAACTCCGGGGGGCGGACGCACCCGCTCGGGAAGAAGCGGCCGAACGCCTGGGGCATCCACGACATGCTCGGCAACGTGGCGGAGTGGTGTTCCACACCCGACGGCCGGGGTGCGGTGCGCGGCGGTTCGTTCCGCGATGAACCGCGCACCGTGAACGCCCGGGCGCGCGCCGTCTTTTCCCGAGACTGGCAGGCCACCGACCCGCAGATGCCGAAGAGCCGGTGGTGGCTGTCCGACGCACCCTTTGTCGGTTTCCGCGTGCTCCTCGTCCAGTAGGTGCCCGCTGGAACCTAGCCTCCGGGCGAGCCACGCAGGCCCCCGCGAACCGAGAGGAGTACTCATGGACGGTAAGGGCAGGAACGCACAGGACGGCGCGCCGTCCCTCTCTCGCCGCGACTTCGTGGCGACCTCGGCAGCCTCTGCCGCGGCGGCCGCGCTGTTCGCGACCGGCAACTACGCGTACGCGCAGGGCTCAGACCGCATCCGGGTTGGCGTCATCGGATCCGGCGGTCGCGGCACCGGCGCAGCGGTGAACGCCATGGTCTGCGCACCGGGCGTCGAGGTCGTGGCGCTTGGCGACCTTTTCAAGGACCGCGTGGACGGGAGCTTCAACCGCCTGCGGGACTTGGTGAAGGACGCCGACATGCTGAGGGACTACCCCGACCTCGCATCGCGTCTGAAGGTCACGCCGGAGCGCTGCTTCTCGGGTTTCGACAACTACCAGAAGGTGATCGGCGCGGGCGTCGACATGGTGCTGCTCGCCTCGCCCCCCGGTTTCCGTCCCATCCACTACAAGGCGGCAGTCGACGCCGGCAAGCACGTGTTCATGGAGAAACCCGTGGCGGTCGATGGGCCCGGGACCCGGTCCGTGCTGGCGTCCTCCGAAGTCGCGTCGCAGAAGAGGCTGGGAGTCGTCGCAGGCACCCAGCGCCGCCACCAGAACAGCTACCGTGAGACCATCAAGCGGCTCCACGACGGCGCGATCGGCAGGATTGTTGGCGGACAGGTCTTCTGGAACCAGGGCGGCCTCTGGCGACACAACCGCCGGCCGGGCGAAACGGACATGGAGTACCAGGTCCGCAACTGGCTGTACTATACATGGCTCTCCGGCGACCACATCGTCGAGCAGCACATGCACAACATCGACGTTGCGAACTGGGTGCTCCGGGCTCATCCGGTGCGGTGCCTCGGCATGGGCGGCCGACAGACCCGCACCGGTCCTGAGTACGGCCACGTCTTCGACCACTTCGCCGTCGACTTCGAGTACCCGAACGGCGTGCGCATCCTCAGCATGTGCAGGCAGCAGGACGGCACCGACTCGAACGTCTCCGAGCGTTTCGCGGGCACGACCGGGGACACGAACGCCGCCGGCCATATCGGCGGCCCGAACGCATGGAACTTCAGCGGCCCGAACCCGGACCCCTACACGCAGGAGCTGACGCACCTGGTCGCCAGCATCCGCGCGGGCAACCCGCTTAACGAGGGCAGGCAGGTCGCCGAGTCGACTCTGGCGGCGATCATGGGTCGCATGTCGGCTTACACCGGCAAGGTGGTGAGTTGGGAGCAGGCGCTCAACTCTCAGGAGAGCCTCGTTCCCGCTACCTTCGAGTTCGGCGCCATGCCCACGCCGCCCGTTGCGATGCCCGGCAAGACCCCGCTGACATAGCCCTGAACGGGGGCAGTGGCTGACGTCTACGTGCCGGCCAGCGCGGAGCGCTGGCCGGCACGTGCGAGGAGGAGCATGCGATGACGGTAAGCAGACGCGGGCTTCTGGCGTCCAGCGCGGCGGCAGGCCTGGGGCTCGCGGCCGGCGGCGGAGCGGCCGCGCAGAGGCGCACTCCGAGAGCGAGGCTCCGGCTCTCGAGCCAGGAAGGCGTCATCCCGGGCAACTCGCTTGCGGAGAAGCTGGACCGGATGGAGCGCTGGGGCTTCGAGGGTCTCGAAGTCTGGGGCGGTGGCCTTGCGGGCCGTGCGACCGACCTGAAGGAGACGCTCCGGGGACGCTCCGTGAAGATCAGCGCGATCTGCGCCGGGTTTGAGGGCGCGCTCATCTCGCACGATGCCGCTGAGCGTCAGAAAGCTGTGAGGAGCACCCGCGAGATACTGACCGCCGCCGGCGACCTGGGGGCCCTGGGGATGGTCGTGGTTCCGGCGTTCAACGGGCAGACGACGCTGGGGCATGTCGAGGCGCGCAAGGTGCTGATCGACCAGCTGCCCGCACTCGGCGAGCACGCGAAGAGCTGCGGTACCCGCGTGCTGCTCGAGCCGCTCAACCGCGGCGAGGCGTGGTTCCTGCGACAGCTCGCTGATGCGGCCGCCATCTGTCGGGACGCCAGGAACGAGGGCGTGTGCATGATGGGCGACTTCTACCACATGTTCATCGAGGAGCCCAACGACCTTGGCGCATTCCTCTCCGGTCGTGACTACCTGCACCACGTCCACCTGGCCTCGCGCAGGCGCGTGCTCCCAGGCCAGGACGAGCGCGACTTTCGGGAGGGTTTCCGCGCACTGAAGATGATCGGCTACCAGGGCTTCTGCAGCCTGGAGTGCGGGTGCGACGGTGATCGCGAAACCGAGATACCCAAGAGCGTCCGGTTCCTGCGGGACCAGTGGGCGAAGGCATAGGACACCGCGGCTGCCAAACTGGTACACTGGTGAAGGAGGCGCAACGGCGCGCCTCCTTCACTCTGTCTGGCCCGTCGCCATGAGAACGGTTAGCGCTCCGGCGGCAGAAGACGCAGCACCGTCGGCAACCCTTGGATGCTGTAGTTCGTGCGCCACTCTAGCGACTCCGGGCCACCGAAGTTCGTCATATCCCCACGCAGAGCCACGAACCGGCGCGCGGCCGCACCCACCCGCGGGTCGCTGAAGGTCTCGCGCTCCAACTGCTTGCAGGCGGCGCACCACGCGGCCGTGAAGTCGACGAGGATCGGGCGCCCGGTCTCCCTCGCTGCGGCTGCACTCTCGGCGGTGTACGGCTCCCAGCGAATGGTCTCGGCTGGCTTGGGCAGGGCCATCCAGACCGCGAGCGCGATGGCGGCCACGCCCGCTGTCCTGCGGAACGCGACGAACGCCCGGGACTTCGCACCGGAGCGGTCCAGAAGAGCGAACACCCCGCACAGCGCCGTCACACCCACCAGCACCCAGGCGCCCAGGCCCGGTCGCAAGAGGCTAAGCACCGTCTCCAGGTAGAAGAAGCCCATCCACACCATGACCAGGCCGAACAGATGCTTTACGCCGACCATCCAGTCGCCGGAACGCGGCATCCGCTTCATGGAGCCGGTGGCCGTGGCGAGGAAGACGTACGGCAGCCCCAGGCCGAGCGCGAGCGTGAAGAATGTGAGGAAGCCGAGCCCCGGGCTCTGCTGAGAGCCCACCCATTGCAGAAGCGCCACGACCGCCGGGCCTATGCACGGCGCCGCGATGACGCCCACCAGCATGCCCATCAGGGCAGCTCCCATGTAGCCGGATCGGCGCTTCACGCGGCTGCGCAGGGCGGCGGGCAACTGGAACTCCCAGATGGGCTGCCCGTTCCGCCGGTCGAACTGCGACAGCGCCAGGGCGAACATGATCAGCGCGAAGAACGCGAGGAGCCACGGGTTCTGCAACTGCGCTCCGAAGAGCGCACCGGTCAGTCCAGCGGCGACCCCGAGGACCGAGTACATAAGCGCCATGCCCAGAACGTAGACGATCGCGAGATGAACAGGACGCGTGCCCGCCTGGCCCGCCTGGCCGCCAAAGTAGCTCATCGTGAGAGGGATGATGGGGTACACGCACGGGGTCAGATTGAGGGCCAGCCCGAGCAGGAAGATCAGCGGCAGCGCCAGCGCGAGGTTGCCGCGGTCCAGCAGGCCCTCCAGCCGCCCGGCCCCGCCGGCTCCGGTGTCGCCGGTCTCCAGGAAGCGGACGAACGGCTCAGGCGCGACGAACTGCTCAACCCGGCTGACGCGGTAGCCGGTCAGCGGGCCGGACTCGATGACATCGCCACTGCCCGCCGTAGGAGGAGCGCCTGCGCCCGGTTCCGAGGCCCCGGCCGCCAGAATGAGATCGGGGCCGGCGTCGGTCGCCGGCCCCGCATCAGCCCTGCGCATGGGCCTGGCGGGCGGTGGGATCGTGAAAGTCAGCTTCTCCTCGGACGGCGGGAAGCAGGTGTCGTCGTCGCAGGCTTGGTAGCCCACCGTGATCTCCAGCCTGATGGGGCCGGTGCGGTTGGCGGGCAGGGCCAGTGGTACAAACACGGGCACGTCGCCGGAGAACACCTGGATCGTCTCTCCCGCAAACCGGAACGGCTTGCTCGCGGGGAACGAGGGCCTGCCGACGGTGACACCGCGAGGGGCCCTGATAGACAGGGTTGTGGCGATGTAGGGCGCCTTCGCAGTGTTCGCCTGGATGTGGTAGCCGGGCTCTATGCGCAGCATCACCCGCAGGCGCGCAGCGTTTGCCGACGGAGGGCCCACAATTGATGCGGAAAGCCTCACCGTCTCCCGCTGGAACAACTGAGCCATCGCCGGCATCGCCAGCAGGAGCGCCCCGGCTGCCGCCACCCACCCTGCGGCGCGTACTGCCACTCGCATCCGTCCCTCCTACAATGCACGCATTGGCGCGCTTCGCACCTGTCCAACCTGATCTACGACGTCGGCCGGCCTTCCCGTGCCAACCGGGCGATCAGTCTATGGTGACAGGTACTCGCGTCTGGCGCGACCAGCGCTCCGCACGCTCGCGGAACTCGCCTGGACTGAGCCCGCGTTGTTGCGGCGGCCGCACATCGTTCAGGATGTGCGCGCGCGCCGCTGAGAAGGGGGAGCCGAGCTCGCGCGCGTAGGAGAGCCGGCCCGCGACCACCCGCCGCACGCCAAGCCCGGCGGCTCGCGAGAGCGTCCGGTCGATCGCCTCGGCCGTGTCGCTGATTCCCGGCAGGAGCGGGCACCAGAACAGGGCCACCGCGATGCCCTCGTCCACCAGCCTGCCAATCATCCGCTCGCGGGCCGGGATCGTCGGCGCCATCGGCTCGAAGGCGCGCCGCACGGTGTCGTCGAAACCTGTTAGCGACACAGCGACCTCGACACTGCGCATGCGTTTGAGGATGTCAACGTCCCGCAGGAGCAGCGGCGACCGAGTCGCGATGTGTACCGGGTTCGGATAGTAGGCAAGCTCCTGCAGAACGGCGCGCGCCAGCCCAACCGTGCGCTCGATGGGCTGCCAGGAGTCCGCCGCCGTGCCGATGGCGATGCTCGCGTCCCCAGGGATGCGCAGCATCTGCCGCCGCAGCACATCCGGTGCATTGGTCTTCACCTCGACCCAGGCGCCCCAGGCCGCTGGATCGGGCTGGCCCCGACGCCTCCTGAGGACCGGCACGTAGCAGAAGGTGCAGCCGAAGGCGCATCCCTGGTAGACGTTGAGGGTGTAGTCCGCGAAGCCGTCGCGCGTGGTGTTCAGGATCGAGCGGCAGGAGCGCTCGAACACGCGCGGACGCGCATGGGCACGGCGTTCGCAGTGCGCTGACATGGCGGGCGCCTTGCTCACCGACGTCCTCAGGGGGACGTTGGCGCTGGCTTGTTAGGCGGGGCCGGCGCATCGTCAGTCGGCTCGGCTGCGTCCGCCGCAGCAGGTTCGGCAGGCGGCTCACTTGCGGCTGGCGCGACGGACGTGACACGCTTCTTGCCGCGCTTGGCTCGAGCGGTCGGCAATGTGTCGCCGCATGGCAGGTCGCGCAACTCCGAGAAGAAGCGCGACCGCCGCAGGACCCGCCACTCCTTCAGGAACTCTCCGTACAGCCGCTTGCGCTCGGCGACCGTCGCTATGCACAGCGTCAGAACCCCAAGGGCCGAGTCCAGGTCCGCCCCGTACACACCCGCCGTACAGCGCGCGCCCGCAGCGGGGCGAAGATGGCGCCGCAGGAACTGCAGCAGCTCGGGGACCAGTACGTCGGCGTCGTGGATGGCTCCCAGCAGCTCCTGCACGCTCTTCACCTGCGCGATGGGCGCGGCCATGCGTCCGGCGTAGAACGGTTCGAATATCTCCAGCGTGTAGCGCAGGCGCTTCGCAGCGATCCGCATCGCGTGCAGCTCTGGAACCCGCAGAGGGTCGCGGATGTAACGCTCGAGCGCGAGAAGCTCGTCGATGCGATCGGCGATGGCGCGCATCGCGTTGGCGGAGAGAGGCCTGTCGGCGCGATAGGCGGGCCGGCTACGTGCGCGTGACAACGCCATCCTCCGTTGTGGCCATGGACGAAGCGGAGGGCAGAGCCGGCGACTCCTGAGCGGTCGGCTGGTCGTGGGGCGCCGCGGTTGCTTCGCGAGCCGCGATGCGGTCGAATGCCTCCGACAACGATAAGCGCTCAAGGCGGTCCAGCGCGCGAGCGACGCCTTGCTGCGCATCGCCTCGTGCTGCGCGCTGCCTGTCGATGAAGGTCTCGAGCCCTGCCCGCTGGCTCTGCGGGATGATCAGGTCCAGCTTCACCAGCGCATCGATCATCACGTCGAGGTCGCGCGCGGCGCCAAGGGCGCGTGTGATCGACCGCACTTCCCTGATGAGTGCGGAGTAGGCCGCGCAGGCGAAGGCAGGCTCGAAGACCGCCAGCGCGGCGCGGAGGCGCCGGGAGGCCACGCGCATGTCGTGGACGGCCTCAATGTCGTCCGCCTTCCGAACGCCTGGGGCCAGCCCGACCAGTCGGGCGATTCGCTCGCGAATCACCGTCTCGCCGTAGTCGCGAAACGTGACGCGGCGGCCATTGGTCGGCTCCGACGCCTTCACCTATCAGCCTCCCTGCCGCTCCGCCCGGACCACGCCAGCCAATTGGCGCCCGGCCTGGCCATACACACGCTCCGCCGTTGGCAATAGCACTAGTTCGGCCCAAACAACCTATTCGCCGGCGATGTGGGGGTTCCCTTCGCGGAGACTGCAGGGCACCAGCTCAGCCTGCGGAGGCATAGGCATGCCGGCGAACGCCGATGCGGGCCGCAGGCGGCGAAACCCAGGGCAATGGAGCCCCCGTATTGGCTAACTGAACGTTCGATCAACGCACTCGATCGGAGCAGCCATGGATCACGGCCGCGGCGCACGCCGTCGGCAGGGCGAGGAGCGCAGGCAGGCGATCATCGATGTCGCGCTGAGGCTCTTCGGCGAGCAGGGCTTCGATGGGACGTCGATCCGCGACATCGCGCGCGAGGTCGGCGTCACGGAAGGGCTGCTATACCACTACTTCGAGAGCAAGAGCGACCTTGTGCATGCGATCTGCCGCGAGCGCGGATGGCGGGCGCGCCTGGGCCAGGTGCTTGCGGAGGCCATGGGCATGCCGCTTGAGGCAGGCCTGCGCGAGGTGACCCGCCAGTTCCTTGAGTCCCTCGTGGAGAACCGGCACATTGTGCGGCTCCTGGTCAGCGAGCTGCATCGTGACCCGGCTCTCGCGGAGCGCCACCTTCGCGAGATCGAGGCCAGCCGCAGTTCAATCGTCGCGTCTCTGGAACCGCGCAGGCGTTCCGGTGAGTTACGGCCCGATGCAGACGTTCGAGCTGCCGTCGGGCTCCTGCTGGGGTCGGCGTACAGCCTGTTCGCACTGTGGGGGGAGTTCCCCGTGGAGCAGTGGCGCGAGCTCACGCGCTCGCTCCTCGAGGACGGAGTGGCGCTTGTAGCGCGCGCCATCACAGCAGACGGTAGTACAGCCGAGGCCTGCCGGCCGGTTGCCACCTGAGAATCATGCGGCGCAGCCCTTGACGGGCGCAAGGCAGCCGCAGGTATAGTGTCCCCATCAACGCTGACCGCGGGTCAGCGTTGACCGGGGGTCACGATGGGTGCTGAAGGGCACATTGCCTCGCGACGTGAGCGCAGGAGAGCGGAGACCCACAAGCGCCTCTTCAAGGCGGCGCTCGAGCTCATGGCCGAGCACGGTTACGACGGCGTGACCGTTGAGATGATCACCGATCGGGCCGACGTTGCCAAGGGCACCTTCTTCAACTACTTCCCTGGCAAAGACGCGATGGTGGTAGCCCTCTGCGAGGCCCATATGCGCACCCTCACGGAGTTGGCCGAGCGGTCCGCGTGCGATCCGGGCGGGCGGTCATGGTGGGACCATGTATTGGCGCTGTTATTGCTGGCGGCGGAGCAGGATGGCGCGAGCCGGAAGGTGGCCAGGTCGATGATCGCACTGGGGCTGACGAACGAGGGGGTGCGCCACGCATGGTCCCGCCTGCGCCGCATGGCGTTCGAGCAGTTTGCGGCGCAGGTGCGTGTCGCGCAGCGCACCGGCGAGGTGCGAGCCGACGTTCCGCCGGCCACCGTGGCGCGGCACCTTGCCGGCGGGTACCTGGCGTCGCTGCACGACTGGGCAGTGTCCGACGATGACCGGTCCTTGCAGGAGGTCCTGGAGGAGCGCCTGAGACTTCTCCGTGAGGGGCTGATGTCGCCCGCCCAGCCGCGAGGCGTGTTGAGGGAAGCAGCTCCGCTGTCCCCGGCCAACACAGACTGATAGACACGACGATGGGCAGGAGGATCACATGGCAGTAAGCCGGCTGATCGGTCTGTGCGCGGCCATCTCCATCGGCGCGACGGCTGGCAGCGGTGCTCAGACTCGCCGCATGCAGGCAGAGCCCACGACGGTACCGGGTTCGCGGCCAGCCGCCGTGCGCATCACGTTGGAGGACGCGGCGGCGATGGCCGTCCGCAACAGCAAGGCACTGCAGTCCGCCGCGGAGGCCGTCCACCGGGCGCGAGGCGCCGTGAACGAGCGCAGGACGGCGTTCCTGCCGACGGTGTCGTCGGATGCGACCTTCACGCGGCTCGACGAGGGCGTCTTTGCCGACCTGCCGATCGGCCCAGACGGGTCCAACGTGCGGGTGCCGTTCGTGCAACAGAACCAGAAGTCCGTCAGCGTGCTGGCAGCCGTTCCCATCGACATTATGGGACAGATCGCCGCCGCGGTCAGCGCTGCGGACTACCAGCTCGTCGCGGCGCGGCTGGACTACAACCGGGTCCGCAACGGCGTCGTCTCGGAAGCCAAATCGGCCTACTACGATGTGCTTCGGGCAAGCGCATTCGTCGCCGTCGCGGAGCAGGCGCTCAGAAACGCGCAGGCCCGGCAGTCGACCGCGGAGGCCTTCCTGCGCGCGGGCGCCGGCACCCGGTTCGATGTACTGCGGGCACAGACGGACGTTGCCAACGCGCAGCAGTCGCTGATCGCGACGCGGAACCGCGTGAGCCTCGCGACCGCCGCCCTGAACAACGCGCTCAACATCGACCAGAACACGCCCACGGAGGTGGTGAGCGAGACGTTATCTGACCCCGGGCCCGCGCCAGACTTTGATGCCGCAGTCGGCGAGGCCTACCGCCAGCGTCCCGAGCCCCTTCAGGCGGAGGCGTATATCGCGGCCGCGCGCAAGGGCCTCGTCCTGGCGCGGCGCAGCCTCCTGCCCTCGCTGGGGGTCGCATGGCAGTTGAACTACACGCCGGATGCGGCAGGGTTCACGCCGAGGAAGACTGCGTGGGCCGCGGTTGCGACGATGACGATCCCGGTGTTCGAGGGCGGCCTCTCGGCGGCACGCCGGCAACAGGCGAAGGCTGATGTTAACTCCGCGATACTGGCCAGGCAGCAGATACTAGACGGCGTGGCTCTCACGGTTCGCCAGGCGCATCTGGCGCTCTTGGAGGCGCAGGAGCGGCTGAAGGTGACCACCGCGGCGCTCGCTCAGGCAGATGAGCAGTACCGGTTGGCCCAGGTCCGTTACGAGGCAGGCGTGACCCTGATCCCCGGCGGCTCGCCGCTCCTTGAGATTAGCGACGCGCAGACCGCGCTGACGCAGGCACAGACCAACCACGTGAATGCACGCTTCGACGTGCAGGACGCTCGGTCGAGGCTGGACGCCGCCATCGGCCGCTACGCGTTTGACGCAGAGGCGCAGCACGGGTTCCGTAGCCCGGCCGAAGGAGGTGCCAGGTGATGATGCACGCGCTTGGGTGGCGGCGCCCGGCCGCGGCCGCCGCGGGGTTCGCCCTGCTGGCGGCAGCAGGCGCAGGGTGCGGCCGCAGCGCTCCAGCCGCGCCGCAGAACGGCGCCCAGCCCGCAGGCGTCGCGGTGACCGTGGCGCCGGCGGTTCGCCAGGACATCACGCACGCCGTGGACGTGACCGGCAGCCTGGCAGCGCTGGAGGACGTGGTCCTGGGCGCCCGCATGCCCGGCAGGATTGCGGAGGTGCGGAAGCACGCCGGAGACCCGGTGAGCGCAGGCGAAGTCGTGGCGGTGGTCAACCCTGCCGACTGGCGCGAGCAGGTGCGGCAGGCACAGGCCGCCGTCGAGGCGGCGCTCACGCGCGACGATCAGGCGCGGTCCGCGCTTGTCCAGGCTAGGGCGCTGCTCAGCGCATCTGAGACGGGCCTCGCTCTCACCAGGCGAACGACGGAGACAGTTGCCTCCGCGGCGTCGGACGGTCTGGCTACCGCGCAGGAGCGGCTGGCGATCGTACGGCAGGGCGCTCGGGCCCAGGAGCGCGCGCAGGCTGAGGATCAGGTGCGCGTCGCTCAGGCCGCCCACGACAGAGCGCGGTCCGATCTGAGACGCTTCCAGGCGCTCTTCCGCGAGCAGGCGGTGTCGCAGAGCCATCTGGACCAGGCGCAGGCCGGCTTCGATGCGGCACAGGCTCAGCTCTCCATCGCACAGCAGGCCCTGTCGCTGGTGAGGGAAGGGGCGCGCCCCGAGGAGGTGCGGCAGGCGGAGCTGGCGGTGAGCGCCGCCAGAGCGCAGCGCGACCGCGCGGAGGCCGACCGGGACCAGGTGCGAATCCGCGAGATGGACGTGCAGACAGCCCGCGCGAACGTGGCGTCTGCGGAGGCCGGCGCTCGCGCCGCGCAGGCGGGCGTCGTGCAGGCTCGCGCCTCGTTGACGATCGCGCAGGCTGCGCTCAACGATGCGTTCGTCCGGTCTCCCATCAGCGGCTACGTGGCACAGCGCATGGCAGAGCCCGGTCAGCAGGTCGGCGGTGGGGGAGCGATTCTGCGCGTGGTGGCTCCCGGATCCGTGTACTTCCGGGCGATCCTGTCGGAGAGCCAGTTTGCGGAGGTGCGCTTGGGGCAGCGCACGACAGTCACGGTGGATGCCATCGCCGGGCTGAAGCTGCGAGGAACGGTGGCGCGCATCCTGCCGGTCGCTTCAGTTGCGGCGCGCAGCTTCACCGTGCGGATCGACATCGAGGAGGACAGGCGTCTTCGCCCCGAGATGTTCGCGCGCGGCAGCATCGTCATTGACACGCGTCGCGGCGCCACGCTCGTGCCCAAGGATGCGGTGCTCCACGACCCCGCCAACAACCGAACGCGCGTCTTCGTGGAGGATGGAGGCAGGGCGCGCGAGCGGGTGGTGGCCCTCGGCCACTCGAACCCGCTGCAGGTGGAGGTGGTGAGTGGCGTGAGGCCCGGCGAGAAGGTCATCGTCGCCGGTCAGGACGCGTTGACGGATGGCGACGAGGTGACCGTGCGCTGATCAGCCGGCCTGCTCGCGGCGCCCATCGCGAGCAGGCCGGGACCGCCCCCTCGCCTGGACCAAAGGAGACCCTCCTGTGTGGCTTACGAGCCTCTCCATACGACGCCCCGTTTTCATCCTCATGGTCATATCCGCGCTCCTCGTGATGGGCATCAACGCCCTCACGCTGATGCCGCTCGACCGGAACCCGAGGGTGGACCTCCCGTTCGTCGCCGTGGTGACCGCCTACCCTGGCGCCGGGCCTTCCGAGATCGAGAGCCAGATCACCAAGAAGGTGGAGGACGCCGTCGCCAGCGTGAGTGGCGTGGACACGATCCGCTCCACCTCGCAGGAGGGCCAGTCGTCGGTAAGCATCCAGTTCGTGCAGGGCACGGACTCCAACGCTGCCGCGGCAGACGTCCGCGAGAAGGTCGCGGCGCTCGCCGCCACGATGCCGGAGGACGCCCTGGACCCCGTGGTGCTGAGGTTCGACATGGCCGCGGAGCCGATCCTCTACTACGGGCTAACGGGCAGCCGGCCCAGCCGCGAGGTCCGCGACATCGCGGACAGAGTAGTCACGCCGAGGCTGAGCAAGGTGCCCGGAGTTGCCGCGATCACCGTTACTGGCGGCGACGTGCGTGAGATCAGCGTCGGCGTGCGAAAGGCGCGCCTCGACGCCTACGGCATTTCCATCCTGCAACTCGTGGGCCTGCTCCGGGCCAACAACCTCAACTTCCCGGTCGGGCACATCGTCGAGGGCAACCGCGAGTACAGCGTTCGCGTCGTCGGCGAGTTCACCAGCGTCGAGGCCATCGCCGCGACGCGATTGCGCATGCCCAATGGACAGACGGTTCGGCTCTCCGATATCGCGGACGTGCGCGATACCGTCGCGGAGGTGCGTCGCTGGAGCCGGGTCAACCGTGTCGACTCGGTCGCCATCGTCGTCCAGAAGACGTCCGAGGCCAACACGGTGGACACGGCGCGCGGCATCAAAGCCGAGATCGCGCAACTGGAGAAGGACCTGCCGGGAGACCTGGAGTTCGTCATCAGCCAGGACAACTCGGTCCACATCGAGCACGATGTGGCGGACCTCCAGCATCACCTGGTCCTGGGGTCCTTCCTGGCCGTTGCGATCGTGTTCCTGTTCCTGCACAGCATCCGCGGCACCATTATCGTCGCGCTGGTCATCCCTACCTCCATCATCGCCACGTTCCTGCCGATGTGGGCGTTCGGCTTCACCATGAACGGGATGACGCTGCTCGCTCTGACGTTGTCAGTGGGCGTGCTGGTTGACGACGCCATCGTGGTGCTCGAGAGCATCTACCGGCACCTGGCGCTCGGAGAGGAGCCGATCGAGGCGGCCATAAACGGCCGCAGCGAGATCGGGCTGGCAGCCATCACCATCACGCTCGTCGACGTGGTTGTCTTCGTGCCCATCGCGTTCATGGCAGGCATCGTGGGCCAGTTCTTCATGTCGTTCGGCATCACCATGGCGTGTGCGGTGCTGTTCTCGCTCCTGATGTCGTTCACGCTGACGCCGATGCTCGCCTCGCGGTGGTACCGGGCGGGAGAGACGGTGGAGGCGACACGGGGCGTGCTCGGCGCCGTGAACGCCTTCTACCACTTTCTGGACAGGCTCTACCGGAGAATCCTGCAGTGGGCGCTTCGCTACCGCGGGGTGGTGGTCTACACGGGCAGCGGCCTGCTCATACTCATCATGGTGGCCATCGCCGCCTCCGTGGCCGGACCGGCGGTAGCGCGAGCGCTGCCGTTTCTCGCCGTGCTCTTCCTGGTTGCGGGGCTGCTGCTCAACTGGCGCTACCGCGCAGTGGGGCTGATCACGACGGCCGCGGGCGTGGCGGGCGTATTCGTCGCGTTCGGCCTCGGCGTGGCGGCCGGCAGGCCGCTGCTTCTCTTCCGCTTCGCGCCCGATCAGGACCAGGGACAGGTATCCATTGTCGGCGAGCTTCCGACCGGATCATCGCTGGCGCGGACCATGCCGGTGGTCGGCCAGGTGGAGGAGATCGTCAGCAGGCACCCCGATGTGGAGAACGTGTTCACGGCGGTCGGCGCAACCGCTGCGGGCTTCGGCGCCGCAGCGGACGTGGGGCCGCAGTACTTCGCCCTCAGCCTTAAGCTGCGCGAGAAAGCCAGCGTCGCCGAACGCATCAACCCGTTCGCCGACCGGGGGCAGCGGCGGGTACAGGCCGACTCGGAAGTCGCGGGCGAGCTGCGCGCGAAGCTCGGACAGATACCGGGCGTGACGCTGAAGGTCGCCGCCGTGACCGGCGCCATAGGCGGAATGGCGCCGCTGCACGTGGACATCCGGGGCGCCGACATCAACGAGCTGACGGCACTGGGTGAGCAGGTCCTGGCGCTGTTCAAGGCCCAGGATGGCGTCATCAATGCCGATATCTCGACGCAGCTCGGCAGACCGGAGCAGCGCATCGACGTCGACCGGGAGAAGGCTGCCTCCTACGGGCTGACGGTTGCGGCGATCGCGGGCGCGCTTCGGACGTCGATAGCCGGCGACGACACGGTCGTCTTTAGGGAGGCTGGCGAGGAGTACAACGTGCGCGTGCACTTCGCCGACTTCGACCGCCGCGATACGGACCAGATCGGGAACATCGTGGTGGGCTTCGCGCCCGCGCCGGACGGCTCGATGCAGTCAGTCCGGCTGCGAGATGTGGCGACCGTCTCCCTGTCCTCGGGGCCAACGAGGATCGACCGCATGGACCGTCAGAAGTCCGTCTCGGTGACGGCACAGCTTGCGCCGGGCTACGCGACGGGCAATGTGCAGCTCGCTCTGGACGAGAGTATGGGCGAGATCGACTTCGGCGCGAACTCGTACGCCTGGGGTGGCGAGGCCAGACTTCAGACCGAGGAGGGCGGCTACATGCTCGCGGCCCTCGCCCTCTCGGTCATCCTGGTGTACATGCTGATGGCGGCCCTGTTCGACGACCTGCTATACCCGCTTGTCATCATGCTCTCCCTGCCGCAAGCGCTCGTGGGCGCGCTGCTGGCACTGCTGCTCTGGGGGCACTCCCTCAACATCGTGTCGATGATCGGCATCATCGGCCTGATGGGCATCGTGACGAAGAACGCGATCCTGCTGGTTGACTACACGAACACGTTACGCAAACGCGGGCTGTCGCGCACGGACGCGATTCTGGAAGCAGGCCCGACGCGCCTGCGGCCGATCCTGATGACGACGCTCGCGACGATCGGCGCCATGTTGCCCACAGCGCTCGAGCTCGGGAGAGGCGCGGCCTTCCGTGCGCCTCTCGCCGTGACCTACATCGGCGGGCTGACGCTCTCGACGCTGCTGACGCTGGTGGTCATTCCGTGCGTCTATGTCTACTTCGACGATCTCGGCCGCTTCATTGCCCGGCGGGTGTTCCGCCGCAGGATGGAGGGCGAGGCGCCCGGATCTGCTCTGCGGGAGCCAACGGCCGTCGAGTAGGCGGGCTATGGGCGGCAAGGCGACGGGCGGGAGGCCCCCGACTCCCGCCCGTCGCGCTGCGTGGATCCGCTACGACCAGTCGAGCGCAAGCGCGAGCGTGTCGCCTGGCCGGTCCAGAAGGCGCCGGTACGTGGCGGGCGCCTCGCTCGCCGGGTACGTGGCGGTCAGCAGGTCGCACGCCGATACCTGACCTGCGCTCACCAGAGCCAGGTAGAGGGCGGCATCGGCGTGACGCGTCCACCGGTTGTACTCGTTGGGCACGCTCGCGTGGGTGAAGTTGTGCGCCCCCACGATCACCGTTCCACGCGCGTTCACCATGTCGTGGAAGTCCAGAGAGCTTGGACCGCGAGGACTGCTGACCAGCATCAGGCGGCCCTGCCTGCGCAGGAGCAGGATGAGTGGCGCGATGGCCTCGGGGTTGCCCGTGACCTCGTAAGCGATGTCCGCCATCCTCCCGTCGGTGTGCTCCGCGACCAGCCGCAGCGCGTCGGCAGGGGAGCCAGCCGCCGCTGCCCCACGTCGCGTCGCCGCCTCGCACCGGAAAGGCATATGATCGACGCCCACAACCGGCCAGGCGCCGCAGAATCGGGCGAACGTCAACGTTAGCTGCCCGAGGAGGCCCAGCCCACAGACGACCGCCGCATCGCCCAGAACCGGCGCCGAGAGCCTCACTCCGTGCATGACGATCTCCGCGATCGTCGCGAACAGGGCCTCGTCATCCGAGACGCCGGAGGGCACCGCGCGCAGATCGGCCTCCGCTACCACGAAGCGCTCCGCGTGTGGCCCTTCGGAGGCGACTCGGTCCCCCACGCGCACGTGCCTGCAGCCTGGACCTACCGCCTCCGCGACCCCCACATTGCAGTAGCCCACGGAGCAGGGGAAGCGCCCGTAGGCCTCCCACAGGCTGCCGCTGCAGTGGCCGCCGCGCAGGATGGTCAGCTCGGTGCCCGTGCTGATGAGGCTGCGCACGGTGCGCACCAGCGCCTGCCCCTCGGCAGGCGCGGGAACGTCACGCTCCGCGACCTCGACCTGCAGTGGCGCGGTGAACTGGACGAATCGGCTTCTCATGGGCCCGCTCCTGGGCGCTCCGGCGCCGCATGGTCCGCCTCGCGGACGACCTCGCGCACGGCGATGTCTGAGCGTATCTGCGTCATCTCGGCGTCAAGGGTTCGCTGCGCCGTGCTGCGCGCGCCCTTGATCCCGCGACTGCGGCGGGACCCCCATCCCGTCTCCTTCGCCGCCTTTTCATCCCCCGGTTGCCCACTCGGAGCTCCAGAGAGGCTCCATCGTCCTGTGTCGCGTGCGCTCTTGGGCCGCTCGGAAGTCAGATGCCAGCTCGCTTTGCCCACACGTTGAGCAGTTTGGCGGCCCATATGCCCTCTCTGAGCGCTGGTTCGGAATCCTGGAATGGGGCCCGGATGTCGATTGGGGGAACTGTGAGGCGAAAGACCGCTGACTTGCTGGCAACCTCGAGAGTCATTCCTGGTTCGAGGAACCCACCATACTTCTCGCGCAGAGACTTCAGAGCGCTGGCCATGCCGGCCAACTGCAGGTCGACGTTTCCGTCGCTGACCTTGTGAAGCAGGGCGACTCCCTTAGGGAGGTTAGAGGGGCGGAAGTAGATGAAGGTCGAGCCGGCGGGCTTCGCGTCGGGCCTGACCATACGGAGTTCGGGCGCAAGAGCGCGCGATAGCTCCCAGTACCGGCGCCAGAAGTCAGTTGCTGTCTCATCGGGAACCATGATCCAGCCTGCAGACCCGCGTGCGAGGGCGCGCTGCAGGAGCGCGATCTTGGCCTCCTTGCGAGGTCCAAGCCGATCGTCACGCAGAAACCAGTCGAGGATGTCTTCGTATGGGATCGTGTGGTCGAATCCCAGAGGATCGCCTTCGGGGAAGTACGCCATCGGCGCGACGAGGACCGTTGTGCAAGCTGAACATTGGCCCTCGGTGATGTACCGGGCTGCTCTTTCGCGGTACCTCTCTGGCTGTCGTGGCTGGAGATTGGCGTCGATCTTGTTCTCGAGGAGGATGATGAGGGTGGTGCTTGCCGACCTGAGGGTCAGCTCGATGTCGGTCTCTCCAGTGGCGGTGGTGACTGAATGGGTGACGGCCACAGGTTCAAAGTCGCCTGAGACGCCGATCTTGCCAAGGAACCAAGGGAGGAAGCCATCCGCGGCAACGAATTCCTCGACCAAGAGGAAGTCGATGTCTCGTTCGACGACGCCGGCAAGCGCCACTTGTGGCAAGTCAGACACCTCCCGAGCGGCCTGACGGACGCCAGATGAGCCGCCTGACCAGCTCTTCGACACTACATCAATCCCGAGTAGCCGCGGCTGGCCAGGTCAGCTTCAGTGGGTTGGTAGCCAGCCCGCCTCAACTGGCTAATGTGTGGAAGCTCCACGAGATGCACCTTCCTGCGTCTGGCCTCTTCGAGCTGCCCGAAAAGACCGACCTGCTCTTGCCGGAGGTGATCTCGAGGTCCCTTGACCTCACAGAGGAACCAGTCTGAGAGGTCGGGGGTGTTGACCAGCAGGTCCGGGCACTGGACGAGCGGTCCCCTCCGGCGATGGAGCAGGAAGTTAACGGAAGGCGCGTCGCAGAGGTGCTCGACTAGCCTGCGTCTCCATCCTGAGAACCAGACGTGTACTTCTCCACCAGGCTAAGAAGACCGCGACCGTGGAAAGCCACTCGTGACAGTAATACCCCATGTGCGCCTGGCACCGACAATCCGAAGAGTCATCGTGATCGACGATCAGCGGGGTAAGTCGCACTACATGCCGGGGCTCGGCGGCCATCGCGCCAGCACCGACAAACGTAGTCGGAAGTGAAGAGCGTGGCGAAGACGGGGAGCTCGAGCATGTGCCCCTCCACGTGGAGGGTTGGCTGGCGTGGCGAAACGCGGGCTGGCTAACGCCGCGGTTCTGCTGCGGGCCGCGCAGC
>DATIKM010000143.1:0-4523 GCA_035477595.1 Chthonomonadales bacterium
TCGCAGACGGCGATGTCCTGCGGCTGCCCGATCTCCTCCGCCTTCTTGACGGCCGCCTTCAGAACGCGAATTGCCTCTTCGAGCGTGACGCTGTCCTTGATCAAGGCCATTCCGGTTCTCCCTTGAACTGCCGCCCCCCAACCTGGAGGGTATTGGGGCCGAGAGGAGTGCGGTCTGCGCTTCGACCGGAGCTAGCCGCTGCGTAGCCGGTGCGCGATCCGCGCAAGCTGACGAAGGTGTTAGGGGTCGAGGTCTTCAGGTCCCATCGCTGGCGCCGTGTGGAGGCTCGGCTGCGGAAGGGACGCACGAAGATTCGAGTTGGGATCGGGTGATCATCTGCTCACCGCTGGTCGCGTCATCACTATACCAGCCGCGCGCCGCGGCCTCGCGACGGCGCGAGTCGTCTGAACGGCCAGCGGTTTCGTCCGACTCCTCGCCCGCTACTGCGAGGAGTCGGTGGCGTACCCCCGGCCTCTACCCGGCGAAAACCGTCTGGTCCAGGGCGTCCATGGTCTGCGCGAAGCGCGCGAACGCCCGGTCGTATGCCGCGGCCAGGCTCGGGTCCGGCTGGTAGACAGCCGTGACCTTCACCGCCCGGTCGACGGCTTCCGCGGGGGTCCGGTACAGGCCCGCACCGATGCCGGCGTACAGGGCGGCCCCGAGGCATCCCGTCTCGGAAGTCTGGAGGATCTCGATCGGCTTGCCGAACGCGTCGGCCATCAGCTGGCACCAGAACGGCGACTTCGCGGCGCCCCCGGTGAGCCGCACTGTCTCGACCTTGATCCCGGCCTTGGCCTCAGCCTCGAGGATGTCGCGCATCTCGAAAGTGATCCCTTCGAGGACGGCACGGGCCATCTGCGCCTTTGACGTTCCGAGCGACATGCCGAGGAAGACTCCCCGGGCGTTGGCATTGAGCCTCGTCCCGGCAGCACCCTGCAGGTACGGCAGGAAGGTGATCCCACCGGCGCCAGGCTCGCTGGACTCCGCTTGGGCACAGATCAACTCGTACGGGTCCTTTCCCAGCGTCTTGGCGGCCGCCGTCTCCACGTCGCCGAAGACGTCGCGGTACCACCGGAAGGACGACGCGGAAGCGTTGGAGAACCCCTCGATTGTCCAGTTCCCGACGCCATGGTTGCCCTTGACGACCAGCTTGCCGTTCGGGTCGCGGACTGGCTGGTCGCTCACGACGAAGCACGAGCCGAACGTTCCGACGACCATGACGGCCGTGCCGTCCCGGATCGCTCCCGCGCCGAAGGTCGACGCGTTCTGGTCATGCGCGCCGATGCAGAGCAGAGTGCCTTCGGCGAGGCCCGCCTGCGCCGCGACCGCTGCGGACACGGTGCCCACCACCCGGCCGGGCTCGAGGGCGACCTTTGCGCGCTTGCTCAGCGGGATGCCCAGTACGTCGTGCAGACGCTCCGACCAGCAGTGGTGGTCGACGTCGAACATCCCTTCGCGGCTCGCGGACGAGATATCGGTCCAGTACTCGGTGGCGCCAAACTCACGCATGAAGTAGTCCATGTGCGTCGAGAACATCGCTGTCCGAGCCCAGTTCTCCGGCTCGTGCTTCCGCAGCCACGCGAGCTTTGTGCTCGAGAATACGAAGCCCAGCGGGTCGCCTGTGATCCGGTAGTACTCCTCAACGGAGATCTTGTCGGTGATCTCGGAGACCGTCTCCGCCCCGCGCAGGTCCTGCCACCCGACGAATGGCCTCAGGAGCTTGCCGTGCTCGTCGAGCAGGCCGATGACCGATCCCTGGGTCGCCAACGCGAGGGCGACGATGTCAGCCTTGTCCACGCCGGAGCTCTCGACGGCGGCGCGGCACGACGCGAACAGCGCCGGGGTGATCTCCTCGGGCACCTGCTCCACCCAGCCCGGTCGCGGGTAGTGACACGGATACTCGCGGTAATCCTGCCCAATCACGTTGCCGTCGAGATCGAAGACGCAGGTCTTGCAGCCTGTCGTGCCCTCGTCGATTCCGACCAGGTACTTTGCCATTGAAGTTGCCTCCTGCCGTTGACGGCGTCCTAGTCGCGCGCCGCCACAGGGCGCGACACATACTCCCGGTACTGGTCGATGAGCTGCGGGGCGGAGCGGGTGCCGATGAGCGTGACGCCCATGTCGAGCATCCACAGGCATGCGGCGAGGGTGAACTGGCGCGGCACCCCGGAGAGCTTGAGCCCGGTCGCGCTGCCGGCGAGGCCTTCCCGCATGACCTCCAGGTGATGCACGTCTGGGAACCCCTCCGACCCTGTTGAGGTCTTGACGAAGTCGACGCCCTCCTCGACGCAGATGTTGGTGAGGACCCGAATCTCGTCGTCGCTCAGGAAGCAGACTTCGTAGATCACTTTGGACAGGACCCCGTCGGGACAGCGCTCGACCAGCGCGCGCACCTCCCGGCGGACCAGCGCAAGGTCGCGGTCCTTGAGAGCGCCGATGTTGACAACCATGTCCAGAGCGGTGCCGCCGAGCTCCAGTGCCTCGTCCATCTCGGCGATCTTGGTCCTCGTCGTAGAGGTGCCGTAGGGGAACCCGATGGCGACACCCGTCCTGACGTCACTGCCGTCCAGCTCCTGGGCAACCAGCGTCGTCCACGTGGGCGTGGTGTACATCGCTGCGACGCCGTGGGAGCGGGCTGCCGCGCACGCGGCGCGGATGGCAGCGGCCTGGGTGTCCTGCTTGAGCACCGCCATGTCGAAGACCTTGGCGAACTGAGCAACGGAAAGCATGGTCAGTCCCTTTCGTGGGGGTCGTGGATCGCGCGGCTCAGCGCGCTGCCGCGAGGGTGTCGTCGGCGCGGCGCCGGGGAACAAGACCGATCGCGCGCATGGAGTCCAGTGCGTCGATGATCTCCGGAGCAGCGCGGGTACCGATGAGGTCAGCGCCCGCCAGGAGGAAAGCGTATGCGTTCTGCGGCCTGGGGAACTTCACGCCCGCGACCTTGAGCTTCACGCCGCTGCCCGCCAGGGTGTCCCGCATCAGGAGGAAGTGGTCCATCGACGGACCCTCGAACTGGCCCGACGAGGTCTTCGCGTAGTCGATCCCCGCCTCGGCGATCAGCCGACACGCCTCGGCGATCTCCGCATCCGTCAGGAAGCATGTCTCCAGGATCACCTTCGTGATCGCACCGTTCGCCGCGACCTTGAAGTCCCGCAATTCAGTCCGCACGTCGCCGATCCGGCCGCTCTTCAGCGCCCCGATGTTCATCACGACGTCGACCGCTGCACACCCGGCAGCGACCGCCTCCTCCGTCTCGCGTGCCTTCATCGCGGACGTCGCCGAACCGAAGGGGAAGGCGACTGCAGCGGCCACCAACACATTCGTGCCGGCCAGCTCCTCGGCGACCACGGGAGTCCAGTACGGGGAGGCCGAGTAGAAGGACGCGCAGTTGTACGCGACCGCCTCGCGGCACCCTGCTCGGATGTTGTCCTCGGTGGTGTCCTTCGGGAGGACAGAGTGGTCGAATGCCTGGCCCAGTTCCCACGCGTCCACCACAGCGAGATCGACCATCGCCTTTCACCTCTCACTCGAGCCCGCCCCGCAACGGTCAGCGCAGGGTGACGCATGCCGCACCGTTGCCGCGCAGGCTGGGACCTACCTGTAGACAAGGGAGTATGGCCGCGGAGAATGTCCGAGCGACAAGGGCCCTCTTGGGCAAGATGTGGGGCCGAGTGGTCCGTGACTCAGGGGTCACTCGCTGGGAACATCAGTGAGCAGGCACTCGCGGATGAGCAAGTGCTTGCCGAGTGGCCGCTGCTTCGACCGGCACGCGGAGCCATATCCGGGAGTCGCCGGCGTGCTCGACGATCTCGCCGCTGCAGGTGTACGGATGGCCGGGGCAACGAATGGAGCGGAGGCGCTCTCCGGGCCGCTTGTCGAGCGACTCGGCATTGCCAGGCACATCCGGCCGACATCCGCTGCGGTCAGGCGGCCGGCACGTGGACCTGTTCCGCCACCTGCGGACAGGCCGGCGACGCCGCGCTCGCCGGCGCTCGGCGGGACTCCGGGCTCGCCCGCTTCCCGAACCTGCTTCAATATATGGTCACGTCAATATGTGGTCACGTCCGACCGGCGACCGCGCCCGGGGCCGGTGACGCGCGCGAACCGCATCCGCTCGAACTCTGATCCACCGCCACCACGAGCCTTCGGCTCGGAGGCCCTGAGGACACCACGATGCTGACCGTCAACGACAACTCCACCAGCAACGGCCACGCAGGTGTCCGCTACACGTTGGGTAGCCTCGGGGTGGCCGCCGCACGTGGCTGCGAGGAGGACCTTGCCCGGGTCGCTCACCTTGCCGTCAGGCTGGAGGACGCTCGGTTCCTGCAGGCGGCTGCGCAGGCGATCGGCACCACAGATCGCTTCCGGGACGTCATCGCGACATTCGGCACCCCGGCGAACCAGACGCCGGCCGGCTTTCGGGTCGAGACCTCGCTGATGTCCGACGGGCTCCTGCTCATCGACCTGGTGCGGGACATCTCCTACGACAGGAACGGCGTGCGTCGCCCGACAGTCGTCGTCTT
>DATIKM010000144.1:0-85674 GCA_035477595.1 Chthonomonadales bacterium
CCAGCACCGACAAACGTAGTCGGAAGTGAAGAGCGTGGCGAAGACGGGGAGCTCGAGCATGTGCCCCTCCACGTGGAGGGTTGGCTGGCGTGGCGAAACGCGGGCTGGCTAACGCCGCGGTTCTGCTGCGGGCCGCGCAGCGGAATCGCCGTCCGGTGCAACCGCTAGCTGAGCGCACCTGCGGATCCATGCAACCGCCTCACTTGGGGATTGCTCTGATGAACTCGTCCGCGTACGGGTATCTCTTCTCTAGGATCTCCAGCAACCTGACGCCGACCTGCGTGGTCAACCTTTTGAGATCATAGCACTCCAAGATGGCACGCAGATGTTCGTCACTGCCCGATGAGGGACCGTCCCGTTCCGCCAAGTACGTTGCTACAACTTGCAGCTCACTCGGAGGAATCTCCTCGAATGATCGTGGTCCCCTGGTGCGCAACCTGATCGGTGGGCTCCCGTTCGCTCTGACGACGGAGAACAGCAAGCCCCCTTCAGTCCCCTCGTTCTCAGAGGCAAGACGCCCTTGTCGAATGGCGCTCTCGAGCGCCTTGTTCATAGTGCTCTTCAGCTCATGCCCCATCCGCCGAATGCCACAGCCTCGGAGGTAGATGTCGTAAGCTCGCTTCGCAACCACGGGACCTTCGACCTCGACGATCCGAACGATGCCTTCGGAAACCACGCTTGTGCCGACGCCACGCGGATCCTTCCACGGCGGCCCGGAGTACTCCATGTAGTCGCTGAATGGCAGACCGGCATATCGCAATCTGATCGGCACGGTGAGCTGCGGTTCCCGGGGGGAACACTCGCCGCTCCTGTCGGGCGGACGTAGCGCTTCTCGTGGCTGCGGCAAGGCCTCCCTCGCGGAGGTTGATGATGTCGGCAGGACATCGGGTCTTCGGGGCTGGAGGCCTACGGGGTCCTCAGCGGGCCACAGGTCGACTTCGTTCGCCGGTCTGGAGACTGAGGACACGACGCGGTGCTCGGTATGCACGCTCCTCGGCGCGCCCTCGGCCCCAATCGGATCTATACCGCGCTCGGCCAACGCCTTGATGAGGTCGTCCAGCATTTCCTTTCGGCGGCCATAGAAGTCGGAGGCAAAACAGCGCCAGAACACCCAACCAGCGCGCTCCAGCACGCGCTGGCGCTGCATGTCGTCGGCCCACTTGTCCGGGCCGTGGTGCTGGTCGCCGTCGCATTCGATCGCCAACCGCGCGTCGTTGTGTCCCTCAACCACCAGATCGATGCGGTAGTGGCCGACTCGCACCTGTGGGATGACCCAGTAGCCACGCTGAGTGAGTTCGTCGTACATGTCGCGTTCGAAGGGCGACTCGCATAGTGTGCGCATATCCTCCGCGCGCGGTTCATCCTGGGCGAACGGTGTCGCAAAGTGTGCGATGAGACTGCGGCGCAACCGGTCCGCATCGCTCAGATGCTCCGGCGCCACCGAGCGCACCAAGTACATCCGGTCCCTCGCGCGCGAAGCCGCCACGTTGAACCGCTGGGCGAAGGTGTCGCGAGAGGGCGGCATGCCAACCTCGTTGGGCGCCGACACCATCGAGAGAAACATGATGCTCCGTTCTTTGCCCTGGAACGTGCGCGCGTCGCCACAGGTTATGCGATGGCGTTGCATAACCTCCGGCTCGAGCTCTTTGGTCAGCCAGTCCCATACCAACCGGGCCTGCTTGTCGGCGAGCAACGAGACGACCCCGATGGAGCGCCCGCCCATGGTCGGGTCAGACACAATGGCCTTAATCTCGTCGACGATGAACCGCGCTTCGGACTCATTGACATCGCCCTTGCGGTAGCCGTCTTCCACGAGCACGTCGATGAGGGGCGGGTCGAGACGCTCGGCAGCTTTGGGCATGCGTAGTGGTCGCAGCTCGTGGCTGTAGAACTCGCGTTTGGAATACTCGATGATCGGGCCGACGCAGCGGAAGTGCTCCTTCAGCATCACCGCGCTCTTGGCGAACACCACTTTGAACAGGTCATAGATGGAGCGCTCCGGCGACATCTGCGGGCGATAGGTTTCGACCTGATTGCCGAGGAAACGACTCATGAGGCTGCGAATCTTCTCCTCATCGAGGCCCTCGCCACCGGGAGAAACCTGCTTGTCGTCGCCGACGATGAGCGCTTTTCTCGCCCGTAACAGGGAAGGCAATGCGGTTAGGTCCGATTGCGACGCTTCGTCGATGACGACGAGATCAAAGCAGCCCAGCTTCGCGGGCAGCGATTCCGACACCCGATCGTGCGGCATTATCCAGCACGGCACCGCAGGATTCGCCTTCGATGCTGCAGTGCGCGCATCGTGCCGATAGCGCACCGCGCGCTTGCCCGCGCCCTTGCCAATTTTCTGGACGGCGTTGAGGTACGCCTGCAGGGCAGCCAGGATGTCAGGCGAGGCGTTCTCCGCGAGCTTGAGCCACGTGCGCTTCACCACGATCTCGCGGTAGGCGCGCGACAAGTCGCCTTCGGCTTCCTGGCGGTCCCTCGCCAGCCTCCTCAGCTCGTCGTGCGCGCCAACCGACTTGAGGTAAGCACTGAGACGCCTCAGGCGCCAGGCCTTGCGCCAGCTGTCCGGAAGCAGGCCATCCACGGTACCCGCCACCGGCTGCTTGAGTGCCGCGGCGTACCTCGGCGCCCCAGAGGCCTCGACCTTGTCGCAGACCTCGCGCACGGTGGTGAGATGCGTGCCCAGACCCAGCACGCGACGTAGCTCCGCCATGAGCGCTGTCCACTCAGCCTGCATCCGGGCGTCATCGATCTCGGGGTTGCCGAGCGTCTCCGCAAGGAACCGGCGAACGTCCTCTATGATTCGGCCCGTGCGGCCTTCCAGTACCTTCTGAAAGCGCTCCTTGTGGGAACAGACGTTGGCGAGTCGGTTCTTGGTGAGGTGGTGCCGCAGTGCCCTCTCAAGCTCAGCGAGTCGCTGCGTGTCATCCGCCAGCTCGCGGACATGAGCCCAGTTGGGGAAGACGCGAGACGCTGCGGCGCAGAGCTCTCCTTCCGCCCTCACTACGCCCTTCACCTTTAGGTAGAGAGCGTAGTCTTGTGCGGCGGCCAGGCCGCCTTCCGGCCGGTGCTCGGGTACGGCCTCTAGGTGTAGCTCGGGGGCAAGGGCGTTCCAGCGCAAGGCCAGCTTGCGCAGGGACTTCAGCAACGCCAGATGCTCGGCGACATACTGCCAACCCTCGGCGTTGGCAGGGGGCTGGCCGAGAACACGAATGCTGTCCAGCTGCCGTTCCTGGGTCGACTGGCCGAACAGCCCGAACAGCCATTTGACACCAAAGCCAAAGGGCCTTCGGCCCTCGGCGAGGTTGCTCACAGCCTCTTCGATCTCGGAATCAAGCTCGATGCCTTCGGGCGCCATGACCGGCCGCTCCAGAAACGTCTGGCGCCGGTCGACAGCCTGCTCAAGATCGGCGCCGAGGGCCTCAAGAATGGGCACCAGGTTGTCGTTGCCGCCGTGCCGCAGACGTTCGCGCATGGCGACGGTCCATGGTCGATGCGTCTGCGCGACTTCATCGCGTAGGCGCCGAAGGGCTCCGATGTCCGTGAGGAGTGTCTGAGCGAGAGCGAGCGTCTCCTGGCTCGAATCGGCGAGCGCGGGAACGTCGCCACTCTCAACGCCCTGTTTCAGCCTTTCGAACTGCGACAGATCCTGGTGGACTCCGAGCAGTTCCTTGGAGTCGCCAAACTCCACGAGTTGCGGCAGAGACGCATCGAGGTAGTCGATGTCTCGGCCTAGCTCACGCCTTGCCTCCCGTAGCCGCACAACATCCGCGTCCAGGAACTGCGGGGCGAACTCTGGAGCGATTCCAAGCGTGTCTGGAATCCACTCAAGCTGGTCGACGTCCTCGACGACCTCGCGCGCCGCGTCCTGAAGGTCGATCTCCTCGGTTTCTAGCGTGACCTTGGCGAGGTTGCGCTTCGCCCATTCGCTAACCTTGCGGTCGATGCTGGCAAGCCTGCCGTGGAGACTATCGATGGACCCCGAAAGGTGGTTGATGGTCCTCGCGGTGCTGCTGCGGTCGAGGCCCTGCACCTCGGAGGCGATCTTTTGGATGGCGTGCTCGAACTGCTTCATACCCTCCCGTTCGCTCGTCAGCACCGAGATCGCGAGCGGACGGATTTCCTCGGGAAGCTGTTCCCGCAGCACCGCCAATGCAGGATCCTTCATGGAGGTCACGAGCACCCGCTTGCCCTCCGCCAGGTAGTGACAGATGACGTTGGCGATGGTGTGCGTCTTGCCCGTGCCAGGCGGACCCTGGACGACGACGCCATCGGAGCCATCTAGCAGCTCGATGATGCGGACCTGCTCGTCGTTGAACGCTTTGGGGAAGTAGAGGTCACGTGCCTTCTTGGCGCTCGTGCTGCCCTCGGCGTGATATGAGGTGGACACGCCGCGGAACGACGGCGGCTCGATGACCGCGTTGGTGGTGTCAGGGTCCGTCACGAGCGCAGCCACTGCGGGCGGGTAGACCTCGGCCGCCTCGGCTTCCTCCTTCAGCTTTCCCAGATCCCGCAGAAACAGGCTGCTGGTGCGCGGGCGCGCGAAGAGCACCCACGTGTCGGTTACTCTGAGCTTGTCGTCGGACTTCGGCAGCGTCCGATCCTCCGCCGGCACCTCGTTCGGCCAGTAGATGCCGTTCGCGTCGAGGTTGGTGGCCGCGGTGCGAAGCAAGGGCTCGAAGGTTCCGCGGTCGTACGGTGAGAAGGTCGTCGTAGCTGTGTCGAAGAACTCCTTCGCCGCTTTCCCTAGATCGGCAACGCCAGGGTTATGGACGGAGGCGTACCAGTCGACCTCGATGCGAGCATCGACGTCCCGAGGTCGGATTACCACTTCTTCCGTCGCAGGGTTGAGCGACAGTTCGACCAGCCGTCCTACGAGCGGGTAGCTCACGCTGGCGCCATTGGTGTTCCAGATGCCGAGACCCACGCCCCAGACGAGCTCGAGTTGTGCTTCCACAATGCCGCCTTCGAGCTGCTGCTTCAGCGTGAAAAGCTGGCGGTAAAGGTCTCTGGTACGGCGGCGGAGTCTCTCCTCCTTTGCCCAGGGACGCCACTTCGTGTCGAGGTAGGTCTCGAAGAGGGCCCGCACCCGACCGGCCTCCTCGTACTCGGAAAGCGTGATCTGCACCTCGGGGTCGATGGCAGGTTTGCCATGCTCCGGTGGACTTGCCGATGAACTATGCGTGCCCTCTGCAATCAGCCTTGCGCCACCCGTGGCCTCGAGCAGCCGCGGCTCTTCTGTTGGCGCCTGCGGCATCTGTATCCACGGTCGAAGTACCGGGCTGACAACATAGGGTGGCTTCGTCTCGTGCAGCCGCTCAACGGCTAGCCAGATCTCGTCCTCGCTCACGGGATCATTGACGTCTATCCGGATGCCGGGCAGCCCTTGGATCTGGTGCTCGTAGAGTGCGAAGAGACCGTGTGCGGCGACGGTAGCGGCGGGCTTGCTGCACAACAGAGCGGACTGCTGAGAGAACTCAATGAGGGAGAGGAGCCGATCTCTTTCGACGCCCATGAGCTTTCCCGTGTCATTCGCTGGAGCTCTCATACCGTCGCATTCCTCTCTGCTTCCCTCATTGGGCAGCATGTGCGCGTAACGCTCCGGTTCAGCGTCAGCGCCGACGCGGGTCGTCCGCTCCAACCGCTAGCTAGGCGCACCTGCGGACTCCCGCAACCGCCTCGCTTGGGCATTGTGTTGGTGGATTCGTCCACGTGCGGGAATCTCCTCTCAAGGATCTCCAGCAACGTGGTGCCGACCTGAGTCGTTAGACGTGTGAGGTCAGAGCACCCCAGAACGGCACGCAGGTGTTCGTCACTGCCCGATGAGAGGCCGTCCCGTTCCGCCAAGTGCATTGCCTCAACTTTCAGCTCGCTCGGAGGCAAGACGCGCTTGTCGAATGGCGCTCGCGAACGCGCTATTCATAGGTGCTCTTTGGCTCGTGGCCCATCGGCCGAATGCCACGGCCCAGCAGGCGGATACCACAGGCCCGCCTGGCGGGTCCCTCGCCGTCGACGATCCGAACGATGCCTTGGCAAACCACACTCGTGGCGCCGCAGCAGGGATCATTCCAGGGCGGCCCGGAATGCTTCATTCAGTCGCTGGCTGGCAGACCGGTATATAGCGGTCAGATCGGTAAGGTGGACTGCGGTTCCCGGCCGGGAGGAGCACCCTCATTCGCCTGCGGACGGTGTGGCATTCGTGGCTGCGACAAGGCCTCCCTCGCGGAGGTTGATGATGTCGGCAGGACATCGGGTCTTCGGGGCTGGAGGCCTACGGCGTCCTCAGCGGGCCAGAGGTCGGCTTCGTTCGCCGGTCTGGAGACTGAGGGCACGACGCGGTGCTCCGTATGCACGCTCCTCGGCGCGCCCTCAGCCTCAACCGGTTCGGTGCCGCGCTCGGCCAACGTCTTGATGAGGTCGTCCAGCATTTCCTTTCGGCGGTGGATGAAGGCGGAGGCCAAACATCGCCAGAACACCCAACCAGCGCGCCGGGCGCGTCCGGATCAGCGCTGGTGGTAGTCCGGGTATGCGGGTCGCTTGCCGCGCGTCGGCGGGTTCCTCCTCAGCTCCGCCATCAGCACCTCTACGGCCCGCTCGATCTGTGGGTCGCGACCAGTCCTCCAGAGCGCGGGGTCCCTATCCACCTCGATGTCGGGGTCCACACCGTGGTTCTCGACGTCCCACTTCCCTTCGAGGTTGTAGAACGCGAAGCTCGGCGTGGTGATCGCGCCGCCGTCGATCAGCCGCGGCGTGCCGCCGATTCCGACGAGGCCTCCCCACGTGCGCTTCCCGATGAGCGGACCGATCCCGTACCTTCGGAAGTACCACGGGAGCAGGTCGCCGCCGGAGCCCGCGTACTCGTTGATCAGCATCGCCTTCGGGCCAAAGATGGCCGCCCCGGGGCTGAAGTAGTCAGCGCCATGGCGCACGGCCCAGCCGTTGAGCAGCGGGCGCCGGAGGTAGTCGACAATGTAGTCCGGTAGCGATCCGCCGCCGTTGTACCGCCCGTCTATGACCGCGCCGTCCCTGTCCGTCTGAGAGAAGTAGTACCGGTTGAACGCGGTGTACCCGCCCATGGATGTGTCGGGCAGGTAGACGTAGGCGAGGCGCCCGCCGCTCATCTCGGCCACCTTGCGCCGGTTGCCCTCGATCCACGCGAGCTGCCGAAGGGCGCTCTCATCAGCGACCGGCACCACCGTAACCTCGCGGCTCCCCGTGCCGTCGGGGTTGGGTCCAACCTTCAGCGTCACCTGGCGGCCGGCGGTGCCCTCGAGCGCAGCGTAGACATTGTCCGTGTCTCTGAGGTCCTTGCCGTCCACGGCGAGCAGGTACTCACCGGCCCGCACGTTGACGCCGGGCTGGGTCAGCGGGGCGCGCAACTGCGGGTTCCAGCTCTCCCCGTTGTAGACCCGGTCGAAGCGATAGCGTCCATGGGCGATCGTGTAGTCGCAGCCGAGCAGCCCGCCGGCAACGCTGGCCGACCGTGGCACGTCGCCGCCGGACACGTAGAGGTGGCCGACCGTCAGGTCGCCGAACACCTCCTCAAGGAGGTAGTTCAGGTCCTGCCGCGACGCAAGGCCGTCAAGGTAAGGCGTGTAGCGCTTCTCGCTAGCCGCGAGGTCCAGCCCGTGGAAGTTCGGCGCATAGAAGAAGTCGCGCTGGAGGCGGTAGCTCTCGCGGAACATCTGGCGCCACTCCGCGGCCGGGTCGAGGTTGGTCTCCATGCCGTCCAGGTTGAGGGCGCCCGAGCCGGGGGCAACGGGGCCGGTCGCGCCCGCGATATGCCAGCGTCCGCCGGTGGCGTAGAGCATCCTCTCGCCGGACGGCGTCAGGGCGAAGGCCGTGACGTTGGGCAGGACCTGCTCCGTCCTGCGCGTCCTCAGCTCGAAGCGGTGGAGGGAGACGCCCTGGCTTCCCGGCGCCGGACCCTCCAGCAGGAAGACCGTTCCCTCCCTGCCCGTCTCAAGACCCACGTAGTTGCGAGCCGGGATCGGGAGCGAGACGATGCGCTGGTCGATCGCCTCGATGTCGATGCCGGGCACCTTCGCTGCATCAGGCGCGGCCGGTTGCGCCTTCGTGGCTGCGTCCGGCGCCGCCGGCGCCGGCTGGGAGGGCCTCTCCTCGTCGCTCTCCGGCTGCACCGGCGAGGGGAGATCCTTGCGCAGCACGGCGGCGTAGACGCTGCGAGTCACGCGGCGCCCGAAGGCGCTCATCTCCATGCCGACGTTCAGCCCGACGTCGGTGCTCGCCGCGAAGAACAGGTACTTCCCGCTGCGGTCGAACCCCGGCATCGCCGCATCGCTCATGCCGTCCGTCACCTGACTGATCGCGCCGCTCTCGATGTTGTGGAGGAACACCGCCCGGAGCCGGTTCCTCAGGGGGCGCGCGTACGTGAGCCACTTGCTGTCGGCCGACCACCTCACGCGCCAGTCGCCTCCGTCGATCGGCGCCGTGTCCACCAGTTTCATTTCGCCCTTCTCGACATCGAGGAGCCACAGCTTGAGCCGCACGTCCAGGAGCGCGATGCGCTTGCTGTCCGGTGACCAGACAGTCGACGTGAAGAAGGAAGGTTCCTGGCCGAGGGCGATCTTCCGCACCGGCTGCTTCCCGAGCGGGTCAGCCAGGTGCAGCGCATACTCGCCCGACTCGTCGGACAGATAGGAGACCAGCCTGCCGTCGGGAGACCACGTTGGGCTGCGCTCGGCAACGCCGGAGGTCTGCGTCAGGTTGCGCACGTCGCCCTTCTCGGCGGGCGCCGTGTAGATGTCGCCCCGCGCCTCGAACACGGCCCGGGCGCCGCTCGGCGAGATGCTGGCCGAGGAGATGTTGCCCGCGGTTGTCACCACGCGCCGCCGTACCTGGGGCAGATCGCCGCTCAGGCGGATGGGCACCGGCGTCGCCGCCCCGGTCTGCAGGTCGTAGAGCCCTATCTCGCCGAAGCGCTCGTAGACGATGGCGTCCGGTCCGGCCGAAGCCCACTTCAGGTCAAGGCCATCGTTGCGGAACGCCTGGCGCACCGCCTTCGTGCGCGTGTCGTAGAAGTGGAGGGACATCGCCCCCCGGCGATCGGACAGGAAGAAGATGCGGTGACCGATCCACATCGGGCGGAAGTCGTTGCTGTCCGTGCGGGGCAGTCTCTCCACGGTGCTGTCCGCCAACCGGGCGATCTGGATGTAGCTCGCTGTGCCGCCGCGGTAGCGCTTCCACGCGCGGAATGCGGGGGAGAGCGGGCAATAGGCGATGTAGTTCCCGTCAGGGGAGAGCGAGCCTTCGAACGCCTCCGGGAGCGGAAGCGGCTCGGGCAGTCCCATCCCGTCGGCACGGACCCAGAAGAGGCGCAGGAAGCGGGAGTAGCTCAGCCGGCCCGACCGCATTAGGATGCGCTTGCCATCGGCCGACCAGGCCACCGGGGCGTCGCCGCCCGGGTGGTATGTAATGCGTCGGGGCACGCCGCCGGAGGCGGGGACGGTGTAGACGTCCGCATTGCCGTCGTAGCGGCCCACGAATGCGATGGTCGATCCATCCGGCGAGAAGCAGGGCTGCTCCTCGACGTCGACGCCCGTCGTCAGGCGGCGCGCGTCGCCGCCCTCGCGCGGCACTATCCAAAGGTCGCCGGCAGACGAGAAGCAGATGTGCGTACGGCTGAGCGCGGGCTGTCGAAACAGCATCGGCGCCTGCGGCGACTGGGCCGCTGTTGCGCTCGCGTGGAGCGCGAGCACGGAACACACCAACGCGAAGGCTGCGAGACCGGCCACGCGCAGCCGGCATGCTCTTGCGAACCACATTTCCTGCTCTCCCAGTCACAGAGGTGTGCCATGCGGTACGTCTGCTCACACGTCTACGGGAGCGTCACCCTGATGCGGTTGGCGCCCGATCGCGTGATGCGCATGGGACGCCGCACGGTGACGCCGGCGTGCTCGATAGTCGCCTCGTAGGCGCCGAGGAAACCGCGGACCGTCGCGATGCCGTCCACGTCGGTCACAGCTTCCGCGCGCGTCCACCACCGCTCGCGGATCAGCCGGAGCAGGCGGTCATAGGCAGGCTTCCGCGAGTAGTCGGCCCGGATGAGGCCCGCGGGCGCCCCCTGCCAGGCTCCGTCCTGCAGGTCCCACCACGTGATGGCCTCGACGGCGGGGTGCGAGAAGAGAGTCGTGTACAGCTTCTCGACGTAGTCCGCCTGGCGCTCCTCCCCGGCGGGCGTCGTCGGCCACGGCGGATCGAGGGTCCAGCCGTGCCGGCCCGAGATCACCGTCAGTTCCGTGAAATGGAGCGGCACCCCGAAGCGCGCGTACGTCTCGCAGACCTCCCACGCATGGGCGAGGGTCCATTCCCCGCTATGCATGTGGCTCTGGATGCCGAGGACATCCACGAGACCGCGGCGGCTGGTAAGGTCCGCGGCGAGCTTCTCGAAGGTCGGGCTTACGTTGTAGTCGTTGTACAGTAGCGTCGCGCCACGGTTGGCGCTCCGTGCCCACTCCAGCGCTTCGGAGACGAGCTTCGCGCCGCCGTCCCGCTTCGCCCATCGGCCCACGCCGTTGTCAAAGCGATCCGAGACGGTGACCTCGTTCACCACGTCCCATCGGTCGATGAGGCCCTCAAACCTGCCTACGATGTCGGTGACACGGTGCCGCAGCAGGTCCCGGGCATGGTCGGGGTCGGTGGGCGCCCAGCGAGGTACCACCTCGTGCCACACAAGCGGGTGGCCCTTCGCCGGAATGCCGCGCTCCTGAAGCCAGCGCGCCTGGCGCTCGAGCCGCTCGGCCTCGGTCCTGCCCGGCTCCGGCTCGTAGGTGCCCCAGTAGAAGCCGAGCGTTGCGCAGTTGAGCAGATCCGTCAACCGCTTCTGATAGAGCGCCTCGCGCTCCGGCCCGTGGTGCCGGAGCAGGGGAAAGACGTTCGCACCGAACAAGAATGCGTGCTGCTCCTGCTCAAGGCGCACGCGCGCACCGGGCGCGGGCTGGCCTTGCCGATTCACGACTACGACACGCGCCACCGCTGTCCGGTGTTTGCTGATTCGCGCATCCGCCCCGTCGAGGATTCGCTGCTCGGCGGGGGATGCAGGAGCGGATGTCGCGACTACGAGGGAGACGAGCGCAACGATGGCGGCTACCGCGAGTTCGCACATGGCTGCCTCCATGAGACGCCAGCGGCTTGGCCGAGCGCGCACCGGCGCATTCAGCCAGTATACCTGCGGCCTCGCGCGGTGCACAGGCGCGCAGGAAGGCTCGCCACTGGCGGCGAAGATGCGCGCCGAACACCCGCCGGCCGGGGCGGCAACCCGGGCGCCCAAGGTCGCGCGGAGCGGAGGATGCCACGATGGCGTATTTGCTGGGCATCGACATCGGCACGAGCGGCACCAAGACCATCCTGATCGAGCACACCGGGCGCGTGGTGGCTCGGTCCACCGAGGCATACCCGCTCTACGCACCCCGCCCGCTCTGGTCGGAGCAGGCCCCTGCCGACTGGTGGGACGCGACGTGCGGGACCGTCCGACAGGTGCTAGCGGACTCCCGCGTCGCACCCTCCGAGATCGCCGGCATCGGCCTCAGCGGCCAGATGCACGGCGCCGTGTTCCTCGACGAGCGCAACGACGTGCTGCGCCGGGCGATCCTCTGGAACGACCAGCGGACGAAGGCGGAGTGTGACTGGATCACGGAGACGATCGGCCGCGACCGCGTGGTGGACCTGATCAGCAACCCGGTTCTCACCGGGTTCACGGCCGGGAAGATCGTCTGGTTGCGCAACCACGAGCCCGAGGTCCACGCGCGGGTCCGCAAGGTGCTCCTGCCCAAGGACTACATCCGCCTGATGCTCACCGGCGAGTACGCCACGGAGGTGTCGGACGCATCGGGCACCGCGCTCTTCAACGTGCGCAAGCGCGCGTGGGCGGACGAGATGCTCGACGGCTGCGGCATTCCGCGGGACTGGATGCCCCGCGCGTACGAGTCGCCCGAGGTCAGCGGCCGCATCAGCGCGGCTGCCTCCGCCGCGACGGGCCTGGCGGAGGGGACGCCCGTGGTGGGCGGCGGCGGCGACCAAGCAGCGGGCGCGGTGGGCAACGGGATCGTGGAGACCGGTGTGGTCTCTTCGACCATCGGCACGAGCGGCGTGGTGTTCGCCTTCAGCGACGAGCCGGTCGTAGACCCCGAGCTGCGCCTACATACGTTCTGCCATGCGGTGCCGGGCAAGTGGCACCTCATGGGAGTAATGCTGTCGGCCGGCGGGTCGCTCCAGTGGTACCGCGACGCGTTCTGCCAGGCCGAGAAGACCGTGGCGGCGGCGATGAGGCGCGACCCGTACGAGCTTATCACCGCGGAAGCTGCAGCGGCCCCCGTCGGATGCGAGGGCCTGCTGTTCCTTCCGTACCTGACCGGCGAGCGGACGCCCTACCCGGACCCGACGGCGCGCGGTGTCTTCTTCGGCATCACGCGACGCAGCGACCGCGCGGCTTTCGCTCGCAGCATCCTGGAGGGGGTCGCCTACGGGCTGCGCGACTCGCTGCAGATCATGCGCTCGATCAGGCTGCCCATACGGCAGATCCGCGCATCGGGCGGCGGAGCGCGGAGCGACCTCTGGCGGTCCATCCTGGCCGATGTGACCGGCACCGCGCACGTGACGGTGAACGTAGACGAGGGCCCGGCGCTTGGCGTGGCGCTCCTGGCAGGAGTCGGAGCGGGTGTCTATCCGAGCGTGGAGGAGGCCTGTGGCGCCGTGGTCCGCGTGGAGGATAGAACGGACCCATGCGACCTGAACCACTCGGCCTACACCCGCTTCTATGAGGTCTACCGGAACCTCTACGCGCACCTGAAGCCGGACTTCGCCGAGATTGCGCAGATAGTCGGGTGACGCTGCGCGGCCCGGCGCCCGCGTCGCTCGATGTCGGGTTGCAGCACAGGCGGCACCGAAAGAAGGGGGGCGCCGCGACATGGCCGTCGCGCTGACGTCGCGCGAGCGCTTCGCGCGGATGTTCGAGCATCGGGATGCGGACCGCATCCCTATCATCGACGGTCCGTGGGAGGCTACCGTCGAGCGCTGGCACTCCGAGGGGATGCCGAGGGATGTCAGCTACGTCGACTACTTCGGGCTCGACCGCGTCGCCACTGTCGGGGTCGACACGAGCCCGCGGTACCCGTCCGGGAAGCTGGAAGAGACCGACGAGTACGTGGTGAGCAGGTCGCCATGGGGCGTCACGATGCGCGGCTGGAAGCATGCCGGCGGCGTGCCGGAGTTCCTTGACTTCACCATCGTCGACCCGGTCACGTGGCGCGCGGCGAAGGAGCGCATGGCGCCCTCGCGCGACAGAGTGAACTGGGCCCACCTGAAGGCTAGCTACCCGGCCTGGCGCCGCGACGGCTGCTGGATGCAGGCGCACCTGTGGTTCGGCTTCGACATCACCCACTCGTGGATGATCGGTACGGAGCGGGTGCTCATAGCCCTCGTCGAGCAGCCGGAGTGGATCGCCGACGTGTTTGGCCACTGCCTGGATGTGAACCTGGCGCTTCTGGACATGGTGTGGGATCAGGGCTACACGTTCGACAGCGTGTTCTGGTGCGACGACATGGGGTTCAAGCACAACCAGTTCTTCTCCCTGCGCACCTACCGCGAGGTACTCAAGCCGGTCCACCGGCGCGCCGTGGAGTGGGCGCACGCCAAGGGCATCAAGGCGCACCTGCACTCGTGCGGTGACGTGTCGAAGTTCGTACCGGACCTCGTGGAGATCGGCATAGACGCGCTGAACCCGCTGGAGGTGAAGGCAGGCATGGATCCGGTCGCCCTCAAGGGTGCCTACGGCGATCGGCTGGCGCTCCACGGTGGCATCAACGCGGTCCTTTGGGACGACATCGAGGCGATGGAGGCGGAGATGAGGCGCGTGGTACCGGTCCTCAAGGAGAGCGGCGGCTACATCTTCTCCTCCGACCACTCCGTGCCCTCGACGGTGAGCCTGGAGGGCTTTCGGCGCACCGTGGAACTGGCCAAGGAGCTGGGCAGCTACCGGTGACGCTGAACCCGCGGCCCGCGACTGGCGCGCCGCTGGGAAGGCGGCCGTGCCAGATGGCGGCGCCCTGCTGTCAGCGCGAGCTCCACGCCTGGCTGCGTTTGGATGCGTGGCAGGCAGTGTTGCGTCACGGCCTCCGCAAGCAGCGCCTGGCCGACATCGTGATCGCTAACGTCCGTGCCGCCGTGCTGCGTCTGACGGGATACCGACCGACGTGGTGGAGTTCGTGGACCCAGAGCACACAACCCGCAACCTGCTCCTCCTCGCCTTGCGGTCCGCTCAGCCCGGCGGCGCGACTGCAGCGCGCGCGTATCGCGCGGTGGGCGACCCCCGGGGCGTGGAGCCGCGCCTCACGCGCCTTCCCGCTCCGCAGGTTGAGGAGGCGCTCGCGCGCAGCCGTCCCGACGATGCGGACCACGGAGGCCCCGAACCGCAATGACCGACACGCCCGCGCCGCGCCACCGGCCGGCGCGGGCCCGAGGAGATCGAAATGGCCGCCGCCCTGACGTCGCGAGAGCGTTTCCAGCGCATGTTCGAGCACCGTGAGGCGGACCGCATCCCCATCATCGACAGCCCCTGGGCCGACACGATCGAGCGTTGGCACAGCGAAGGCATGCCCCGCGATGTGAGTTTCGTGGACTACTTCGACCTCGACCACGTGGTCCACGTCGGGGGTGACTCTGGGCCGCGCTGGCCGTCCGAGCGCCTCGAGGAGACCGACGAGTACGTCGTGGACCGGACCTCGTGGGGCGTCACGCTGAAGAACCTCAAGCGCACCTCCGTGCCGCAGTACCTCGACTTCCGCATCAACAGCCCCGAGGCGTGGCAGGAGGCGAAGGAGCGCATGCAGCCGGCGCGCGACCGCGTGGACTGGGACCACCTGCGCAGGCACTACGCCGGCTGGCGCGAGGGTGGAGCGTGGGTCTGCGGCGGACTGTGGTTCGGTTTCGACGCCGCGCACGCGTTCACGGACATGGAGCAGCTCCTAGAGGCGATGATCGAGCGCCCGGAGTGGGTGGCGGACATGTTCAACACGTGCCTCGACGCCAGCCTCGCCATCCTCGAGATGATCTGGGATGAGGGCTACACCTTCGACTCGGTCTTCTGGTGCGACGACATGGGGTATCGGGGCACCCAGTTCTTCTCGCTGAAGGCCTACCGGGCGCTTCTGAGGCCGGCGCAACAGCGCGCCATTGACTGGGCGCACGCAAGGGGCATCGAGGCGCACCTGCACTCATGTGGCAATGTGATGGCCTTCGTGCCCGACCTCGTCGACATGGGGCTCGACGCGCTCAACCCGCTGGAAGTCAAGGCCGGCATGGACGCGCTGAAGCTGAAGCGCGAGTACGGTGGCCGGCTCGTGCTGCACGGCGGCATCAACGCAGTGCTCTGGGACAACCTGCCCGCCATCGAGGCCGAGATGCGCCGTGTGGTTCCAGAGCTTGCGCGGGGTGGCGGGTTCATCTTCTCGTCCGACCACTCCGTGCCGTCCAGCGTGAGCCTTGAGGGCTTCCGCAGGATAGTCGAGCTGGCGAAGGAGCTGGGGGCCTACCGTTGAGGCGAGCCGCCCGCGCGCAAGGCGCTCGCGCGTAACGACCGGGCGCGAGCTCGGTCGCCGAGCTGTGACCTCAACGCCGGTTGCGGCGCGCACTGCGGCGTGATCACCGCGCGGTGGTGCGCCGCCCCGCAGGCCGGGCAGCCCGACTCGGAGAAGGCCGCGGCAATGTCGGAGGAGTTCGTACGGCACAGCGAGGGGCGATGGCGTTCGCACGGCTGACGCCGACGCGGCGCCAGCCGTGCGAAGCGGAGCGCACTACCGCAAGGACAGGCAGGCGAGCGTCGTGCGGTTGCGCACAATGATGCGCCCCTGCGCGACGATGGGCGCAGTCCAGCTCTGGCCGCCAAGGGGCCGGATGCGGCCGAGTTCCTCGTACCGCTCCGGCGTCGCCCGCACGAGGACGAGGTCGCCGGTGGAGCCGGCCAGCGCTATGATCAGGTCGTCCACCAACACCATCCCGCCCTTCTCGAAGCCGGGCGCGCTCCAGAGGGCGCGTCCCGTCCTCGGGTCCAGGCAGGTGAGGACGCCAGGATCGCCGGTACCGTAGATATGGCCCCTGTGGTAGACAGGCGAGTTGAAGTGCGCCTGCAACGCCGGACTGCGCCAGCGCTCAACCGCCTCGCCACCCCTGATGTCGGCAAGGGCTGCGCCCTGGCCATACCCGCTGGCGATGAACACCGAGTCGCCGATCACCAGCGGGGTGGCGGCGTTCACGCCGTGTCGCGTGGGCCAGGGGAAGTGCCACAGGCGCCGTCCGTTGTCCGGATCGACGCCGAGCGCGCCGTTCGCATCCGTGGTGACGTACTGGCGCTTGCCGCCGATGGTGGCGACGAAGGGAGACGCGTAGCCGGGCCGACCGTCTCCGCCGCCCTGCCAGATGGTCTCGCCGGTCATCTTGTTGAGCGCGACCACCGCGGCGCCGGGCCCGCCCGGCTGCACGATGAGCCGGTCCCCGTCCACGAGCGGCGATACCGCGATCTCCCAGCGGGGTAGTTGTCCGTTGAAGTCTCTCACCACGTCCCGCATCCAGATCAGCCTGCCTGTGGCGGCCTCGAGACAGTGGACCTTCCCGAAGCGGCTCATCGTGTAGACCCGCGGGCCGTCGACGGTCGGTGTGGCGCGAGCGAAGCCGTAGTTGGGCCGGTCCCCGTCCTCGTAGGCGAAGCGCCAGACCTCCGTGCCATCGGTGAGCCGGAGCGCCCTGACGATGCTCTGGGAGCCCTCGTGGTCGATGATGAACACGAGGCCGTTAGCCACGGAAGGCCCCGCATAGCCGCCGTCCGTCAGGGGCACCTGCCAGAGGACCTGAGGCGGCCTTGCGGCCCAGTCGCGGTTGATGCCCGTCTCGGGCGAGATGCCGTCGTTGTTGGGGCCGCGGAAGCGCGGCCAGTCGGCGCCGCCCTGGGTAGCTTGGGCCAGCGCCATCGCGCCGGCGCAGAGGCCTGCGAGGGCGAGGGCCAGGGTGCGGCCGCGAGTCCAGGTTGTCAAGCTAGGTCTCCTTGGTTGTCGGGGCTCCGGGGTGCTGTCAGCACAAGACCTTCTCGGTCAGTAGGCGTGAGGCGCTACCAGTAGTGACGCCCGCGCAGACGGTTGGGTAACGCGGCCGCCCCACAGGTGGGGACGTCGAACGATGCCCCGAACCGGTTGCCCTTGGGCGCATCTGCAGGCGACTTGCCCTCGTCGGTCACGCGCGCCAGAGGGCACCCGCTCGCTCGAGGGCGCGACCGCGCAGCATCTGCCGTACCACGGTAGACGTGCGGGCGCGTATCTGCGTTCGCTTTCACGACGGTCCGCGAGCCGTCGCGTTCATTGATGTCAGCCGCTCCCTCCTGGCCCACCGCGGCGTGGCACGATGCGGAAGAGCCGGGTCTGCCCCAGGGCGAACGGGCAGCGCATCTCCGCGCCTGCGCCCGACCAGCCGTCGAACAGGTCGGCCACGCGCACCGACGCCGGCCAGCGGAGTGGCGCCTCTCCCGCCACGTTGGCGGTGATCGCTACCAGCTCGCGCGAGGCGTGCACGAAGAAGCCGGGCGGGGCGTACGCGTGGCAGCCAGCCTCCTGCATCACGCGGCGAACCGCATCGACGAGCAGCGGGGGCGCCCCGAACCAGAGCAACCGACCACCCCTGGGAAGTGGGCGCTCGGCGCCGGCTCCAGCGCCGTCGGCGTAGTGGTGCGTGGCGCCCGCGCCCGCCTCCGCCCGGGGGGCGACGGTGCCGACGTCGCTGTACTGCACTGGTCCGCCGAGCATTCCGCTCGGAAGCGGCTCATCGCGGACGCGCACGGGCAGCCCGAGCACCTCCGCGGGACGGCGTGGCCTCCGCTCGCCGGTCTCCTCGTTCACGTAGCCCGGCGCGCCGACCACCAGAAAGTGCCGCCCTCCCTGGCGGAGCGCCTCGGCGAGCGCGGCGATGGCCTCGTCCTCCGCTGCCCAGGGATTCGCCACCACCACGAAGCGGATGCGCGCCGGCAGCCTGGCGAGATCCGACATCTGCCAGACCCCGACCGGCACGCCCGTCCTGCCGCAGGTGTGGAGGAGGCGCTTCACGGTCTGGGCCGCCAAGGCCGACTCCGGTGGCGCCCACGCGAACCCCGCGTCGTCGACAAGGAAGGCCACCTCCTCGACAGGCTCGCGATCCATCCGCTGTGCGGCGGTGTTGATGGCGGCCTGCCGGGCGAACTCAGCCTGCAGTGCGTTGTCCCGGTGCCAGCTCGCCATCAGGGAGAACCGCTGCGAGAGCGCGCCGCGCACGCAGTCGTTCGCGCACTCGCGCCGATGCATCCGGATGGCGCCGGAGCGCGGGTCAGCCGGGTCGTAGAGCACGTGCCAGTGGAGAGGGTGGAGCCACGAGAACAGGTCGTTCTCGTTGCAGTAGAGCTTTCCCGCCCGCAGCGTGCTCTCTGTGGGCCCGATGTAGGGGTTGTAGCCGTGGGAGAGGTCGCGGAAGTCGTGCAGCGGCACGCCGGACAGCATGTCGATGTCGGGACACGCGAGAGCACGGCGGATGGCAGTGTGGCCAGCGATAGACTGCCGAGGCTCACCGGCGAGCTGGACGGAGTACCCATAGAACGCGGCCACAAGCAGGCGCCCGTCCGACTCCTCCTTCACCACGCGCGCGAACCGCTCGATCGTCTCCACGACCAGGTTCGACTGGAAGCGATGGTAGCGCCCGGCCCTTCGGCCGGGTTCCGTATCGGGATAGAGGTCGCGGCCAGCGCGCCGGCGGTCCGACGGCGGCGGCACGCCTGCCGGGAGCGCAGGGCGGACCGCCTTCTGCATCGGCGCGCTGTAGTCCGAGAGCTGTCCATCGTTTGCGCCCCAGGCGAACCACTCCTCAGTGACCCCACACGAGAGCCAGACGCCGATCAGGCGGCCTGCCCACGGCTGGCGTGCACAGTAGCGCAGGAGGTGGCGGAGACCGCGCTCCTGCGCGTCACGCCACGCCTCGGAGGCGAGCGAGCCGACGCGTGTGGTCGCCTGTTCCTCGTACGGGAGCGAGCCGTCTCCCACGCCGATGTGGGCCACCTCGTCCGGGTGGTCCTGCAGCCACCACTGGGGCATGGCGAGCGCGACGCGCAACGTCAGGCGGGCATTCGGGTTGGCCTCGAGCGTAAAGGCGACGCGCTCGTCGATCTGGCCGTAGTCAAGCCGATCTGGCGCCGGCCATGTCGGCGGACCCACCGTATGGTAGATGTGCCGCGCCGCGTTCGTCGGCACGCAGAACACCGTCACGCCATGGCGGCCGAAGTCGGCGACCGGCCCCGGCTGGTAGTCATACGAGGAGTAGCCGATCCACGGGAAGGCGCGACCGTCGACGAACACGGTGGGCCGGCCGCGGTGCTGGCGTCGCTCCACGCGTGGGTACCGGGAGCGCCTGCTGTTCAGGACACGCGTGCGCGTAGCCTCGCCGCGCAGCCGATAGCCGCCCACGGCGACCGCCACCTCGGCATCGCCTTCCGCTACCCACCAGGGAAGCCTCCTGCGGACGGAGGCCCCGCCCTCGAATGCGGCCCGCGTTTCTGCTGCCCCAAGCCGCGCGCGCCACAACGTGACTGCGCCGCGAGTCAGCTGAAGGTCGACGCGACGGCCGTCCCGGTCGCCGTCCAGGCGCACGAGCGCCTCCACGGCGGCGCCGGCGCGCAGGGTCCTGCCCACCCGGACCTCGGCGCTCCGCACGCCCGGGGGGTCCGGGTAGTGAACCGTCAGATCGGAGAGCTCCAAGACGTACAGCGCGCCCGGTGCCACGTCGCGCACCAGCAACAGCAAGGCGATGAACGGATAGCGGGGGAGCGCGGGAGTCGGGCGGTCCGGCCAGGCGAGCGACGTCAGGTCGAACGTGACGACCTGCTCTGCGCCTGCAGGGACTGCCGGCGGCGTCGGCGCTAGCCAGGGCAGGCTTCGGCTCTCGCGTGTCGGCGTCCATGCGAGCTCGTGCAGCCGAAGCTCGAAACGGACGGGCCCCGCGGAGGCGTTGCGGACACGCATCGAGAGCGCGCGTGCGGGGCGCCGAATCCTCTCATCGATCCCGAGCGCGCTCAGGTCGATGGTGCGCGTGCGGAACCGCCACTCCGTGCGCGGGCGCCCGCCGTCGCGCCGCACCCGAAGGCTTGCCTCGTGGTACTGCTCGGCGCGGGAGATGACGTCGAGGTGCAGCGACAGGCCGGAAGCGTGGTCGAACGAGCCGATCCGGTCGTCCGGGGGACGCGAGAAGGCGTCGTCCGGGTAGACCGGCTCCGGTGCGGCCTGCTCGCCCAGGGCGCCGATGGCGAAGGGCAGGGCGGCGGCCGCGATCGCCTCGCGGCGGGACATGGGCGCGCTCACTGAGCGCCACCTTGCGGGCTCGGAGATCGGTACGCTGCGAGGTAGGCCACGAGGCGATCCTGAATGCCGCGTGCCACTGCGTTGGTCGTCCGGTGGTGGTTCATAAGGATCACCAGCACGAGGGGCACACCGTCCGCGGTGGACACGTAGCCGGACAGCGCGCTCACGTACCCCACGTAGCCGGTCTTGGCGCGGAGGTTGCCTGCCGCGGGAGTCCCCCTCATGCGATTGCGGAGCGTGCCATCGACGCCAGCCACAGGCAGCGACGCGATCCATGCCGCCGCTTCGGGCCGCGCATGCATCACATGCAGAAGGCGCGCGAGGGCGCCCGCGGTAACGCCGTTCAGGCGCGAGAGCCCGGACCCATCCGTCATGTCGATCTCGGCCGCTGGCACGCCGACCGAGTCCAGCCAGGAGCGCACCGCCCCGCGAGCAGCCCTGAACGAGCCGACGCCCGAGCGACGTGCGCCGAGGATCCTGAACAGGCACTCGGCGAAGAGGTTGTCGCTGGGCTTGTTCATGCGGTGCAGCAGGTCGCCGAGTGGTTCGCTCGCATGCACGGCGACGGGTCGGGCCGCCGCAGGCGTCTTGCCCAGGCGGACACCGCCCTCCACCCGGACGCCTGCGCGTCGCAGCCGATCGACGAAGACGTGGGCTGCGAATCGCGCCGGGTCCTCCACAGCCACCAGCGCCGGTCGGGCGTCGGGCGTCGCGTCGAGCGGCAGCAGGCCCTCGACGACGACGAGGCTGCGCCCCAGTTGCCGGGTGGCCCTAATAGTGCGTCTCGCGCCGGCGGGCGCCGTGCGCGCGCGCACTACCACCGGCACGCCCGATGCCGCCGGCTCGATCCGGGCGCGGACCGGATCCCCTGCGGAGCGGCCGGGGCTCTTGGTAACGCGAAGCACGTTGCCCGCGAGGCTCAGCGCGCTGACCGGTGCGGCGTAGTGCTCAGACAGGTAGTTCCACGACCACCCGTCACCATGGCGCTGTGCGTCGAAGAGGGAGTCGTCCGCGACCAGGCCGCCGGTGATGTGGACGATGCCGGCTTGCCGGACGGCCCGCGCGAGGCGGTCGAGGTGCGCGATATCAAGGGTCGGGTCCCCGCCGCCGCGGAGCCACAGCGGGCCTCGCAGCACGCCGGCGCCGAGCCCACCCGCGGCTCTCAGGACTTCCGTGTGGAACCGCCAGCCCGGGCCGAGGAGCGCGAGCGCAGCCGCGGAGGTGAGGAGCTTCTGGTTCGAGGCGGGGATCAGGAACAGATCGCGGTTGCGCTCGTACCAGACGGAGCCGTCCTCCAGGGACTCGACTACGATGCCTTGCACGCCGCCCTTCAGCTCCGGCGCCCGGAGTGCTTCCTCGAAGGCCTCGGCGACATCCGGGCGAGGGTGCTGCGCGCGCGCTACAGTGGCGGCGAGGAGCAGCAGGAGCGCCAGGCCCGTCCGGAAGCGTGTCATCACAGGAGCGTGGCCGGCGGTTCGCGGCGCGCTGCGATCACCTTAAGGCGCGCTGCGCCGATGTCCTCGACGAGCTGGCCCCGCATCTGTTGGTAGGCTGGCCCGGCCTGTCGAAGCACGAACGCCGGGTGCAGGGCCGCCATGATGTAGCGCGCAAACGGGCTCGTGGTGAACCACTGGCCTCGCTCTTGCAGCATCCGGAAGTTGGGGTGAATCAAAGAGTTTGCGGCGGGGGCGCCCAGGCACACGATGACCAGCGGGCGCAGGATCCCAAGCTGCTGCTCCAGCCAGGTGCGGCAGGCAGCCATCTCGTCGGGTCGCGGCGCGCGATTGCTGCGGCGCTTGCCGTTGACGATGCAGGCCCTGCACTTTACCGTGTTGCAGATGTACACATGGCTCCGCGTCATGCGGTTCTCGCGCAGGCACTCGTCCAGCAGCGCGCCCGCGCGGCCCACGAAGGGACGACCGGTCAGGTCCTCGGTCTCGCCGGGACCCTCGCCCACGAAGACGAGCGGCGCGTCGGGGTTTCCCTCGCCAAACACCACCTTGGTGCGCGTCTCGGCGAGGCAGCACTGGGTGCACTGGGCCACGCGAGCCCCGAGGTCGGCCAGCGTCTCGGCGTTGGTGAGCTCAGCCACCGAACGCGTCTTTCAGACGGTCGTAGGCCGCATCCATTGCCATAGGGATAACGCGGACCTCGCCGACAACCGTCATGAAGCTCGTATCGCCATTCCACCGCGGAACGACGTGCACGTGCACGTGGCTGTCTATCCCGGCCCCCGCGACGCGGCCCAGATTCATGCCCACGTTGAAGCCGTCGGGACGGAACGCTTTTCGCAGCGCCGCGACACAGGCCTGGACGTGCTGCATCAGCTCGAGGGACTCGGCGTCGTTCAGGTCGCCGACGGACGCGATGTGGCGGTAAGGAGTGACCATGAGGTGCCCGTTGCTGTAGGGGTAGGCGTTGAGGAGCACGAACGTGTGCTGGCCGCGGCGCACGATGAACCTCTCTGCGTCGCGCTCCTCCGCCGGGAAGTCGCAGAAGATGCAGCCGCCGACTGGCGCGGCCGATTCCACGTAGGCGTGCCGCCACGGCGCCCACAGACGGTCCATGCGGTGTCACCTCCACCGGGCCGACGCGGCGAAAGGTTGGCCCGCGTCCCCAGCATTCTACACAGCCGCGCGGGGCGAATCAAGCGGCGCCTGGCCGGTGGAGCGCGGCGCTGAAGAAGGCGCGCAGGCGTGCGGCGTAGGCGTCTCGCTCGCCGCGCGGTATGTCCACATGCGAGGCACGCGGCAAGAGGTGGAGCTGCCTGGGCTCGCCGGCCGCCTCGTAGAGGAGGAGCGCGTCCGAGCAGGAGACGATGCAGTCTCGGCGCCCGTGGAACAGCAGGACCGGGCGCGGCGCGATCCGAGCGATGGCCGCGACGGGCGCCACCTGCTCGGGGTCCACAGGAAGCCACCTCCGGCCGATGCGGCGCGCCTGTGATGAGAGGAGCGGGCCCGCCGGACCAAGCAGCAGGCGTCCGCGCTGCTCGATGGCGCGGTCCAGCGTGGCGAACGCGCCGTGCGTGGCGACTGCTGCGATGCGCCCATCGTCGGCGGCGGTGAGCAGCGCCACGGCGCCGCCGAGCGAGACCCCAAAGACGCCAATCGGGTGGCGCGCGGTCCGTGGCTCGGAACGGAGCCAGTTCACCGCACCTTCCAGGTCTCCGACCTCATCGTGCCCCAAGGTGCAGAGGCTGCCCGCCGACCGTCCCGCCGCGCGGAAGTCGAGGAGAAGCAGGTCCCATCGGCACGGCCAGAGCATTGCCGCCCACGGCAGCACCAGCCCCCGGTGGAACGGGTGCCCGTGACACAGGACCACGGCACCCTCGGGCCGGTCGGCCGGGATGCGCCAGCCCGCCAGGCGCGTGCCATCCCGTGACGCGAGTGCGACCTCCTCGAAGGGCATGCCGTGCCGTGCTGGAGTGGACAGGATCGGCAGGCGCGGCGGGTGGGTAGAGAAGTACGCGAGTGCCCACGCCGTCGGGCCGAGCAGGGCTTCGGCGGCGCGCCGGCCAGCGCCCGCCGCCGGCTGCTCGGCAGGTACGGGCTCTGGAATCACGCCACGCTCCTGCGTCGCCATGCCCTGTCCTTGATCGGTGCAGGGATCGCACCGCCGACAGGCGAAACGATCCGCGCCCGCTGCCCTCCCGGGCGTCCGCATGCTGCCAGCGCTCCTGAGCTGTGCTGTCCCAACGGGTCGGTTGATGAGGCGCTTGGCCCTGGATGTGCTGTAGTGAGGACACCACACATCAAGGACTCCCACGTTCACCAGTGTACATCGGAATGAGGTGGCCGCGACCACCTTCATCGGGGGCGGCAACACGGTCCGCCGCTGGTGCCGCAGGCACTAACGGTGGGACGGTGCCGCGCTGCTCCACGCCACCACCACCGCAGCGCCACAGGGCAGACGGTGACCTGCGGTCGAGGTGTTGGCGGCGTCTTGGTCGCCGCGCGCGAGGAGGTGAGCCATGCCCGACCGCCGTGAGTTCCTCAAGCAGGGGGCAGGCGCCCTGGGTGCGGCGGCCCTGGCCGCAAGGGCAGATGCGCGGCCGACCGCACAGGCGCCCGTACCGCCGAGGCCGGCGCGCGCCGACATGCTCGTCGGCGCGTGGTACTTCCCCGGGTGGAATGCGGCGGACCAGTGGTACTGCATCGCGGCACATCCGGCCGTTCAGCGCCCACTCCTCGGCTACTACGACCAAGACAACCCGCTCGCGGCCGACTGGCATGTTGTCTGGGCGCTCGAGCACGGCGTGTCGTTCTTCGCCTACTGCTACTACACGGAGGGGGGCACGCAGTGGCTGGAGGGCGCCCTCGACCTGGGCCTCCTGCGCTCGCGCTTCATCGACCGGTTCCGCTTCTGCCTCCTCTGGTGCAACCATGCGCCGGCCGAGCGCATGACGGCGCGTGAGTTCCGGGAGTTTTCCGACCTCGCCGTACGGAAGTACCTGGCGCATCCCTCCTACCTTCGTGTGAATGGGAAACCGCTAGTGATGATCCTGGCGGGATACCACTTCGTGCAGACGCTCGGGGTAGAGGGGGCGCGGCAGGCGTTCGCCGGTCTCGACGAGCGGTGCAAGCGGCTGGGACTGGGCGGGGTGACGCTCATGTTCGCCGAGGGAGGCATCATGAGCGAGCAGGCCGTTCGCGACTCGCTCGCCGCTGGGGCCCACGCCCTCGTTCTCTACAACTTCCCCTACGCGGGCACGAAGGTGACGGGGCCGGGGCCCGGAAGCGGCGCCGAGGCCAGCTACGAGCACCTGGTCGAGCAGGGCATCGGCCTGTGGAAGCATTGGCGTAGCCTGTCGGGAGGGAGGTTCTGGCCCACCGTGATGACCGGCTGGGACCGCCGACCGTGGACCAAGGACCAGGACCTGATCCGCACGGACAGCACGCCGGAGCTGTTCGAGCGGTCGCTGCGGGCGGCGCGCGAGCACGTGGACGGCGACCGCGCCGTGATGATCGCGGCGTGGAACGAGTGGGCGGAGGGGTCAGCCCTCGAGCCCAGCGTCGAGCATCGCTTCGCGTACCTGGACCGTGTGCGGTCGGTTTTCTGCCCGGGAGCGGGCCCGCACACCGACCGTCGGCCGACGGAGTCGCAGCGGAGGGCACTCTCCTTCCGGGTCGAGCTTCCGCACATCGAGGCATGGCGGTTCCATCGCACGGCGGACGGCTGGACCCGCACCGGCGCCGATGAGCTTCGCTTCGATGCTGGAGCGCTGCGCACGGTGTCGCGGAGCGGCGATCCGCAGCTGACGTCACCCGCCAGCTATGTCCCGTGCGCTCGGTACCGCGCTGTGCGCCTGCGGATGCGCGCCGCCTGCCCGCCTGGCGGTCCGGAAGCTGCGACAGGCCAGCTCTTCTGGAGCACCGTCGACCACGAGCTGAGCGAGGGGGCGTCCGTCACATTCCGCGTGCCGCTCGACGGCGAGTGGCACGAGCACACCCTGGACGTCGGATCGCATCCCCGCTGGCACGGCATGCTGCACCGATTCCGGCTGGATCCGGCCGACCGCGCGGACGTGGCCATCGACCTCGACGAAGTCGTGCTGGTTCGTCGCTGACGCGCGCCAGGGCGCTATAGACACGAAGGGGAGGCAGCGATGTTGCGAACTGGCGTCGCCCTCGCACTGATCGCGATGGAGGCATGCGCTATGGCCAGTCCTGGTGTACGCGCCACGCCCGCGGAGATGGAGGAGGCCCGACGCTGGACCGCCGCCAGACTCCTGGGCGAACCAGACGCCCGGCCGCCCCTGGCCGGGTTGACCGTTCTGGCGAACAACGACCCGGTCCAGCGCAACGCCCGCGCCGGTCGGGCCCTGAACATCGCCGGCAAAGCCTACACGCGCGGGCTCTACTGCCACGCCGTGAGCAAGGTAGTGGTGCGGCTGCCGGGCGCGGGCTCTGTCTTCCATGCCGTGACAGGGGTGGACTCCAACGAGCAGACCTCGGGCGGCCGCGGCAGCGTCGTCTTCGCGGTGACGGTTGGCGGTCGGCAGGCCTACCGCGGCAGGCTGATGCGGGAGGGGATGGCGGGCGCGCCCGTCCGCGTGGCGCTGGGTGGCGCGTCCGAGTTCACGCTCGAAGTGGAGGATGGCGGCGACGGCATCTCGTGCGACCAAGCGAACTGGGCCGACGCGGGTGTCGAGATGGCCGACGGGAGTACCGTGTGGCTCGGCGACCTGCCGATCGATGGTGGGCGCCCCGGCTACACCCCCGAGCCGCCCTTCTCGTTCATCTACGGCGGACGGCCGTCCGCGGAGCTCCTGCCCGGCTGGCGGGTGGAGCGCTCGTCCCGCGTGCTCGACGAGCACCGGACGGGCCACCGGGCCACGTACACGGACCCGGAGACCGGTCTCCAGCTCACGTGCGATGCCGTGCAGTACGGCCGCTTCCCCACGGTTGAGTGGGTGCTGAAATTCCGCAACACGGGTACGCAGCCCACCCCAATCCTGGAGGCCGTGCGAGCAGTAGACACGCGCTTCGAGCGCGCCTTGGACGGCGAGTTCACGCTGCGGCACTGGACAGGCAGCCCCTGCCTCCCGACCGACTATCACCCGCACGTCACTCCGCTCCCGCCCGGCGCCTCCCTGCGCATCGCCACGCTGGGCGGCCGGTCGACGAACAGCGACCTGCCGAACTTCAACATCGGCTGGCCGGGCGAGGGCGTGCTGGTGGTGCTCGGCTGGCCGGGGCAGTGGGACGCGACCTTCGCGCGGGATGGCGCGACCGGCCTGCGCGTGACGGGCGGCCAGGAACGGATCCGCCTCTCGCTGTCGCCGGGCGAGCAGATCCGCACGCCGCTGGTCGTGGTGCAGTTCTACAGCGGCGGCCCCGTGCGCGCTCAGAACGTGTGGCGCCGCTGGATGCTCGCCCACAACACGCCGCGCCCTGGCGGGAAGGAGCCGCCGCCGCAGTTTGTGGCGTGCAGCAGCCACCAGTTCGGTGAGATGATCGACGCCGACAGCGCCTCGCAGAAGCGCTTCATCGACCGCTACCTGGAGGAGGGTCTGAAGCTCGACTACTGGTGGATGGACGCGGGCTGGTACCCAAACAACGGAGGCTGGCCGAACACCGGGACGTGGGAGGTCGATCAGGGGCGCTTCCCGGGCGGCCTGAGGCCTATCACCGACCATGGGCGCGCGAGAGGGGTGCGCAGCATCGTATGGTTCGAGCCGGAGCGCGTGAACCCCGGCACATGGCTGTACAACGAGCGTCCGCAGTGGCTGCTGGGCGGCGGCCCCGGCGATCGCCTGCTGAACCTTGGCAACCCGGAGGCCCTCGCGTGGCTAACCGACCACGTGGATGGGCTCATCCGAAGCGAGGGCATCGATCTCTACCGGCACGACTTCAACTTCGACCCGCTGCCCTTCTGGCGTGCGGCCGATGCGCCGGACCGGCAGGGCATCACGGAGATTCGGTACGTCGAGGGCTTCCTTGCCTACTGGGACGAACTGCGCCGCCGGCACCCGAGCATGCTGATCGACACGTGCGCCTCAGGCGGACGGCGGAACGACATAGAGACGCTGCGTCGCTCTGTGCCGCTCTTGCGGAGCGACTACATCATCGAGCCGGTGGGTAACCAGAACCACACCTACGGCATCTCGTCGTGGATCCCGTACTGGGGCACCGGGTCTGGCGAGATGCGCCCGTATTGGTTCCGGTCCGTCATGGGCGCCAGCTTCAACGCCTGCTTCGACATGCGCCGGAAGGACCTGCCCTACGACACGGCGCGCAAGCTGTACCGCGAGTGGCGGGCCGTCGCGGACCTGTTCCTGCGGGACTACTACCCGCTCACGCCCTACGCCACCGGCCAGGAGGTGTGGATGGCGTGGCAGTTCGACGACCCCGAGGGCGGCCGCGGGATGGTGCAGGCGTTCCGGCGCGCCGACAGCCCCTACGAGAGCGCGCGCTTTCGCCTGCAGGGGCTCGACCCCGACGCCACGTACGCGGTTACCGATGTCGACCGGCCGCGGGCGGTGCGGCGCGTGGCGGGCAGCGAGCTGATGGAGCGCGGCCTGTCCGTTGCCATCGCCGATCAGCCGGGCGCCGCGCTGCTCACCTATCGGCGGGTGGGCGGCTCGTCGGCCGCTGGTCCGCGACTGGGTGCGGAGGCAAGCCCTCGGCCGTAGCGCGCTCCGCGACAACGGTGTGCGCGATGGTGCGCGTGGCGTTGGGAAGGCCGGCCGGGCGGCGGCTGCTTCCGCCTCCCGGCCGGCACGGTCGTCGATGAAGCGCGGGTCTGCTACCCGCGCGGGGCACTCTCCGTCTGCGCGGACACCGCCGTCAGCGCGCACTGCGCACCTGCGCCGGACCCCATCGTCCGCATCCGCCGCTCGAGCACGACCACCTCGTACTCACGCGCCAACTCCCCCAAGTCCGCAGGGAACGGCCCGGCGCCTGTCAGGCGAGGCGAGCTTACGCTGCCCAAGATCGACAGCACCGCCAGCACAGCGGCCAGCAGAGCGGCGATAGACTTAACGGTCCCAATGGCGCCGCACGAAGGCTGCTCGGCTTGCCTGGACATGGTCGGGCTCCTATCGGCAACGTGGGGCTGCCCTGACACCGGTCGCACGCGCTGAGCGTGCACACCGAAGGCAGATCAGCCGCCGCTGTCCGGTACTTGGCGGGCCGGCCACTTCTAGCCGGGCCGCCCTAAGCGCAGCCCGCCTGCCCACCAGTTCCGTCCCCTCGGGAGCCTATCCAGACGCCTACCGCCATTGTGGCGCCATCGCGTTGTTCCACTGTATCAGGAACGGTCCGTCCTGCGCAGGTTGCCGGTTTGCGGGCAGATGCCTGCGACGCCGCATCTCACGCCCCCGCACCTCACGCCCCCGCGGCCTAACGACCCGTGCGCAGGCGTCAGCCCGTCGGGCAGTAGGCGTCTCCGGAGAGCCGGAACTGGCCGGCCACGCCGGGTGCGCCGGCGCCAGGCTGGCCTCCGCCCACCCACACGCTGAAGGCGCCGGGCTCGACCCACGGCCGGCCGTCATCGTCGTAGCACGCGAGCTGCCGCGGGGCGAGCACGAAGTGCACCTCCGCCGTCTGGCCGGGCGCAAGCCGCAGGCGGCGGAAGCCCTGAAGTGACAGAAGCGGGACCGGCGCAGAGGCCTCCACATCGGTCACGTACAGCTGCACGACCTCATCGCTTTCACGGTCGCCCACGTTCGTGACCGCCACGCGGACCCCGACGGGAGACGCGGTGGAGCCCTCCGTCTCCAGTGCGAGTCCGGTGTACGCGAACGACGTGTAGCTCATGCCGTGCCCGAAGGGGTAGAGGGGCCGGTCCGCGAGGAAGCGGTACGTGCGGCCCGCCATCGCATAGTCCTCGAAGGGAGGCACCTGACGGAGCGACCGGTAGAAGGTGATGGGCAGGCGTCCAGCAGGGCTTGTGTCGCCCCAGAGCACTGCTGCGAGGGCGGACCCCGCCTCTTCGCCGCCGTACCAGCTCATCAGGATCGCTGCGACGTGTTCCGCCGCCCAGTTGACGGCGATGGCGCTTCCACCGTGCAGCACGAGGACGACGGGCGTGCCGCTCGCAACGACCGCACGGAGCAGGTCCTCCTGTACGCCTGGCAGATCGATGTGGAGCCGGTCGCCGCCCCTGTCAATCAGGTTCTCCTCGCCCTCCTCACCCTCCAGGCGCGGCGACAGCCCCAGCACGACGATGGCAACGTCGGCCCATTGGGCGGCCGCGACCGCCTGGTCGAAACCGTCGCGTTCCGGCCCGATCAGCTCGCAGCCGCGCGCCCAGCGCACCTCGGCGCCGCTCCCGGCGCGCTGGCGGATGCCCTGCAACGGAGTCACCGCGTGGGACGGCGTGCCGCTGTAGTTGCCGAGCAACGTGCCGACATCGTCGGCGTTCGGGCCGATCACCGCGACCCGGCACACGTCGGTCCGGAGAGGCAGCACGGGACCATCGTTCTTTAGCAGCACGAAGGACTGCTCTGCCGCCTCGCGGGCCAGCGCGCGATGCGCGGCGCAGTCGTTCACCTCGATCGGGATCGACGCGTGGGGAACGCTCTCCGGCGGGTCGAACATCCCCAGCCGCGCCCTGGCCTCGAACAACCGCACGAGCGCCCGGTCGAGCGCTGTCTCGTCGATAAGGCCGGTGAGCACTGCATCGGTGAGCGCGCAGTAGGTGTCGCCGCAGTTAAGATCGCCGCCGGCGCGCACGGCGAGGGCAGCGGCCTGCGCCGGGGTGTCGACCACGCGGTGGTGCAGGTAGATGTCGGCGATGGCGCCACAGTCCGACACCACGTAGCCCTGGAATCCCCACTCGTCGCGGAGGATCTTCTGCAGGAGAGTGGGGCTTGCGCCGCACGGCTCGCCGTTCGTGCGGTTGTACGCGGACATGACCGACCAGGCGCCGCCCTCGCGCACGCACGCCTCGAACGCCGGCAGGTAGGTCTCCCGGAGGTCACGCGGGCTGACCACAGCGTCGAAACCGTGGCGGTCCTTCTCCGGACCGCTGTGCACGGCGAAGTGCTTCGGCGTGGCCACGAGCTTGAGCCAGCGTGGGTCTTCGCCCTGCAGCCCGCGCACGAAGGCGACCGCGAGGCGGGCTGTTAGGTATGGGTCCTCGCCGTAGGTCTCCTGGCCACGGCCCCACCGCGGGTCACGGAAGATGTTGATGGTAGGAGACCAGAAGGTGAGGCCGAAGTACCATTCGGAGCGGCCCGTACGCCGCAGCCCATCGTGGTGCTTGGCGCGCGCCTCGTCCGAGATGGCGACCGCCACGCGATGGATCAGGTCGACGTTCCACGTGGCTGCGAGGCCGATCGCCTGTGGAAAGACGGTGGCGATGCCGGCGCGGCCGACGCCGTGCAGGCACTCGTTCCACCAGTTGTACTCGCAGACGCCGAGGCGCTCGATGGCGGGCGCGGTATGGACCATCTGGGAGACCTTCTCCTCAAGGGTCATCCTGCCAACGAGGTCGGCGGCGCGATGGCGCGGGCTGAGCGCAGGGTCGAGGTAGGGCGGACGACTGTCGGTCATGGTGACGCGCTCCTGGCGGCGATGGACGGATGGCGGCTGCAGCCTGTGGCCGACCGTTCGGGGCCTCGGTGAGAGAGTCCTGCGCCCGTCGGGTACCACCTGCGTGGCGATCCGCGCCTCTCGGCCTCGCGCACCCCCAGCGGCCCAGCGCCGGATGCCAATTCTGACCATCAGGCTGCACCGGCACTGCCCGCGCGACCTCTGCAAGCGGGTACAGTCTCTGGGGCGCGAAAGGCTCGCGGTGTGCCGCTCGCCTGCATGCTGAGCCGACGCGTGGCGCCTCGACGGAGGGTGCTCCCCTCGGTGTCCTCGTGAATCATACCGGCCAGCCGGCGGGCTTCGGCGGTTTCCTGTTGGAGGGGCGACGATCTTGGAGCAAGACTTCGCACTGATCGTGCTCGTGGGGTTTGCAGCACAGATGGTCGATGGCGCACTCGGCATGGCCTACGGGGTCACTTCAACCACGTTCCTGCTCAGCATGGGCATCCCCCCGGCGGCAGCCAGCGCAAGCGTCAAAGCGGCGGAAGTGGTCACCACCGCGATCTCGGGCACGTCGCACCTGCGCCTGGGGAATGTGAGGAGCGCGCTTCTGAGGAAGCTGCTCATCCCTGGCATGGTCGGCAGCGCGCTGGGCGCCTACATTCTGACCGCAGTTCCTGGCGACGTCATCAAGCCGATCGTCTCCGCTTACCTGGCGCTCATGGGCGCCGTCATCCTCTGGAAGGCGTTCAGCAGGATAGCGGAGCGGGAGGTGACGACCGCGGTCGCGCCCCTCGGGTTCGTCGGCGGCTTCTGTGACGCCATCGGGGGAGGCGGATGGGGCCCCATCGTCACGACCACGCTCGTCGCCCGCGGCAACCACGCGCGCTTCACGATCGGCACGGTGAACCTTGCCGAGTTCTTCGTGACCCTCGTGGCGTCGGTGACCTTTGTGCTGACCATCGGTCTGGTGCACTGGCAGGTCATCCTTGGCCTGATGCTGGGCGGCGCGGTCGCCGCTCCACTGGCAGCCCGCGTGTGCAGGCGCGTTCCGAGCCGGCCCCTGATGGTGCTCGTAGGGGTGCTGATCACGGTAATCAGCATGAGGACCCTCATCCTGGAGCTCGTCTGAGCGGGGCCGGTGCGTCCGCGGTGTGGTCTGGCGCAACGGTTGCGCACCGGTGGCGCTGCCAGTGCGGCCAGCCGAACCCCGGTCTTGGGCGAATGCCAAGCTCATCCTCTGCCGCTCCACCTGGACGGGCGATGCGCGAGCCTGCCCGGCCCTCTGGACCCATCCATAGCCCTGGCTGGAGCAGCTCGAGCATGGCCCCGGAGGCCGGCCTCCTGATGGCTGGCCGCGCGATCCGTGACAGGTCGCGCTCCCAGCCTCGCGTGCGAGGGAGACGCGCGTGGGCTCAGCGCCGATCGAGATCGAGCATCTGACAAAGGTGTGCCAGATCACCGAGCGGGATGCCGGCAACGGCGCGTCGGTGGGCAGTCTGTCTCGCCGTCTCTCCGGCGACGCGCGCTCCGTGGGGGATGTCAACTACCGGGTCGCGCCGTGGGGGGATCGTGGGTTGTCTGGGGCCGAACGGCGCCGGGCGATCCGCAGACGGTGAGGATGCTCGCACGGGTACTGCATCACACGCCCGGAACCGCGACAGTGCTCGGCTTCACCCAGTGGCGGCGCCAGAGCGCCTGCCTGCACCGGATCAGCATGGTGATGGGCAACCGAAACCAGCTCATGTGGGACAGCCCGCCCATGGAGTCGTTCCCGGTGCACCGGGCAATCTGCGACCTCCCCCAGCGGCAGTTACCCGAGACTCTCGACGGGCTGGTGAAGCTGCTGAACCTAGAGTCCCTGCTGCGCAAGCCCGTGGGCGCACTCTCGCTCGGTGAGCGCATGAAGTGCGAGCTCGCCGCCGTGCCTGCTGCACCGCCCCGAGGTGCTCTTCCCGGACGAGCCGACTCCTGGCGTGGACGTAACGATGCAGCAGCGCATCCTGCAGCAGCGCATCCTGCAGTTCGCGGCCGCACACAACCGGCGCCGCGGGGCCACCGTGTTGCTCGCGAGCCACTGCGTGGCGGACGTCACCGCACTGTGCCGGCGCGTCGCAGTGATCAACCACGGTCGCCAGCTGCGTGACTTCGGCCTGGGCGGGTACACGCATGGGGCCTCGATGCCAACTGCTACGGCGAGATCGTCTGCCAGGCAGGTGGCACGCTCACGCTGCGCGTGCCGCGCGCCGAAACGCCCGTCGCCGTGGCGCGCCTGCTTTCCGGGACTGCCCGTGGTCGACCTCGCGCTGGAGCACCCGCCGATCGAGCACGTGAACCACTGGGTCTTCCAGACTGCGCCGGAAGCCGCAGCCGAAGCGGCGTGATGTCTGCTGGCGATGGCCTGGACCTTGATAGTCCAGTGCCGCTTCACGGCGCTCATCTGGGCGGCGTGGGGCTTCGTGGGGCCGCTGATCTCGCTGGCCGTCTGGTCCGCCACGACGGTAGCGCGCGGCGGAGAGGTCAGCAACGGCGGCGTGACGTTCACGCGCGCGGGCTTCGCGGCCTGCTTCCCTCGCGGATGTCGGACTTCCTCACCGGCCCGGCGTGGCTCGCGTGCCCGGCGGCGTCCGTGGCCACCGTCTAGACCCGCCCGTCGTCCTGCTCGGTCCGGACGTCGCAGGGAGCCCGACCCGGCCCCGACCGCTGCAGGCAGGTACCGTCCGTCCTAAGGTCCCCGGGATGGTGCGGCCGATACACCGGGCTCTCCAGGCCGACGGCTGGAGGGGGCCCATCGACTGCTCAGCGGGCGCGCCCCAGGCGGGACCGCGCCCGGCGTGATCCCACGTGCCTACGCGCCACCAGCAGCGCTGAGACGACCGCAGAGGGCGTGCCCGCATACCCGCCCCGGATCATCTCAGCCGACCGGCCAACGCCGCTGTCCCAGCGGTCCCCACGGTTTGGCCGGCTCAGCGATCACGGTGCATCGGGCGTCTCGCCGTCGCACGCCCACCAGGCGGGATCGATATCGGGGAAGCAGCGGTCGCGGTCCTCTGCCTCCCCGAGCTCATTCCAGGCGTCCGGCTCGATCTCTTCGCCACGAGCCGAGCGCCGGGCCAGGCCCGCGATCGCCTGGAACTTCGCGTGGTGGTAGCGGACGCGCTGTTCGGCGTAGTCGCGCGAGGTCCAAGTGCTGATGCTGAACTGCCAGTCGGATGACTCGAGCAGGAGCAGCTCGCGCGCGGCCTGGCGCAACAGCGTGGCAGCGCGCGGCACGCCGCCCAGCTCACGCGCCAGGGCCGCCATCTCGCGCTCGCACTCGTAGACCTTCTCCCACGTCCATGCGGTCCACTCGTTGAGCCAGATCCAGTGGTAACCGCCCTCGCCCCAGGAGCCCTCAGGCAGCGAGACGACGGTGGTGGGCGGGTGGCGGACTAGGTACTCGCCGCAGGTGACGCGCTCGATCTCAGGATCCTCGGCAAGCCGGCGGATGGCGTAGTAGAGAAACTCGGGGCCCTCGAACCACCAGTGCCCGAAGAGCTCCGTGTCGTACATGGAAGCCACGACGCCCGGCATGCCGTATTCCGCACGGTGGCGAGCGAGCGATTCGCGCAGGCGCTCGTGGTGATGGCGGGCGTGCTCCGGCACACGGGACAGCGCCTTCACCGGCTCGTACAAATCCTTGCGGCCCAGGTCGTCGCGCGGCCAACTGATGCGCCAGTAGCGCAGGTTGCCCGGGTAGTGCTTCTTGTGAAACTCAAGGTAGTGCTCGTCTCCCGGGTAGCCGATCTCGCCGCTCCAGACCTGCGCGCCGGTCTGCTGGTCACGGGCGAAGATGGCGACGGGCGGCATGGGACGGCCGGAGGAGTTGACCAGATATGGGAGGTGGGGCGAGCGCTCCACATCCTCTGGCGTGACCTCCTTCGCGAATCGCGACCAGAGCTCCTCGAGCGCCCTGAACCGCTCGGCGTAGGCCCCGATGGCGCGTCCTCCGCGCAGGAGGTGCGCGTCCACACAGAAGTAGCGCAGACCCTCCTCCGCCAGGAACTCCTCTATGCCGCGGCGCAGCACTGGCTCGGGTGTCCGGAACGCGGCGACGGGTGGCTGCCAGCGGTACCGGGGCCGGTAGGCGCACTCGGGGAGCCAGAAGCCCTGCGGTGGGCGACCGAAGTGGCGCCGGTAGGCGGCCACGCCCTGGCGCACTTGGGCGCGGATGCAGGCGTCGCTCCCGATGAGCGGCAGGTAGCCGTGGGTGGCGGCAGAGGTGAGGATCTCGATGTGGCCTGCATCCTGCAGAGCTCGAAACGCCGCGACGAGGTCCCGCCCGTAGACGTCCACATACCGGCGGCGTACGCCCTCGTAGAAACCGCGCCAGTGATGCGCGAGCGCCACCATGTGCGGGGCGCCGTGTCGCCGGAACTCCGAGGCGTTGGCGCCCGCAATGTCGATCTTCTGGCGCAGGTACTCCTCGAACTCAGCCGCGAACGTCTCGTCCGCAAGCTGCTCGACGAGGACGGGAGTGAGGCCGAGGGAGACCTTTGGCGAGACGCCTTCGTCTGCCAGCCGGTTCAGCACGTCGAGCAGCGGGATGTAGCACTCGGCGGTGACCTCGGACAGCCAGTCCATCCCGTGAGGCCAGCGGCCATGCGCGAGGACGTACGGGATGTGCGAGTGCAGGACGAGCGCGAAGCAGCCGAGCTTTCCGGTTGCCAACCAGTTCGCCTCCGGTAGATGATGGTGTAGCGCGCCCCCTACTCGAGCCGCGGCTCCGCCCAGACGCACCAGTCGAACAGGTAGTCGGCGAGAGCGCCGGTCACCAGGGTCAGCACCACGTCCTGACCGCGCCAGGGCTCCAGGCTGACCTCGACGGGCTGCCACCCGCTTCCTGGCATCAGCTCTTGCCAGAAGATGCGCCTGCCGTTCACCTCCACGCCGAACCCGGCGCCCGTGGATCTCGAGCCGTCGCGGAGACCAACCGCAGTGCGCAGGTGCACCGGCGCGTCCGGTAGCCGGAGCCAGTAGTCCACCAGAGTCTCGCCCGAAGAAGGCGGATGCTGGTGTAGGGCCGGCCGAGTCACACCTCCGCACGCAGCCTCCGACACCCCGGTCGGGAACTCCGGCTCCTGCTCGACTCCGCCAGGCAGTGTCGAGCGGGCCTGGAACGGCGCGCGGAGGAGGTCGAATGGCGCCGCCACGCCCGTCGGGCTACCGCGAACGAGGAGCAGCGTGTTCGGCAGCGTGAGGCGCGCGTCCACGCGTCCGTCGGAGAGAGCGTCGGTGCGCACATCGCCCTGAGCCACGAGTGCATGCTCGTAGCTGGCGACGCCCGCAATCCGCACGCGGGCCAGCGCGCGGCCAGGATCGTCGTGCGCCTCGATCCGCGGACGCTCCACCATGGCCCAGTCGAAGGTCGGATCCCCGGCAGGCCCGGCCCCGATCTCGAGACGCACAACGGCCTCCCTGCCCCGCCAGTCAGAGATGTCCATGGTGAGCGCTCTGGGCTGGCCCGATGCCTGCAGAACGCGCTCGGTGAGCGACTCGACGCCGGAGGTGACCGTCATACGGAACGCGACGCCGTCGGACTTGCCCGCCGCCTCCTGGCGCAGTCGGACGGCGGCCGTGAGCCGCACGTGCCGCCGGTTGGGGAGATGGAGACGGTACTCAACGAAACTCAGCCCGGCGCCGCGCTCGGGCGGGTGGGTCGCGCGCGGGCCCTTCCAGGGCGGGTGCATGAACAGCCACTCGCCCTCGGGTTCCACGCGGCCTCCGCTGCCCTCATCCGTGATGTGTCCGCCTACCTCGGTGCGCAGGATGTCGCCCGCCAGGAGCACGCCCGCCGTGGCGCCGTGAGTGCGCTCCCACAGCGCGATCTCTTCGCGGCCCTCGGCGCCGGGGCCAGCCTCGAGGCGCAGGCGGATCAGCCGGTCGTGCACGCCCGCGCCGGCGATCAGGTAGCCGCGCGGCAGCTCAGCGACATGCGGCGCCGCGAGGTTGCGCGGCGCCGGGCTCCAGAAGTAACTGCGCCGCGGGTCCAGGGAGTGGATACGCTGGGCGTCGTAGGCCAGCCAGCCTGGGATCGAGCCGTCGACCTCGACCGTCCCAACGCCCTCGATGCGGCGCGAGATGACCGAGATTGTGCCATCTGGCGCCACGCGTTCGAACACGGTGCCGCGGTCGCGACGGTACCGGGCCCGGCTCCCATCGGAGAGCGTGTAGGCGAACAGCTCGTCGGGGCTCTCGGTGCGCCGGACGTCAGGGCGAGGCTTCCACTGCTGGAAGAAGCGCGCCTCCGCCAGGACGTGCTCGATGCCCGGGTCGCGCGCTTCGAGTTGAGCGACGTCCGGCCACGCCAGCGTCGGCAGGACCCCGAGCCGCTCATAGGCGCGCAGCCAGGCATGCTTCTTTGCGGGCGCGGTGCGCGGGTTCGAGAGGCCGAGGAAGCCGTACATCGCGGTGCGCGGCAGCAACACCGCCGAGCTGATCGGGTGCGCCATCGCGATGAGCCGGTCGTTCCATGTGGCATCGACGTGGTGAATCCCCCGGACGTGGCGCTGGGCGAACGCCTGGTACCGGTAGGTGACCTCGTTCAGCCCCTCACCGGAGAGTGCCACGTTGGGCAAGGCTGCTCTCAACTCGCGGTGCAGCGCGATGTTGCCCTGCATCGACGACATGCCGTCGATCAGCCCGTTCGCGTCGTTTACCATGACGAGCGTCTGATCGAGGTGAAGCGCGTCCACCCTGTAGCGCCGGACGAGCTCAACCATCTTCTGGACGAAGAGCCTGCGCCACTCTCTGAGCGCGGGGTTGATGTAGGCGAACCGAATGGGCGGGTCGACTCGGGCCCAGTCCCACCACTGAAGCTCTCCGGACACCGGGTCGCGCATCTGCCAGCGGCGGAACCGTTCGTAGAGCGGGTGGTTGGGGTCGCAGCCGAAGTAGTTTACGTGCGGCATCACCCGGAAGCCCAGTCGGTGCGCCTCCCTCACGAAGGGCCCGAACTGCGGAGCCGCCGTGTAGTCCGGGTACATGCGGTCGTACTCGTGCCGACGCCAGTTGGGCACATAGAGCAACGTCTGCCGCGGGTCGACCCGCGCTGCCAGAGCCCCGAGCGTGGGGATGTCCATCGACACGATAACGACGAACCGGATGTCGCGCGCCCACGCCGGCTCGAGGCGCCAGGGCCTGCGCAGGGAGAACGCCCTCTCCGCCCACTCCCGGTAGCGGGCGGCCGCCACCTGCCAATCGCCCTGGTATGCCGTGATCCGCCACCGCACCGAGTGCACTGCAGCCTTGTCCTCGAATGGCGCGAACGCGCGCGTCTCGAACCGCAGCCGGAAGAGCCCTGGACGCTTCTCCACCGTGAGGTTCTTGAAGCGCGGCGCGGTGTCTTCCGCCCACACCATGATGCCGCCGTTGGCGCCCTGAAGCAGCACGAACTGGGCCTCCCAGCCCGTCGGGTAATCGAAGAGCACGGCCTGAACGGGCGTGTCCTGGCCGAACCGCTGGCCGCTGTGGCCAGGTACCAACACCTCAAGCGTGTCCGGCACATCACCCAAGCACCACGTTACGCCGGCGACGCCCTTCGACGCGGCAGAGGCGGTCTGCGTAACCACGATGTCCCCCGTCGCTGGGTCCGCGGCGAAGCGGGTCCTCATCGATGCGGCTTCGGTGGCGCCACCCTCGCGCCACCCCGCCTCGGCCAGCACGGAGGCTCCGTCGCGACGGGCGTTCACGCGGTCCGCGGCGGCGTCTCGCAGGTCGGGCCTGCCGATGCGCTGGACGCCTGCCTGTCCTGTCCATCCGTTCTCGTTCGAGCGCGCCAACGTCTCGCCGGTCAGCCGGTTTGTGAGCGCGGTGACCGTGGCGCCGCGCACGACGACGTCGACAGACCGCGTGCTAAGCTCCATGGCGGGCCATTCCGCGGCCTGAACGGGCGCGGCGGTCAGACACGCGAGGGCGATGAGGGCAGCGAGGTCTGCTCGGCGGGACACGAGCATCGGGGGCGCTCCTGTGGCGACTGCAAGGGCCTTACGCCTTTCCGTCTAGGACGACTGGAATCCTGCCGGCAGCCTGCGCAACGAGCGACCCGCAGCGAGGCAGGGGAAGCGACGCCCAAGGGCGAATACTGCTGCGCGCTCGACCTGGTGCACCGCTCGTGTGTGGTGCGCCCCGACTCAGTGGGCGACGGCGGTAACGGTCTTCGTCACGGGTGAGACGGCTGCGGTCGACGGCATCTGCGACGTGGCGGGCCACCTGTCGGCCGCTGTTCACCTTGCGATGGACATCGGCCGCTTGCCTGGCGCCCTGTTGGCCAGGCCGGCTGGCGACCGGCTCACTGCCCGCCATCCACGCGCGGTCAGACCCGACGTTGCTGCCAGGGCGATGCTGGCTCGCTGGCCTGAGCAAGCGTCTGCCCACCATTGCGCTGCTTGAGGAGCGACGATGCGAGACGAGGCCTTCGCCTTCCTGAAGCGTCTGGTCGATACTCCGGGCCCGTCCGGGTACGAGCAGGCCGTCCAGCGCGTCTACCGGGAAGCCGTGTCCGGCTATGCCGACGAAGTGACGACGGACGTGATGGGCAATGTCGCGGCGGTTGTGAACCCGGGCGGCAGTCCGCGGGTGCTGCTGGCGGGTCACGCGGACGAGATCGGTTTCCAGGTTCGCTTCATCGGCGACGACGGGATGCTCCACTTCGGCGCGATTGGCGGGCACGACCCTGTGGTGACTGTTGGCCAGCGCGTTCGAGTCCACACCGCTGCCGGACCCATCCTTGGTGTGCTGGGCCGGATGGCCGTGCACCTTCTAGACGCCGACGCGCGCGGCAAGCCGCCGAAGCTCGACGACTTGTGGATCGACATCGGCGCCAAGGGCCGAGAGGAGGCGGAGGCGCTCGTGGCGATCGGCGACTGCGTGACCTACGACCAGGAGCTGGAGCGCCTGCGTGGCGACATCTGCACGGCGCGAAGCTTTGACGACAAGATGGGCGTCTATGTAATTGCAGAGGCGCTTCGTCTGGTCCGCGAGGCCAGGCCGCGAGCGGCCGTCTACGCCGTGTCAACCGTTCAGGAGGAGGTTGGGCTGCGAGGCGCGCGGACCTGCGCGTACGCCATTGACCCGCTGGTGGGCGTGGCTGTAGACGTGGGACATTCCGCGGACTACCCGGGCGGAGACAAGAAGAAGGTGGGCGACGTGAAGCTGGGGGGCGGGCCCAAGATCACGCGCGGCGCCAACATCAACCCGCACGTGTTCGATCTGCTGGTGGCGAGCGCGCGTGACGTGGGAATCCCGCACCAGATCGTGGCGACGCCCGGCGGCACGGGCACCGATGCGAATGCCATCCAGCTCTCGAGAGCGGGAGTCGCGACGGGCGTGCTGTCCGTGCCGCTCCGCTACATGCATACGCCGAGCGAGGTCATGCATCTCGACGATATAGACAACACCGCGCGCCTGCTCGCGGCGTTCTGCGCGCGCATTACGCCGGACATGGACTGGACACCACGATGAGCGATGTTCTACCCCCGCCCCCGCCCAAGATGGGTGGAGGCGGAGGATGCTGGAAGGTTGGTTTCGTGTCGTGCGCGGTGGGGTGCGGCCTCGCGATCGTGCTGGCGATCGTTCTCTCCATCGTTTTCGCGCCGCGACTGCAGCAGTTCTTCGGTCAGGCGATGGAGACGGCTCGAGACGTCGCGCGCGCTCAGCAGGAGATGCAGGTCGTCTACCAGGCGATCGAGAAGTACCGCACAGAGCAGGGCAGGTACCCGGAGCGGCTGGCGCAACTGGTTCCCAAGTACCTGACCGACGAGCGCCAGCTCCGGTACTCGGGCAACCCGACCGGTCCGGTGTTCGGCTACAGGCGTCCCACGCCCAGCACCCGACCTGAGGATGTGCTGCTTGAGTACACCTTGGACCTAGCGGTGCCCGGCGGCTCCAGGGTCTCAATCCCCATGCGGATGCGGGCCGACGGGCGGTTCATCGACCCGCAGGGCCAGATCCAGCAGGCGATTCCTGAGGGCGCTCCGACCGGATTACCCGGCCTGCCACAACGCGGTGAAGCAGGCGGCGAGCGCGCGGCGCCACAACCTGCGGGCGGGGGCTAGCCCGCTGGCGGCCTGTCGCCCGCCGGCCTGCTGGGGGGTTGCAGCCGCGCTGGCCATGGCAGCGCCGGGCACGTGCGCGGAGGGCGCCAACCGGCCCGTTCGACTTCTGGCGGTCGGCGACATCCTCCTCGCACGAGGCGTTGAGGCGCGGATGCGCCAGCGCGGGCAGGACTACCCCTTCCGCGCGCTGGCGCCGCGCCTCCGGAAGGCCGACATCGCCTTCGGCAACCTGGAGTGCGTGCTCTCGGACCGCGGCGAGCCTGTACCCAACAAGCGCTTCCTGTTTCGAGGCCGGCCCGCGAACGCGAAGGCGCTCCAGCGCGCGGGCTTCGACATAGTCTCCCTGGCAAACAACCACACACTCGACTTTGGTCGGGAGGGCCTCGCGGACACGCTGCGCCATGTGCGGAACGCAGGCGTCCGAACCGTCGGCGCCGGCCATACGCCCGAGGAAGCACTCGCTCTCGAAGTGCTATCGGTGCGAGGTCTGCGCGTCGGATTCCTGGCCTTTCTGGGCATGTTCCCGCCCATCCTCCCGTCCGCCCCTGGCAAGCCGGACGTCGCGATGGGCTATCCGGCGACCGTACGCGCGGCGGTGCGGCGCGCGCTGCCCCTGTGCGACGTTCTCGTCGTTTCCCTTCATGCCGGCCGCGAGTACACGTTCCGGCGGAGCCACCGCCAGCAGCAGATCGCGCGGGCCGCCGTCGACGCGGGCGCCCACCTGGTCGTTGGACACCACCCGCACGTTGTGCAGGACACCGAGGTCTACCGCGGAGCGCCCATCATCTACAGCCTGGGCAACTTCGTGTTCGACCCGTCGCCCCGCTTCCTGAAGGACGGCGGGCGGGGATGGAGCGCGATGCTCGAAGCCGACCTGGAGCGCGGCCGGGTCCGGAGCTGGCGGCTCATCGACCTGCGGATCGTCGATCGGCAGCCACGTCTGGCCGCCGACGTGCGCGATGAGCAGCGCGCCACGCCGGCTGCGCCACCGGTGCGCGCTGAGCCTCGTCCCGCCAGCCCACGGAGGTGAGGGGGCGGCGGCAGAGCGTGGCAGCCGGAGGTACCGGGATCAGACAAGCGAGGTGATCGGGCGCTGCGTGCGAGCGATCCGCCAGACGGGGCGCGCCGGGAGTGCTCACACCAGGCGCACATCGGGCCGATGGGAGCGGATGCTCATTGCGGGTTCGCATCGGGCAGCCCGCGGGCACTCCCGTCGCTGCCGCCGCCCTGCCGTGTGCGGTAGAGAGGGCCGCCGCCGCTCCGCTGCAGCGTAGCGATAGAGGAGGTGACGTATGCTCTGTACGGTGTTCAGTCTGATCGTGCTCGCGCTCGCCGCCGCGGCCGCCGCCGACGAGCGCGTCGTGACGTCGTTCGAGACAGAGGCAGAACGTCGGTTGGCCGTGGGAAACAATAGCGCGCTGCGACCCGTTGCCAGCCCCGTGACGCAGGGGAGGACAGCACTACGCGTCGAGTTCCAGCCCGCCGACTGGCCCAACGTGACGTTTCGGGCGGAGCGCCCGTGGGATTGGCGCGGCTGGGGCGGCCTCGCGATCGACCTGCACAACCCTGGTAGGAGCCCCGTGGAGTTCGGTGTGCGCGTCGATGACGACCCGCGAGCCGACGGTGCGCGCTTCTGTCGTCAGGGCGGCTCGACGATCGCGCCCGGCGCCACGACGACCTTCGTGATGCCCATCGGGGAGAGCCCGATGGACCACGGTATGCGCGGTGTTCCCACGCAGGCGGTCAGGCACACTCCCCTCGGCGTTCAGACCGCGGGCGCCCTCCGGCTCGAGCATATCGTGGCCTTCCAGGTGTTCCTCTCTAGTCCGCCGAGGCCTGTCACGCTCGTGGTGGACAACATCAGGCTCATCCCTTGGTCGTTGCCTCTGGATGGCATCGTGGACCGCTGGGGGCAGTACACCCGCGGCACGTGGCCCGGCAAGGTTACGAGCGACGAGCAACTCCGTGAGCGGCGCACGCGCGAGGAGGCCGATCTGCGGGCGCGCCCGGCATTGCGCGGGCGCAACCGGTTCGGGGGCTGGGAGGCAGGTCCGCGCCGGCATGCCACCGGCTGGTTCAGGACGGAGCGGATCGATGGGAAGTGGTGGCTGGTGGATCCCGACGGCCGGCTGTTCTTCTCCATGGGAGTGAACTGCCTGACGACCGCCAACCAGACCATGGTCTCCGGCCGCGAGCGCATGTTCACCTGGCTGCCCGGGCCGGATGACCCGCTCCGCCGACACATGAGCCGCGTGAGCGGCGTGTTGCGCGTGAGCGGCGTACTGATGGGGCTGCAGAGCGAGGGCGACGCGTTCGACTTCTACTCAGCCAATCTTGAGCGCAAGTACGGGCCGGACTTCCGGGCGCCGTGGAAGGATATCTCCCTGCGGCGGCTGACCTCGTGGGGCTTCAACACGGTGGCAAACTGGTCGGACTGGTCGTTCCACCGGAACGGTCGGGTGCCGTATGTAGCCACGGTGCACATCGGGGGCGACCACGCGCGCGTTACCTCTGGGCAGGACTTCTGGGCCAAGATGCACGACCCATTCGATCCCCAGTTTGCGGTGAACGTGGAGCGGTCCATTGCCCCGGTTGCGGAGAGCGTGGGACCGGATCCGTGGTGCATCGGCGTGTTCGTAGACAACGAGCTGAGTTGGGGTCAGGGAGACGCGGACCCGTTGCGTTTCGGTCTCGTCTTCGGCGCGCTCTCCCTGGCGGCGGCGGACTCGCCGGCGAAGCGTGCGCTCGTTGCTGAGCTGCGCGCCCGCCACGGCGAGATAGGCAGGTTCAACGCGGTTTGGGGCGAGAGTCTGGCGCGGTGGGAGGAACTCGACGCTCCCTTCCGGCCGTCGGGGCCCGCCACTGAGGCGCGGCGCGCCGACCTGATTGCGTTGTCTCGGTCCTTCGCGCGGCAGTACTTCCGGGTCGTGCGTGACGCGGTGAGAAAGGCCATGCCGAACCACCTCTACCTCGGGTGCCGGTTCTCCGGCTTCACGCCCGAGGCAGTCGAGGCGGCTGCGGAGTTCTGCGACGTGGTCAGCTTCAATATCTATGGTCCTACTGTCGACGATGCCCGGTACGGCTTCGTGCGTGACCTCGGTAAGCCCGCGATTATCGGCGAGTTCCACTTCGGCGCGCTCGACCGGGGCATGTTCCACACCGGCCTCGTGGCGGCGGGCAGCCAGCGTGAACGCGGAGCGATGTACCGCGACTACCTGCGTTCCGTGCTGGACCACCCGGCGTTCGTCGGCGCCCACTGGTTCCAGTATGCCGATCAGCCGCTGACGGGTCGCTGGTTCGACGGGGAGAACTACAACATCGGCTTCGTGACGATCACTGACACACCGCATCCCGAGTTGGTCGCGGCAGCGCGCGCAGTGCACGCGGAGGCGTACGCGCGCCGGTACCGCGGCGCCTCGAGCGGTAGACGCGCTGGCGCCGTACGGTAGGGTGATGGCACGCGGCGCGGTGTCCGTCGCCGTGGCGCGCTCGGTCCGGAAGGGAGAGGGCCTATGGGCACAGCGACTCAGGTTCCCGCTAGCGTAGCACCGCGTGCGCTGAGGGAGGCGATGGAGGCGGGCGAACCGCTTCAGGTGGTGGACGTCCGGTCCGCCGGGGAGTACGCGGCGGGCCACATCCCGGGCGCGGTGAACATCCCCCTTGAGGAAGTCGAAAGCCGCTTGGCCGATCTCGCCACCCATGCGCGCGTCGTGGTGGCCTGCCAGAGCGGAACGCGCGCAGCGATGGCGTGCGAGATGCTGGCGCCCAAGCGGCCTGACCTGGTGCAGCTTGAGAAGGGAACAGACGCCTGGCTCGCGGCGGGCCTGCCGGTGGTGAGGACTACCGCCACGCGGTGGGCGGTCGAGAGGCAGCTGCGCTTAGTCGCCGGCGCGATCGCACTGACCGGCGGCTTGCTCGCCGTGCTGGTGGCCCCGGCCTGGGGTCTCCTGGCCGCATTCGTGGGCTTCGGCCTGGTGATGGCCTCCGTCACGGGCTTCTGCCCCATGGCATTGCTGCTGGCCGCCATGCCATGGAACCGCGCAAGGTAGTCCGGGCCGCGCAGCGTGGCGGTCCGACGAGGGCGGCGCACGGCGCCGCCCTCGTTCCTCCTGCGGCCAGAGCCCGCAGGTGGGCACGCCCGGGCACATGCTGATGAGGCTACAGATGCAGCCTGCCCCAGGTTCCCCTGGCAGCACCCCGAGGAGGAAGCGCAGCGCTCGCCGGTAGCCCGGCAGGCCGGCCGCCCACGGGGTGGCGCCTCACATCGGTGCGGCGAGCATCGCGCGGAGCTCGTCCGGTGAGGCGGTGCCGGTAGTGGCCAGCTTACGGATGGTGACCGAGGCGCAGAGGTTGCCCATCGCGGCCGCCTCCGGCGCCGATGCGCCGGCGCAGAGAGCGGCAACGATGCCCGCGGTGGTGCTATCGCCGGCGCCCACGATGTCGATCGGGCCGGAGGCCGGGCGCGCGGGCACGTGCGTCCATCGGCCGTCCGGCTCGCAGACGACGATGCCATGCGGGCCCACGGTGACGAATGCGGTCCGGCGCGCCTGGGCTGCGAGCGCGACCCCCGTACGGGCCGTCTCGTCCAGGGAGTCCTGCGCGGGCGCGCCGAGGGCTGCCGATGCCTCGGAGCGGTTGGGCTTGACGCAGACGTTGCGGAAGTCGCCGATCCGCAGCCGGCTGTCCGCCAGAAGGACAACGTCGGGATGCGCATCGGCGAGGGCGGCGAGCGTGTCGCGGACGAGGTCGGTCACCGCTCCGTGGTTGCGCTCCTGCACCTGGTCGGCGACGATGACGGCGTCGACCTCCCGTCTCTGGAAGAGCGCGCGGAGCCGGTGCACGATGCCGGCCTCCGCCGCGCCAGGCAGCGGGGCTCGGTTCTTGATGTCGATGCGCTCCGTCTCGGTCTCGCCATCCTCGTCACGCCGCATGGGCTTCATGTACGTGGGCGTGCGGAGGTCCGGCCGCCGCTCGAGAAGGCCTGAGCGGACACCCGTCGCGTGAAGGCCGCGCAGAAGGTCGTCGCCTTCGCCGTCGAGGCCAACAACCCCGAGCGCCTCGATGCGGCCGACTCCGAGCGCCGCCAGGTTGCTGGTGACCGTACCGGCGGCGCCGGGACTGCAGCGGACCGCGACGACCTGATGCGCGGTGCGTGCGGTCTCCAGCGAGACCTCGGCGAGGTGGGGGTCGAGCACGAGGTACTTGTCGAGGAAGAAGTCCCCCAGGACGGCGATGCGCAGCGAGGGAGCTCGTGCGAGCGTTGTTTCGAGGCGGTCACGTGTCAGCAAAGGGCGTCTCACCTCCGTGATCTGGGCGGAAGCCAGTGAGGTTGCGGGATGTGTCCGGATGCCTGCCGGGCCAGCACGCTGGCTTAGGGGGCGTGCGAATGGGCGCGCTGCCGGCCGTGCTGGCGCGCGCTGCTCCTGCCGTGGAGGGCTGAGCGCGCGCCGGGACTACCCGCCCACGTTGTCCGAGACGACAGCCCTCTCGCCGGCGCGGTTGGTGATGCGCACCTCACCGGTCAGGATGTTGTCGGTGACCACGGCGCGCCGGACGCCCTCCCCCAGCTCGATGTGGTGCCTCGCCTCGCGGAACTCGCACCCGCGGACGAGGACGGTGCCGCCTGTAAGCTGAAGTGCGGCCCTGCCGTCGCGCGGCTTGTCCCACTGGACGAACGTGCAGTCGCTGAACCCGACCGTCCCGCTGCCCGCGACGCGCGCGATCTGGTTGCACGGGCCCCAGAACGCGCAGTTGACGAAGCGCACGGTGCCGGTGTGCTTGTCGCCGACCTCGACCATGGTGGGGTTCGGGCCGCGGAACGACACGAACTCGCCGTTCGTGATGAGGATGCCAAACGGTGCGCTCTGTTCGACCACGACTGCCGTCTGGCAGTCATCCGCGCCAATGCCGAGGAAGTTGCCGTTCGTGACCCCCGCCGGGGTCTGGATGAACCGATATCCCGCCTTGTAGCCGAAGCAGAACGTGTTCAGCACGTACTGCCAGTCCGTTCGCCCGAAGACGAACGCCTCGCCGTTGTCCATCTGCCACTGTAACAGCTTCGGCCGCATGCTCCACCATGGGTTGAAGTGCACGTTCTCGATCCGGCCGATGTCGTAGATGCTGTCTACCCACACTCCGCGCCGGAGGGGCTGACCGTGCACGTTGCGGATGAGGTGCCGCTCGTTCTGGCTGGCGTCGATTCCGTTGTACGGGTTCAGCATCTCCACGTCGAGGACTGCAGGGTTCTTGCCGCGCATGGCGACTGCCCATGGGTACGGAATGGGTACGTCGTCCGCCTTCTGGTCCGGGTAGTAGAGCACGACGCCCTTGAGGGTGCTGTTCGTGTTCAACGTGATGAACGGCGGGCCGTCCTCCTTGCCTGCGCTGCCCGTGACGAGGAACGTGGTGCCGTCGTCGGTGGGCTTGGGGAGCCCGGCGTCGCGTATGCCGTTGTGGGCGGGCACCGACTCCCACACGCCGCGCAGCGCGACGGCGGACGGCACGTTCAGGTGGCCGGTGAACCGGTAGATGCCGATGGGAGCGTACACCACTCCGCCCTTGCGCCTGCCAGCCTCGTCGAGCGCACGCTGGAAGGCGGCGGTGTCGTCCGCCTTGCCGTCACCTCTGGCGCCGAACCTGCGCACGTTCAGCATGTCGGACGTCTGCGCATCGGCCAGCTCGGCGCAGCATAGGGCGAGCACAACGACTGCAGGCAGCAGCAGCAATGCGTTCACGAAGTGCCTCCTATGGTCATTGTCTGAGGCAGCGCTACTCCGGGCGCTCACCCGCTTCGTAGGGCCGCCGCTTCATCTCGGCCACGACGGCGGCCGGCAGTGGCCCGCGCTCCGCGGCGGAGACGTTCTCGCGCAGATGCTCCGGGGCTCAGCGTGCCCACGATGGCGGTCGAGACGTGCGGGTACGCGAGCAGGAACCGCAGCAGGAACGCCGTGCGCGACTCGGCCTCGCCCCGTAGCTCGTCTAGGCGTGCGGCGTCGTACTTCGCCCAGCGGTCGGCGCCGCCGATGCCCGCCCCGCGCCACGCAGCCCCGGTCGATCACGCCGGCTCCCGCGCTGGCGGCAGCGCTGCTTGCGTTCTCGTGGGTGCGCTCTATGGTGGAGTAGGGGATATGCGAGACGTCGAGGACGCCCCACTCGATGTAGGTGGCGAGGTGCGGCAAGGTGGAGGAGCACCCGATCCATCGCGCATTGCCCTGGCGGCGCATCTCGCCGGGGACGTCCACGAGGTCTCCGGCCGTAGCCTGATCCGCCGACGGGTTGTGGAGCTGCGTCAGGTCCACGTGGTCGGTGCGCATGCGGCCGAGGCTCTCGTCAAGCCCGCGCATGAGGTTGTCGCGGGTCCAGACGTGGGGCGTGTCGTCGGTCTCGTCGTCGCGGTGCACGACGGTGCCCCCGCACTTCGTCGCCAGGTAGTACTCGGAGCGGCGCCTGCTGATGAAGCGACCGATGAACTCCTCACTGCGGCCGTAGTCGTTGGCCGTGTCGATGAAGTCGATGCCGGCGTCGAGCACCGCGTTGAGGATGGCGCCGGCCTGCTCGTCGGTCACCGGCCGGCCGCCCCAGATGCGGGCGCCCCGTACCTCAATCGCACCGTAGCCGAGCGCGGTGACCCGCAGGCCCGTTAGCCCCAGCGTCCTTCGTGGGATCGCCACCGGTCCTTTCTCCCTCTCGTGGTCGCAGAGCGGTCTCAGCGCTTCGCCATGAAGGCTTCCACCTGAGCGCGGTCGGGCATGGACGGCTGCGCGCCCATGCGCGTCGTGCTCAACGCCGCGGCAGCGTTCGCGAAGTGCGCCGCGACGCTCAGTTCCTGTCCCTCCGCGAGCGCGCACGCCAACGCGCCCGCGAAGCAGTCGCCGGCGCCAGTCGTGTCGACTGCCCGGACCCGGCGCGCGGGTATGCCGCGCGTCTGTCCGTCGTACGCCATGGCGCACCCGCGCCGGCCGAGCGTGATGATGGCGGCACGGACTCCCTGGTCGAGAAGAGCGAGCGCCGCGGTCTTGCCGTCGAAGCTGGCGTCGAGCGGCATGCCGAGAAGGGTAGAGGCCTCGTGCTCGTTGGGGGTCAGTACGTCCACCCCGCGGAGGAAGCCGTCCGGCACGGGGCGCGCGGGCGCAGGGTTCAGCAGAACCTGCTTGCCCAGCTCCTTCGCCAGATCGATGGCCCGCCGGACGGTGTCGATGGGCATCTCGAGTTGCAGCACGACGATGTCCGCGTCCGCGAAGGCGTGCCGCGCCATGTCGACATGGACCGGCGCGAGGCGGTGGTTGGCGCCCGGGGCCACGAGGATCGCGTTCTGGCCGGCCTCATCGACACAAATGAGAGCCACCCCGGAGGGCGCCTCGTCGTCGCGCGTCACCCACGTTACGTCCACTCCGGCTGCACCAATGGACTGGACTGCGCGGTCGCCAAACAGGTCTACGCCTACCCGGGCAACGAAGTGCACCCGGGCTCCGAGGCGCGCGCAGGCGACGGCCTGGTTGGCTCCCTTGCCGCCCTGCACCAGCACAAAGCTGCCCCCGACGACGGTCTCGCCTGGCGCCGGGATCCGCGGACCCTTCACGACCATGTCCGTGTTGCTGCTCCCGACCACGACGACCCGCGCCTGCCTGCGCATTCCCGGTTTCCTCCCTCAGTCCTGGTGCGAGCCGTGCAGACCACAACTTCACCTTCGAAGGGCTGATCGCCTGCCCCCGGGGGTCCTGGTGGCGCAGGATATGGCCTCCGGCGGACGGAATCAGCCGCGGTTAGGACGCGCCGGCGTGCGTCCGCATCCCCTACGGAGGCTGGGCGCCACCATGGACGTTCTGCGGTTCCGCCAGATCCACCTCGACTTCCACACGTCGGAGAAGATCGCCGGCATCGGCTCGGAGTTCGACGCCGGCGCGTTCGCCGACACGCTGAATCGCGCGCACGTAAACAGCGTGACCGTCTTCAGCCGGTGCCACCACGGGATGATCTACCACGACACGCGGTTCCCCGCCCGCCATCCCCACCTGACGCGCAATCTGCTCGGCGAGCAGATCAGCGCATGCCACCGAGCCGACATCCGCTGCCCGATCTACATCAGCGTGGGGCTGGACGAGTACATGGCGCGCGAGCACCCCGAGTGGCTCGAGGTGGACGCCTCCGGACGCCTCTGTGGCGCTGGCCCGCTGCAGCCCGGCTGGCGGAAGCTCTGCTTCGCCTCTCCCTACATTGACTACGTGATCGAGCAGACGGAGGAGGTGCTCGACCTTTTCGGCGACGAGGTGGACGGCTTCTTCTTCGACATCATCCATCAGGGAGGCGTCCACAGTAGGTGGTGCCTGGCCGAGTACGAGCGCCAGGGGTGGGATGCGAGCGACCCCCGCTGTCAGGCCGCCCTACGCGACCTCCTGCTCACCCGCTACCGCGAGCGAATCACGGCCGCTGTTCGGCGCCGCCGCCCGGACTGTACGATCTTCCACAACGCGGGCCACATCTACCCAACGTGGCGGCCGCTCCTGCACACGTACTCGCACCTGGAGCTGGAGTCGCTGCCGTCCGGCGGGTGGGGCGCCAACCACTTCCCCATCACCATGCGCTATGCCCGGCGGCTGGGACTCGAGTGCATGGGGATGACGGCGAAGTTCGCCAAGACATGGGGGCACTTCAACAGCTACAAACCGCAGGCCGCACTCGAGTACGAGTGCTTCCAGATGCTGGCGCTCGGGGCCAGATGCAGTGTCGGCGACCAGCTTCCGCCAAGCGGCGCGCTCGATGCGGCCACGTACCGGCTCATCGGGGCTGTCTACGAGCAGGTGGGGCGTCGCGAGCCGTGGTGCGAGGGCGCCGAGCCGGTCGCCGAGGTCGCCGTCTATAACGTGGAGGCAACAGGTCGGGAGGACGGCCGCGTAGACAGCAGCAACCTCGGCGCATTCCGGGCGCTGCAGGAGGGGCGGCACCAGTTCGACCTGGTCGACTCCGAGAGCGACTGGACGCCCTATCGGGTGCTCGTCCTGGCGGACAAGGTGCGGTTCTCGCCCGCAATGGCGCGCAAGGCGGAGGCATACCTGGCGGGCGGCGGCGCAATCCTGGCGAGCCACGAGTCGGGCCTGGCGGAGGACGGCTCCGGCTTTCCGGTCGATGGCTGGCCGGCGGTCTGGGGCGGCGAGCTGCTCCCCTACCACCCCGACTTCCTGGCGGTCGAAAGCTCCTTCGCCGAGGGGCTGGCCGACGCGCAGTTCGTCATGTATGAGCGCGGTGCGCGCGTTCGCCCGGCCAGTGGCGCGGAGGCCCTGGCGCAGGTGTGGGAGCCCTATTTCAACCGCACGTGGGAGCACTTCTGCAGCCACCACCACACCCCGTGCGAGCGGCGGGGACCGGACCCTGGCGTACTCCGCAAGGGACGCATCGTGTACTTCGCCCATCCGGTCTTCGCCTGCTACGCGCGCCACGGGATGGCCTTCTACCGCATCGTGGCGCTGACCGCGCTGCGGCTCCTGCTGCCAGACCCGCTGGTCATGACCGACGCGCCGTCAACGCTGCACGTAGCGTGGAACCGCCAGCCAGCCCACGGCAGGGAGGTCATCCACCTGCTGCACTACATCCCGGAGCGCCGCATGCTGGCAGAGGACACGGTTGAGGACGTGATTCCCCTCCATGATGTGCGACTGCGGTTGAGGGTCAATGGCGTGCGCCGCGCGTACCTGGCGCCGGATGATACGGAGCTGGAGGCGGCGCCCGCAGGCGTGTACACGGAAGTGCGCGTGCCCGTGCTGCGCGGTCACGCCATGGTGGTATTGGAGCGTTAGCGCTCGGCACGGTGGCGAGGCCCTCGCCGGCCCCCGTGTGCACGGCATAGGCCGCAAGCGCGCTCCCCCGGTGCACGGCGACCAGTGCATAGGTGAGCGCCTCGGCTCTCCTCCCTTCGAAGAGCAACACATCCGCGATGGCGGCGAGCACCGTCTCGTAGCCCATGAACCACTGGCGCACCACGCGCACGCCGGGTGTCTGGCCGCCGTGGGCCTCTCGCGCGCCAAGCAACTCTCTCCAGTTGGGCAACATGGGCTCACGCGCCGGCTGCTCGGCCGGCACAGGTCCGCCCAACAGCCGCGCGCCGCGCACGCGCGCGAGGCGGCGCTATAGGGCGTCCGATGGGCCCTGCGCCACCGCCAGGAAGGCCGGGCTCGCGCCCCACGAGGCTTCGCGGCATCTCCCAGGCCGGCAGCACCACCGCCCCGCCGTATGCTGGCGCACGGCCAGATGCCTGGCGCCGGGAGTGCGCGACAACGGACGTTGTCGGCCTGGAGGAGGCGGGGGGGGGTGAGCGCTGGGGCGTGCCGGAGCCTATTGCCAGAACTGGTAGGTGGGCACCCCCAGCACGATGCCGATGATGTTCAGCAGGCTTCCCACCACGAACTGCCCGATCATCATCCCGATGAAGAAGGGGATCGAGCGCTGGAATCCGATGCGGCCGCCGTAGCGGAGGATCACCGTCTTGCAGAGCCAGGCGAGGAATAGCGGCATCCAGACCAGGTTCATCTGCCACGCGGAGGTTACCGCGTAGGCAAGTGGATGGAATGGCCACCAGGTGAACCGGACGCGCATGTACTGCAGGAAGGAAGCCGACAGGAAGCCCACCCCGATGGCCATGCCGCCGCGGTAGCTCCCCTGCTGTGGGGTCTGCAGCCAGCGTTCGAGCTGCGAGTAGGCCTCGGGCCCGAATGTCATCGCGGACTTGGAGCGCGCACCGTAGTCATACATCAGGTGGAGCATTGCCCAGAACGCGACGAGTCCCGCGATCAGGCCGAAGACCGCGAGCCCCCAGAACCAGCGCCGGTACTCGCTGTGGGTCTGTTCCGCCAGCTTGAACGCCTCAAGCTGGTGAGGCATCGGGTGGCAGCGGTAGGCCCGGTTGAACCACCAGAACAGCGACATGATGGTGAGCTGGCCGTGCGTGAACGCGGCGCGCTGGCCCATCGTCTCCGACAGAATCTGGTCTGGCCCGGTGAAGTGCAGATCGTGGACCGGCGTACCCATCTCTGCGCGCATCCGCGTGATTGCCAGTGCCAGCGCGAAGTAGATGAGGAAGAACGCCACCGGCAGCCACACGCCGAGCCCGATCTTCCACGAGAACCAGCACGCCACGCCGAACCCGGCAGCGATTCCCAGCAGCGCGGTCCGGTAGTGGACCGGCTCGTTGGTGTCGTCCAGCGTGCTCGATCTGCCCAGCGCGCGCCGCAACACCTCGACGAGGTACCGCCGGCTGAGCGCCAGAGAGAGAGCGCAGAAGGACATGTAGGCGCCGAATGCCTGGTTGTTCATGTACGGGAAGCGCGGGTCCTGGTCCCAGGCCATCGCCACCGACGCCACGAGCTGCATCTTCCAGAACAGATAGAAGAACCAACAGGAGAACAGGAAGTCCATCGGCATGAGCATGCCAAGGCCGATGAGAAACGGATAGAACGAGACCGGGGTCCAGCCAATGGCGTACCACGGCTTCTCGGTGACCCACTCGCCGATGTTCCAGAAGCTCTGTCCGCGGCCAGGCGTGAGGATGGTGGGGATGCTTGGGTAGTACACGTTCAGGCTGTTGGTGATGTCGATGACCGCTACGAGCGCGCATCCCATCCAGAACAGCCGGTTGCGGAACAGGCCGCCGGGCAGGAAGGACTGCTCGTTGGTGATCTGCAAGGGGAGCTGGACTATCGGGTATGTGAGGCGCTCGTTCTCGGTCCACTGCCGGCGAAGGATGGCGTTCATGCAGAGCATGACGAACAGCAGAACGGCGGTGAAGCCGGACCAGACCAGCGCCACGGGCGCCCAGGCGCTGATGTACTTCCACCGATAGAACGTGTCGTTGCCGATGTAGTAGCCGGTGATGACGTCCTTGTCGCCGAGTGTGAACGGGTAGCCCGGAAGGTGCTTCTCGATGAACAGCGCCTGCCATTGGTTGCTGCCGTCCGCGTAGCGGTAGGGCCACGTCAGCATCGGCACCAGCACCTGGAACATGTCGTGACCGCTGAGGCACGACCCGATCGCGAGGACCGAGTAGACGAAGAGCAGCTCGGCGCGGTGGAGTGCGAGGCGGGGCGCCCGGCCCGCTACGAGGCGGTTCGCGAGCGTCAGCATCAACAGGATGAAGATGATGTTGAAGAAGAGCGAGATCGTGGTGGGGTGGGCCGAGTAACGCACCACCTCCATCTGCACGACCCAGTAGGCGTTGGCTGGAAGCAGCGCCAGCGCCACGAGTACCGACCGCACCGTGACGGCCTGGACGCGCGGCCGCGCCGTCGCGTCTGTTGCGCCAGCCACGCCGTGGCTCGATGACGCTTCCTGGGACAGGTCAGGGGTAGCCATGGGCACCCACCGTCGCTCAGGTTCTGGGCTTGCTGCGCCTTCTCGCGGGCTGCCGCGCGGGCATGGCGGCCCGGTCCGCCATCAGTGCCCGCACGAACGGAGTCCCCTCCGGCAGAGCAGGCGCGTTCGCCTCCATCAGCGTGGTCCTGCCTGCAGACGCTCGGCCGCGGGCGCGGGGACCGGCGCGAGCGCCGGGGAGGCCGACGGGAGCGGCAGGGCCGTCGCCAACGCGACTGCGGCCGGGTACGGTATCACGGCGCAAGGTCCCTCTCGGCGGCCGCGACTGCCTCCGGCGTCAGGATGTCCTCCATCACCTGGCGCGCGGTGAGCAGCGACGTCACCGAAGACCCGGCCTCGCCGAGTGTCACCATCGGCATCTCGCCGTCGCCGCCGATGCCTGCCGTGCTGAGGAGGGCATTGCAGAGGCAGACGCGGTTCACCGTGTCGGCGGCGTCACCCCCGAGCCTTACGTATTGCTCCTCCGGCATTGCGGGACATACATAGCGCTCGACGATCGTGCCGTCGGGCAGGGTCGCGAACAGCGACTGCAGCAGGTAGCCGCGATTGCAGATGCGCTTCCGCGCGCCATAGACCGCCGGATCAGTCAGGGATCCTGGCACGGCAACGGTCTTGAACGGGTACCCGGTGGGAGAAACGCCGAGGTCGGTGGCGATGCGCGCGCCGCCTTCCCGGTTGGCGACGATCACGGCGTCCCTGAGAGCCGGGCTGAGGCCGGAGTCGGCGCAGAGGGCGAAACGCGACCCGACCTGGATGCCGTAGGCGCCACGCCCGATCCAGTGCAGCAGGTCCTCACGGGTGCCGCCCGTGGCGAATGCGCCAGCCACATAGACCGGAACGCCGAGGGCCACCACCTTGTCGAAGTACCGGTCGATGTTGTCGCGCTCCGTGAAGCCCGCGCGATCTCGCGGCGGAGCGTTGTGGCCGCCCGCGGCGTGGTTCTCGAGCACGAAGGCGAACGGGCGCTGGCCTTCCTGCTCCCGCTCCCACACGTCAAGCATTCGCTTGGGGAACGCGAAGTTCGAGAGTATGGGGATTGCCCGCGGCAGCGGCACCTCGCTGAAGACCCTGGCAGCGTCATCTTGAGCAATCTCCAGCCGAACATTGGTGCCCGTGCCGGTGAGCGGCCGGTACTCCATGTCCTTGCTGGTCTGGACGCGGCGCAGGATGTCTGGCAGTTCCATGGGCACGCCGGCCCCGCAGAGGAGGGCGTCCGCGCCGGCGAGAGCGGCCCCGTAGATCGTGGGCAGCACGGTGAGCGCGCACTTCCACATCACGTTGATGCCGACCTTGCCGCGGTGCCCCTTGCGGGCGCGCATCACCTCCACATAGGCGCAGATCGTGCTGAGCCGGCGCGGGAAAGCGGCACGCTGCGGGTCCGGATGGTCGATCGGGATTGGCTGCCGGTGCCGTGACCCACCCGGCGCGTAGGAGAGGAGGTCCTCCACATAGCGCTTGATGGGGAACCTACTGGCGAGGTCGATCGCATCCGCGTCACCGGCGCGCACCTGCTCACCTACGATGTGACGCAGGCCCACGCCGGAGACCACTCCGAGCGCACCCAGTCGCGAGGTGATGTTGGCGAGGCGCGCGCACGAAATATGGGCGCCCATTCCGGCCTGGATGAGGCGCGGCATCCCGTCGATCAGCTTCAATGATCCGCCTCGATCTGCGTCCGCAAGAACATGGACGCCTGTGTGTGAGCCCGCGGTATGGGGCTACAGGTCGCGTTCGACGATGTAGTGCGCTATGGCGCGCAGCGGCTCGGCGGGCGGGCCCAGCGGTTCGATGGCGGCAACGGCATCCGCCGCCTCGTCGCGAGCCATCTCGAGCGAGCGTTGGAGTCCGAACGCCTTCGGGTAGGTCGCTTTGTCCTGCTTCTGGTCGCTCCCCACGGGCTTACCGATCTTCCCCTCGTCGCCCACGACGTCCAGAATGTCGTCCGCGATCTGGAACGCGAGCCCCACGTGCGATCCGTACCTTCGCAGGCACTCAATCTGGTCTTCGTCGCCGCCCGCAAGCAGCGCTCCAACGACCGACGAGGCGGTCAGCAGCGCGCCCGTCTTGCGAGCATGGATCTGCTGGAGCCACTCGCCCGTGGTGGTGCAGCCCTCGGACTCGATGTCCATCACCTGGCCACCGACCATGCCCAACGTCCCAGATGCGCGGGCGACCTGGCCGACGGCTGCCACGACGCGGTCCGGCGCTACGGCGGCGGCGTTGCTCGCGACCAGCTCGAAGGCGAGCGCGAAGAGCGCGTCGCCCGCGAGGAGCGCAATCGCCTCGCCAAAGACCTTGTGGCTCGTGGGCCGGCCGCGGCGCGTGTCATCGTCGTCCATGCACGGCAGGTCGTCGTGGATAAGCGAGAAGGCATGGATGCACTCGAGGGCGCATGCCGTGGGCAGCACCGCCTCCGGCGTGCCACCGACCGCCTCCGCGGAGGCCATCACGAGGATCGGCCGCAGGCGCTTTCCGGGCGCCATCACACTGTAGCGGATCGCTCCATGGAGCCGCTGCGGGAGATCGCCAGCGGGGGGCAACGCTCGATCGATGGCGGCCTCCAGCATGTTACGGCGCTCACGCAGGTAGGCGTGCAGGTCCATACCCACTTCCCGGGGTCGCGCGAGCGTCCGCGCGGGATCGCGCTATTATAGACCCGTAGGGAGCCCCTGTCTATCGGGGAGCGGTATACCGCGCGTTGACGGGGCGCGGGGCGGCTGTTACAATCCGCACGGCCCTGCCCCGACGCGGGGATGATCGACCCGGCGACCGAAGGGAGGCAGACGATGGCGATCTGGCATCTGGCGATGGCAATGATGGCGACGCTAGCGGGAGGCGCGGCGGAGCCCGCGCAGGAGGGTTCTGCGTCAATCCGCGGGCGCGAGGTGGCGCTGTTCAACGGCCGCGACCTCACTGGATGGACGCACTATCTGGTCGAGCCCGACGCCCCGGCCGACCGCGTATGGACGGTGGACCGTGCCGCGAGGGTGCTGATCTGCAGAGGCAATCCCATCGGGTACATCCGGACCGTGAGGGACTACACGAACTTCATCCTGAGGCTGGAGTGGCGCTTCAACCCGGTTACCAGGCAGGCCGGCAACAGCGGCGTGCTGCTGCGCGTGGTTGGCGAGGACAAGATCTGGCCCAGGTCGGTCGAGGCGCAGCTCATGAGCGGCAACGCCGGCGACATCTGGCTGATCGACGGCGCGAGGCTCACGACGCCTCCGGAGCGTGTCGAGGGAAGGCGCATTCGGGCCACGCGCTACAACGAGAGGCCGATCGGTGAGTGGAACCAGTACGAGATCACCGTGGACGGAGGCCGTATATCGCTGAGGGTGAACGGCGTGTTGGTCAACGAGGGGACGGATGCCGAGGTTGTTCCCGGCAAGATCGCTCTGCAGTCGGAGGGCGCTGAGATCCACTTCCGAAACATCCGCCTGACGCCCCTGCGGCCGAGGTGAACCAGAAGGCCGCCGGACGAGCGGCCCGGGAGGACATGCATTGAGCGAGAAGATCGGGGTGGCCATGCTCTCGATGGCCCACGTCCACGCGGACGGCTACGCCAACCAGGTCGAACAGAGCCAGGAGGCGAAGCTGACAGCCATCTGGGACGAGGAACCCGAACGCGGGAGGCAGGCAGCCGCGAAACGGGGCGTTCCGTTTGTCGGTGACCTCGACGCCCTGCTCGCCCGCTCTGACGTCGACGCGGTGGTGGTCAACGCCCCCACCCGCCTGCACACGGAGGTGCTGATCTCGGCGGCACGCGCCGGGAAGCACATCTTCACGGAGAAGGCCCTCACCATCACGATCGCGGAGGCGGACCGCGTGGTGCAGGCGGTGCGCGAGTCGGGCGTGCGCTTCATGATCTCGCTGCCCTCGCGATGCAACCGCGAGATCCTCTTCGCCCGACGAGCGCTCGACGAAGGATGGCTGGGCGACGTGACCGTCATGCGGACGCGCATCGCCCACATGGCGGCACTCGACCGCTGGTTCCAGCCCGGCGAAGGCAACTCCGGCAGCACCTGGTTCGGAGACGAGGAGGCGGCCGGCGGGGGCGCCTTTTTCGACCTGGGCTGCCACCGGCTCGACATCATGCGCTGGTTCCTGGGCGAGCCGGCCAGCGTCGTGGCGCGGATGAATAACGTGAGCCGCGCCTATCCCATCGACGACAACATGGCGGCGGTGATCGAGTTCCGGAACAAGGCGTTGGGCATCGTCGACGTGTCCTGGGTGCACCGGTCGGGGCCGAACCCGCTGGAGATATACGGCACCGAGGGGTTCCTGTCGATCGGGGCGACGCCCGCGGGAGGCATGCTCATCGAGAGCCAGAAGCTGTCCGCGGACCGCGTGCGCGGCGTCGTGGTGCCCTCCGACCTGCCTGTCGGGCCGCCCTCGCCGATGGCCCAGTGGTTCGCGTCGATCTGCGAGGGCGCGGAGACCACCATCAGCCTGCAGGACGGCTGGAACCTGACGCAGCTACTGGAGGGCTGCTACACCGCGGCGCGCACCGGCAAGGCGTACGTCTTCTGACCGGGGAGCCCGGCATTCCGCAGGACGAGGAGCGCGTCGCCGCCCAGGTGTATGCGGCGGCGCGCTCCGTGCCGTGTGGTTCGGTGGTGAGCTACGGTCAGCTCGCCGATCTGGTGGAAAGCGTGAGCATCACGGCACGCCAGGTGGGGCGAATCATGGCGTTCTGCCCCGAGGGCGTTCCGTGGCACCGGGTTCTCGGCGCCGATGGCCGCCTGCCCATCGCGAAGCGCGACCCGGCGCTCGCGGCGCTCCAGCGCGAGCTTCTGGCGCGCGAGGGAGTGACCTTCCTCGAGGACGGTCGGGTCCACATGGCGCGCTGGCAGCTTGGCGCCGAGGCGGCTCAGCCAGGCCTCTTCGACCCCACCGAATGATGGGGGCAGGGGAGTCCCAGTGAACCAGCCACCGCGCGCTCGGCGCCGGTAGCTCCGGCAGGCGTTGGCGGCGGCCCCGACCGCGAGTCTTCGGGCGGTCGCTTTCTCCGTTTCCACAAGCGGCAGGCTGGCAACGGTCGCCCGGTCCGACCGGCTGCGCCTCGCGCGATGGCGGTCGGGTAGAATGCCCTCGGCATGGCCACCGACCGCCCCGGCGCCCCCGCACCCCCCGCGGATCCCGCGCCCATCATGCTTCCCTCGAGCGCCTCGCCGCGCGACGTCCACCGCGTCGTCTGGGGCGTCGCCTGGCCTTCAGTGCTGACCTTCTCGCTGATGACGTCCAACAGCATTCTGGACCGCATGTTCGTCGGATGGCTCGGCCGGGACGCTCTGGCGGCGGTGGGCGTGGGCGGGCAGGTGCTCTTCCTCCTGGTGTCGGTCTCCATGGCGATCACCACGGGTACGACGGCGATCGTCGCCCGTTTCATCGGCGCGGGGCAGTTGCAGGACGCGCGGCGTGCGACTGGGCAGTCCCTCGCCCTCGGCGTGGTGACGGGCGCGGTGGGCATGGCGGCGGCCTACGCCGGCAGCGCGGCGCTGCTCGACGCGATAAACCTGGCGCCGGAGGCGGAGCGCGCGTGCCGCGCCTTCCTGCACACGGCTCTGCTCGGCACGGTGCCGATGTTCCTGCTGAACGTGATGAGCGCGGCGCTGCGCGGGCTCGGCGACATGCGGACGCCGCTCAAGGTGATGCTGGCTGCCAACGCCGTGCATCTGGTGGGCAACTGGACGCTGATGCTCGGGAACTGGGGCTTCCCGCGCCTGGGCGTCGCTGGCGGGGGCATTGCGCTGTCGGCGTCCCACGTGGTCGCGCTCGCCGTCATGTGGGTCTACCTGCGGCGCTCCCCGCTGCGCGGCTCGGAGTCGCTATCGATGACGGTCCTGCGTGTGGACTGGGCCAAACGCATCCTGAGGATCGGCATCCCGGCGGCCGTGACGGCGCTGCTCCGCATCACGTCGCTCCTGGGCTTCACCAAGATCCTGGCCGCCACGCGCGAGGGCACCAATGCCGTGGCGGCGTTGCCGATCGGCCTGACTGCCGAGTCGATCGCCTTCATGCCGGGCTTCGGGTTCAGTGTTGCTGCGTCCGCGCTCGTCGGGCAGCGGTTGGGCGCGCAGGACCCGAAGGGAGCGGAACGCTACGCGTGGTCTGCCACGTGGATGGCGGTCCTGACGATGTCGGCCATGGGGGCGGTGTTCTTCCTGGCAGCCGAGCCATTCGCGCGGCTGTTCACGAGCGACCCACGGGTGCTGCCCGTCGCCGTCAGCTATCTGCGCATCATGGCCATCTCGGAGCCCTTCCTCGCCCTCGGCATGGTTCTGACCGGAGCGTTGCAGGGAGCGGGCGACACCATGCGACCCACGGTGCTTACGGCGATCATCTTCTGGGGGCTGCGGATTCCGCTGGCGCACCTGCTGGCCATTGTGCTGGGGTGGCAGGCAGCCGGCGCCTGGACCGCCATGGCCATCTCCACCGTGGTGGGCGGCCTTCTGACCGTCCTGCTCTTCCGCGACGGGCGTTGGAAGCGAGTGCGGGTCTAGGCGCGGGGGCAGGACGGGGCGGTCGGACCCACGAGCCTGGAGCGGCCGGAGCGCCCCTCTGCCTGCGCCAGGGGTTCGCTGTCCTCGGCAGTGCGACGGAATCCACAGCGGCGGATTGGCGCTATTCCAGCTCCTGGCACCTGAAGGCGGCACGGCGAGCGGCGCGATCGCGGTAGTGAACAAGTGAGGCAGATGCTACGTGCGGCCACCGTGTAGGCCAGGTGATCGATTCCGACGCCCCGATCCGGGCCGGGGGCCGCCAGGCAGGAGTGTAACCATGACCACGGGCGATTCGGGTCGCGCCGACACGCTGACATGCCCGTTGTATGGCACGGTCGCGTGTGAGGTAGCGCAGCCTTCGATGGAGCGGTGCCTGGCGTGTGACCGCTACGCCGACCTGCTGCGGTCGGTACGTGCGCTCTATGATGATCGCGCGTGGGCGGTGACGCCGGAGGGGGTGCTTCAGGAGGTGGGCTAGATCGCAACGCGGGGCCGGCCCGCAGGGCGGCCCCTCACGGTGTTCGAGCGGGCTCCGACATCGAGTTCGGAGCCCGCATCGCGTTAGGGGTGTCGCGGAAGGACACCAGGCGCGTGTCGTCGAAGTGCGCGGCGCCTCGAAGGCGCGAGCAATCCCCCTACTTTAGCGCCGGGGCCGGAGGCGGTCCTATGACGGCGATCAGGGACATCCGTGTCGTGCTGACGGCGCCAGCGGGCATTCGGCTCGTCGTCGTCGTGGTCGAGACGACCGAGGATGGGCTTCGTGGTCTGGGGTGCGCCACCTTCACCCAGCGCCCGCTCGCGGTGAAGGTCGCCGTGGAGGAGTACCTGCGCCCGCTGCTCGTGGGACGGCCGGTCGACCGCATCGAGGATGTCTGGCAGACAGCCTCCGTGCATGCTTACTGGCGCAACGGGCCTGTGCTCAATAACGCGCTCTCCGGCGTGGATATGGCGCTGTGGGACATCGCCGGCAAGCGCGCTGGGCTGCCCGTGCACGACCTTCTGGGCGGCAAGTGCCGCGAGGGCGCCGCGGTCTACCGTCATGCAGACGGCAGAGACCCGAGCGAGGTGGCCGACAGCGCGCGACGCTGGATGGCGGAGGGCGTAACGCACGTGCGCTGCCAGATGGGCGGCTATGGCGGAACCGGAGGCTCACAGCACCGGCCCGACGGGGCGCCGCCCGGGGCCTACTACGACCCCGCGACCTACGCGCGCAGCGTGCCCGCGCTCTTCGAGCACCTCCGCGAAGAGCTCGGCGACGAGATTGAGCTGCTGCACGACGTCCATGAGCGGCTGCGGCCACCAGACGCGGTGCTCCTTGCCAAGCGCCTCGAGCCCTACGGCCTCTTCTTTCTGGAGGACGCGCTCGCGCCCGAGGACCTGGACTGGTTCGCGTCCATCCGCGCGCAGTGCGCCACACCGCTCGCGATGGGCGAGCTGTTCAACCACCCGCGCGAGTGGATGCCGCTCATCGACGGGCGGCTCATCGACTACGTTCGCATGCACATCAGCCAGATGGGCGGCCTGACGCCCGCGCGCAAGGTGGCTGCGTGTGCGGAGCTGCACGGCATTCGGACGGCATGGCATGGTCCTGGCGACGTGTCGCCCGTCGGCCATGCGTGCAACCTGCACCTCGATCTCGCCCTGCCCAACTTTGGCATTCAGGAGTGGCCAGGACTGGCAGACCCGCTGCGGGAGGTGTTCCCCGGCGCGCCCGACGTTCGTGGCGGGTACCTCTATCCCAACGGCCGGCCCGGCTTTGGCGTCGACCTTGACGAGGCAGCGGCGGCGAAGCACCCGTGCGATAGTGCCGTCGACTTCTGGACTCAGACGCGTACACCCGACGGCACCGCCGTGCGCCCCTGAGCGGGCGCCCCGGGAGGAGCATGGAGCCCCCTGCCTATACTGAGCCCGTCGGACCGTGCTACGCCGACCTGCGCGAGGGCGTGGCGATCGTGACCGGCGCTGGCACCAACATCGGGCGTACCATCGCGGTGCGACTGGCCCTGGAGGGCATGCGCGTCGTGCTGGGTGGGCGGCGCGCGGCGCTCCTACACGAGACACGCGCACTGATCGAGGCGGATGGCGGCATGTGCGCCGTCGTGCCCATGGACCTCACGCGCGACGCCGACATCGAGGGGCTGTTCCGGGCGGCGGTCGAACGGTGGGGCTCAGTGCACGCCATCGTTCAGAATGGCGCCGACATGCACATGACGGACGCCCGCCGCGTCACGCTGGAGGGATGGGAGCGCTCCTTCGCGACGAACGTGCGGGCATCCTTCGTGATGGCTCGCCTGGCGCACGGGCTCATGGCCCCCCGCCGTTCGGGCGCTATGGTGTTCATCTCCACGGTGGGGGCGCTGCGCTCGCACCAGGGCGGGCTGCCCTACGACGCCTCGAAGGCGGCGACGGACTGCATGGTCCGCAACCTGGCGTTCGACTACGGTACGGACGGCATCAGGGTCAACGCAGTAGCGCCTGGGCCGATTCCGCCGATCGCACGGGGTGCTCAGCCGCGCCTGGAGCCGCTCGTTCCTCTCGGGCGCAAGGGCACTGCATCGGAGGTGGCGGCCGCTGTGGCCTTCCTGCTGTCCGGCCAGTCGTCCTACATCACCGGTCAGGTTCTCTGCGTGGACGGCGGCCTGACCGTGCAGCTTTCGCCGCGAGGTCATCGCGTGTAAGCGATGCGCGGCTCGATGACATGGGGAGCAGGGGATGGCTGCCTCGGGCGTTGCGAAGCATCCGCACCTGCGCCACGTGGTTCGCGCGAACCACGTTGCGCGCTGCGGCTCACCGCTGCTGGACGAGTGAGCTGAGGCCCTGATCCGCTGGCGCCGGCCGCGCGCCCGGCCAGAGAAGGCAAGCGTGTGATACGGCGGGGCGCCGCTAGCCGCCGCCCGGAGGCAGGCCCTCCAGCTCGATGACGCGCGGCCCGGCGACGCCCTCGGCCTGCGTGAACTCGGCTCGGAAGTAGCGCGCACGGACGGGCTCCGCGAGCGCGGTGTCGCGGACCACGGGCTGCGGGTCGCCGTCACCCCGGCTGTAGGAGGTCTCAGGGCTCCACTCGTCGAGCGTGCGCCACGGCTCCGTGGGCCGCTCTCGCCCGAGAAGCCGGAAACGCGCGAACTCACGGTTGCGCGGGTTGGCAGGCGTGTCGCCCCGAGCGGCCAGGCGGAAACGCGCGAGCAGCACCGCGTCCGGCGTGCGCCACTCAACCCAGTGCACGAATCCGCCGGGCTGTCCGTCTTCGAAGAGCACCGTTGCATTCTCGACGGTTCCGTGGGCTGCGCCGAACAGGTCGCGTATGTGGTGTCCCGGCACCAACGGGCTATGCCCAGTCACTTCGGCGCCCGAGCTATCGCCCCAGAGCCCGACGCGGAGGGGTACCTGCCGCTGCCCGCTCTGGTGGAACTGGCGCACGAGCAGCAGCAGCGTGTATGGGTCGACGAACTCGACCGTTGCGCCGGCCGGATCGGCCCTCACTGCGTCTACCCACTGCTTCTGCGAGGTTGGCGCCCAGAGGATATTGCGGTAGGCGAAGAACTCGGGAGTGCGCCTGCCTGCCCGGCTCAGCAGCACCTGCTTCGCCTGTTCGACCGAGTAGACGTCGTGTTCCATGCGCAGAATGGGCATGTCGCCGTGCATGCCGAGGCGTGGCACCTTCTGGCCGATGATGCCCGATGGAGAGAAGCGGGCGTAGGCGTCCAGCACCTCCGCGGTCATGGGGGGAGCGTAGCCGTCGATGACGAAGCCGACGAGCGAGAGATTGAAGCGGCGGAACCACTCGCGGCAGTGCCGCTCCCACGCAGCGAGACCGGAGGGCAGCCCCGACCAGCGCCGCGGTGGCACGAGGTAGCCGGGATTGACGTAGCCTGCGCCCGAGTTGCCGGACACGAAGTGGTCTCGGGGCGAGGCGTGGCGGCGGGCGTAGTCCATGCCGGCCGGAAAGCGCTGCGCCAGGTTCGGGTTGAAGGCCCAGCCGAGGGTCACGGAGCCGCGTGCGGGGTCGTCCCAGTTGCGCCCGAGGGTCTGGTAGAGCCATGCCGCCGAGTCGTAGTCGCCGACGTAGATGGTAACGAATGTCCGTGGCGCCACCGATCCGTCCGGCAGCACGAAGCCCTTGGACCTCAGGTCATCTACCGTGGGCAGGCGCTGCGGGTAGTGATTCCGCAGCCGGAAGTGCTGGAACGCCGAGGCGTTGGCCATCGCGCCGAGGCCGAGCGCGTCGGCGTCGATGTAGGCGTTGAAGCAGGAGAGGATCTCGGCGTAGCGCCACTCGCCCGGCACCGGCTCATGCCTCCCGCCCGCGCCCGGGTGGTTCGTGTACTTCTTGTCCCACGGTAGGAAACCGCCCGCGTGGATCATCTGCTCGCCTCGCGTGCGTTCCCAGCAGGATCGGAGGATGGCCTGCAGCGTGCGGAAGTCCGTGCCCAGCGGCTGGTCGGGGTCGTCCACCGGCGCATCGTCGTCCCATGGTGAGAGGTCGAAGAAGAAGGCCCGGTTCGCGATGAAGTAGTCGTGATTGCTCAGTGTGTGGTTCGGTATGTACCCGCCCGGACTGCGAAGCCAGTACGCGTCAAGGTAGTAGGCGAGGTTGCGCGGATTGCTCCTGCCGGTGTCCAGGTAGCGCACCTTCGCCCACAGGTAGGCGTCGCACTTGGCGCTGCCGGACGACGGCAGGTCGGTGCCCGGGACAGTGCCGCGGCCCGTGAAGAGGCTGCTGCCGTCTCGGTTCACCAGCCACGCCCTGACTGGCAGGCGCGGGCCGTCGGCGTCGGTCGTGAGCCACCGGTAGAGCGAACCAGGCGCCGGGTCGAACCGCACGCAGGCCAGCCCCTCCGCTCCGGCAACGGTGGAGGCGACGTTCGAGGTCGCCGCCACCTTCTCGTCGTAGACGACGAGCCCCCTGATGCTGCGCCGGAATGTCCTCACGAGTGCGGGGAGGTCCCAGATGCGCTCGATGGGCCGCCCGTGCCACCACTCGCCCGGCTGACGGAACCGGCGGAGCCAGTCGCGGTCGATGGCGCCGTCTTCACCGCCCACGTACAGGACGTAGAGGCGCGGCGCGGTACGGTTGACGTTCCCCTGCAGCGATGCCACGAAGTGCGCGTGGTCCCAGATGGCACGCCGCTGCGCGAGGTCGTCGCGGTTCCAGTGCAGGGAGGGCGTCAGGTCGTATAGGCGCAGCGGCCCGGCCTGCCCGTGTCCGCGCACGTCCACCGGTGCCACCGCTAGCCCGGCCGCCGCCACAGCGCCCCCGCGCAACACCAGCTCGCGGCGTGACATCTCCTCCGATCGCTCCATCACCGTCATCCTCCTCCGCCCTCTGGTGGGTCCGGTGCGTCGGGCAGGCGGCCCTGCGCTACGCGCGGCGCACGCTGAAGTTGCCGCCCGCTGCGTCGGCAACGCGCCGCTCGTAGACGTGCAGCGCCAGCTCGCACACCCTCTGCCTGGCGTCTCTCATGTCGTCGTCTGCCGCCTCCCTGTGTCAGAACCGGCAAGATGGCCGCGATCGGCCATCGCGGGGGAGAGCGCCACCGCGTCTGTCACGCCAGCCTCCCATCGCAGGGCTCCGTCAATGCGTCATGCCGGACTGCAGTGCCCGTGGAGCGGCATCGCTACTCCTCTCGCACTGTATGGGTGCCCGGTGATCGCGGCGCACAGGCCGCCGGTGCGGCGATCACGGTCCGGCCGGTGCGCCGGCCAGCAGGCGGCCCGGCTCTTCGACGAGTTGCACCACCCTCTGCAGGAAGCGGGCGGCCGGGCCACCGTCCACGATGCGATGGTCGAACGTCAGGCTGAGCCAGACGCGGTGGCGCACCTCGATCCGGCCGTCCACCACTGCGGGCGCCTGCTTGATGCGGCCGACACCAAGGATGGCGCATTCGGGAAGGTTCACGATGGGCGTGAACGCGTCGATGCCGTACATGCCCAGGTTCGTGAGGGTGAAGGTGCCGCCGCTCAGCTCCTCCGGTGGGCACTCGCCACGTCGCGCACGGTCGACCAGCGCGGCGGAGCGCTTAACGATCTCCCGGAGCGACAGGTCGTCCACGCCGCGCAGGACGGGTGCAAGGAGGCCTCGCTCCGTGTCGACCGCAAGGGCGATATCGACGCGGCGCAGTGCCACGATGCGGTCACCTACGAGCGATGCGTTCAGCCGGGGATGCTCGCGGAGCGCGCGGGCGAGGAGTCGGAGGAACAGGTCGTTGTAGCTGGCGCGCAGCCCCTCCGCCACGATCTCTCCCCGGAGCCGCGCGAACGCGGTGGCGTCCGCCTCCGCGGTGAGGGTCACCGCGGCGGTCTCGCGCGAGCTGCGCCCCAGCCGCTCCGCGATGTGGGCGCGCACCCCGGTCACCGGCACCGACTCGACCGCTTCGCCCGGCGCTGGGGCTGGCGCCCGTTCGACGTCGCCGCGCTGAATGCGGCCGCCCGGCCCGGTCCCGGCGAGGGCCTCCAGCGGGACGCCGGCGTCGGCAGCGACCCGGCGCGCCAGCGGCGTGGCGGGCGGGACGCGCTCCTGGGTGCGCGCCGCCGCCAGCACATCGCGCTCAACCACTGAGCCCGAAGGCCCGGTGCCCGCAACCGCCCGGAGGTCGACCCCCATCTCGGATGCCGCGCGCCTGGCGCGCGGCGAGGCGAAGCGGCGATCGGCGGCTGCGGTTGCCGACTCCTGCGCGTCCGATGCAGCATCTGCCTGGGCGGCATGCCGTGCGGCGCCCTGGGTGCACTCGGTCCCATCCTCCGGGAGGTTCTCGTCTGCCGTCGCGATCCAGGCGATCCGTGTGAGGGCTGGCGCCTCTTCACCCGCCGCGACGCTAACCGCGCGGAGGACGCCCGTGGCGGGCGCCTCCACGTCGAGGGTGGCCTTGTCGGTCTCAACGGCGAAGAGCGCCTCGCCCGCCGCGACCTGATCGCCCTCGCGCCGGTACCAGATGACCAGGGTCGCCGTGTCTACGTTGGTGCCGAGGGGCGGCATCAGGACTTCCGTGGCCATCGCCTCTCCTCAGAAGAGCGCCCTTACCGCCGCCAGGATCCGCTCGACGCTCGGCACGTACTCCGCCTCGAGCACGGGGGCAAACGGTGGGGGCACGTCCGGCGCCGAGACGCGCACGGGTGGGGCGTCGAGCCACCAGAACGCCTCTGCCGCGGCCAACGCGACGATCTCGGCGGCCCAGCCATGCATCTGGTTGTCCTCTTCGACCACCACGAGCCGTCCCGTCTTGCGCACCGACTCCAGGATGAGGGCCCGGTCGAGCGGAACCAGGCTGCGCGGGTCGATAACCTCGGCATCGATGCCGTCGGCAGCCAGCCGCTCTGCCGCCTCGATGGCGCGGTAGACGGTGAGGAGCTTGCCAACCAGTGTCACGTCGCGGCCTTCGCGGCGAATCGCGCCTGCGCCGATGGGAACAATGTAGTCCTCGTCCGGCACCTCGCCAGCGGACATCACCGCACCCTTCTCGGAGCGGGCGCCTTTGCTGCCATACAGGAGCTTGTGCTCGAAGATCAGCACCGGGTTGTCGTCGCGGACGGCCGCCTTGAGCAGGCCCTTCGCGTCGTAGGCCGTGCTCGGGGCGACCACCTTGAGGCCGGGTACGTGGGTGAAGAAGACCTCCAACGTCTGGGCGTGCTGGGCTCCCCGGCGCGTCGAGCCGACCGGCGCCCGAATCACGAGGGGCACCTTCACCGTGCCGCCCGACATGTAGGTCATCTTGGCTGCCTGGTTCGCGAGCTGGTCCATCATACAGAAGAGGAAGTCGCCGTACTGCACGTCCGCGATGGGCCGCATCCCCGTCATGGCAGCGCCAATGGCGACGCCACAGAAGCCGCTCTCGGAAATGGGGGTATCGAGGACCCGGTCGTGCCCGAACTCGTCCGCGAGGCCGAGAGTGACCGTGAATGCGCCGCCCCAGCCGCCTGCGACGCCGATGTCTTCGCCGAGGCAGAAGACGGTGGGGTCGCGCCGCATCTCCTCGCGGATGCCGTCTCGGAGGGCCTCGGCGATGGTCAGCACGGCCAACTCAGTCGCCCTCCCAGTAGACGTGGGCCGCCACCTCGGCCGGGTCGGGGGAGGGACTTGCCTCCGCGTAGGCAACGGCGTCGTCGACCTCTGCCGCCACCTCGTGCTCCAGTGCGTCGAGGCGGTGCTGCGCTACGTCGTGGGGCGCGGCCCTAAGACGGGCTGCGGTGCCAGGCAGCGGGTCGCGCCGACGCCAATCGGCCTCCTCTTCGTCGGGCCGGTAGGCGCAGGCATCACTTCGAGAGTGGCCGCAGAGCCGGTAGGTGCGGCACTCGATGAGCGAGGGCCCGCCTCCCGACCGCGCGCGCGCGACCGCATCGAGGGCGGCGGCGCGCACCGCCTCCACGTCGTTGCCGTAGACCTCGCTGCCCGGCATGCCATAGGCCGAGGCGCGGCCCGCGATGTTGGGCACTGAGAACGCGTGCTCGAACCGCGTGGAGGCGCCATACAGGTTGTTCTCGCACACGAAGAGGACCGGCAGCTTCCAGACGGCCGCCATGTTCATCGCCTCGTGCCAGTCGCCCTCGTTGGTGGCGCCCTCGCCGAAGAAGCTCACGGAGACCTGATCCGATCCGCGCATCTTCGCGGAGAGGGCCGCCCCGACGGCGATCGGGCTGCCGGCGCCCACGATCGCCACCGCGGGGAACATGCCGACCTCGATGCCTCCGACGTGCATCGAGCCGCCTCGGCCTTTGCAGCAGCCGGTCTCCTTGGCCATCAGCTCCGCCATGATCGCCCGCGGGCTGACGCCCTTCGCAAGCGCGTGACCGTGGGGCCGGTGCGTGCCGGTGACGTAGTCGTCCACCCGCAAGGCGGAGCAGACGCCGGCAGCCACCGCCTCCTGCCCGATGTAGAGGTGGAGCGTCGATGGGATGCGACCTTGCAGGAAAAGGGCATTGCAGCGCTCCTCGAACCTCCTGATGAGCAGCATGCAGCGATAGAGGTCGAGGAGGACCGCAGTACCGGTGGCGGCAGGCGCGGCGGCGGTCATCGATCCGGTTCCCCGTGGAGGGCGCGGCCGCTGCTTCCGTACAGCCGGATCAGCGCACGCACGCGCTCCCGCAACGCGTCACTGGCGGGGGCGAGGAGGTCTCCCGCAGTGTGGGACCCGATCGTCACGTGCACGTCGGCATCCGGTGGCATCGCGCTGGCCTCCCGAAGCAGGGCGTCGCGAAAGGCGGCCTTCAGCACGGTGCCCACGTTGAACTTGGCCACGCCGTGGCGCACCGCGTGCGGCACGGCGTCCGGCGGAAAGCTGGAGCCCCCATGGACCGCCAGAGGCAGCGGCACGGCGCGGTGGATCGCTTCGAGCAGCGCTGCGTCGATGGAGGCCCATCCGTCCGTCTTGAGGTGGACGTTTCCGATAGAGACGGCGAGGCAGTCGATCCCGGTTTCCTCGACGAACGCGCGCGCGGCATCCGGGTCGGTTGTTTCGCTTGCGTGCGCGGGACGTGCGTCATCCGGCAGCCGGCCGACCTCCGCCTCTACCGACGCACCGGCAGCATGTGCGCGCTCCACCAGGCGGCGCGTGGCCTTGAGAGCGGCGCGCGGTTCGAGGTTGTCGGTGCGCAGGAGCACGGCGTTGAACCCGGCGTCAAGGGCGGCGAAGGCCTGGTCGACCGTCTCCGCCTCGTTGAAGATGAGAGAGACAGGCGACCGCGCCCGCTCCGCGAGCGTGCGGCCTGCCGCACCCAGCATGGCGATGCCGCGCCGTTCGAGCCAGGCGCCATCGACCATCATGGCGCCGAACCCGAGCACCACCGGCGCCCTCTCGGCCTCCGCTGCATCGAGCACGGCCTCAAGCGAGCGCAGGTCCCACGCCTCGAAGTACCCGATCCCGTAGCAGCCCTCCACCGCGCAGCGGAGCAGCGCCGTCATGGGGACGAGCGGCATCAGCGGACGCCCTCGGCCAGGCGTTCGACCACCGCGAGCGCCTCCGGGCCCGCTGCCGCGCCGATCTCCACGCGGTAGCACCGGCGCTCGCCGGGCTGCAGCATCTGGAGGCGACCCGCCTCGCGCTCCACGGGCCGGCCCATCACCAGGGCGTTGCAGGGCTCGAGCCCGACCACGTAGACGCCCTGTCCCATCATCTTCCACTCGGTAAAGAGCGGGAGCTCGGCCTGCCGGTAGCGGACGTAGACAGCGAGCCCTCGGCCTCCATCGCAGCCCGGGTTCACGACGGCCGCCGTTACCGTTCCGTCGGCAGCAGAACGCATCGTGTGGAAGTAGCACTTCTCGCGGTAGCCGGGCGTAGGTCCCTCGATCCGGTTCCAGTGCTCCCCGCCCTCAGTGGCATCGGCATCGCGGGGGCGCGCCTCGGCGCTCGGGGCAACGATGCGCGCCCCCTCGGCGACCACCGGGAAGCCGAGGTTCACGTGGTAGAGCATCATATGGGGCGCCGGCGCGAAGCCGAGGTTCTCCACTGTGTCCACGATGACCAGCCGGCTCTCGCCCAACCGCGCCTCGATGCGCCGGCTCATCGCGACGTTGTCGCCGAACACGACCGCCTCGCGCAGGCGCCCCTCCACCGAGAGCACGTAGTCGTCGCCCTGCCACTCAGCGTCCCAGCGCACGTTCGTGGCCGGAGTGTTGCCGATGCGTCCGTGCAACCCTAGCGACTCCGCGCCATCCACGCAGGGAGCGCCGTGCCACAGCGTTCCGCACGTCGCCAGCAGGCCGCCGGCGAAGCTCCGGAGCCAGCCCAGGCCCTCCGGCTCGTAGTGCGCGGGATGGCGGTCCGTCTGCGCCGATCGCCAGGCGAGGGAGCGCCCGGCCAGCGAGGCGCGCGAGATATCGAGGCCCCGGCCCGGGAGAACGGTGAACTCGAAGCCCGTTCCGGTGCGGAAGTCCACCGCGGGCGCCCCGTCCTCGAACCCGTCGGCGAGCCGGCAGGCAGTGACCGACGCGATCTGCGAGACGTCGCCGACGTGCGCTTCCAGCTCGCGGCGCGTGTAGCTGCGGCCGTAGAGGCTTGGCATCGTGGTCTCTCCTCGGTTTCGCAGGCGTCAGAGGGTGGACACGCGCACGTCGAGCGCACGGGAGGCCACGAAGCGGTCCGCCTCCTCCCTCGTGAAGACGCCCGTGGTGCATCCCAGCCTGGTGCAGGCGGAGGCGCCCACCGCACTGGCGAAGCGCAGGCGCTGCTCGGGCTTCCAGCCGCAGAGCATGCCCAGGATGTAGCCGGCCGCGAAGGCATCGCCGGAGCCGGAGCCATCGACGAAGTCGATGGGGTAGACGCCTGCTTCCCACACGCTGTCGCCCTCGGCCATCAGGGTGCCGCGGCTCCCCTGCGTGATGACAACCGAGCCGCACCCCAGTTCGAGGAACCTGGCGGCCTGGGCGCGCGGCTCGCGCAACCCGGTGAGCGCCTCCGCCTCCTCGTCGTTCGGCAGAAAGGCGTCGATGTGGGGCAGGACCGGCGCCAGGGCGTCCAGCGAGACGCCGCTCCCTTTGGGCACCACCACGTCCAGCACCGTCCTCATGCCCCGCGCACGCGCGGCGGCCATCGATGCGGCCGTCGCGTCGGGCTCTAGGCCCGGAAGGACCAGGTATCCGCCGAGATACAGAAGGTGTGCGCCATGCAGTCGCTCCACCGGCATGTCGGAGGCGGAGAAGGCCGCGTTGGCGCCGAACGTGTGGAGGAAGCGCCTGTCCTCGCCCCTGACGGTGAGCACGACGGTCTTCGATGTGCCGAGGTCCTCGATCTGGCGGACCATGGTCACGTCAAGGCCGCGCGCCTCCAGGCTGTTCCGCAGGAAGTCCGCGAAGACGTCGTTGCCCACAAGCCCGCATACCGACGCGTCGGCGCCCAGCCTGGCCAGGCCCACGCCGACGTTGGCGGCGCAGCCGCCCGTCTCCAGCATGAAGTCCTCTGTGGCCAGGAGCGCTCCAGCGGCGGGCAACTCCGGCAGGGGCGGAACGAAGATGTCGGCGACGAGAATGCCGGCGCAGATCACCTTGCCGGGCGAGCGCGGCTGGTCACTCATGCGGACTCCCCTCCTGAACTGCTGTTGTGTTCATCGCAGGCGCCAGCGAGGTTCAGCACCTCGCGGGCGTTCGCCACGCTGGTGGCGAGCACGTCTACCACTCCCGTGCGCAGCGCTCCCAGGATCGCGCGCGCCTTGCCTGCTTCGGATACGACCGCCACAGTGCAGCCGATGCGGCTCATTGCCTCGGCACCCACGCTGATGACCCGGTCGGCCATGCCCTCAGCCACCGGGTTGCCGTCAAGGCCGAAGAAGAACCCGAGGATGTCGCCCACGGCGCCCGAGCGCCGCATGCGCTGCATGTCGTGCTGGGAGAAGCACCCCATGCGCACCACGGCGCTGCCGTCCTCCGCGTCGCCGACACCGACGACCGCTATGTCCGCAGACGCTGCGCGCTCCAAGGCGCTGCGGACATCCTCGTGGAGCAGGAAGGCCTCCCGTACCTGCGGCGTCTCCGCGTAGGCAGGTGCGAACAGCGCCAGAGCGTCGCCGCTGAACCGCTCTGCGAGGCGCCTGCAGATGTCGGCGGGGTCGACAGAGCGCGCCACGGCTGGGGAGCCGCCTATCGCGGGAACGAAGGCGCAGCGGCGAGCGGGCGCATCGCGGATGGCGCCCGCGACCGCGCTTACGTTGCGCCCCATGCCAACCGCCACCGTCATGTGGTCTCGCAGGATGTGGATGAGCAGGTCCGCAACGCGCTGGGCGACGAGGTCCCGCTGGACGTCCGCGTCGCCATGGTCAGCCGCGAGCAGTGCGTGGCGCAAACCGAACCGCCGGGCGACCTCCTGCTCGAGCCGCTCCGTGATCGCGGGCGGGGCATGAACGCGGATCTCCACGATCCCCTCGGCGCGCGCGCGCTTGAGCAGTCGCCCGACCTTCACGCGCGAGAGCCCGAGGTGCGTGGCAACCTCGGCCTGGGTGACGTCCTCAAGGTAGTAGAGCACGGCGGCGCGGCTCATTAGCTCCATCTCGCGTTCGGTCGGCATGGGGGCCCTCACCGGCACGGCACTGCGCGCAATTGTGCACTCTCCGCGCATCTGGTCGATACCATTATGGTGATCGCGCTGCAGCCTGTCAAGCCCTCGCGCGTCGGGAAGGGTACCCGCCGCGTCCGGTCGAACAGGGGGCTATGCCCTGGTACAGCCGGCTCCAGCGGATCGACAACAGGTGGCTCTACCTCGCCCTCGCGGTCGCGGTGGCGGTGCCGGCGTTCGTGCACATACGCCCGCCCATCCGCCCGACCCGCGAGACGCTGGGCGTCTTCGAGGCGGTCGAACAGCTTCCTCCCGGCCGGCCCGTGCTCCTGCTCAGCACCTGGGATGCAGGGACGATCGGCGAGTGCGAAGGCCAGTTCCACGCCGTCGTGGAACACCTCATGCGCCGGGGCCAGCCCTTTGTGGTGTGGACATCGAACCCTCAGTCGCCACCGTTCTACCAGCGCGTCATCGAGGATGCAGCGCGCCGGCACGGCCGGACCTACGGGACGGATTGGGCGGACCTCGGCTACAAGATGCCGGCCGCGCAGCAGGCGTTCGGGGTTCAGCAGATGGCACGCGACTTCGCCGGCACGATGCGCGAGGACATCCACGGGACGCCAGTGAAGCAGGTGCCGCTCCTGCGCGATGTGCGGGACGCGACCGACTTTCCGCTCGCCATCAGCATCGGCTACAACCCGGCCCTGGAGTTCGTGCAGTTCGTTCAGGCCGTCTACGGCACGCGTGTTGCGTTCGGGGTGGCCGCCATCAACTCGACAATGCTCTACACGTACATCGACTCCCGCCAGATCGTCGGCATGCTGGTGGGCGCGCGCGGTGGCGCCGAGTACGAGACGCTCGTCGGCAGGCCGGGCATCGGAGTGGACGTGATCGTGGCCCAGTCGTTCGGCCATCTGCTGATCATCGCGGTCATCGTGGTCGCCAATGTCGCGTACCTGTATGAGCGCCGGACGCGTCGCAGGTCAGGGGCGTGAACGGCTGGCGGCCGAACCCCGCGAACCCATTCACATTCGATGGCCTCGTCATCTGGATCGGAGCGTTCGCAACAATCGCGATCTTCTCGTTCCTCTATCGCGAGAACCGACTCTTCCGCTTCGCCGAGCACGCGCTGCTGGGGCTGGGCATCGGCTTTGCCGTGGCGGCTACCGTGACGGACATCCTCCTGCCGAAGTGGTGGCGGCCGCTGACGTCGGCGTGGAGCGACGGTGCGTGGGGTCTGCTGGCGCTGCAGGTACTGGTGGGCCTGCTCGGGCTGATGTGGTATGGCCTGTATCACCCGAAGACCGTGTGGATCGCACGGATTGTGATGGGCCTCACCATTGGCGCCGGTGCAGGGCTGGCGTTCAAAGCGGAGATCAACGACAAGCTGCCGCAGCTCATCGCAACGTTCAAGTCGCCGTACGTGCCGTCGGGCGAGTGGACGATGCTGAACAACCCGGTGAACAACACGCTCTTCGTCATCATCGTCCTGAGCGTTCTGTCCTACTTCTTCTTCTCGGCGGATCAGAGGAACCTGCCGCTGCGCGCAGGTGCCCAGACGGGCCGGCTCTGCCTGATGGTGACCTTCGGGGTGTTCTTCGGCAACACGATCATGACGCGCATGAGCGTGTTCATCGAGCGCGTCTGGTTTCTGCTTCAGCGCTGGCTCGGTGTGGCCTGAACGGGGCCGGCCCGATTCAAGCCCACGCGCAGGACCACGGGCGCTTCCTGGCGGCACTTGGTCGCGCTTGGAGCGGAGGCGCCTGTCGGCGCGGTCGTCGGCCAGCGCGTCGCCGGTCTCGGGCCCGGGACCTCTCGTCCACCAGAAGCAACTCGAGTGCGGCGTGGTCGGACCGGAGGAGGGCGGCGACAGCGGCGGAGATCAGGTTCGGCGGGTATGCGTGGGCAGGCCGCTGCGGTCACGCGTGGCGCGGGCCGCGGACTGGTCCGGAGGACGCGCCTTGTAGCTCCACTGGCTGGCACACGCTTACCCGCGCACGGTCGCCGCTGTCCGGCCCTCGGACCGGCGCGGTGCTGCTTGCGGGCGCAGGTGTCGGATGCTATAATGGCGTCCGGCGCAAGGCCGGCCGGAGCGGACGCGGTGAGGCTGTGGCGAAGTGCGCGAGCGCGCTAAGCGGCGCGCGTGACCTTCGCGGCCTTCATGCACTTGGTGCAGGCGAGCACGCGCCGGGTGGTACCGCCGACGGTGATCCGCACCGACTGCAGGTTGGGCAGCCAGCGCCGCTTCGTTCGCGGCGCGCGGAGGGCCCACTGGCCGGAGTGAACGTGGCGGATGTTCTGACCGAACTGGGGCGACTTGCCGCAGACGGAGCATATCTTCATAGCCAGCAGAGCCTCATGGCGGGTTGTTGTTCCCGGTAGGGTCCGGGTCGCACAGCCACCCAGTATAGCACAGGCCTTGCGGCGAATGGAACTCGCGGCATCAGCGACCTGCTGCGCGTCACCCGGGGAGCCGACCGGTTGAATGATGTCGATTCAGTAGCGGTGCTCCTACGGAAGCCGCCGGCACTGGCGCCGGAGGACAGCATCGGGCGTGCAGCGAGCCTGCTGAAGCACACAGGATCCGAGCTGGCGCCTGTGGCCGACTCTCGCGGGGTGCTGAGAGGTGTGGTCGGGTCCGCCGAGCTGCGCGCCCTCCTCGGTCAGGCGGACGGGCTGGTCGCCGTGGGGGCCGCGGTCTCCACGGCAATGCGCTCCCCGGAGGTCGTTCTGGCGCGCACCGCCACGGTAGGCGAGGCACGGTCCGCGCTGTCCACTTCGCGGGACCCGGTGCTGTTCGTGCTGGACGAGCGTGGTCGGCTCCTTGGCGCGGTAGTGTGGTCGGACCTGCTGCAGGCGGAGACCGTGCCTCCTCGACCCGTCGTGGTCGGCGGCATGGCCACGCCCTGGGGGGTCTACCTGCACGCAGGCCTGGCCCGAGGCGGCGTTGGGGACCTGTCGCTGCTGCTGAGCGGCGCGACCTTGGGGCTGCTGTTCGCGCTCAGCTATGGCATCGTCGGCGCGGCTGCCTACGTATTCCAGCAGATTGGTGGCTGGCCGCTCTACGACCTCTGGTACTCCGGTCCGGCTTCGGCGGGCGTCGAGGCCCTCGCGTGGGTCGCCTTACAGGCCGCGGCCCTGCCGGCCTTCCTCCTCCTGCTGCGGGCGCTCCCGCTCTCGGGGTACCATGCTGCTGAGCATCAGACCGTGCATGCCCTTGAGAGGGGCGAGCCGCTGCGTCCCGATGTGGTGAGCCGCATGCCCCGGGTCCATGCGCGCTGTGGGACCAACCTGCTAGCGGGTGCGGTGGTATTCGCAGGCGTGCTGCAGGTGGCGCTGGGCCTCGGGCTCGACGGCCTCGGCGCCATGGAGGGGGCCCTTCTGGGCGCCGTCGGGGCTCTGTTCACATGGCGCAGCGTGGGCACCTGGCTGCAGCGGCTCTTCACCACGCGCGCGCCGACCCCGCGACAGGTCGCTGCCGCCGTGGCGGCGGGCCAGCAGCTTGAGCAGAGCTACAGCGTGGCGTTCGCCCGGCGACCCACCCTGATCCGGCGTCTCTGGGCGGCCGGATTGCCGCAGACGGCGGCAGGGGCGGCTGCGGGGCTCAGCGCCGCGGTCTGGGCAGGCCAGACGCTGCTCGGCGTCAGCCCGTAGGCCGCGTTCGGGGTACAGCCGCGCCAATCCATCGCTCGTTCGGAGTGCACCGTGATTACCGACCAACTCGCTTCCGCCGTTCGGGCCGCTCTGGATGCCGCCCATGACGCAGGCGAACTGACGCTCGGATCGGCGGGAATAGAGGTCTCGTTCGAGCCGCCTCGCAGCAAGGAACACGGCGACTACGCCAGCAACGTCGCGCTCACACTGGCGCGGCGCGCTGGCCTGCCGCCTCTGGAGGTCGCGGAGCGCATAGCGCGCCGCATGGACCTGATGGGGGGCGTGATCGACCGCGTCGATGTGGCAGGACCTGGGTTCCTCAACTTCCACCTGAAGCCGGGCTGGCTCCACGACAAGCTTGTGCAGATCGAGGCAGAAGGCGAGGGCTACGGCCGGTCGAGCGGGCGCGCGGGAGAGCGCACGCTCATTGAGTTCGTGTCCGCAAACCCCACTGGCCCCATCAGCGTGGTGAACGGCAGGGCCGCGGCGCTTGGCGACTCGCTGGCGAACCTGTTGGCGGCGTGCGGCGCCGAGGTGGACCGCGAGTTCTACGTGAACGATGCGCTGAACTCGACGCAGCTCGATCTGATGGGCCAGTCGCTTGCGGCCCGCTATCTGCAGCAGCTCGGCGAGCCGGCCGAGATGCCGGATGATGGGTACCACGGCGAGTATGTTGTGGAGATCGCCAAGGCGATCGTACAGGAAGCGGGCAGGCGATACGCCGATCTGCCCGAGTCCGATCGGGCGCGCACGTTCCGCGACCTCGCGGCTGCGCGGATGGTCGAGCAGCAGCGAGGCGACCTGCTCGCGTTCGGCGTCGTGTACGACGCCTGGTACTACGAGAGCGCCCTCTACCGCGACGGGCTTGTGCGCCAGGCGATCGAAGAGATGCGCGACCGGGGGCAGGCCTACGAGAAGGACGGCGCGCTCTGGCTGAAGTCGATGGAGCTTGCGGGCGACGACCAGGACCGTGTCCTCGTCCGCTCCAACGAGCGCGAGACGTACGTCGCCGCGGACGCCGCCTACCACGCCGGCAAGTTCGCGCGCGGGTACAACCGTCTGATCAACATCTGGGGCGCGGACCACCACGGCTACGTGGCGCGCCTCAAGGCAGGGATTGCCGCCCTTGGCCACGACGCCGACCGCTGCGAGATCATACTCACCCAGATGGTGATGCTCGTGCGCGACGGTGAGCCCGTGCGCGGATCGAAGCGTGCGGGTGACATCATCCCGCTGTCGGACCTCGTGGAGGAGATCGGGGCGGACGCGGCGCGCTACTACTTCCTACTCAACTCCTACGACACCACGTCCACGTTCGACCTGGAGCTGGCGAAGCGGCAAAGCAACGAGAACCCGGTCTACTACGCACAGTACGCGCACGCCCGCTGCCGGAGCGTCGAGGCACGCGCGCGGGAACTGGGTGTCGCGCCTCCGCCAGCCTCCGAGGTAAGGCGCGATCTACTGACCCACCCGAAGGAGCTCGACCTGTTGCGCAAGCTCGCCGACTTCCCGGACGAGGTCGCGCTGGCCGCCGAGATGCTGGCGCCGCACCGCCTCACGGCGTTCATGCGGGAGATCGGGCAGGCGCTGCACCAGTTCTACGAGGAGTGCCCCGCGCTCAAGGAGGGGGTGCCCGCAGAACTGCGCGACGCCCGGCTGTCTCTGTTCAGCGCGACCCGGATCGTGGTCCGGAACCTGCTCGCGCTCCTTGGGGTGTCGGCGCCCGACCGGATGTAGCCCTGGGCGTCGGCGCCGCCGTGCGCAGGAGCTCCGCTGCGACCGCCGCGCGGAGCTCCGCGAGCGCGTGCGGGTTGGGTGGGTCGATCTGCAGCGTGCCGGCGTCCTCGGCATAGCGCTCCGCCTGCACGCCCGCCAGCCAAGGCATGGACCGCAGTGTGGCCTCCATGCGCTCGCGGCTCCAGCCTCGGGCCCTGGCCAGCAGCAGCAGGTACTCGGCGTCCTGCTGGCCGCGGCGCAGCGCCTTCAGCCGCAGGCTGGCAAGCGGACCGCGCACGCCGAACCGTTCTCCGGGGTAGAGCAGCGTCGTGGGAGTCGGCTGGTCGAAGCTCTGGTCGCCGCCCAGGCTGTTCCACGGCACCACGCCGTCCGCCCCGGCAGCGAGCGCGGCAATGCACCACGTGACCCCCCGCTCGTTCGGAGCGCCGACGGCGTTCGCCTCGGCGTAGTGCCAGAGCCGAACGCCCCATCGCCGCTGCATGTCGCGGCAACGGTCGTTGTAGTGCAGCAGCGCTCCCGAGACACACATGAGGTCCACCAGGTCGTCTAGCCAGTCGCGCTGCCACTGCGGACGTGAGACGTCGGCTCGGAAGATAAGGTTGGGCAGAGGCCTGCCCCCAGGAGAAGCCGACCGCACCGCGTCCCGGAAGAGCCCCGCAAACCATCGCAGCGCGAGCCAATCGTCGCGGTGCATCGGTTCGTCAAGCAACCACCACGAGGACCCGCGCCCGCTCTGGGCCGGGTCGCGGAAGTAGTACTTGTTGTTCAGGTAGAAGTGGAACCGCGTCCGGCTCCATCCCTTCCGCGCGATGTGGCGGGCGAACTCCGCGCTGGCGGAGCGGAACGCCGCGGCGAACTCGCCGCTGAAGGCGCGCTCGATCGGCGGCGCCAGCATCGCGTGCTCGGCTACGGACTCCGGGTACGCGGTGGTAGACGCGCGAAAAGCGTAGTGCTCGCGGATGGAGGCAGGCCATCCCTCGTGGAGCGGCAGGTAGGCGTGCGTCAGGGGCACGCCGCGCCGCGGCATGTCGGCGAATGCGGAGCCGTCGAAGTAGCGCCCGTGGCGTGCGTCGAACGCCGACCAGTCCGCGACCCGCAGGTCTGCGCCGGCGCCCTCAATCCTGGGCACGTAGTCGCGGTTGGCGGCGCCCGACTGGCTGTAGGGGAGTATGGCCAGCGTGGCCCGATGCGCGTGCGCCATGCGGTGGAACCTCAGCTCCATCTCCGCGTCGCCGGGCGGGCTGTACGCGTTGAGGCTGACCTCGAAGCCGAGCGTGTCCGGCAGCCGCACCGGCAGGACGCGCAGGGCGACTGGTACGCGCACGGGTGCGCTGCCCTCAGTCGTCACGATGACGGCGCCGGTGTACTCGCCGGGCGGTGTCCCGTGTGGCACATAGAGGTCTACCCACACCGCCTGGTTCCGCTGGCCCTCGATGTTGTTTCGCTCATCAGGGATCCGGAACGCGCCGCTCGCCGGGATCACCACCTCGCCGTTCCATCGCCCATCCCGGACATACCAGACACGGCCAATCTCCGCCCTACTCATGTCGAGGCGCGCGCCGCCCGGGCCGGTGAACGGCGCCATGCGGACGCCGAAGGTCACGGGCGTCACGGTCCGGTGCTCCACAATGACCTGAAAGGCTACGAACTCGTTCTGTGCGGACTGCAGACGGATGCGCCGGCCGTCCCAGACTGGGCTTGCCTTCCGCTGGCCGCCGGGCGCTCCGATGTCGCCGCCGTCGATCGGGTCCACTTTGCGCAGGTCCTCGACCGCCCACAGGCGCAGGGAGCGCGTCTCCATGGCGGGCGCCATGCCGCCCGGCGGCGCAAGCCACCCCGCCGGAGGCCGCGGGAGCCTGCCTGCCGAAACGGGCGCCGCGGCAGCGGGTCTCGCAGGGCCGGCGCTCCGCGGCGCGTCTTGCTCGCCGGGAGCGAAGGTCACGAGGAAGTGCGGCGCGTACGCGGTCTGCTCCCGGGAGTGCACGTCGTTGTTCGCGCGCGTCTGCCCTTTCTCGTCCGTCACGGCGAGGCCGTGCGAGCCGCCGCGTGCCACCTCCTCAAGCAGGTCGCCCGGCACATCGACCTCGATCCAGCCGTCTGCCGCGGCCCGGATGTCGGCGTAGGCCATGCGCGTCCCGGCAGCCGTGAACGCGGCGCCGGTGAAGTCGCCGGGCCGCTCGGGTGACCACCGCGCATCGCTGCCGTTGGGTGAGCGAAACGTTGCCCCGTCGCGTGATTCGGTGCCTGCACCCGATCCCTCCGACCACGGCGTGGCGACGGTGGAGATGCCCAGCGTGCGCAGCCGGACGGGTCCGGCGGTGTGCAGCCGCAGCACGGCGGAGGCGACCCGTCGGCCCCTCAGCGCCTGCGCGTCGGGCATGAGCAGCATCCACATCTCGATGCCCTTGAGGCGGATGCGCCGGCTCCTGCCGTAGTTGAGGCTCACCTCCGCCGGATAGGAGCTCAGGTTCGTGTCGGCGACGATCGCCACCCTCACTGGCGGTTCGGCCTGCGGGGGGACGGCGGCCACGAGCGGGAGAAGCATGGCGATCCTCCGGGTGCGGCGATGCAACTCCTGTTCGCCACCCGCGCGCGGCCTCCTGCCTGATGGCAGGATCGAGGCAGCCGACCTTCGAAATGGCGGTCGCGCTGGCGGTGCTCCGCTGGACGCCACGACCCTGGGGGATGCCATGCTTGCCGCGGTGCTGACGGATTTCGAACGGCTGGAGCTGCAGGAGTGGCCCACCCCGGAACCCGGGCCCGGCGAAGCGCTCGTGCGCATCCGCGCCTGCGGGTTCTGTGCAACGGACTACAAGGCCATCACTGGCCGACGGCGCAACGTTCGGTTCCCGGCTATCGTGGGGCACGAGCCCGCGGGAGTGGTCGCTGCGGTCGGGCAGGGGGTCCGGTCGGTGCGCGAGGGCGACGAGGTCATCGTGCAGCCGAGCGGCTTCTGCGGCTTCTGCGTCGCGTGCCGGCGGGGCGACACCCACTACTGCAACGACGGGTACACGACGGGAGGCGACGGACCGGATGACACGCGGCTGGGCAGCTTCGCCGAGTACACAGTGGTCGCGGAGACATCGCTCTTCCCGAAGCCGCCGTGCATCAGCTTCGATGCGGCGTGTCAGACGGAGCCTGTGAGCGGGGCGTGGAAGGGCGTCATCCACAAGTCCGAGATGCAGGTGGGCGATGACGTGGTGGTCATCGGCACGGGCGGCATTGGCATCTACTGCCTGATGGTGGCCCGGGCGGCCGGTGCAGGGCGGCTGGTCGCGGTAGACCTAAGCGAGTACGCGCTGGCCACGGCGCGGCGGCTGGGCGCCACGCACACCGTCAACGCGTCGGCGGGCGACGCACGCGCGGCCATCGCAGACATCCTGCCCGACGGGCCCGACCTCGTCGTCGAAGCGGCAGGTCCGATCGAGGCCGTCCGGCTGATGGTGAGCCTGCTGCGGCGCGGCACACGCTGGAACGTGTTCGGCATCACGACGCACGAGACGTTCGAGCTGGACGGCGGGCTGACCCACTTCCTCGAGGCCAGGATGGACGCGAGCTTCGGCACCAGCCCGCTCGCCATGACACAGGCGATTCGCCTCATCGAGCGCGGCCTCGTCGATCCAGAGCAGGCGATCTCGCACCGGTTCGCGCTTGCAGACATTCACGGCGCCGTCGAGGCGATGGGCGCTCCGGATCGCAACAAGGTGATCATCCATCCGTAGGAGGGCGGGAGGCGCCCATGGAAGGGCAGTTCGAGGAGCGCGTTGTCGTCGTTACCGGCGGCTCCGCCGGGATTGGCCTGGCCCTCTGTCGCGCATTCGTCGCGGCAGGCGCTGAGGTATGGTTCTGTGCACGCGGTGCGGAGCGCGGACGGAGCGCTGCGGAGGAGTTGGGCGCGCGGGCGCACTTCGTGAAGGCCGACGTTGCCGATGCGGCAAGCGTGGAGGGGTTCGCGCGCACCGTCGCCAGGTCGGCCCGGGCCGTCGACTATCTGGTGAACAACGCGGCGGTCGACGACCGTATCCCGTTCGACGCGGCCAGCCCGGGCGAGATCGACCGCATGTTGGGCGCCAACCTGCGCTCCGTAATCCTCGTCACGCGCGCGTTCCTCGAGCCGCTCCGAGCGGGGCGGGGCCGCGCCATCGTGAACGTGGTGTCCACAAACTACCTGCTGGGGCTGGCGCCCTTCTCGCTCTACAACGCCGCCAAGAGCGGGATCGTGGGCTTCACGCGGTCGCTTGCGCGCGAGCTGGGCGCAGAGGGCATCCGCGCCAACATGGTCAGCCCGGGCTGGGTGATGACCGAGAAGCAGCTCCGTGAGCACGTCACGCAGCGCGATCAGGGCGACTTGCTCGAGGCGCAGGCGCTGAAGTTCCTGCTCACCGAGGACGACATCGTCGCACCCGTGCTCTTCCTGCTAGGAGATGGCGCGCGCGCGATCACGGGGCAGAATCTGATCGTCGACGCCGGCAAGGTGATGGTCTGAGTTGCCGAGGGTGTCAGCCCGCCGGCGTCGACGGCGGGGCAGGCGCCCGCCCGGCCCGCTCGGCGGCGTACTGGCGTGCGGTGAGGAACCGGATGCCGAGCCCGGCCGCGCAGGGCACGATGTCGCGAATCCACGACGCCTTCCGCTCAAACCCCTCTTCGGTGGCGCTTCCGTGGTCGTGCGAGGCCATCGACCAGACGAGCCCTCGCGCCGCGACCGTCTCCGCCACCGCCCGCAAGTGGTCCGTGTAGCGTTCCCCTGGTTGCCGCACCGCGAACTGCTCCCACAGGAAGTCGTCCTGGTAGTCGTGGACCAGTATCTCGAGGATGTCCTGGAAGCCCTGCGCGGCATAGGCGAACGGCTGCCACTCGAGAGGTACCGGCTGGGAGTCCTCTGCGTTCCGGCCAAAGGTGCGGAGTATGCGGAATCCGTGTCGGTGCACGATCTCCAGAAGGTCGGGGCGGTCGCCCAGGCCTCGGTAGTAGCACCAGGGGCCCGTCAACGCCTCCGCGCGCCGACCCAGGATCTGCAGGAAGGCCGACTGGGCGCGCGCGAGGTCGGCGTCGATCTCCTCTGTGGAGGCTCCGCGCACCATCTGGTACGGCGACCCGCAAGCCTCAGCGGCGTGCGGGGGGAAGCGCGTCAGGATCGTCTTCAGCAGCAGGTGCGCGTGGGTGTGGGACTGGATGTCGACGAGGGGGTGTGCGTCGGCGTGGCGGAACCGGTCCGGCCACCGCTCGAGTGTCCTGCCCGTGACGTACCAGGTAACCGGCACGCCCAGTCGATCGACGAGGGGAAGTCCGCGCTCGACGAACCCGGCGGCGTTCTCGTCGGCCGTCTCCACGTCGATCCCCAGCAGTATGGTGCCCGGCAGGGCTTCACTCCTCGCCAGTGGCGATGACGTCTGGCTCGTCACGTGGTCGTACCTCCTGACGTGCGCGCCGCGCCTGGCTGGGCGCGGTCGCGCCATGTTCCGGCGCGCTCAGAGCGCGCCGCCGGCCCGCGCTCGGTCGCTCGTGCGGCAGTACGCACCGCACATTGGACCCACTCCTTGATGCAACCCTCCGGCTGTTGTACAATGGGTAATCTTGGAGGCTCGCTCGTTGTCCTGCAACGCCGAGCGCGGAGGCCAGCAATGAGGCTGTCGGGTGACGCCCGTCTCTCCGACCGTCGGGTGACCGAGTGGTTTCTGCGTGAGAAGGCTCGCAAGGAGCAGAAACCTGACCAGACGCCGGTCCCTCCGGCGATCATGCCGGTCATCACGATCTCGCGCGAGTATGGCGCGGGCGGCAGCACGATCGCGGAGATGCTCGCGCGCCAGCTCGGCGAGGGCTGGCAGGTCTGGGACCGCCAGGTTCTCAATGCTGTTGCCGAGAGCGGCCAACTGCGCAGCGACATGGCGGTGGTGCTCGACGAGCGCACCCAGACCTGGATCGAACGCATGGCGGCCAATCTGCTCAACGTGCGGACCACCGACCCGACCTTCTATCGTCAGCACCTGGCGCAGGTG
>DATIKM010000145.1:0-6125 GCA_035477595.1 Chthonomonadales bacterium
AGCACCGCGGGAAGCAGTCCGCCCTCTGCACGCCACTGTGGGCCAGCATCTGGTCGAGGGGCTTGATGGCGCTCTGCTCCGCCCACTCCGCGACCTGAGGCCCGTCGACAAAGATGACGTCGGGTGGGCGGCCGGCGGCGACGCTATTTGGCTCCTGTCGCCTGCAACCGGCCGCCACCCGGATGACGGCCGTGGACACCGGCCTGGCGGCGCGGGATGCGCGGCCGTCCGGGCGCACCGCGCGGCCCACCGCTGACTGATGCGCCCGCACGGAAGCCCTCAGGGGCCGTTCTTGCGGATCGGGTCGACGATGACGCCATCGAAGATCGCAGCCGATGACTTGACGGAGCAGCCCCTCCCGACGACGCAGCGCTCGAGCCACGTGTCGCGCATGACGACGGCACCGTCCCACAGAATCGACTGGCGGACCACCGCGCCGCGCTCGACGGCGCACCCGTTCCCGATGACGCTGTTCTCCAGCACCTTGGCGTCGGCCTCGATCCTGCATCCCTGACCGATGACCACCGGGTACCCGATCTCCGCCGACGGGTCCACGTCCGCGTCGTCCGCCATCCACACGTACTTCCGGACCTCCTTCATGGGGAACTCGATGGCGCATCGCCCGGCAAGCGCGTCCACGTGCGTCTGCCGGTAGAGCTCCAGATTCCCCACGTCCTTCCAGTAGGCCGCGGTCAGGTGCCCGTAGAGCGGGCGCTTCTGCTCGAGCATCTGCGGGAAGAAGCTCTTGCCGAAGAGGTAGAACGTGTTCCGGGGGATCAGGTCGAACACCTCGGGCTCGAACACGTACAGACCGGTGTTCGCCGTGTTCGAGAAGATGACCTCGCCCTTCGGCTTCTCCACGAAGCGGGTGATGCGCCCCTCCTCGTTCATCAGCACGATGCCGTACTCCGAGGGGTCGTCGACCAACGAGAGTGCGATCGTGGAGAGGGCCCGCTTGTCACGGTGCGTCTTGACCAAACGTGTGAGGTCCACGTCGGACAGATCGTCGCCTCCGATGACAAGGAACGTGTCGTCGCGGAAGAACTCCTCCACGCGCTTCACGGAGCCCGCATCGCCCCACAGCTCGTCCTCACGGGAGTAGGTGATCCGGACCCCGAAGCGCGTGCCGTCGCCGAAGTGCTCCTCGATCTGGGACCCCAGATAGTGCAGGTTGACCATTACGTCGGTGAACCCGTGCCTGCGCAGGAGGTGCATGATGTGCTCCATGACAGGCCGGTTCACGATCGGCACGAGCGGCTTGGGCAGATTGCGGGTCAACGGGTCCAGCCGTGAGCCAATGCCTGCCGCCAGGATCATGGCCTTCATGGATCAGGTCTCCTCACTGGTGCGTGGCGCGACGGCGCCCGATGGTCGCGCTCAGGACGCGTGGCGCGCGATGATCTCCGCGACGTAGCTGATCTGCTCCTCGCTGATGCCCGGATGCACGGGAATGGAGAGGACCTCCCGCGCCGCGCGCTCGGCTTCGGGAAAGTCGCCCTCGCGGTACCCGAGGTGGGCGTACGCCTTCTGCACATGCAGAGGCGCTGGGTAGTAGACACCCGAGTCCACGCCGTGGTCGGACAGCGCTCTCTTGAGGTCATCGCGACGCGGGTGGCGGAGCGTGTACTGGTGGTACGTGTGGTAAGCGCGCGGATCGGAGTACGGCAAGCAGACCCCGCAATCCTTCAGGAGCTCGCCGTACAGCGCGGCATGGCTGCGCCGCGCCTCGTTCCACGCGGACAGGTGGCCCAACTTCACGCGGAGCACGGCCGCCTGCAGGGCGTCCAGCCGGCTGCAGTAGCCGACGGATTCGTAGTGGTATCCCCCGCCACTCCCGTGGAACCGAATCCGGACGAGCCGGTCCCGCACGCCCTCGTCGTCAGTCAGCACCAGCCCGCCGTCCCCGTAGGCGCCGAGGTTCTTCGTAGGGAAGAACGAGAGCGTCGTGCTGTCTCCAAACGCCCCCAGCGGTAGGTCCTCGAAGCGAGCTCCGATCGCCTGGGCAGCGTCCCATATCATACAGAGGCCGTGGCGGTCGGCCATGCGCGCGAACGCGGTGCGGTCAGCCATCTGACCAAACAGGTCCACCGGCATGACGGCGCGCGTGCGCTCAGTAACCCGCGCCGCGGCGCTGTCCGGGCACAGGTTGAACGTGCGGGGATCGATGTCCGCGAAGACGGGCGTGGCGCCCACGTTAGCGATCGCCTCGACAGTGGCCACGAAGGTGAAGGGAGAGGTGATCACCTCGTCGCCCGCGCCGATGCCGTGCGCCACCTGCGACAGAAGGAGGGCATCGGTGCCCGAGTTCACGGCGACGCCGTAGCGAGCGCCACAGAAGGCGGCCACACGCTCTTCGAGGTCTGAGACAACCGGACCGAGGATGAACCTTCCGGATGTCAGTACGTCGCGAATGGCCGCATCCACGTCCACACGGATCGACTCGTACTGCTGAACCAGGTCGGCCAGTGCAACCCTCAACGGCGCCGCCTCCAACATCGGGATCTGGCCGCGTTTCGGGGCCGAAATGGACCCCGCGCGATGGGGCTGAATGGCGGCCTCACGGAGCCCCTAGAGGCGCGAACCGGGACGGATCACACTGCCCTCCGCCAATACCACTCCGGGCGCGGAGGTTACGTTGTCCTCGATGCGCACACCCTCGTCGGCGATCAGGTCGACTAGGGAGCACTGGCTGCCGACCGACGCGCCGGCCAACATTATACACCCGCGGAGACAAGAGCCCGTCCCCACGGACGCCTTGGGACCGACAGCAGTGAAGGCGTCGACATCCGCCCCCTCAGCGACCGATGCGGACGGATCGATCGGCACACACGGCACGTCCGTATGCACCTCGCCGCTCAGCACGGCGCGCGTGGCGGCTAGCAGTTGCTCGGGTCTGCCGATGTCCATCCAATAGCCGGGCAGTTCGACGGCGTAGACCGGCTCATGCCGCTCGACCATGTCCGGGTAGGTCTCGCGCTCGATGGAGACCGGCCGGCCCGTCGGAATTGACCGCACGAACGACGGTTCCAACACGTAGATGCCTGCGTTGATGAAGTCCGACGCGTCCTCCAGAGGCCCGCGGTGCTCGGAGACCCTTCTCTTCTCGGCCTCCGACGGCTCATGCCACGAAGTGACACGCCCTTTGGAGTCCGCGGTGAGGGCGCCGTACGCGTGAGGACGCCGAGCCGGCCTGACGGCGATGGTGGCGAGCGCATCGGCGCTCCGGTGGAACGCGATGAGTGCAGAGAGGTCGAAGTCGGTCAGCACATCGCCGTTCAGAACCACGACCGGCCCGCCATCGGTGAGGCTGGCGGCATTGCGGATCGCTCCCGCCGTGCCCAGAAGCTCGCGCTCGACCGCGTACCGCATTGAGACGCCAAAGCCAGCGCCGTTCCCAAAGTGCCCTTCGATCATCTCCGCGAAGTAATTCGTGGCGAACACCACGCGGTCGATGCCGTGCCGCTTCAGCATGGCCACCTGGTACTCGAGGAACGGGCGGTTCGCCACCGGCAACAGATGTTTGGGCCGGCGATAGGTCAACGGCCGCAGTCGCGTCCCGAGCCCGCCGGCGATGATGATCCCGTTCATGCGTCCCCCTTCTCCGCCAGCACCGCCTCGCGCACGGCAGCCCCATGCTCAGGGTCTCGCGCCGCGTAGCGCGCCGCGGCCACCAGGTACGTGTCCCACCCTCCGATGTCGAGCCTCCGCTCGCCACGCACTAGCGGTAGCGCCACCACACTGCCACCCGACGCCAGGAGGAGCCGCACTCCCTCGGTGATCCCCACTTCACCGCGCGCACCATGGAGGACCGCGCGGAGCGCCTTCATCAGTGCTGGACCGACCACGTAGCGCGCCGCAACGGCCCAGCAGCTCGGCGCCTCGCCGGGCCCTGGCTTCTCCACGACCCCCACAACGCCAAACGGTGCAGAGCCATCCACCTCTGCGGCGGCGGGTGCGAGGATGCCGTACCGCCGCGTCTGCTCGGGCGTCACCCGTTCGGCCAGCACAGCCGCGTCCCAGACTCCGGCCTGGAACGTCCGCAACAGGCGCGCAGTAGCACCCTCCAACGGCTGCTCCACCACCGTGTCGCCGAACGCGACCAGGGCAGGAACCCCCTCGCACCACGGCGCGGCGCGCACGACCGCGTCAGCGAGCCCGCGCATCTCCGGCTGGACGATGTAGTCGAGGCGCACACCCAGCAGGTCGCCCCTGCCGAAGTAGCGCTCGATGGCAGGCTTCTGGGTGGACACGACGATGGCTGCACGGCGGATGCCCGATGACGCCAGCTCCAGAAGAACGTGCTCCAGGACCGGAAGCCGTCCCAGGGGAAGCATCTCTTTCGGGAGCGCGAGCGTGAGAGGGCGCAGGCGCGTGCCAAGGCCTGCCGCCGGGATGATCGCCTGCTCGATCGTCGGGAGGTGTCTGGCACTGCTCGCCATCGGCACTCGTGTTGCGGCGCGCTGGAGGATGCATGATGGGGATCGTGGCATCATAGCGCGGCATGGCCTCCCTGTCAATCGGCGCGGGGCCTGGTGCAACTGCTCAGCGATGAGCTCCGTGGCCGGCTGCGCAGGGACTCTGCCCGCAGCCCGCCAGCGCTTGCGCGCTGCGCACAGACAAGGCAGGCATCGTGACACGATCACGCTCAACGAGAGGCAGCAGCGCCGGAGTGAGGCCCTGGCGCGTCTGGCGGTGGGGAGTCTGAGTGTCCGGGCAGGTGCCGCGGTGCGACGGCTGGCTGTGCGTTGCGCACAGACAGGCAACGGCAGGTGCGCCGTGTGCCACAGTGCCCCGGCGCGTCGCTCCCTCAACGAAGCAAGCGCGCCGAGGCGCTACAGGGACTGGGCGCGCGCACGCGGACAACGGCCACCCGTTGACAGTCCCACTGAGCAGGAACAGGAACCGCGGGCGCCGGGGGCGCTACCCGGGAGGCGTGGCGGGCAACTGGCCCGCCGCGAACCGAGCCACGCCGAACGCATCGTACAGCGCGCTCGAGACCACAGCGCCGCCAACGCCCGAGCTACGGAGCCGGCACGGGACCTCGCTGCAAGCCTCGGCCGGCCCCGAAACGGTTCGCAAGCGCCTGCCCGAGCACGAATCCGGGTACCGCCCCAAAGGCAAACGCCAGCAGCAACGCCACTACCACCACAATCAGGCTCGTCATTCCCATAGAACCGCCGAACACAGACATCCCGAGCACGGGCGCCTGGACAAGTGTTGCGAATGCGATGAGGCCGATCAGCCAGGCGCGTCGGTTCGATCGACTGAGTGACCAACTGCAGCCCCACACGATGAACGCCAACATCGCGCTGATCACGTAACAGAGCGCCCCTGCGAGGAGAAGCCCCGGCAGAAGGTTCTCTGCGAGGTATCGACCCTCCGCTGCTGAGCCCGCTGGGCCGGCAGAGTCCATGAAGGCGAACGTGCGGTCCATGTGCGGCCCAAGCATGAAGTCGCTCAGCAGAATGGAGGCCACCACGAAGACAGCCAGTGCCACCAGGAACGTGCCCGCGAGGCGCCAGTACATCCCCCACCCCCTCCGTCGTCGCTAGAACAGATGCTCGGTCTTGCAGGCCATGTAACACTGCATGAAGTCCGCATACACTCCAGCCAAGCAGTGCAGGACGGAAAGCTCGAGCAATCGACGAAGGTGGGAGCCACCCCTACGCTGCAATGCGGCCCTGATCGGCTTTCTGCACCGCCAAGCCTGTTCGGTGGCCCGCTGGTGACAGCCCTGCAGGCACCGCTCCTGGTCCGTCCGAGCGGGGTCAATCCACGCGCGGATCGGTCCGGCGAAGCCTGGCCCGGAGGGCGGCCTCCTCCGCAGCCACGCCGCCACCCGCGGCAGGTACTCCCCGTCGCCGGAGGAGACCAGGCCCTCCTCACCGGTCCGCATCAAACGCCACGGCGTCGCCGCATGGCCCGCCGCGAACCGAGCCACGCCGAACGCATCGAACAGCGCGCTCGAGACCACAACGCCGCCCGGGCCGGTGATCACCCCCGCCGTCCCCCAGGGGCTCGCCAGACCTAAGTGGGCCGGAGCCGCTCCGTGAGAAGCCTCCACGCCCGGTCGGCCGTCCGATCCGCGACTGCCGACTTGCCGCTCCCGCGGACCGTCAGGTGGA
>DATIKM010000146.1:0-13681 GCA_035477595.1 Chthonomonadales bacterium
CGGTGCGCAGGGAGACGCGGAATCGGCCGTGCTGCCGGCCATGGTGGCGCCGGAGACGTTCGACCTGGTTCCAACCACCGGTGCGGTCCGCCGGAAGGGGCCGTACCGGGCAGTGGTTGCGCTTAGGCCAGGCGGTGAGCAGCGAGCCGTAGAGGAAGCGCGACGGTGGTGCCCGTTCGCCCCCGAGACCGGAGCGCCGCTGCAGGTGCGCCGCCGGGCGACGGACGGCGCGTGGGTCGTGGCGGTCTACAACCCGCGCGGCGCCCGGCGCGCCGACCCGTTCGGGTCGGGGTGCGCGCTGGACCCCGCCTGCGCACTGCGCGAGCGGCTCACCCCGCGCTTCCGCGTGCGCTCGGCGCGCGCGCTGGCCGCCTGGCCCGCCGGCAGCCGCGTCGGGGTTCGGCGCGGCGCGGTGGAGTGCGTCGTCGGGCCGGGCGGGCTGGTGGTGGCGGAGATCGCGGGCGACCCGTGGCCCGGCCCGTAGCCCCGCGCATTCCTCAGGCGGCAGCAGGGGCGGGCACCGTGGCGAACGCCCCGTATCCTACCACGCGGTCGCCTATGCCCGCTGTGTCGCCGGAGTGACGAAGGTCCACGCAGCGGAGCGCGAGGCCCCTCCGTGCCGCGGCGAGCGCGAGGCCGTTGAGCGCGCAGGCGCCGCAGGCGTCCGAGGAGGCCACCAGTTCGCCGCGCTCGACGCGGCCGGCGGTGGATCGGTCGCGCTCGCGCGCGGCCTCCGGGCTCAGTCCGTGGGACAGGTCTGTTGACACGACGACGGCCGCAGCCGGGTCATCGAGCGCGCGCTCGATGAGCGCCGCGGCCTCCTCGGGCAGGGAGGCGTTCAGCAGGAGCGGGACGATGCGCACCTCGCCGAGCGACATTCGGACGAACGGAAGCTGCACCTCGATGCTGTGCTCCCTCGCGTGCGCGGCGTCGTGCCACTCGGCAAGGCCATCGCGCACGAGGTCTGCCAGCGTCTCGCCGTCGACGGGCGCCTCGCCGAGGGGCCCGGCGAAGGCGCCCTGGGTGGGCGCGGCCGGCATGGGGCAGAGAGTGTCGTGGCACGGCCCGAGCACCCAGACGGTCCGCACGGTCCCGCGCGCCACCGCCAGCCGTGCGTACGCGGAGCCCGCCACCGCGCCGGAGTAGACGTAGCCGGCATGCGGGGCCACGATGGCGCGCGGCGCGGCCTCCGGGCTGGCCGGCCGGCCCTCCGCCAGGCAGTGCTCGACGACGAGGAGCAGGGCGTCCGAGCGGGCGGGGTAGAAGCTTCCCGCCCATACGGAGCGGCGTATACTGTGCATGTTCGCCTCCGCCCATGCAGGAGTAGCTGCGCTATGGCGCCGATGCCTCTGCGCGAAGCGCGCTTCACGCGCCCGCTGCCCGACGGCCGCCTCGAATGCTCCGGGTGCCCTCGCGCCTGTAGGCTGCGCGACGGTCAGCCCGGCGCGTGCGGAGCGCGCATGCGGCGCGGCGAGAGTGTCGCACTGCTCGATTACGGCCGCACGAGCGGCCTCTGCGTCGATCCGATCGAGAAGAAGCCGCTCTACCACTTCCTGCCGGGCACCCGCACGCTCAGCTTCGGGACGCGCGGCTGCACGCTGGCCTGCCGGTTCTGCCAGAACTGGCACATGAGTCGGCCGCGCGCGACCGTTCCGCTGGAGCCGACCAGCCCGGAGGCCATCGCGGAGGCCGCGGTTCGCGCCGGCTGTGCGAGCGTGGCGTTCACGTACAACGAACCGGTCGTCTTTGCGGAGTTCGCCATTGATGTGGCGCGAGCCTGCCGGGCGCGCGGGGTGCGGACGGTCGCGGTCACCAACGGATGGGTGGAGGGCGAGGCGAGGCACGCGCTGTTCGGCGCTATGGACGCGGCGAACGTTGACCTGAAGGCGCTCGACGACGGATACTACCGCCAGCTCTGCGCCGGCTCGCTCGCGCCCGTGCTGGGGACGCTGCGACACCTGCGTCGCGAGACCGCCGTGTGGGTGGAGGTGACGAATCTCCTCCTCTCCGGCGAGAACGACGAACCCGACGCCTGCGCGCGCCTGGCCGCGTGGGTGGCGCGCGAGCTGGGGCCGCACGTGCCCGTCCATTTCACTGCGTTCCGCCCGGCACACCGACTGCAAGACCGCCCGCCGACGCCCGCCGCGAGCCTTACCGCGGCACGCTCCCGCGCGATCGGGGAGGGGCTGCGCCACGTCTACACGGGCAACGTGTCCGACCCAGAGGGCTCGGCCACCCGGTGCCACTCGTGCGGCCAGGCGCTGGTGGAGAGGATGGGCTTCCGTGTGGTTCGAGACCGGCTGGGCGCCGGGGGGAGCTGCCCGCGCTGCGGGACCTCCTGCGCCGGAGTGTGGGCCTGAAGGAGGCACCGCTTGAGAGAGGGTCATTGCATCGTCGTCGCCGGGACAGCGCTCCTGCTGGCCGTTCTGGCAACACCCCTCGCCGCGGGTCGTGAGGCAGGCGCGCCCGCTGATGTGCGGAGAGCGGCGCACGCCTACTACAGCGCGCTCGTGCTCGGCGACGCCGAGCAGTACATCCGCCACGTCCGCTTCCCGCTGCAGGCGGTGCGCGACGGCGTCGTGTCGGCGCGCACCGAGGCGCAGGCGCGCGCGCTGGTCCGCGCGCTGACGGACCGCCGGGCGGCAAGGCCGCTCTCCGAGGAGGAGAAGGCCACCGTGGCGCGCCGCCTGCGGGAGGTCATCGACGAGGCGCGCATCGAGTTCGTGGGTGCCGACACCGCCTCCGTGGCCTTCCTCATCGGCTCCGGGAACGCGCCGCGGGACGGCGACCGCGTGTGCCTCCTCCTGCTGCATCGCGGGAGGGACGGCTGGCGCGTCATCGCCGAAGTGACCGACAGCAAGCCTGTACCGCCCGCCTATCTGCGCGAGGACATCGAGCCGCCCGCGCCCGCACGCTAAGTCGGCAACCACAGGTCGGGTCGGTTCGCGATCGCGACGAAGTCGCCGTGCCTGTGCAGCAGGTTGTGGTGACCGGCGCACGCCAGCGCGCTCGCGCGATGCGATGGGCCCGGAGCCCGATGCGGGCAGCAGAGCGCGCGTCCTGACCGCGCTGGCCAACGAGAGGAGACGGGCGTGACCCCACGAGAGCGCGTCATCCGCACGCTACAACACCGCACGGTGGACCGTGCGCCGCGCGAGCTATGGGCGCTCCCGGGCATTCCGATGGATCGGGGCGATGAGCTGCGCGAGGTATCGGAGCGCTGGCCGTCGGACTTCGCAGGTCCGCGCGCCCGGTACGGGCTTGGGAAGCGGCGCCGCGGCAACCCGGCTGAGATTGGCGCCAGCACGGACGCCTGGGGCAGCGTGTGGCACGTCGCCGAGCGCGGTGTCGTGGGCGAGGTGAAGGAACCGCCGATCGCGGACTGGTCGGCACTGCGTAGCTACCGCCCGCCGTTCGAGCTGCTGGATGAGGCCGACTTCAGCCAGGTGGACAGAGGGTGCGCCGAGGAGACGCGCTTTGTGAAGGCGGGCACCGAGACCCGGCCCTTCGAGCGCCTCCAGTTCCTCCGGGGCACCGAGAACGCGCTCATCGACCTCGCGTGCGGCACGCCGGAGCTGGACTCGCTGCTAGGCATGCTCCACGACTTCTCCTGCCGCGAGATGCGCATGTGGGCGGAGACAGCCGTCGACGCCGTCTCGTTCATGGACGACTGGGGCTCTCAGACCGCCCTGTTGATCCGCCCGGACGCATGGCGAGCCCACTTCAAGCCACTGTACCGCGACTACTGCGACATCCTGCACGAGCACGGGAAGTACGTCTTCTTCCACTCCGACGGCCACATCAAAGATATCTTCCCGGACCTCATCGAGATCGGCGTGGACGCGGTGAACAGCCAGCTCTTCTGCATGGACATCGAGGAGCTCGGCCGGCGCTACGCGGGCCGCATCACGTTCTGGGGCGAGGTCGACCGGCAGCATGTCATGCCGCTGGGCTCAGAGGCGGAGGTGCGCGACGCAGTGCGGCGCGTGCGGCGCGCACTCGACCACGGGCGCGGAGGCGTGATCGCGCAGTGTGAGTGGGGAATCGGCGCGCCGAAGGCGAACATAGAGGCCGTGTTCGACGAGTGGATGAAGCCGCGCCCGGCGACGGAGTGACGGCTTTCTCCACCTTGCTGTCCCTCGGGAGGTGCGCCGCCATGTCCCTGCAGTGCCTGCTCGCCACCGCCTTTCTGGCTGCATCCGGGACGGCGCTGGCTGCCCCGCGGCAGCCCGCGATCGCGTCAGGCGGTCGATCCGCCTACGTCATCGTGCTGCCCGACCAGCCCACAGCGCCCGAGCGCTCCGCCGCCCGCGAGCTTCAGCGCTGCCTCAGGATCGGCACGGGCGCCACGCTCCGCATCGTGCCGGAGCGCCAGGCGCGCTCCCTGTCGCGGCGCATCTTCGTGGGCCAGATCAACGCGGCGCGCCGGCTCGTGCCCGCTCGCGCCCTGCGCGACCTCGGTGCCGACGGGATCGTCCTCTGGACCGCTGGCGCCGACCTGGTCCTGACCGGCGGACGGCCGCGGGGCGTCCTGTACGCCGTGTACGAGTTCCTGCACCGCTACGCCGGAGCCCGCTGGTGGGACGATGTCACGGAGACCATCCCGAGGCGTGCGGTCCTGCCGCTGCCGAGGGTCGCGCTTCGCTACGTGCCGCGCATCGTCTGCCGCGAGCCGCACTTCCACTTGCCCAACAACTCGCCCGCCTGGAACGCCCGCAACCGCGTGAACGGTCACTTCACCCGCGTGGGTCCCGAGCTCGGCGGGCACATGCGCATCCTCGGCTGGTGCCACACCTTCTATGAGCTCATCCCCCCGGCGCAGCACTTTGCGACGAACCCGGAGTGGTTCAGCGAGATCGGCGGAAGGCGGACCGCTGACCGTGCGCAGCTCTGCCTCACGAACGAGCAGATGACCGAGGAGCTCACGCGACGCGCACTGGAGTGGGTGCGCCGCGAGCCGGAGGCCGGCTTCATCTCCATATCGCAGAACGACTGGTTCGGCCGCTGCGAATGCGCGCGGTGCCTGGCAGTCGAGCGCGAGGAGGGTGCGCCGAGCGGGCCCATGGTGCGGTTTGTGAACCGCGTGGCTGAGCGCATCGAGCGGGAGTTCCCGAACTTCCTCGTCGAGACGCTGGCCTACCAGTACACGCGCCAGGCGCCCCGCCTCGCGCGACCGCGGCGCAACGTGGTGATCCGGCTGTGCAGCATCGAGGCCGACTACGGCCTCCCGCTCGAGCACCCGCGTAACCGCGAGTTCGTCGACGACCTGCGCGCCTGGTCGGCCATCGCGCCCAACCTCTACATCTGGACCTACGTTGCGCGGTTCGGGGAGTACTGGTATCCGAACCCCTGCCTGCCCGTCTATGCTCGCAACATACGGCTCTTCGCAGCAAACCGCGCTGTAGGCGTCTTCGTGCAGGGCGACGCCTACAACGCCTCGAGCTGCTTCGTGCGAATGCGCGCCTGGGTGGTCGCCCGGCTGTTGTGGGACCCCTCCGAGGACCAGACACGGCTGGAGGACGAGTTCCTGCGCGGGTACTACGGTGCCGCCGCCCCGCATCTGCGCGCCTACCTGCGCCTCGTGGAAGCCGCCTACGCTAGGCGGCGCGACGACCGCTTCATGACGCCCTCGGACGTGCTGGAGGGGTACCGGCTCTTCGCGCGTGCCGAGCAGGCAGTGGCCCGTGACGCGAAGCTCGCAGAGCGCGTGCGGCGCGAGCGGTTTCCGCTGGACTACCTGTGGGCCTCGGAGCACCGGCGCCTGCTGCGGGCGGCGCGCGACGCAGGCGTGACGCCCTCCGGGCCGCAGACGCCGCTGGAGGCCGTACAGGCGCTGCGTGACGCTGCCGCGCGGTGGGGGAACGGCTTCCGCGCAGAGGGCCAGCCCGCGGGGCCCTGGCTCGATAGCTGGGTCGCCACGCTCGCCATCCCCGCCGGGCCGCCCCCGCAGCTCGCCGGTGTGGCGCCTGAGCGCATCGTGGACCTTCAGGAGCCGCACTTCCGCCTCTACAATGTCGGTGCGTGGGTGGATCTGGTGGACGACCCCGCTGCCTCGAACCGGAAAGCCGCGCTCCTCCGGCCCGGCCACACCCAGTGGGCGGTGCAGGCACAGACGCCCGACGAGGTGACCGGGCGGGTGCGCGTCATGCTGGCGCTGCGTGTCGAGGCAGACGAGACCGCCAGCGGAGTGGCGGCGTCTTGCGGCGTCTACGACTCCGCCGCGAACCGGGGCCTGACACAGCGCGATCTGCGGGTAGAGGAGTTGCTCGGCAGCGAGTACCGCTGGGTGGACCTGGGGCCGGTGTCTCTCGGGCCGGCGGCCTACGTGTGGGTGGCGCCCGCGGCGGGTGCCCAGGGCGTGCGCGGCATCTGGGTCGATCGCATCGTCCTGGTGCGCGAGTAGAGGGGGGTGCGCTACAGCCCGGCGCGCTCGCGGACGGCGGCGAGGACGGGCACGCCCGTCGTGGCGCCCCAGCCCTCGATGCAGTAGGCGGCGCATGCCGCGCCCAGCCGCGCCGCGCGGGGCAGGCTCTCGCCCGCCAGCAGCCCGGCGATGAGGCCGGCATCCCAGCAGTCGCCAGCGCCGGTTACGTCGACCACCTGCGCGGGGAGCGCGGGAATCCGTTCGCGTCCGTCGGGGGTGGCCAGCAGGCACCCATGGGCGCCGAGCTTCAGGCACACCGCGCGCGCGCCACCGGCCAGGGCGCGGTCCGCGATCTCATGCGGCGAGGCGCCGGGGTAGATGGCCGCGAGGTCGCTCGCGCTCGGCAGCACAAGGTCGCAGTACGGGAGCGCGGCCTCCCAGACGTCTCGGTTCGGGCTGAGGCCCCAGCACTCGTCGAGCAGCGTGGTGCACCCGCGCCGGCGGGCCTCGGCAAGAATGGCAGGCGCCTCGCGGTCGAGGCCCGGAAGCGCCCAGAGGTCCTGCCAGAGCAGCAGGTCGGCATTGAGGAGCCGATCGAGGTCCAGGTCGCCCGGCGTGAAGCGCAGGTTGGCGCCGGGCGTGTGGACGAAGGTGCGCTCGCCGTCGGGGTGCACGCCCACGAAGGTGAACGGCGTCGCCTCCCCCTCCGCCAGCAGCAGGCCCGACGCGTCCGCTCCGGTCGCGGCGATCTCCTGGCTCAGCAGCCGGCCCATCGCGTCCGCTCCGGCCTTTGAGAAGACTGCGGCGGGGAGTCCCATGCGCGCGAGCGCGCAGGCAGTGTTCACGGCACCGCCGCCGGGCAGAAGTCGCACCGTTTCCGTCACCACCTGGGGCGTGCGGCCGGGCTCCGGGTACGCGGCGAGCGGGCCCGAGAGCGCGTCCATCACCGCGATCCCGACGCAGTGGACGGGGCGCATCGCTCAGTGCGTCGCCGTGTCCAGCCCGAGTAGGCGTACGGGCTCCGTGTAGAAGCTCGCCGCCGCGATGTCGATGGCCTCGGCGCGCGTGTGCTGCCCCTCGAGCACCTTCCGCGCGAGTACGGTGGCCAGCACGCGCCGGACGATCTGCGCCTTGGCGTACGCCCACTCGACGCAGTAGGCGTCCGAGATGAAGCCGACGTGCCGGTTGAGGGGCAGCAGGTCGAGCCGCTCCTCCATCACCTGCCGCATGGCGCTGGGGTTGCAGTTATGCCACCAGTAGCCAATGAGCGACAGGTTGGGCAACTCGCGACAGAGGGTGCAGAGCGCCTGGTTCGCATGGCGGCTCGCGAGGAAGCACTGGAAACGTATGCCGGGGTGCCTGCTCACCGTCTCCGCGAGCTGGGCGACGGCGCGCGTGGAGAGGCGGCTTGCCGTCTCGTGGGGCAACGGCTCCGCGCCGAAGCTGAACTGGAACACGAGCGGCCACGCCCGGCGCTCGAGCTCGTTCAGGTAGGCCTCGTGGATGTAGGAGGCGTAGATGTCGCGGTCGCGCGGACCCGCCTCGGAGCGCCTTGCCAGCGCGTCGCGCATCTGGCCCTCGGTCACCGGCGAGAGGTCGATGTCCATCGAGATGTGCGTGGCCGTGGCGACGATCTCCCGGACCGGGATGCGGTCGACGTAATGGGCGAGCGCTTCGTGGACGTCCTCGACGGTGCGGATGGTGCGCTCGGCCGGCGGCCGGCCGGCGGGACCGATGGGCGTGGGGCTCTCGGGCTCGCGCCCCCAGCAGCGCTCGAGCTCGTAGAGAGCCGTGTCGTACTCGCCCCACTGACAGCGCGTGAAGAAGGCCCATTCGAGAGCGTAGAAGAGCGCGTCGCCGTCCGCCCCGCCCTCGCGCCTGGCGTACTCCGTGCCAGCACGAAGGATCCCCGTGCGCCGCATGACGGCGCGCGGCCACGCGCGGTCGTCCGCGCGCTCTCGCACCAGGTCGTCGAGCTGGCGCCAGTTGCCCGCGTGGACGGGCTCCTGCCAGCCGTAGAGGTCCTTCAGGATCTGCCGGACGCCCCACGTGACGCTCGTGTTCCGCACGAGCGGCAGGAATGGAACGGCCTCGGCGAGTCTGCGGTGCGCCTCCTCGCGGTCAGGCCACCCGGGGTACTGGGTCAGGCGCTGCCCGGATGGGCAGCCCGCCGCGTACAGCTCGCTGACCGCCATGTGGTAGAGCAGGATGTCGTGCAGGCCGCGCGCGGCGAGCTTGCCGCCCACGAGGTGGGAGTGAGCGTCGAGCAGCGGCAGTCCGCAGAGCTCCTCGAAGATCTGTACTTCCAGGTCCCAGTCCGCCATGGCGGCACCTCCCGTTGCCGCATGGGTTCACCGCGCTCCGCCTCGGCTCCTGCGCCATCCGGCTGTGGCACCGCTCGGCGGGACAGTGAAGCTGGCCACACGGAACGATGGGGCGCCGCGGCCCGGTACGTAACGGGGGGGTGGAGGTGGCGCACCGAGCCGCCAGACCGACCCTCACGAGGAGGAACGATGTCTCTCTCGCGACGCCGCTTTCTGCGCGACGCTGCGGTTGCGGCTGGCGGCATAGCAGGCGCCGCCGCTGCCGTGTCCGCTGAGCCTGCTGCCCCGGCTCTCGCCCGCCGTATGTTGGGCCGGACCCGCTGGCGTGCCTCCATCATCGGCTTCGGCCTGGCGCCGCTCGGGAGCGACAACTCCCCGCCCGACTTCGTGGAGAGGACCGTCGGCTGGGCCATCGACCAGGGGATCAACGTGCTCGACGTGGCGCCGAACTACGGCAGCATCGGCAGCCGTTACGGCAATGCGGAGACGAAGCTCAAGGGCGTTCTTCAACAGCACCGCAGGCGCGTGTTCCTGGCGACGAAGGTCAACGCAGGCCGGCCGGACCGCGATGGCGTGCAACGCCAGCTCGAGGAGAGCCTGCAGCGCATGGGGGTAGGCCAGGTGGACGCGGTCCACATCCACAACCTGGGTGACTTCGACATGGAGCAGCTCCTCAGGCCCGATGGTGGGCTCGCGGGCCTGAAGGCCGCCCGGAGTAACGGACTCACCCGCTTCATCGCCGTGAGCGGCCACAGCCGGCCGGCGCGGTTCACCAGGCTGATCGACACCGGCGAGATCGACCTGACCATGGTGGTGCTGAACTTCGCCGACCGGATCAACTACGACTTCGATAGCGCTGTCCTGCCCGTCGCGCGGAAGCACCGCACCGGCGTCATGGCGATGAAGGTGCTTGGCGGCACGAAGCGATGGAGCTACGACGGGCGCACGCAGGCGGTCTTCAGCGAGCATCGCAACAGAGCGATCCGCTACTCGCTCGGGCTGCCCGGCGTCTCCTGCGCGGTGATTGGGTTCAACAGCATCGAGGAAGTGCAGGGAGTGCTGGACGTGGTGCGGCCCTTCAGGCCGCTGAGCGCTGCGGACAGGACTGCGCTGCTGGCCGAGGGCAAGCAGATCGCGGCGCAGCGCGGCCAGTACTATGGACCGACCACCGGATAGGTGGCCGGTAGACTGGGCGGCAAGGCGGCAAGGGGCCCCGCGCAGCCGCGCGCGGGGCCGTCGCCGTCAGACGCGCGTGAAGCTCCAGCCGAGCAGCGCCGCCGCGCGCTCGAGCTCCTCGATGACCCCGCTGCCGTAGGCCACCGCCAGATGGTGTGTGCCCCCCGCGAGGCTGTAGGCTTCCAGGAACGCTGGCAGTGCCGTCGCGGGGCGGAACCACCCGCGCACGCACTCCCGGAGGCGGTCCTCTCCCACCGGCGCCACCATCTCGCCGAGCGCTGCGACGAACCCGAACGTGTCGGCGGGGCCAGGCGCCAGGTTGAGCAGCGCCGCTTCGCCGGCTCGGAAGCAACCGACGGCCGCGACCGGCGGCTCCACGTCGGCCCACGGGAACGGCCGGCAGAGGAGAGCCGGCCGCCCCTCCAGGAGGTCCAGGTTGGCTTCTCCCATGTGGCTGAGGAAGACCGTCCCGCCCTCCCAGTCCGGGCAGAACATCTCGGTGAAGCTGGCCGGGAAGCGCTTCGCCACGGAGGCGACGAAGGCGGCGGTGAGAACGTCGCCCTCGCCGGCGTAGCCGACGCCGCGCGACATCGCCAGGCTCGTCTCGAGGAATGGCATCGTGGGCAGGCCCGAGTCGCGCCCCACCGCGAGGAAGTTGACGCTGAAGGCGTCCAGGCGCTCGCGCGCGATCCACCGACGGACTGCCAGGCTTGCCCGGACGGAGGCGCGGAGCGCAGCATCCGGCAGGTCGGATGCTTGGCAACGCTCCAGCAGTGCCGTCGTCTCGCGCTGGATCTCTGCGTCGCCAGGGCCCGGCAGGAACTCGGCGATGGCGGGGCGACCACACGGAAGCACGTCGATCCCGATCGCCTCCCGCAGTCTCCGCTCCGTCACGGCGAAGTCGCCCATCCCGCGAAACGGCTCGCCGATGAGCCCGACGCGCGCGGTGCGCAGAGCGGTCGCGAGCTCGGCGGCGCGTGCCCACTCCGCGACGCGCGCGAGCGTCTCGGGTGCGCGCCAGTGCCCCGCGACCACGGCGTAGGGCCTTCCCCGGCGGCGCAGGACGCTGCAGAGGTCCTGCACGCCGTGGATACCGTGGTTCGCCATGATCGCGGCGGGGTCGGTCTGCGGCCCGAACGCGGCGTCCGGCGTGGTGTCGAGCGCTATGATGGGCAGCCGTGAGCCAGCGATGGCGTCGGCGCTCTCAAGAGACGGCGAATAGGCGAGGTGCAGCGTAACCAGACAGGCGACGCCCTCCTGCTCGAACTGGCGGACGGCGCACCGGAACTCGTCGGCAACCCGGCAGACCGGCGCGGGCGCCACGTCGAGCCCGTGGTCCGCGAGCGCCCCCGCCACAGCATTGGCGAACGCCTCGACCGTGGGCCGCACCTCCGGCATCGCGCGATCGTAGAGCTCCAGATAGAGCGGCAGCAGTCCGACCCTCGCGGCCATATCCGCCTGCCTTCCCCGCCGGACCGACGCGGCGTCAGCGCACCTCGATCTCGCTCAGCATCGCCCATCCGCCAGCGCGGCGCAACTGCACCCGCACGTGGCGAGCGCGCGAGCCGGGCCGCAGGGCGGCAGCCAGGATGTACTGCTCCGCGCGGGCGCCGTCCTCCGTCACAACGGGCCGTTCGGCCTCGACAGGTGGAGACCAGCGTTCACCGTCGGCAGACAGCTCAACGGTCGCTCCGGCCGGTGCGCGGATGCCGTAAAGCCCGCCGGCGAGCGCGTGCACGCGCACCGTGCGCACCTCCATCTCCGTGCCGAGGTCCACCGTGGCCGTGGCATCGGTCTCTTGCTGGAAGCCGACCAGCCGGCCCGGCATGAAGGTGTCTGCTGTGAGCCCGTCCGTCAGCTTGCGGCCGTCGTCGGCGTAGCGCACGGCGCCGGTCTCGGGCGCGGTTGGCAGCGGCGCCAGTGTGTAGGTGGCGTCGGGGGCCACGTTGCGCCCGCCCGAGACGATGCGCACTTCGGAGAGCATGAGCCAAGCGTTGGGGGCGAAGAGAAGGTTGACCCAGCGCGCGCGCAACGGCCGCTCGGGGCGGAAGTCGATGCGCCCGTCCAGATCGGTCGGACCGCGCCGGAAGGTCTCCACGGCAGGGCTGCCGCCGGACCACGCGAAGCCATCGGGCAGTGCGCCACGCCCGGCAAGCGCATCGGGCGGCGGCTGATGCCGGGCGAAGGTCACCACCGCCGATGCGGGCCAGTTCACTGCCGCGTACCCTCCACCCGAGCAGTGGGCCTCCACGCGCTCGACCAACATCGGGCGGCCCAGGTCGAAGAGCACGGCCACCGGCTGGCCGTGCCAGCCCACCGTCTCTCCCGAGCCGAAACCTCCGGGCGCGAGGGAACCGTCGGTAAGCTCGCGCCCGCTGTCACCGTAGGCGGCCTGGGCGGTTCGGGAGAACCGATAGGGCCGCCCGCGCGCCAGGTGATTGTTGGCGGCGCCGACGTCCCAGAAGTCGGGGCTGTACGAAGAGACCGTTGGACGCGGCGAGCCCGGCGCGTCTGTCAGCCGTACGCGGAGCGCCTCGCCGGCCTTCCCGACCGGTACGGTCACCACCTGCCAGCGTCCAGCCGAAGCGTCCGGCGCGCCGCGAAGCGCCCAGCCCGCCGGGGTCCAGGCGCGTGAGCCGGCAATCCGCACTTCCACGGTTACGTGGCCCCGCCACGCGCGCTGGGGATCCGGCTCATCAAGGAACACGTCAAGGAGGCCGGGGACCGCCGGCTCGCCGCCGCCGCCCACTGCGGGCATCAGAGCGACCGCCTCCGTCACGCCCCCGTGCCGTCGGGTGCGCCACTCCAGGCTGATGTCGGGGTCGGTCACGGCGTCGCCCGCCACGTAGTCGCAGAGCAGCGCGTACAGGTTCCTCAGCGCGGGATCCGCCGACCGCGCAAGGCGCTCCACCGTGTCGACGCCAAGGAAGTGCGCGCTGGCTCCTTGCTGGTAGCCGAGCGCGCTCCGCCCGCCCATCGCCAGGTACTGCACGAACGCGCGGCGATCCGGCAGGCTCGTGTCGACGGAGCCGGCCTCGATCTCGATGCCCATGCCGTGGCGCCGGGCCAGCTCGGCTGCGAGGGAGAGCCGGTTCGCGCGCACGGTTCCGTGGTGATGCCACGAGTGGAAGGCGTAGTTCGGCTGGAGGATCGCTGCGTCGAACCCCATCTCGCGCCACCGGTCGTAGCCCGGCGCACGGAACCAGGGAATCCAGAGGAAGCGTTCGCCGCCGGCGCGGACGAGCCGCGCGGCCTCCTGCGGAAGATGCTGCTCGGTTGCGGGGACGTCCTCGCGCATCCAGTAGAAGCCCCACAGGCGCAGGCGACGGTAGCCAGCCGCGCGGAATCGCGCGCGGGCCTCACCGAGGTACCAGCGAAGCACGGCGTCGCGTCCGGCGGCAGTCGAAAGGTCCTCGCTGCGACCGTCGCCGTCGACATCGCCGAAGTCGCGCACGGCGGGGTGGGGGTAGGGGATGGAGAGTATCACGGCGCGCGGCGCGGGCGGCTCCCCGAGAACGGCTGCCGCGCGGTGCAGCGCCTCGTCGAGGGCCGCCAGGTCGCGGCCGGGCGCGAACCAGCGGTCGAGGTGGTACGCCCAGTCCTCGCGCTGCGTCTCGCCGATCTCGGTGCGCACCCCGCGGTGAGAGGCCTGGATCAGAAAGAGGAACGCGTCGAAGTTCCACGCGCGCGGCGCGCCATCGATCCACCGCGAGACGTAGGGCAGAAGGTCGTCAGCGGAGCGTTCCGGCCGATCGTAGATCAGCACGCACTGACGGAAACCCGCCGCCTCCGGGGTGAGGTAGCCGGGCTCCTGGCG
>DATIKM010000147.1:0-30723 GCA_035477595.1 Chthonomonadales bacterium
ATCGGCGCCCAGTCCGTGGAGATGCGCGGCGCGCCGGGCAGCACGGTGGTCGCGGGCGTACCGGCCCCGGTCTTGCGCAGCCGTGGCCAGAGCGAACGGGAGTGCCATGAAGAAGGTTGAGTGCGTCATCCGCCCGATGAAGATCGACGATGTCAAGGAGGCCCTCTCGTCGGTGGGCGTCACGGGGATGACGGTGATCGACGTGCGCGGCTACGGCCGCCAGCGAGGGCGGACGGAGAAGTACCGAGGCAACACCTACGTGGTCAACCTGCTGCCGAAGGTGAAGCTCGAGTTCGTCGTGTCCGACGACCGCGTCGAGGAGGCCATCGAGGTGGTCCTAGAGGCCGCCCGAACCGGTGAGATCGGCGACGGCAAGGTGTTCGTGGCGCCGGTGGAGGAGGCGATCCGCATCCGGACCGGCGAGCGCGGGGAGGCGGCCATCTAGCGGGTCGGGGCAGGCGAGGAAGCGCGACAACGACCGCGCGACGCGCGGTCGTTCGCTTGAGCGGGCGGCGCGTTACGCCACGTCAGGCGGGGCGGTGTGGAAGGAAGCGATGACCGAACGAGTGCTGCTCTACGATACGACGCTGCGCGACGGCGCCCAGGCTGAGGGCGTGCACTTCACGCTGCAGGACAAGGTGCGCATCGCCCACAAGCTTGATGAGGTCGGGCTCGACATCGTGGAGGGCGGGTGGCCCGGGTCGAACCCGAAGGACATCGAGTTCTTCGAGCGCATGAGGTCATCGCCGCTCCGCCGCGCGCGCCTCGCTGCGTTTGGGAGCACACGCCGTCCGGATGTCACGGCGGCCACCGATCCGTACGTCCAGCGGCTCCTCGATGCCGGCACGCCCGTGGTCACGATATTCGGCAAGTCGTGGGACTTCCATGTGACCCACGGGCTGAAGATTAGCCTGAAGGCCAATCTGGAGATGATCCGCGACACGGTGGCGCACCTGGCCGCCAGGGTGCCCGAGGTGGTCTACGACGCAGAGCATTTCTTCGACGGCTATCTGCATCGGCGCGAGTACGCTCTGGCGACGGTCCGCGCCGCGCGCGATGCCGGGGCGTCGGTAATCGTCCTCTGCGACACGAACGGGGGTGTCCTGCCACATCAGGTGGGCGCGATCACGGACGCGGTTGTGCGGGAGCTTGGCTGCCCGGTCGGCATCCACGCGCACAACGACGGCGGCTGCGGCGTAGCGAACACGCTGGCCGGCGTGCTCGCGGGAGCGCGCCACGCGCAGGGCACGGTGAACGGGTACGGCGAGCGGTGCGGCAACGCCAACCTATGCTCGATCGCGCCCAACCTGGTGCTCAAGATGGGGTTCGAGTGCCTTACTCCCGGGGCGCTGGCGCGCCTGACCGCGCTCTCCCAGTTCGTGGACGAGGTGGCGAACCTGACGCCAAACACGCGCCAGCCCTTCGTGGGTCGCAGCGCGTTCGCGCACAAGGCGGGCGTGCACGTCGACGCGGTGCTCAAGCATCGGTCCACCTACGAGCATATCAGCCCCGAGAGCGTGGGCAACTCCCGCCGGATGCTCGTGTCGGAGCTCTCCGGCGGCAGCACCATCGTGAGCAAGGCGGCGGGCCACAAAGTGGACCTCACGAAGAAGTCGCCCGAGACGCGGCTCCTCCTGCGGCGCGTCTCGGAGATGGAACACAACGGCTACTCCTTCGAGGGCGCCGAAGCTTCGTTCGAGCTGCTCCTGATGCAGGCGGTGGGCACCTACCGCAAGCTGTTCGACATCGTCGGGTTCCGCGTCATCGTGGAGAAGCGAGGCAGCGACGAGGCCGTGACAGAGGCGACAGTGAAGCTGCGGGTCGATGGAGAGGAGCGGCTCACCGTGGCGGAGGGCGATGGCCCGGTGCATGCGCTGGACCTCGCGCTGCGCAAGGCGCTGGTGAGGTTCTACCCCGACCTCGCGCAGATCAAGCTCACCGACTTCAAGGTCCGTGTGGTGAACGTGCGCGAGGGAACCGCCGCCAAGGTGCGCACGATCATCGACTCGGCGGACGGCGAGCAGGTGTGGAGCACTGTTGGAGTCTCCACGAACATGATCGAGGCGTCCTGGCAGGCGCTGGTGGACGGCGTGGTCTACGGCCTGCTGCGGCGCCAGAACGAGTCTGGCGCGCAACCAGGCGCCTGATGCGGCTTGGGATCAGGCGGTGTTCGCGGCGCGGTACATCGCCACCACGCGATCCGGCGCCACCTCGGCCAGCAGGTTGTGGATGTTGTTGAAGACGTAGCCGCCATCGATGCGGCAGTAGCGCACGACCTCCTGCACTTCGCGCACGACCTCGCCTGCCTCGCCTCGGGCAAGGGTGTGCTGCGTATCGAGCCCGCCTCCCCACATCGTGGCGCGCCGGCGCAGCTTGTCCTTCCACTCCGCGTATGAGCGGCCCCCCGCTGGCCACTGGATCGGGTTTACGATGTCAAACCCGCTCTCGACGATGTCGTCGAGGAGGCAGTAGATCGCCCCGCAGTTGTGCATGAAGACCTTCACGCCCGGCAACAGGCGGTGCACCTCGTCGTTCAGCCGCCGGTAGTACGGCCTGAACAGCTCGCGGTAGGTGGTCGGCGAGGCGATGGTGGTGTTCTGCGTGCCCCAGTCGTCGGCGGCCGTCATCACGATGTCCACGCAGCCGGCCACCTCGGGCAGCAGCGCCCGCACGTTGTGGATTGCGAGGTCGATGGTCAGGCCGTGGTAATCGTGGACGAACTGGGGCTCGAGCTTGCACAGGATCGGGAATATTCCGATGCCGCAGTAGCCGCCGCACCCGATGCCGGCGCCGCAGAAGTCCGTGAAGAAGACCGCGCGGTCCGTTGACCGGCGCACCCGTCTCGCCAGGTCGGCGGTGCGCCGCACCTGCTCGTCGGTGAGGCGCCGGCGGTCCAGGTCGCGCGCGTACCGGTCCAGGTCGAGAAGCGGCAGCGGCTGGTCCGGCTCGAGGATTGGCTGGCCGCCGTGGTCGGCGCTGAAGACATATGAGCTGGGCGGCATGCGGGATGAGCCCCACTGCACCAAGGTCCCGTCGGGCTGCGTCGCGAAGGCGCCGGGCTCTCGCACGCGAGCTGGGAGGCGTCCTCCGAAGTCGAAGTCGCGCCACTTCTCGGGCTCATCGAACGCGTTGGTGACGCCGCCGTCGATGGTGACCACGTCGCAGTCGAGAGCGTCGAGCACGTCGATGTCCGGGAGCGCCAGCATCTGCGCGGTGTCGTGGACGCGCGGCCGCCTCGGGGGAAGGCCCAGCTCCTGCACCAGGCCCGGGTAGGCGAAGGCGCTGATGCCCGTCGAGCGCATGGCGCCCAGGTCGGCAGGCACACGGTCAGTCGGCTCGAACCGCAGGGCCGCAAGGACTCGCTCGCGACGCGTCATGGGGAGTGCTCCTCGGTCGTTCGATGGGGTGCCGCGCCGGCGCCTTCACCGCGCGCTGCTCGCCGCAGTGGCGTGGCAGGGGCAACGAGCCGTCGGCGTCAGAACCGCGATCGGATGAAGTCGACGGACACCACGCCGCGCTCCCAGCGCTCCGGGGAGTGCGTGTAGGAGAGCGCCTGCTCATTGTGGCGCCGCAGCGCACTCCGCAGGTCGGCCAGCGAGGCGCCGGCGCTGGGATCCGCAGGCATGTGGGCCGCCGCGAGGCGGAACGTGTGGGCCGCCGGCGGGGCGACTGTATCCTGAGGGGGCGCTGAGACCGGCGGGGTCACGGTCGTCGTGGGGCCCTGCTGCGTCTCAATCGGCCGACTGACCGCCAGCGGTCGCAGGGCGCCAGCGAGTGCCGCCAGCATGTGCTCTGCCTCGTAGGGTGTCGGCGGCCGGCTCGTACGCGGTCGCGGCGGTGCGGGCTCGGCGACGACCGACGGTGCGCGCGGTGCGGGCGTCGTTGTAGCGCGGCTCGCGCTCTTGGGTGCCGGGGGCATGCGGCCCGGCGTGGCGATCCTTGGCGAAGGAGCGGCGGCATGGGTGACCAGGAAGGCAGTGCGGACGGTGACCGGGAGCTCCGTTTCGGCCTGAGGCAATGGCCGGGGCGCCGCCGTGGCGGCGTCGGCCCGCATCGGGCGCACGCGGGGGGCCTCCGTGACCGGAGCGCCAGCGTGCCATCCGGGCCCGATGGCGGCAAACAGCGCAAGCGCAGTGAGGGCGCCCGACGCGCCTGCTACCCAAGGCAGAGCCCACGACGACCTTCCGCCGACGCGCCCCGCGATCCCTGAGCGGCGACTGGTGGCGCCCAGGATGCGATCCCGCAACTCGGCAGGCGGCGCCTCCGCCGGCCCATCGTGCATGCCGCGGTCCACCGCATAGAGCACCACCAGCACACGGGCGCACGCCGGGCACACTTCGAGGTGGCGCTCGAGATCGGCCTTCTGCTCGCGCGTCAGCTCGCCTCGCTCGTAGGCGATGAGCTGTTGCCACCTGTCGTCACATCCGTAACGCTGTGTCATCTCCTGCCCGAAGAGTCGCCGCAGATCGCGCGGCGCCCCTGCACACCCTCCATAGACGCATCCCAATCGGTATGCGCTTTACCTGTTTTCCACGCCCTTGGCGCTGCCATCAACGCAGGACGCCACCCGCGCCCGTAGATCCTGGTAAAGCATCAGTCGGTCCGCGCCCCAGGCATCTGCCCGCCCGCTGGAGCTGTGAACCACGAAGACGCGCGCCCCCTCAACGGTCGCTCGCTGCTCGCCCCACGGGCAGTCGTCAATGCCCTCGCACATCCGGTAGACGTCCTTGCCGTTGTAACAGATCCATCGGGGCGCCGCCGCCCCGAGCGCCCAGCGCAGCGCAGCCCGATCGGCATCCGTGGGCGGCGGGAGTGCCGCGTTCTGGCCGGAGGCGACGTCGCGCAAGATGGCGGTCAGCCCTATCCCATACTCTAGGACGCGGCGATCCTCCTCCGGTTCGAGCTGCCTCGGCGTGAATCCGGCGCGATGAAGAAGCCACCAGAAGCGGTTGCGCGGGCCCGGGTAGTAGTGGCCGATGGCCGCGGCCCGGTGGCTTGGTGCGGCGCCCACGAACACGACGTCCAGCCCCGGCGCCAGGATCTGAGGAAGCAGCGGTTCGCCCGTGCGCCGGGGTCGGCGGCTTGAGTCGGTCCCGGTCATCGTGAGCGCTCGCGTGAGAGCTTGGGCTGCCCGGGCGGGTACATGCCCATCGTCCCGTTCGCGGTTCACCATCGGCGCTCGGCGCCGGCAGGACAACGCACGGCCTCGGGCGAACATCCGCTCCGGCGAGCCCTGCCTCTGACACTTCCCATCGGGCGCCCGATCGCCGTCACCCTATGAGCCATAGTGCCTTCCTGCAACTGGATCCGCGTCAGTACGGCCTGGCGGACGCACACGCCGACGACGTGGCACTGCTGAATCGCGTCCTCGGCGAGACGCTCTGTGAGCAGGGGCTGGACAACCTGCGCGTGGCGGCCCGCCATCTTCTGACGGCGCGTGGTGCTGCGTCCGCGGCACTGGGCCGCGACCCGGACGATACGCACGGGCTGCTGCGGGCGTACACGCTCTTCTTCCAGCTCCTCAATACGGCGGAGCAGGTGCAGATCGTGCGCGCCAACCGCGAGCAACGCGCCACTGCTGATGCGGATTCCGTCCGCGATACCGTCCAAGGCGCGGTGCTGGAGCTTCGACGACGCGGGCTGTCCGCCGCGGACATGCAGTCGCTGCTCGATCGGTCGGACATCTGCCCGGTTCTGACCGCTCACCCTACCGAGGCGCGGCGGCGGGCCGTCCTCGACAAGCTGCACGCGGTGGCTCGCCTCCTGGCGGCTCGCTCACGCGAGTGCCACTGGCCGGATCCCGACGCTCCGCTGAGCCGCCAGGCCCCGGGCGAGGAGGACTTGCGTCGCACGCTAACTGCGCTCTGGCAGACCGAGGAGGTGCGGCACGCCGCGCTCACGGTCGACGATGAGGTGCGCAACGCCCTGTACTTCTTCGAGCACACCATCCTGCGCGTCGTGCCCTGGCTGCACGAGGACATGCGGTCCGCCCTGCGCGATGCATGGCCCGACGAGGAGTTCGACATTCCGCCGTTCCTCCGCTATCGGTCATGGGTCGGTGGCGACCGCGACGGGAACCCTAACGTCACGCCGGAGGTCACGTGGCGCACGGCGATCGCGCATCGCGAGACGATGCTCCGGCTGTACGAGGAGCAGGTGGCGGTGGTGCGGCGCGATCTGTCGGTCTCCGCACGGGTTGCGCCGCCCTCGAGGAGTCTGCTTCGCTCTCTGGAGGAGGACAGAGCCGCGATCGGCCCGGTACCCCTGCCTCCCTCTGCCCCCGCTGAGCCCTACGTGGCCAAACTCTCGTACATCGCGGCCCGCCTGCAGGCCGCGCGCGAGCACCTGGAGGAAGTGCGTGCCCTGGGCCCGCGTAGTGAGAGCTGGCCTTCGCACGGCACGGGCTACGTCCACGGCGCCGACTTCGAGGCGGATCTGCGGCTCGTGGAGCGAAGCCTGTCCGCTGGCAACGGGCAGCGGCTGGCGCGCGGGGGCGCCCTCGCCGACCTCATTGTTCAGGTGCGCACCTTCGGTCTACACCTGGCGGCGCTCGACGTGCGGCAGCACAGCGGCGAGCACGAGCTGGCGGTCGAGGAGCTGCTGGCGGCGGCCGGCGCGCTGCCCGCCCGCCGGCGCTACCGGGAGCTCAAGGAGTCGGACCGGGTTCGTGTGCTGACCCGCGAGATCCTGAGCCCGAGGCCTCTCGCCCCTGCGGAGTGGTCTGCCGCGCCCCGGGGATGTGCGGTCATCGATGCGGTCCGGACCGTCCGCGCCATCCATCGTAGTATGTCCCCCCGCGCAGTCACGCACTACGTGGTTAGCATGACGCACAGGCTGAGCCACGTCCTCGAGGCGCTCCTGCTAGCGCGAGAGGCAGGGCTCGCGCGCTGGGCCGACACAGAGGCGGGCGGCCGTCGCCTGGAAAGCGACATCGATATCGTGCCGCTCATCGAGACGATCGAGGACCTTCGCAATGCCGACGCGCTTCTGGCAGCTATGTTCGCCAACCGGGCCTACCGGGCGCAGTTGGACGCGCGCGGCCGGGCGCAGGAAGTGATGCTGGGCTACTCCGACAGCAGCAAAGACGGCGGTTATCTGGCTGCCAACTGGTCTCTCCACGATACGCAGGCACGCATTGCGGCCACCTGCAGGCGCCAGCGGGTGGATCTGCGAGTGTTCCACGGACGCGGCGGCACGGTGGGGCGCGGAGGCGGGCGCTCAAACCGGGCGATTGCCTCGCAGCCGCCTGGTGCGTTCGACGGCGCCATCCGGTTCACCGAGCAGGGCGAGGTCATCGCGTTCCGTTACGGCCTGCCGGCCATCGCGCACCTGCACCTTGAGCAGATCGTCAGCGCCTCGCTGTTGGCGGCGGCTCCCGCTCGAAGGAGGCGCGAGGAACCGGTGTGGCAGCAGACCATGGCGGACCTCGCGTCCGCCTCGCGGTCGGCGTACCGATCGCTCGTCTACGAGGATCCCGACTTCTGGTCCTTCTACACGCAGGCCACTCCCATCGCCCACATCAGCCGTCTTCCAATCGCCTCGCGGCCGGTGTTCCGGCCAGACCGGGGGATCGTAGGTCTCAATGACCTGCGCGCCATCCCTTGGGTGTTCGCATGGGTTCAGAGCCGCTATGTGCTGCCCGGCTGGTTCGGCATAGGCAGCGGCCTGGCGGCCTGCATCGAGGCCGACAGCGACGGGCTCGAGCGGCTGCGCGCCATGTACCGGAGGTGGCCGTTCTTCCAGATGGTGGTGGACAACGCGCAGCTCGAGTTGCTGCGGGCTCACATGCCCACCGCGGCGCTCTACGCCGCAAGGGTGCGGCCCACGGAGCTCGGGGAGCGCTTCCACGCCCTTATCGAGCACGAGTACGACCTGACCTGCGCCCTGGTGCTCAAGGTGACGGAGCAGAAGTCGCTCGTTGCGCCGGAGCAGGTGGTGCGGCGCTTTGCGGACCTGCGGAACCCCGTTGTGGCGCCGCTCAACCGCATGCAGGTGGCACTGATGGACCGATGGGACCGCGAGGGCTCCGTGGCTGCGCCCGGTGACCCGTGGCACGGCGCCTTGCTGTTGAGCATAGCCGGCATCGCCGCCGCGATGCAGAGCACAGGCTGAGCGCACCCATGCGATCGCCAGAGATTGTCCGTCGACTATGCCATCGGCGCTGCCGGCAACCATGAACGGAGTCCAGCCGTCCGGCAGGGAGTCGCCCGAGGGGCCTTCGCTAACTGGCCTGTGTGTGGGCATCGTCTGCGTCATCGCGACGTGCTTCCTCGTCTGCTTCGCCGAGCTGGTGGTCGGCAGGATCCAGATAGGCTTCCTTCAGCTGCCCCCCGTCGTCCTCGGTATGCTCGTCGCGATCCTCGCCTTGCACGTCGTCCTGCGGCGCATCTCGGGTCGGCTGCGCCTGTCGCCCGCCGACATGGCCATCGTGTGGGTGATGATGCTGATCGCCGCGATGGTGTCGTCGCGGGGGATCCTCCAGAAGCTCATTCCGTTGCTCGTGGTGCCCAACTACGACGCCACCGAGGTCAACAACTGGCAGGGGCTCTTCTTCGAGCACGTTCGGGCGTGGGCAGTCCCGTGGGACCCCTCCGGCGAGCCGAAGCAGGAGGTGGCCACGCGCTTCTTCGACGGGCTCAGGCCCGGCGAGACGATCCCGTGGCGGCTGTGGGTCGTTCCGCTCGCCGCGTGGGGCGTGTTCGTGGCGGCGGTGGTGATGGCGTTCCTCTGCCTCGCCGTGATCCTGCGGCGCCAGTGGGCGGATAACGAGAAGCTGGCGTTCCCGCTGGTGCAGCTGCCGCTCGAGATGGTGCGCTCGGGGCAAGGCACGACGTTCCTGCAGAACCGCATCACGTGGTTCGGGTTCGCGCTGCCAGCCGCGATCTTCGCGTTCAACGGGCTGCACCAGTGGTACCCGACCGTGCCCCAGTTCACCACCGAAGTGAACCTCAACCAGATGCTGACACAGCCGCCCTGGAACGCTGTGGGCTTCTTTCGCGCGTTCGTGTCTTTCGCGGCGATTGGCTTCTTCTACCTGCTACCCACCGATCTGCTGTTCTCGCTGTGGCTCTTCTTCCTGCTCACCATCGCGGCGGACGTGGTGGCGGCGTCCTACGGCATCTTCCCCGAGGTGATGCCGATGTACGGCTGCCGCATGTACATCGGCTACCAGATCATCGGGTGCTACTTCGTGCTGGTCGGCTTCATGCTGTGGTCGGCCCGCCCGCACCTGGCGGCCGTCTGGCGTTCCGCGATCGGTCGATCGCGCGGCGAGCGTCTGGACGAGAACGAGATGATCTCGTACCGCTCCGCGGTCTGGACGCTCGTGGTCTGCTACCTCGTCGCCATCCTGTGGCTGTTCCTGCTTGGGATGTCGTGGTGGATGGCGGCGTTCCAGCTTGCAGTTCTGCTCTTCGTGGTGGCGCTGGTGATGGCGCGCAGCACCAGCGAGTCCGGCATGCTGATGACCGAGACCTCATTCCGGCCGATTGACGTGTACCGCATGGTGGGCGATGTGCGCCAGCTCGGGGGCAGCAACATGACCGCGCTTGCATTCCTCGACGCCATGTGGATGCGCGACCAGCGCGGCCTGCTGCTGACCGGCTTCCTCGACTCGATGAAGCTGGCGGACGGGCTCCGGATGCGCCGGCGCTCGCTACTGCTGCCCATCGTTGTAGGACTGGTGGTGGCTGTCGGAGTCGCCGGGTACCTGCACGTCTCGCTACCCTACAGGATCGGGGCCGTGCAGATGTACTCCTACGTGTACCGCGGCAACCCGGTCTGGTCGTTCAGCGATGCCGCGACAGTGCTCGGCGGCGCGCGTCCTCCGCTGCCCTTCCTGGCGCAACTGAACTTCCTCGTGGGCGTCGTGGTGACCCTGGGGATCGTCAGTCTGCGGGCGCGCCTGCTGTGGTTCCCGATCCACCCTCTGGGGTACGCCCTGTGCGGTACATGGACGATGATGGTCTTCTGGTTCCCTTGCCTGGTCGCCTGGATGGTGAAGATCGTCATCCTGCGCTATGGAGGGATGAAGCTCTACACGCGCGCGCGGCCCTTCTTCCTGGGAATGGTGCTGGGCGAGTTCACCATGGCGCTGTTGTGGACGATTCCAAGCCTTTTCTGGCGGACGCCGACTCCCGCGTTTCCTTGGCCGTAATCTTATGGTGTATGATAGGGTCGTAGCGACGGAGGCCTTCCAAAGGGTCTCCGCGGGCGGCGCGCGTCCGTGGAGCGACGGGGTGTAGCAGTCGCCGTCCGTCTGAGTGGCATCGATGCGGATCCAAGGTCGTCATCGCTTTCTGTCGCTCCTGGCGCTCGTCTGCTGTTCATGGCTGAGCGTCGGAGCGCCGCTGACCCATCACCACCACGAGCGTCACGCGTGGCCGGCGATATCCGCCTGCACCCACCACCCGCCGTGCCACGTCTGCGCCTGGCAGGCGACCGCGAAGTCGTCGCCGCCCACTGCAGGCGGCGGCCCTGCCCTTCCCGCCGCCGTGGTGGTCGCGTGGTGGCCGTCTGCCGCTTCTCCGCGCGCCATGGCGCTGCACGCGCCATCCCCTCGCGCGCCGCCGGTTCTCCTGTAGAGCACGCCATCGAGCCAGAGCGGTCGCCGCGCCTCTGCGCGGCGCACCCGGTGTGGGACCGCCAGACAGGCCCCCGGGCCGTCTGCCGTCACCCCCGCACACTCGTCGATGTGGCTGGCGTCCGCTGCCGCGCCTGCGTGGCGCGCCCATGCGGCGGTCGTCCAAAGATGTCCTATCGGAGAACCGCAACATGCATCGCTTATCCGTCGTGTGCGCGGTGGCGGCTGTCGCCGCACTCGCGCTAGCTCACACACCCGTCTGGGCGCAGCAGGCCCCCGGGCCGTCGCACCAGAACGATGTCGCCGAGCTGCGCAGGAAGCTCGAAGAGCAGGACCGCCTCATCCGCGCGCTGTTGCTGCGGATCGACAAGCTCGAGGGGGTAGACCGTCCCGCAGTCCCGCGTGACGAGCCCCCTGTGCCTGCCGTGACGCTACCCGACCCCGACGAGCCGCCGGTGCCCGAGATAGAACTTCCAGTCCCTGATGCCCAGGCGGCACCTCGCGCTCGGGCGGCGTGGACCACGCCCGACATCGCCGTCATCGGGAACAACGTTGGCCGCTTCCTCAGCGTGAGGGGCGACCCGGATCGCAACCGCCTTCAGCTCGGCGCGTTCGAGATAACGCTCCAACAGCCGGTCTACCCGGGCGTCAGGTTCATGGCCACGCTGTGCGGCTCCGCCGACGAAGGCTTCAAGATGAAGGCAGAAGAGGCCTTCGTGGAGTTTGCGCACCTCGGCCCCCGCGGCATGGGAGGGTGGCTCGGGCGCAAGCGCCTTAACTTCGGCAAGCTGAACCCGATCCACCCGCACGCCTGGCCGTTCGCCGATGCCCCTGCAGCCTCGATGGCCTTCACCGGCGATCACGGAATCATCGGCAACGGCGCATCGCTCAACTACACGCTTCCCCTCGGGGGCATCTTCGCGAACCTAGAGGTTGGGTTCTTCGGGCAGTCCGCACACGAGCACGGCCACGAGGATGAGGCGCACGCGGAGGAAAGCCTCATGGTGCGACGCTCGCGGATGCGCGCCAGCCGCGTGGCTCGGTCCGGCGAACACTACGAGCAGCACTACGAGCCCGGGCTTGGTGTAGCGGGCGACTTCCCGATGGCGCGCCTCTGGCTGGCGAGAGGCTGGGCAGGCGCTGAGGCAGAACTCGGCGTGAACCACGGCTTCGGCAGGGCGGCCGACGGCGACAACATCGGGCTGACCGGGCTCGACTTCACCCTGCGGTCCTTCCCTCGCCCGCTGCAGCGTCTGATGCTCCAGGGCGAGGTCTTCTGGCACCGGCGCAGGGATCGTTCGGAGGGCGCTGGCAGCCACACGCGATCCGGGCACTATGCGCTGCTCTCGTGGCGACCCGACCAGTACCGCGAGTGGGCGGTTCGCCTTGACAACACGCGCTACCCGTGGCCCATCGAGGGTCGCGAGCAGGCTCTGTCGCTCATATGGGCGCGCCGGCTCACCGATGCCTCGCTCGTGCGCCTGCAGTTCAAGCACGGCGACCGCACAGGGGATGTGTTTCTGCCGGCGCGCAAGCGCTTCAACGAGCTCTACCTCCAGTTCGTCTGGGGCGCCGGGTGGCACACGCACCCGCTCAACTGATCGGACTTCGATCGAGGTGAACCCATGATGTCCCGTTTGCTGGCGCTCACGGCCTTGGGGGCGAGCCTGCTGTGGGCTGCGCCCAACGCCGATGCCCGGATCAATGTCGTCACGACTGATTACACGCTCGCCTACATCGCTCGCGCCGTGGGCGGCGACCTCGTGCGCGTCGAGTCGCTTGCGCGCGGCACGGATGATCCGCACCTTGTAGACCCACGGCCCTCTATGGTGCTCAAACTTGCGCGCGCCGAGGTCTTCGTCCGGATCGGCCTGGACCAGGACCTGTGGGCGGACAGCGTTCTGGCCCGGAGCGGCAACGCGCGCATCCAGAGAAGCGCGAGGGGGTACGTCGACGCCTCGCGGGGAGTTCGCGTCCTGGAAGTGCCCGCCGGTCGGCTCAACCCGGCGATGGGCCATATCCACGTCTATGGCAACCCACACTACCTAAATGACCCGGGGAACGGCATTATCGCGGCGGGCAACATCGCTGCCGGCCTCATCCGCGTCGACCCGCGCAACCAGCCGCACTACCACCAGCGTTTCGTGGCATTCGGTGAGCAGATTCGCCAGAACATGGAGCGCTGGCGGGCGCAGCTCGCGCCGTTCCGCGGCGCTCCCATCGCTGCGTTCCACCGGTCCTGGGCCTACTTCGCGGAGCGGTTCGGGTTTCGCGAGGTAGCGCACCTCGAGCCGCGGCCGGGCGCGCCGCCATCCCCCGGCCACATCGCCGAGGTTATCCGCACGATGAGGGAGCAGCGCGTGAGGGTGCTCCTGACGGAGAACTACCGCGCCCGGCGCTGGCCCGACTTCGTCGAGCGGGAGACCGGCGCGCGGGCAGTCTTCATACCGGGGGCAGTCGAAGGGGAGCCCGGTATCGACAGCTACGTGGAGCTGATCGACACGATCGTGAGTCGGGTTGCAGCCGCACTCCGCACGTGACTCCTCGCGTCTCGGACGCGCCGCGCGCCCAGCGCGGCGCGTCCGGGAGAAAGGCCCGACGGATGGCCCCTCTCATCGAGCTCAAGGCGGTCTGCGCCGGTTACGGACGGAACCGCGTGCTGCACGACGTGAGCCTGCGCGTTGATGCGGGCGACTTCCTCGGCATCGTCGGTCCGAACGGCAGCGGCAAGAGCACGCTCCTCAAGACGATGCTCGGGCTGCTGCGCCCGTCATCTGGCGACCTTGTGCGGAGCTCGGCCGCGGGCGATGTCGGTTATGTGCCGCAGCGCGACTCCATCGACCCGATCTATCCCCTCACAGTCCTCGACATCGTGTTGATGGGCGCATACCGGCGGCTCCGGCCGTGGTCGAGGATTGGCCCCCGCGAGCGCGACCTGGCAATGCACAGCCTCGACCACGTCGGCATCGCCGACCTTGCCTCGCGACGGTATTCCAGCCTCTCGGGCGGCCAGAAGCAGCGGACCGTCATCGCTCGCGCCCTCGTGGGCCAGCCGGCGCTGCTCGCGTTCGACGAGCCCACGAACGGCATGGACCTGCCGGCGGAGCGCTCAACCATGGATCTCATCGAGCGGCTCCACGTCGACGATGGGATCACGGTTCTCATGGTGAGTCACCTGCTGAACACCGTCGTCAACTACGCTCACCACATCGCCTTTGTCGGTGACGGCAGGGTGCGCTCCGGATCCGTCGCGGAGATGATCTCCGCGCCGACCCTCTCGGAGCTCTACGCCGCTCCCGTACAGGTCGTGATGCTCGGCGACCGGCGGATCGTCCTGCCCGATAGGGGATCTCACGGGGAGCACGAGGTTCGTGAGCATGTCATGGAGGGAGCGGCCCGATGCACCTGATGACGTGGCCGGAAGTGCTCGAAGGGCTTCGCCTCAATCAGATCGGCCTCACGGCGGGGGCGCTCATCGCCGTGGTCTGCTCCACCATCGGTCTATATGTCGTGCTCAAGCGCATCGTGTTTGTCGGCGTGTCGCTCGCACAGATGTCCGGGGCTGGCGTGTCGCTGGCGTTCCTGCTCATCCCCGTGTTCCCGCTCGCGGGCAATCACCCGCTCGCGGTCTCCCTCGTGGTCACGCTCGTGGGCGTCCTTCTCTACGCGCAGCATGGCGGCAGCCGGCGGGTCCCCCGCGACAGCGCCATCGGCATCGGGTACCTCGTGGCGGCCGCCCTCATGCTCATCTTCATCGTTCAGAGCCCTAAGGGCCTCGAGGAGGCGAGGGATCTGCTGGACGGCAACATCGTGGCGTTGCTCGATCGCGACCTGGTCAGCGTGGCGGTGCTGTCGGGCGTGGTGCTTGCCGTGCACGTTGCCTTCCACCGGCAGTTCCTGTTCACCTCGTTCGACCCGGAGATGGCCGCGACCCAGGGCTTCCGCGTGCGCGCGTGGGAGTTGCTGCTCTACCTCACGCTGGGGCTCACAATCGCCGCAAGCATCCAATATGCCGGTCTGCTGGCGGTCTTCGCATACATGGTGATGCCACCGGTGACCGGGCTCTGCGTGGCGAGCCGAATGCGCGCCGTGCTGGCGGTCGCGGTACTGACGGCGGTCTTCTCCACGGTCGCGGGTTTCGCGCTCGCGCTGAAGCTGGACCTCCCGACGAGCCCGCCGACCATCGCGGTGATGGCCCTCGTGCTGGGCGTCGCATGGCTCACCTCGCGCCTGCGAGGAGCCGCTGCGTAGGCCCGCCCCGGCGTCTCGGGCGCGGGCCGCCGTTGACTTCGCGCCCGGCGGCGGCTAAAATGGACCGGCGCCCTGGCCACCAGATGTGCCTCCCCTCGGCTCCGAGGTGGCCACATGTTGTGGTGCGACGGCCCTCCGTCCGAGACGGCCGCCCTCGAGAGGACCGACTGGCCGATGCCCGACCCCGGCTTCGTGCACCTGCACACGCACTCCGAGTTTTCGCTTCTCGACGGCGCTGCGCGCCTTCAGGACCTGGTCACGCGCGCAGCGGAGCTCGAGATGCCGGCGCTGGCACTCACCGACCACGGCGCGATGTACGGCGCCTTCGACTTCTACCACAAGTGCCGGGCTGCGGGCATCAAGCCAATCGTCGGGGTGGAGGCTTACATGGCGCCGGGCAGCCGGCTGGCCAGGTCAGCCTCCGATGGCCGCCGCTCGGCCTACCACATGGTTCTGCTGGCGCGCAACCGCACTGGCTACCGCAACCTGCTCAAGCTCACGACCATCGCGGCCGTCGAGGGTTTCTATGGCAAGCCCCGCATCGACCGCGAGGCGCTCACGCAGCACAGCGAAGGACTGGTCGCCACCAGCGCCTGCCTGAGCGGCGAGTTGTGCGTCGCCCTGAAGGCCGGCGACTATGCGCGCGCCCGCGACGCCGCCGCGTTCTACCGCGACCTCTTCGGCGCCGAGAACTACTTCATCGAGATCCAGGATCATTCGCTGGCCGAGCAGCGGGTGTGCAACGAGGGTCTCCTGAAGATCGCCCGCGAGCTGGGCCTGAAGACGATCTGCACGAACGACGTGCACTACCTGAGGCGTGACGACGCCTACGCGCACGATGTGCTGCTGTGCATCGGCACCGGCGCTACGTATGGCGAAGCGAACCGGCTGCGCTACGACGCTGAGGAGTTCTACATGAAGACGGCTGCCGAGATGGCGGCCATCTTCCCCGATCACCCGGAGGCGCTCGAGCAGACGCTAGGAGTCGCGGAGATGTGCGACCTCCGGCTCGACTACACCGATCCGGCTGAGCGCGCGAAGCTGCCCCTGCCGGAGGTGCCGGAAGGGCGCACGCCTGGCGAGCATCTGCGCGACCTGGCGTTGCGCGGTCTCAACGACCGCATGCCCGGCGTCAGCGACGCCTACCGCGAGCGCATCGAGTACGAGCTCAGCGTCGTCGAGCAGACGGGCTTCGCGCAGTACTTCCTGATCGTTCGCGACTTCGCGCAGTTCGCGCGGGAGCGCGGCATCTTCTTCGGCGTTCGCGGCTCCGCGGCTGGGTCGCTCACCTCATTCGGCGTCGGCATCACCGACATCGACCCCGTCGAGTACGGCCTGACGTTCGAGCGGTTCCTCAACCCCGAGCGCGTGCAGATGCCGGACATCGACATGGACTTCGAGGATGCCCGGCGCGCCGAGGTGATCGAATACGTGACCCGGCGCTACGGGGAGGACCATGTCGCCCAGATAGTCACGTTCGGCACGCTCGCCGCCCGAGCAGCCATCAAGGACGTCGGACGGGCCCTTGCCTATCCGATAGCTGAGGTGAACAAGCTCGTCGCCATGGTCCCCAACGCGCCGCACATGACGCTCGATCGCGCCATGGCGGACAGCCCGCAGCTCAGGGAGGCGGTGGAGCGCGACGAGCGCGCCCGCAGTCTCGTGCATGCCGCCCAGCGGCTGGAGGGGCTCTCCCGCAACGCGTCGGTGCACGCGGCGGGCGTGGTGATCTCGAGCGAACCGCTGACCGAATACACGCCGCTGCAGCGCTCCCAGGCCGGCGGCCTCGTCTCGCAGTATCCAGCGTCGGCGCTGGAGCAGATTGGCCTCCTGAAGATGGACTTCCTGGGGCTGATCAACCTCTCGATTCTGGGCCGGACGCTGGAGAACATCGAGAGGGCGCGCGGCGAACGCATCGATGTGGGTTCGTTGCCGCTCGACGACATCCCCACCTTCGACCTCCTCGGGCGAGGCGAGACGGCGGGCATATTCCAGCTCGAGAGCGCCGGGATGCGGCGCAACATCACCCAGCTCAAGCCCACCTCGGTGCGCGATCTCGCGGCGATGGTGGCTCTCTACAGGCCGGGCCCGATGGCGCACATCCCCACCTTTATCCGCTCCAAGCACGGGCTCGACCCGATCCGGTACCCGCACCCACGGCTCCAGCCGATCCTCGAGGAGACATACGGCGTCATCGTCTACCAGGACCAGGTGATGGAGATCGCGCGGGCCATCGCCGGCTACACCCTGGGACAGGCCGACGTGCTGCGCCGCGCGATGGGCAAGAAGAAGGCTGACGAAATGGCCCGCGAGCGCTCGCGCTTCGTGGAGGGCGCCGGGCGGAACGGGGTGTCCGCGCGCAAGGCCACCGAGATCTTCGGCCTCATCGAGCCGTTTGCCGGGTACGCCTTCAACAAGGCACACGCGGTCTGCTACGCCATGGTGGCCTACCAGACGGCGTACCTCAAGGCGCACTATCCTGTCGAGTACATGGCGGCCCTCATGACGTGCTACATGCAGAAGCCCGACAAGATGGCGACCTGCAAGGAGGAGTGCCGCCGGATGGGGATTGAGGTGCTCCGCCCGGACGTCAACCGCTCCGACGCGGACTTCGCCGCCGAGGGCACGGCGATCCGGTACGGCTTGGCGGGCATCAAGAACGTGGGACGCGGGGCTGTCGAGTCGGTCCTGGCCGCGCGTGGTGCGACAGGCGACTTCCAGTCTCTCCCGGACTTCTGTGACCGGATCGCCCACCAGAGCGTGGTGAACCGCGCCACCATCGAGACCCTGATTCAGAGCGGCGCATTCGACTCGCTGCATCCGTGCCGTCGAGCCATGGTTGAGGCGCTCGACCGCGCGCTGCAGTCCGCAAACCGCTCCCAGCGCGATCTTCAGACGGGCCAGGTCAGTCTCTTCGGCAACGGGAGCGGCGCCGGCGAGCAGGGCTTCTCGGGACATGTCGCCATGCATGCCATGCCTGACTACCCGCTGCCGCACCGCCTGTCGCAGGAGCGCGATCTGCTCGGGATGTACCTTTCCGGGCATCCGCTCGACAAGGCCCGCCCGGTCCTGGAGCATCGGGCGTCCGCGGGCGCCGCCGACCTTGCCGAGATGCGGGAGGGCGACACGGCCACTGTCTGCGGCATCATCACGCGCCTGCAGTCGCGGATCACCAAGGCGACCAAGGAGCCGATGGCCAGCCTCACGCTCGAGGACCTGAGCGGACACACTGTTGAGGTGACGGTGTTCCCGGCGGTCTACCGGGAGTACGGGCGCCACCTCGCAGAGGACGCAATCGTGGTCATCGAGGGGCGGGTCGTGTTTCCGGAGCGCGTCCGCGACGACGAGGTGGCGGAGCGTCACGCCGAGCTGAGGGCCGATCGCGTGGAGCGCCCGCGGCTCTCGCCTGGCGACGACGCGGAGATAAGCGAGAAGCGGCTCTACATCCGTCTCCGCCCTGAGCTGCGACCATCGCTGCCGCTCCTCAAGAGCGCCCTCGCGCAGTATCCCGGCGACGCCGCTGTGGTGTTCCACGTGCCGTACGGCGACGGGGTGCGTGCGATTAGGGCGCGCGACCGCGTCGAACCGTCCGATGATCTGCAGCGCACGCTGCAGCGGCTCCTTGGCGCCGGCGCCTCGTGGCTGAGCTGATGGCGCGCGGCATCGCAACCTAAGGCGGTCAGGGGTCGCTCCGGGGGGGCTCTCTCCATGCTCGACGCGCGGGGCCTCGGCTTCCTGCAGACTCCCGAGGGCGTCGCCTGCGTGGCTGAGGCGGAGCGCCTGGGCGGCGAGTTGCTGCACCGCATCGCGACCATGCGCCGCCGCCACGCCGCGGAGCGATCCGGCGCCGCGCTCGCGCTCGTCGAACTGCGCCGCAGGGCCGCCGCACGCTTCGAGCTTGCGGACCGCATGCTCTTCACGTCGGTAGGCCTCGAGCAGGCATCCGGGTCTGTCGCCGCCCGGTGGAGGGCATCGAGGTTTCCGCAGGGGGTGACGGTTGCTGACCTCTGCTGCGGCATCGGCGGCGACACGATGGAGCTCGCCCGGCGCGGCTCCGTGCTCGCCTTCGACACGGACCTCGCATGCTGCCTGTGCGCGCGCGCAAACGCGTCGCTCGTGGCTCCGCACGGCGTGTCCGTGGCGCGAGCCGATGTTGCCAACCTGCGCTTGCGCGAGGCATACCTGGTGGCGGACCCGTCGCGCCGCTTGGGCGCCCGCCGGTTCTTGTCGGGCGACGACTACAGCCCGCCCCTCAGCGCCATGCACCAGATTGCTGCTTCCGCCGAGGCGGCCGCCCTGAAGCTCTCTCCGGCCATACCGGATGTGGAGCTTGATGCCCTCGGCGCTCGCGTTGAGTTCGTGTCGGTAGGCAGGGAGTGTCGCGAGGCCGTCGCGTGGTACGGGTCTGCCGGGCCGAGTGCGCGCCGCTCTGCCGCCGTGCTCCCCGAGGGCGCAGTGCTGGAACAGCGTGAGGAGGCCACGCCGCCAGTGCGCGGCCCCTCCGACTGGATCCTCGAGCCGGATCCTGCGGTCATCCGGGCGCACCTCGTGCGCGAGCTTGCAGGGGACCTGGGCGCGGCGCTCCTCGATCCACGCGTGGCCATCCTCACGATGGATCGACCGGTCGCGACCCCTTTCGCCCGCGCGTTCCGGCTGATCGACGCAATGCCCCTGCACCTCCGGCGGCTCCAGCGACGGCTGGCGCATCTCGACGCCGGGGTCTCAGCGGTGAAGTGCAGGGCCGCGCCCGTCGACTCCGAGGCACTCCTGCGCGCGCTGCCGCGTCGCGGCGAACGCTCAGTCGTGGTAATCGCCACCCGCGTGGGCGAGCGCGTCGTCGCGCTGATCTGTGAGGCGCCCGGCCTGCGGCAGACGGACGCGGAGGGTGCACCGTGAGCGCCGCGCTGCTGGCGATCGATCTGGGAACGACAGCGGCGAAGTCGTCGCTCTACGGCCTCGACGGCAGCCTCATTGCCGGAGCGTCGCAGCGGTATGAGCCTGTGCGGCCGCGCGAGGGATGGTGCGAGCAGCATCCCGATGTCTGGTGGCGCGCGGTGTGCGCAGCGGTGCGGCAGTGTCTGTGCGCCGCGCGGGGAGCGCGCCTGGCCTGCGTCGGCGTCAGCGGCGTGATGAACGGCGCCGTCCTCATCGACGATGCCGGGCGCCCCGTGCGTCCCGCGCTGCTTCATGCGGACCTGCGCGCGCGCGAGCAGGCGCGCCGCCTCGCGGGGCAGATGGGCGTGCAGTGCGTGCGGGCCCTCACCGGGCACCGGCCGGAGCCGTTCTACACCGCGGCCAAGCTCGCGTGGCTCTGCGACGAGGAGCCGCGGACCGTGGCCCGCGCGCGATGGTGCATCCAGGCGAAGGACTACGTGCGCGGACGCCTCACGGGCGTCTGGGGCCTGACGGACCCATCCGACGCTTCGCTGACGGGCATGTTCGACCTGCGGAGAGGATGCTGGTCATCCGACATCGCTGATGCCCTGGCGATCGACGTCCGACTTCTCCCGGCCGTAGCGCCCTGCGCATCGGTGGGCGGTGTCGTTACGGGCGAAGCGGCCTCCGCCACCTCCATCGCCGCTGGAGTTCCCGTCGCCATCGGGGCGGGAGACGGCGCCTGCGCGACGGTAGGCGCCGGCGCCGTGGGGCCGGGAGACACCTATCACTACCTCGGCGGCACGTCGTGGATCGGGTCCGTCATGGCCTCGTATTCCCCCGGTGCGTCCCCGGACCTGTCCGTCTTCGAGGGAGCGGCCCCGGGCGCATTCGTGCTCTACGGGACGGTCCAGTCAGCGGGAAGCTGCATCGAGTGGCTGATGCGGCTGGCGGGCGTGGCAGGCGCGCTGGACGGTGACTTCGCGGCGCTGGAGGCCCTGGCCGCACAGGCGCCGGCAGGAGCGCGCGGACTGCTATTCCTGCCGTATCTCGAAGGGGAGCGAGCGCCGATATGGGACTCGGCGGCGAGGGGAGCGTTCGTCGGGCTCACGGCCCTGCACGGGCGCGCCGAGCTGGCGCGCGCCGTGCACGAGGGGGTCGCCCTGGCGCTCGGGTCGGTGCTCGGCCGGATGCGAGCAGCGGGAGCCGACCCGGCGGTCGTGCGCCTGCTGGGCGGCGGCGCGCGCAGCGCGCTGTGGCGCAGCATCCTGGCGGCTGTCTACGCGAGGCCTGTGGCCGTGCTCGAGCGACTGGCTGAGGCGACGGGAGGCGGCGCTGCGGTCATCGCCGGCATCGCGGCAGGCGTCTTGCCGGGATGGGAGGCGGCGCGCCTGTTCGCGCCCGTCGCCTCCGTGGAGGAGCCTGATCCGGCCCTCACGCACGCCTACGCGGCGCTGGCGCCTGTGTACGAGGGTCTGCACCCCGCGCTGGCTGGGACAACCGAGGCCCTGCGCACGCTGGAGCAGGGGGCCCTGCAGGACGGTCAGGGCCAGTAGCGCTCTTCAGTGTTGCAGGCCGGGCAACGGAACAGGGCCGCCAGCAGATCGCCCAGCTCGGTGCCCAGGCGACGCCAGCAGTCCGGGCAATAGTAGCCATCCGCGGGGAAGCACTGGCTCGGGCGCCCCGGTATGGGATCGCCTGCCTTCTTCTGCAAGATGGTGAACTCGCTGGGCCCCACGCCCTCCATGCGGTAGTCGAAGAAGGCGCGCGTAAGCTCATCGCTCCGCCGAAAGGCGCGGCGGACGATGCGCTCCGCGCGCTTCGTGTCGATGCCGGCGATGCCGAAGGTCGCGAGCGACCGCACTGCCCGATCGACGAGGCGCACCACGCGCTGGGGTCCGACGGCGTTGCAGTAGGTGCTGAAGCGCATCGAGAGGGTGCGCTGTAGGTACGTGCGGTCGCTCGCCATTAGCCGGGCGATGGCCGCGTCGTAGGAGAGCGGCACCGTGTCCCCGCTCTCGCCGGCGTCGACGTCCGGCGGGAAGGTGACGTAGTACTCGCCGCCAGTGAGCTGGTACCAGCCCTGCGAGGGTATCTCGCCGGCCGTCGAGGGCAACCATGGCAGGCCCGGATCCGCAGGCCTTCCGAGCAGAACCAGCAGCAGCCATCCCTCCTCCACAGTCTCCAGCAGGCTCGGCGGTGTGAGCGGATCGACCCAGTCAACGTCGCGGCGCGTATGCCAGTACCTGAAGTCCGCGCAGCCTTCTGCGCTCTGCAGGGCATGATGGTCGTATGGGTTGGTTCGCACGACCCCCTCCATCTGCCCGAGCGTGAAGCCGTGCTTCTCGCGAAGCACGAGGAGGCGGAACGGATCGCCACTCGGGGTTATCCCACCTCTGCGTAGCGTCATGCTGTTGCGCACCGCTTGCTGGACCCGCGCTATGGCCTCGCGGGGCTCGTTCTCGGACGGGCCGAGATCCATGAACGCGAGGTAGGACTCCATGGGCGTGGCGCCCTTGACCCCGGCCAGTTGGCCGCTCACCTGGGCTGCCGAGATCCCGAGCCTGGGCTGGCTCATCTGTACCACGGTGGCGAGGTCGACTTCGGACGCCTTGTCCGCGATATGCACCTGGTCGCGCAGCGGCGCGAAGTGCTGTCGTGCGCGCGCGGATGCGGCATCGAGCACCGCCGCCGGGATCGCGTCGCGCGCCGACTGGACGCCCGGGCGCGGATCGAAGGCGCTCTGGCCCTCGTCCCTACGAAGCTCCTCGCGCAGACCGCTCAGCGAGCTAATGACCTCGCGGATCGCGGCCAGTTCCTTCTGGCCTTCATCCCATCCGGTGACCGGCTCGCCAGCGTAGCGCCGCTGGCGCAGCAGGTTGTAGTACTCCTCGGTCACCGTGCCGCGGGCCGCCGGGGGCTCCGCGTCGAAGTAGACCCTGCCGTTGACCGTTGGGGAGGAGGCGGCGAGCTGGCGCCATCGCCGGTCCTGCTCGGATGCCTCCTGGGTGAAGGCAGCAAGCACGGCGTCCAAGCGGCGGAGGATCGTTGCCGTGGTCGTGCGGTACTGGTCGCCGATTGCGCGAAGAAGCTCGAGTCGCTGGATGTGGTTGAGCGCCTGCGTCCGGGCCTCCGAGGCCAGGTAGCTGCGGAGCTGGTCGAGCAGGTTCTGCCAGCCTCGACGCAGCTTGCCGCGCTTGTTGAACCTGAACCCGCGCTGGCCGCGCTCGATGTCGTCGATCTGCCGATCCAGGATCTCGCGCATCGTGCGCGAGTCCTGAGAGCTGGCCGCCAGCTCCACCTGGATGGCCGCCAGATTCCCCTCGACGCCGTTCACCGCCTGGCGCATCACCTCGGCGACGAACGCCGGGCCGCCGTCCGGGTCGAGGAGCCACTGATCGACGAGCCGCTCGATGTCGGCCCGCACCTGCGCGAGGAGACGCTCATGGTTCGCGGTGATCGTCTGCACGAGCGGCAGAGGGCCGGTGATCGGCGCGTCCTCAGGCAGCGCCTGCAACGTGAGGCGTGCGTAGACATCGCGCAGGAACTGGCGGACCTGTCCCACGGTAGGCGGCACGCCGGTGATCAGATTGCAGAACAGGGCCAGGAACGGAGCGATCACCGCCTCATCGGAGCCCTGGGCCAGGCGCCGGACCAGCGCCCCCAGCTCCGCTGCGCCGAACAGCTCACAGGCCGTTCGGTAGGCGTCCGTGTCCAGACGGTGCTGGGTCCAGCGCAGGTAGGCCGAAGCCAGAAGGCGCCCGGTGGCAGCGCGCTGGATGTGCTCGCCCGGGTACTCGAGCGCGGCTATGCCGAGGGTGCTGAAGAGCGGGCGCATGAACCCGATGCTCTCGCCGCCCACCATTTTGCTGCTTGCGTCCACATCGCTCGCCGCGATGTCGAGCCCTGCCGGTCCGACCGCTGCCGCGAGGTACTGGGCGATCATCGAGTTCAGGCGGCGCACGTCTTCCGAGCCGGGGCCGCCGGGCATCACTACACGCAGAATGTCGTACGGCCGGTCGGTGTAGTTGTGTGGGGAGTCGCCGCCGGGCAGCCGCTGCGACCATGAGGTATGGGAGAGCTGGTAGTGGTTGAGCTCCTTGAGCGCGTAGTAGCTGTTCTTCTTGTAGCGCGGGCCCATCGTGCTCGCTACAGCCGGATGCGGCACGGTGAAGATGGCCTGCCGGCGCGCCTTGTTGGCGCTCCACACGTCAACGAGGTAGCCGAGGTCCGCCGCGCCGCCGCTGCACGTCCCTCCGCAGAGCGTGCCGACGACGTAGACCACGGTGCCGGCCCGATCGATCTCCACGGTGAGCCCGGGCTCACCCAGCTTGTCCGCGATCACCTTCGGCGACAAATGCTCCAAGGCGGCGGTGTCATCGGCGACTCGGTGGCGCAGGGTGTTGTAGGTGCGCGGGTGGAAGAGGCAAAGCCTCCCGAGCATGCGGCAGTTGCCAGCGCCGTCGGCGGGGTTGTCGACATCCTGCAGGGTCGGCCCATCCTGCCATTCATAGAAGCCGAACTCGGCGCCGGTGGCTCGGGGCGAGGTCCGGTAGTGGACGTACTCATCGCGGCGCATGCCGCCCCAGATAACCCTGTCCGCAAGAGGGCTGCGCGGTTGCGCGGTCTCCAGCACCAGGAGCCGGACCCAGGTCGCGCGCTCGAAGTCGCCGTACTGCCACGTCAGGTGCTCGGCGAGCTGCTCGCAGACATCGAGCCCGGTGCTGCCGATGCCCAGAACGAGCGTCTTGCGAACGGAGAGCGTGCCCTTCATCGCTGGCGTCCTCCTGCGGTGGGTTGGCAGCGGTGCACAGCCCGCCTCAACGCTTGCGCTCGATGCGCAGCGTGAGTGGCGTGGGTTTTCCGCCCGTGGCGGCGGCTATCTCGCACTTCATGATGCCCTCCGGCTCAATGACCAGCCGGCGCGGGTTGCGCACGTCGACCTTGTAGCCGGTGGTATTCTGGAAGAGCGTGTCCGCCACGGACTCCAGTGCGAAGGCGCCCTTCTCGTCGGCCGACAGCGTGGCCAGATGGACCCCCTCGGTCTTCTCGTCGTCCGTGAAAGCAGGGAGAGGTCCCTCCCCCATGAGAAGCCGCCAGCGGCTGGTTGTGGTCACCTCGGAGAGCGCCACTTCCGTCGAGGACGGCGCCAGACCGACGGTGCCGCGAACGACCCACGGGATAGGGCGGCCCTTGACCCCTGCTGCCGCCTGTCCGACGGATGCGGGCTGCGCGGCGCGCCGGCGCCCCATGAGCCAGCGCACGAGCGCCCACAGCAGCAGCGCTGCCAGGATCGCGAGCAGCAGCAACAGCCAGAGGGGGAACTGCCGGGCCTCCTCGGGCGGTGTCGCACGCTCGGCGGTGGGCGGCACGGCCGCGGCAGCCGGCAGGACCGGGTTCGGCAGCACCTCGCTGGCCCTCGGCTGGTCCGCAGGGGGCTGCCATGTTTCACGCGGGAACGTCGGGTAGCGCGGCGTGCCATCGGCGGTCGGCAGCGACTGCAGCGTACGCGGGAAGAGCGCCGTCACGTCGATGGTCAGGCTGTGGTCGCCGGCTCGCTGCATGAACGTGTGGCGGACCGGCGACCCGTAGCCCATCGATCGGATGGCCGAAAGGAGGCGCGGGTTGTCGGCGCCGAAGAGTCGCACGCCGCTCCTCGTGGGCGCCTGGCTCTGGTTGGTGTTCGTGAGCAGCAGGATGACCGTGCTCTCGGGAGGCGTTCTGTTCTGCCTCAGACGCATGAGCACGTCGTAGAGCGCGCGCTCCGTATCGTGCCCGCCGCGGTTGCCTGCGGACGGGGCGTAGGGCACCTGGTCGACGAATGCCGCGCGGCGTGCCGGGTCGTGGGTGAGCGAGATGGGATCGGACATGCGCCAGACAGACATCTCCCACGCGGCGGCGCTCACCTGATCGCCTGCCGTCAGCGTGTTGTTCACAAGGTGGAACGCCAGGCGCCGCATGGCGATGCCGTGGAGCGGGTTCAGCGCGAAGTGGCTAGTCTTCAGACCAATGACGAAGTGGTAGCGGCCTTGACCTACGTCGCCGCCAGCCCGGGTGATCTGGTCCTTGAGCCATTGGTCTGCCTCGCGCCGCGACAGGACCGTCACAGCCTGGTAGTCTTCAGTCGCGGCGCCCTGACCGGAGGCTATCTGCGGTGCGAACGCGAGAATGCCGCACGCCCACACAGCCGCGCGTCCGGCGATAGCGCTGTAACGGCTCCGCATCACGCGGCCCTCCCCATGACTTCCCCTGGCACTCACCACGGCGTGTTGATGCAACCGTACTGAGTTCAACATGATGCGGCGCACCTCCTGCGCTGCCATGACTGACCGGCGGCCACCGGGCCGACACAGGGGCTGCGGCTGCGCTCTGTGCACATGCATTGAGACTGGTGGTCCGCGCTACGATCCGGGGCGAGGCGGCTACCGGACCAAGGGGGCGCTGGCCTGCAAGATGCCGAGCTTGCCGCAGCAGGCGGGATCGGGAACCGCGTGGGCGCAAGGCCTGCTCATGGGGCTGGCGCGCGACGCAGCCGGACGACGCCGCGGTCATGCACTACACACAGGTGCTCGCCCGCACACAGGAGATAGCGCGCGTCCACGGGCGCGTGCCACAGGTGGTCCTGCGCCCCTGACGACGGCCGCAGGGCCACCAGTGCAGCGCTGGTCTCCTCGCGCGTGAGCGAAAGCAGTCGCGGCTCATTATCCGGCGCGTGGGCGAGCACGGCGTCCAGCAACCGACCACGCGGCCGGCGGGGGTTGTGCAGCAGCTCGCCGTTGGCCACATTGAAGACCCACACACTATCGCCGACGACGAGGACCACGGTGCCCTGAACCGCATGCACGCTCCGCAGCGGTCCTGCTCCGCCCGTAGCGGTGACGCCCGGCGAGAGCATGAGGCGCACAATGCCCTTGTCCTCACACGCCCAGTGGGGACCAGCGGTGTCTGCCCACGGGATCACCATGCCGTCGCCCGCGCCTCCAACGCGATCTACGGCACCCTTGTCGCATGTAAGCCGCCAGACCCCTCCGTCGGCGCCTGGCCAGTAGACCACGGCGTCCCGCGCCGCCATGCGGGCACCGGCCAAAGGGCGCGACTCGGGCGGCGCGGGCGCCCGCAGCACATCGGCCGTGTGCCACCGCTCGCCCGTAGCGGCGTAGAGGAGGACAGCCGGGCCGCCGGGCTCCTCGAGCCATCCGCTCCACCAGCCGGGCGCGCCGACCTGCGTGACCGGCTCGCCGGGAGCCAGCAGGCGGGCCTCGCCGTCCGGGCGCGTTGGAGCGAGCAAGAAGCCGCGGCCGGACGCCAGTACAACGCCGTCCGCCACCACGGCCAGCCGGCACGCATGCGGGACGTGACGGGCCGGCACAGCGCCCGGAATGAGCGGCACGCGAACCTCGCCCTCGGGCGCTCCGTGTCCGCCTGCCGGCTCGCAGAGCGTGGCGCCCTCCCATACGAGGAGCCTACCGTGGGCTACGCACGCGGCGTAGACGGGCTCTGCGGACTCCCACGGATCGATCAACGGTCGAACGCGGTCCGGGTTGGCGCTTTCCCACTCGGTCGGCCACTCCCAGGAGGCGCCGCTGCCGCGGCCGTCCCAGCGCCGCCCCGTGTGGCAGGGCTGCGTCGGAAGCACGCGCCCGCCGCACGTGTGATCGGGGCAGATGCGCTGTGCTGGCGTCAGCCACCGACCACATTGCTCACACGCTAGCAGCAGAGCGCGGCACGAGTCGCACCAGGGCGAGCGCATGGGCGAGAGGGTCGCCAGGGCAAGGCGCCCGGCCGTGCATGCGGGGCAGCGCTGGTACACCTCGAGGCCGCACTTGCCGCAGAACGCAGCACCCTCTCTCAGGGGTGTGCGGCAGATGGGGCACGCAGGTGCGGTCACTGCCCTTCCTCCCGGTCGTAGACGACGACCTTGGCCGGGATCACGGGCTCGCCGCCGCACACGACGCCGGCTCGCTCCACGCGTGCGACGCGGCCCTGCTCCTGGGGGTGCGCCGTGCGTCGCGTCCCGACGCGCTCCATGCGGCCTGGCTCAAAAGGGTCGCCCTCCGCCGGCCAGATTGGCTCACCCTCCAGCGTGTCCGCAAGCCATGCCAGCAGGCCCTCGCGCGCCCGGACGATGGCGGCGCTCCACGCGGGGTCTGCCGAGGCGTAGCGGGGCCCGGCGACCTCCGCGAGCACGGCCAGCGGCCCCCTCAACGAGAGGGCGCAGGCGCCAGCCGCGGCGCGCTCAGCGACCTCGTCGATGGCCGACAGAAGGCGGGCGCCCTCCGGGTCGGCAGTCGAGGTGGCAGTCCGCAGCGCGACGAGCCACGGCGGCTCACCGTCAGCGGGCGGATGGTCGGCCGCTCGATCCGGCGCACCGATGTCACGGCCGGGCTCCGTCGTCCCGACGCTCGATTCGGGCGGTTGTGGGGTGACGGGTGGGGCCGGCTCTGGGCATGTAGGCCGCGCTGGTGGCGGACCGTCGGGCTCCGGGCCCAGTGAGCGGACGACCTGCGCCATCAGCACCTGGCGGCCTCGAAATCGCAGGCCGCGCCTGCGCGTGCGCGCCACGGCCCCGACAGGTGTCGCGGTGTGCTCAGCGGATACGACTTCCATGTCGGGGCCGAGCGCGTCACCTGGGCGCGCCTCAACCCACTCGACGCCCATCGCGCGCAGGTCGGACCCAAGGGACTCGTGCGCCTCCATGAGCGTGCGGAGCGCCAGGCGGTCTGCCGCGGCGACAGCGTCCCTCGCGTCGATCTCGAGCCGCGAGACCGAGTCGGCAAACAGCGAGGGGTAGGTCGCAAGCCACGCCTCCAGCTCGGGGCCCCTCCGGCGCAGCTCCTCGAGCGCGGTTGCTTCCTGCAACGCAGACTGGTAGGGGTGCGTGCGATCCAGCAGGGAGCGCACGAACACGAGCCGGGCTGCGAGCGGCGCCGCCTCCCACGCCTCGTCGACAAGGCTGGCGGACCTGGCCGCGCTCGGCGGTGGGGCGATCCGTTCGGCCGCACCCTCCAGGCGTTCGACGGCGGCCTCGATCCGCGCCGCGAACGGACCCAGGTAGCTCATGGTGACTCCCGGAGGAGCGCGAAGCGCCACTGCGGCTCGCGATGGCCGCCGGCGATGAGCTCGGCGGTGACCCCCATCTCGCGGGAAACGCGCACGTCGAAGGTCACCTCTTCCGGCACCCCGGTCTCGTTGCGGTAGAAGGCACGCGCGACGGTGACCGGCTCGGGGAGCGCGCCGCCGCTCGCGATCAGCTCTGCCTCGATCTCCTTGCCGGCGTCCAGCGCGCATGTAAGCATGCGGCCCGTCGCGACGGAGCAGGGCGGGAGCGCCGCGCCCTCGCGCACGATGGTGACATCCTCACCCTCCCACTTCACGGTCAGGGCGAGGGGCGACGGGTCGAACACCTGATCGCCATACCACACGGCCCCATCGACGACGGCCTGCAGGCGCTCCGCGATGCGCTGGTCGCCTTGGGCGTCAGCGTCGGCGTCGGCTGGCGCCAGCGGGAACGCGCGGCCGTAGTGCTGGCGGACGAACGGGTCGACGCACGTACCGCCGACGTAGAAGACGTGGCGCACGTCGGTGGCGCGTGCGCCTCTGCCCAGGTGACACTCTTCGGCGATCCGGGCGGCCAGGTCCTCGACGGTGGGCAGCAGTATCGGCGCGGCGACCGAGCGATCGTACAGGTCGTGCACGAGGCGCACGCCGGCGAGCTCAGGACGGTTGGGGAACGGCAGGACCTCTGCCGGATCGCGCGGCTCCCCGGCGGCGCGGTTCAGGTAGAGGGTGCTGGCGCCAGCGAACCGCTCCTTCATGCGCCGGCACGTGTCGACGAACGTGTCCACCCACGCTTTGTCGAGAGACTCCATCGAGGGCGGTCGTAGGGATGTCGGGACGGCCCGGCCATCCGCCTCCAGGACGTCACCAGGGCGTGCCAGCAGGCGGTAGGCGAGCGCGTGGTCTAGCACGTTGCCCCCGACCTCACGCCGCTCGCGCCCGGGGTAGTAGGGAATGTCAATCGCCGGGTTGCCCTCGCCGATCCGGAGCGAGTAGCTGCCGATCACGTCGAGCGAGGGCACGCCGCCGGTGACCGTCGGGCGAGCGAGCGCCACATCCGTGGTCCCGCCGCCGCTGTCGACGATCGCCACCGCGGCGCCTTCCGGCAGCCCGAGCAGCAGCGCCTCCCTGCGTCGAGCGATGCCGATCGCCGCCGCCACGGGCTCGTGCACGAAGCAGACGTCCTCACGCGAGATGCCGCACCGCGCCAGCGCTTCGAGGACAGCCTCCTCATAGGCACGACCGCGGATGTCGCCCTCGCGCGCGTCAAGCACGGGCCGGCCGACCACGTAGCGCAACGTCATCCCGGTCCGCGATAGCGGGCGCTGGGGGTCCGCTGTCCGCAGGTGCTCGTCGAGCCGGTGCACGATTGGCTCGAAGAACCGCCGGAGAAGCTCCACCGCGGTCCACTCGGCACGATGCTCCGTCCACGGCTCGGCGCCCTCGCGAAGGTCGGTCTTCAGGCTCCGGACCACGACCTCCTCCGGAGTGAGCTGGCCGCCCCGGATGTGCCGCTCCGCTTCGGTCCCCCAGCGGAAGCTCTTCTCTGCAATGTGCAGCACCATCTCGCTCGAAAACCACGGGGCCGCCGGCCTGCCCGGACTGACCGGCAGATCCCCGATCACATCCACGGTGTCCGGAGGCTTTCCCGGCAGCAGACCGCGCCTCCAGCGGAGGCGGACCCGCGTGTTCCGGGTGCCGAAGTCGATTGCGACCACCGCGTCCGCGCCAGGTGGCGCCGCGCGCTCATGAGCCACGACGAGCGGGACCGGGTCGCCGTCCGGCGCGACCTGCCACGCGCCGGGGCACACCGCGTCGCGCCTGCCGGTCAGGCGCAGGCAGATCTCCAGGCTGCTGTCCGGGGCCACCGCCGCCGGTCCGCCGGCGGGCTGCCCCTCCACCTGTGCCGCGAAGCCTGCAGGCGCGGCCGTCTCCAGCGGGCGTTCCCGGTCGGCATC
>DATIKM010000148.1:0-27339 GCA_035477595.1 Chthonomonadales bacterium
ATCGCCATGCAGCCGGCGCGCTCCGCCTCGCTGAGGACTGCCACGCTGACGGCGAGGCCTGTGCAGCAGGAGCCTGGCTCGAGACGCGCGCAGTTCGTCATCAGCGCGGGTCGGGCACAGCCGTTGACGTGCATGACATCATTTCGCGGAGCGCCGGCCCAACTCCTGTCCGGAGGACCGGCGGCCTACTCCGGCGAAAGTCGGAGTTCGGAGGGCTCGCGATGCGCGTCGCACAGGTGCTGCGGCCTGCGGCCGGCGGGATGCTGCAGCACGTGTATGTGCTGGCGGGCAGCCTTGCAGGTCGAGGCTGGCAGGTCGTGGTTGGTTCGCCCGAGCCCCTCTGCGCTCCTGGCGCGCTGGACGTGCGCGTCCCCATCACCGCGCGTCCTTCGATCAGGAGCGACCTCCGCGCCATCCGTCGGATCGGCGAGATGTGCGGCGGATCCACGGTAGTGCATGCCCATGGTGTGCGGGCAGGATGGCTGTGCGCCCTGGCATCCAGGCGCCTGCCTCCAATCGTCGTGACGGCACACAACATGCCTTCCGGCCCAATGGCTCGGTGTGCGCTGCGGCTCGCGCTTCGCCGCGCCGGTGCAGCCGTCGCGGTGTCGAACGCGGTTCGCGACGTCATCATCCGCTGCGGGTGCCCACCCGACCGCGCCTTCGCCATACCCAATGGCATAGACCTTGCGCGCTTCGACGCGCCGCCCGATCGCGCAGAGGATCGCCTCGCGCTTTCGTTGCCCGTGGAGGCGCCGATCATCGTCTACGTGGGCCGGCTCGCCCGCGAAAAGGGTGTGGATGTCTTGCTTCGGGCAGTCCGGTCGTTGCTCGCCTCCGTCCCGGACGCGCGTCTTGTCGTGGTGGGGGACGGGCCCGCTCGGCAGGATCTGCTGAGTCTCGCTGTGCGCCTTGACCTGGGGGCGGTCGTGGCGTTCGCGGGGCGCGTCGATGACGTCCGGCCCTGGCTGCGCGCCGCCGACGTGGTGGCGGCGCCGTCGCGATCCGAGGGGCAGGGCATCGCGGTCGTCGAGGCCATGGCGGCAGGGCGACCCGTTGTCGCGTCGGACACCGGTGGGCTGCGCGAGACGGTGGTCGAGGGCGTCACGGGCCTGCTGACCCCGCCTGGAGACGTCCCGTGTCTTGCGGCCGCTCTGGCGCGCGTGCTGGGCGATGCACCTGCGGCTCGCGCCATGGGGGAGGCCGGCAAAGCGCGCGCGCGCGAGCGCTACAGCCTGGCGGCGATGGTCGACTCCATCGAGGGCCTCTACCGTGCCGTGGCGCCGGCTCGCGCCGGCCGCCTTGCGGTATGATCATGGGCGCGCCGCCTGAGCGCGCCGCCACCTAAGCGCTCCGACGCAGGCAGCGCTACGCCCGGTCACTTCCTTCAGGAGACACCCTCACTCATGCCCGAGACCATCGCAGCCTACGGCGGCACGCTCGTCGACCGCTTCGTGCCCGAGCCGGAGCGCGCGGAGGAGGCCCGTCGCGCCGCCGCCCTTCCGGAGGTGCGCCTGTCGCGCCGGCAGGTGAGCGACCTAGAGCTCATCGCCATTGGTGCGGCCAGTCCGCTCACGGGCTTCCTCACGGAGGCTGAGTACCTAAGCGTCATCTCCACCATGCACCTGACATGCGGGCTGCCGTGGACGGTCCCGCTCGCCCTGGCGGTTGACGGCGCCACGGCGGAGTCCGTGAGCGCCGGGGCCGAGGTCTGCCTTACGGATCCCGATGGCGCGCCGCTGGCGAGCATGAAAGTGGCGGACCTGTACCGCTACGACAAGGAGCGCGAGGCCCGGCAGGTGTACCGCACGACCGATGCGGCGCACCCGGGCGTGAGTGCCCTGTACAGCCAGGGCGATACGCTGCTCGGCGGCGACGTGCGCGTCTTTACGCTGCCGGCGCACGTGGACTACCCCGAGCGCAATCTCACTCCGTCGCAGACGCGCGCCGAGTTCGCGCGGCGCGGCTGGCGCACCGTCGTCGGCTTTCAGACGCGGAACCCCGTCCACCGCGCGCACGAGTACATCCAGAAGTGCGCGCTGGAGATCGTGGACGGCCTGCTGCTGCACCCGATTGTGGGCGAGACGAAGTCCGACGACATCCCCGCCGACGTGCGCATGCGGTGCTATGAGGTTCTGTTGGAGGGCTACTACCCGGCGGGACGGGCGCTGCTGGCGGTGAACCCGGCGGCGATGCGCTACGCTGGCCCGAGCGAGGCCATCTTCCACGCGATCGTGCGGCGGAACTACGGCTGCACGCACTTCATCGTGGGGCGGGACCACGCCGGCGTGGGTTCCTACTACGGCACCTACGACGCCCAGCGCTTCTTCGCCGAGTTCGACGCGCACGCGCTGGGCATCGTCCCGCTCATGTACGAGCACAGCTTCTGGTGCAACCGGTGCGAGGGCATGGCATCGCCCAAAACGTGCCCGCACGGGCAGGAGGATCGCGTGTCGCTCTCCGGTACGAGGGTCCGCGAGATGCTCGCGGCTGGGGAGGTTCCCCCCATGGAGTTCACGCGGCCCGAGGTGGCCCGGGTCCTGATCGAGGGGGCGCGGCGCTGACAGCCGCCGCCCGGCGAGCTCAACAGACCATCCCCGCCCGCGGAGCGCTCCGCAGCGCCGGATGGCCTGCTGGCGGAATGGCGGAGCAGGAGGGCGGCGTCGCTGGGCGGTCGCAGCGACCGCCGCGGTACCCTCAATCGCTGCTAGCCCTTGATGCCTGTCAGCGTCACGCCCTGTATGAACGTGCGCTGAGCGAAGAAGAAGATGACCACGATGGGAAGGGTCATCACGGTCGACGCCGCCATCAGCATCGACCATTCCGCGCCGTGCTGGCTCACGAAACGCTGAAGCCCGAGCGCGAGTGTGTAGGATCGCTCGTCGTTCAGGTAGAGCAGCGGGCCGAGGAAGTCGTTCCACGAGCCGATGAACGTGAACAGCCCCACCGTGGCTAGCGCCGGGCGCGCGAGGGGAAGCACCACCCGCCAGTAGACCGCCGCCTCGGAGCACCCGTCAATGCGCGCCGCATCCGAGAGCTCCTGCGGGATCGTAAGGAAGAACTGGCGGAGCAGGAAGATGAAGAAGGCGGTTCCGAAGAACGACGGCACGACGAGAGGCAGCGAGGTGCCGATCCATCCAAGCCACTTGAAGATGGTGAAGGTGGGCACCATCGTCACCTGGGCAGGCAGGATCATCGTCGCCAACAGCGAGAGGAAGACCACGTCGCGGCCCGGCCAGCGAATCCGCGCCAGGCTGTAGGCCACCAGCGAGCAGGAGAGCAATGCTCCGATTACGTTGAGCACGCAGATGCGCAGCGTGTTAAGCGTATAGGTGGCGAATGGCACGTACTCGAGCGCTCGCGGGAAGTTGTCCCATCGTGTGGGCGTGGGCCACCACACGGGAGGAACCGCGAAGACCTGCTCGTCAGGCTTCAGTGACGTGCTGATGAGCCAGTAGAAGGGCAGTGCGAAAAAGAGCCCGATGGCGAGGAGCGCCGCATGCGCGGTGATGGCGCCGAGGAGGGTGCTGCGGTGTGAGCCCTTCATCGCGTCTCTCCCGCGTAGTAGACCCAGCGCGCTGAGGAGCGCAGCACGACATAGGTGCAGGCCAGCGCCACCACGAAGAGCACCCACGCCATCGCGGAGGCGTAGCCCATTCGGAAGTCGAAGAACGCGCGGTTGAACAGGTGGAGCGCGTAGAAGGTGGTGGAGTCCTGCGGGCCTCCGCCCGTCATCACGTAGGCCTGTGTGAAGTATTGGAAGGACCCGATCAGCCCCATCACCAGGTTGAACAGGATCACCGGCGAGAGCATGGGGAGCGTGACGTGCCGGAAGCGGGCCCAGCGCCCGGCTCCGTCCAGAGCGGCAGCCTCGTGGAGGGCAGCCGGGACATCCTGGAGGGCCGCGAGGTAGATCACCATGCCCCCGCCGGCGCCCCAGAGCCCCATCAGTATGAGGGCAGGCTTGGCCCAGGCAGGATCGGTCAGCCAGCCGGGCGGATCGGGAACCCCGCACGCCCTTAGGACGACGTTCACGAGGCCGATCTGAGGGTTCAGCAGCCACAGCCACAGGATCGATGTGGCCACCACCGGCGTGATGGAGGGCAGGAAGTAGATCGTGCGGTACACGGCCATGCCCCGCACTTTCATGTTCAGAAGCAGCGCGATGCCGAGCGATACGGTGAGCCCCACCGGTAGGCCGAACGCCACCATGTACGCCGTGTTCCAGAGCGACTTCCAGAACAGGTCGTCCTCGAAGAACATCGCGCGGTAGTTGTCAAGGCCGACCCAGCGCGGTGGGCGGATGGCGTCATAGTCGCATAGGCTGTAATAGAGCGATGCCGCGATGGGGTAGGCGACGAAGACTGTAAGTCCGATGAGCCACGGGGCGGCGAAGAGAATGCCGTTCCGGAGATCGCGGCGGGCTGTCGCGGTAAGTGCAGAGCGTGCGCGGCGCGGCGCGGCGATGGGGTTCATCGGCTCGTTAGGGTGGGCATGGCGGAATGGCGGGGCTTTCGGGCCTGCAGGCGGCTAATCCTGCTGGCCGGAGAGCGCGCTGACGCAGGAGAGATGCGGTGCGGGCGCGCGCGGCTTGGCGACTGGCGGGAGTTGCCGCTGTGGCTGTGGCTGTGGCGGCACTGGTCCCTCCCGCCTACCGGCAACAGGCGCGGCGCGCGGCGCTCGAGGCCGAGACGGCGCGCTGGATCGCCCGAACGCGCGAGGTCTACCTGCTCCTTGAGCCCGGCATCGGTGAGCTGCGCGTTCGGGCGCATCAGGTGCGCCTCGTCGCTGGCGTCTGGTTCTCGGTCGACTGCTATCTTCCCGGGCGAGGTTTCGTGGGCTCGTGCTGGTGGGACGCGCGAACCGGGCGGCTCGACATGATGAGCTACCGCCCCATGCGCCGGCAGGCGTCGGCGGGCGACCGGCTAGACGCCCGCAGCGCCAGCGCGGCCGCGCTGCGTTGGGCTACGCTCCTCGGCGCCATGCGGCCGAAGGAGCACTGGGCTGAGAGTGCGCGGCCCGAGGCCGTGAGCGACCACTGGGTGCTGCGGTACAGGTGGGGCGGACGCACTGCCTTCGTGCTTGTGGACTCACGGACGGGGCAGCCGCGCATGATCCGGATGTCACGCGCCAGATAGCACTACCGGCGCAGGCTGGCCTCGGCGCGCTCGCGCTCGCGCTCCATGCGCCGCTGCAGGTCGTCGAGCAGCGCCTGCGCCGGCCGCCCTCCATAGACCGCCGCCTCCTCGGTGCGACCGATCTCGCGTGCGAAGGTCGGCCAGATGGCGAGCGGCGGTGGTCCGAAGCTGTTCTGGCCCTGGGCGATGGAGACGGCGAACCGGAAGAGCGGGCGTTGCTGGAAGGAAGGTCGGTTGCCCACCTCGATCAGTGGGGGCACGTTGCCGATTTCAAGGCAGAAGCGCTCGACCTGGTCTGGCGACGTGATCCAGTTCAAGAACTCCCATGCCGCGTCCTTGTTGCGGCAGGCTGCCGGGATCACGAAGACGCTCCCGCCCGCGGCGGTTGTGTGAGGGCGTCCGCCGGGAGGCGCGGGCAGGGCGAACCATCCCCAGTCGAGGCCCCTGGCATAGCGGCGGATGAAGGCCTCCGCCCACTCCCCCGTGCTCCACATCGCCACCTTGCCGACGAAGAAGGGGCCGCTGGGAGTCTCGTTGCTCCCGAACGTGGTCTGGAACGCGTCCATCTTTCGGATGTCGTACCGTTTGCCATAGCTCGCGAGCCACTCGAGAGCGGCCACGTTGCGCGGGTGGTTGGCGGTGAGCTTGTCGGTCTCCAAGTCGTACCATTGGCCGCCGAACACATAGGCCCATGATATCAGGCCGGCAGGGCGGAAGCCGTAGCGGACGAAGCCGCCGGCAGGATCATAGAGCGTGCAGGCTTCGGCGGCTCTGTCCAGCTCGGCGATCGTGGTGGGCGGCCGGTCCGGGTCGAGGCCTGCCTCGCGGAAGATCGCGCGGTTGTAGGCGATGAACTGCGTGTTCGTGGTGACGGCGAGTGCGAAAGCCCTGCCGTCGATCCGCAGCATTCGCGCCACGCCGGGGGTGAACTCGCGGTCCACGTCGCGCCCGCTGCGCCGCAGATAGTCGTCGAGCGGCGTCAGCACATCACGTTTGGCGTATCCGGCCAGCTCATCTGCCCAGACGGTTGACATCACGTCTGGGGTCGCACCGCCCGCGAACGCGATGCGCACCTTCTGGTAGCCCGACGCACCGAACTGCGTCAGGATGCGCACCCGGATGTGGGGGTGCGAGCGGTTGAAGTCGTCGACGAGGCGCTGCTGGACGTCGAGCTCGTGGCCTGACCATCCGGTCCAGTAGACGATCTCGGTTGGGCCGGCGGATGCCGAGCGCTGGGAGCAACCGACCATCGGCAGCGTCGCGGGCGCCATCACGGCGATGACACCGAGCCAGCGCGCGGCGCAATGAGGCGCTCGCCATCCGCGAACGGAGCCGAGGAGAGCCGTGCGGCTGGCTCGCCAGGCAGAGAACCATCGTTGATGCATGCGCGAGTGGTTGCCGTCCCGTCTTCCGTGGGCGCGACCTGCGCGGTCGGCAGTCAGTGACGTTCTACTCCCACACCACGCGGGGCGGGTTCATCGCGCGCGCGCGGTCGGCCGCGCCGAACGAAGGATGCCTCGCACCGGGGCGAACGACGAACGCGACGCGCTGCGTCTCCGCGCGTCCCGAAGTAAAGCCGATGCCTCCCCAAGCGCTGCTGTCCCAATAGGTGATGGCGTCTGCGGGCGTCAGCGCGATGGCGCTGTGCGCCCAGTCCGGCGCCGCCAGCGCATACCAGGTGGGCTGCTGCGTCCGGCCGAGCACATCCTCGGCATCGCCGCGGCCGTCCACGGTGGCGCTTGCACCCCCGGAGTCCAGGTAGGCGGCGCTCCTCAGATAGTACGATCTGGCGAAGACGCCGGCGCGGAGGCTCGACCTGGTCTCGACATCGAACCGGTCGCCTGCCGTGAAAGTGTATGTTCGGTCAACCCGTATGCCGCCCCGCAGCCGCTTCGCGACGCGCACCTCCGCCAGCGCCGGGCCGGCGCGCACCGTTCGCTGCTCGAGGACTTCGCCTGGTTCCTCCGTCCATCCGGTCTCCGCGCTTGAGAACATCATGGTCGCCATGAAGGGCTCCCCGAAGGCGCCGTCCGCAGCGCGCGCAGCGACCGACTCCAGAATCCCCTGCGAGAGGCGGAGGCGATAGCCCGCCGCCTCCACGACCCCCTCGCTCGGCCTCCAGTGCGCGCCTGCCGCCGGCAGCCATCGTCCGCTTCCGCGCCTCATCCACCTCAGGCGATAGCGGCGCGACGCACCGGCCCGCAGGCGATCAGCCAGAAGGAACGACACCTCGAAGCGGTCGCCCCCGAGGCGGTCGCACTGTACCGGAACCAGCCGCGCCCTCCTGCCGGCCGTATCGAGCTCCTCCAGGCGAACCGAATGCGGATCGATGCCGGGGAGTTGCACGATCGCACTCACGACCTCGCGGCTGCGTTCGTGTTCGCCCGCCTCGACGCGAAACGTGCGCGCGCCTGCCCAGCCCCGCGCGGGCGGCGACAGGCGCACTCGGACCGCCGCCTCGTTGTCGGCCGCGCACAGGTCGCCAGAAGCGGCTGGCGGCTCCACCCTCACCAGCAACGAGCGGACGGCGTCGAGGCCCTGTGCTGGAACCGCGAAGGCGACGGCTGTGACGGCGCCAGCAGGAACGGAGGCGCGCGCCGTCGCCAGAAGCCGCTCGGGGATGGCGGCGTCCGCGTAGAGCCGCACGGCAGCGCCGCGCGCACCCCTGCCGCCGCCGTTGCGAACCGAAGCGCTCACCTCCAGACGCCCGCCGGTGTCCCGTACGCTGACGTCGCGCCCCAGCACACGCAGGTTGGCTGCCGCGGCCAGCGGACCGGCCACCAGCTCGATGCGGTCAGCGGACGCGGCGTCCAGGAGCTCCACCGTGCCGTCCGCTGCCGGCCGTAGCTCGAGCTGGCGGAGGCGCTCGCCCTCGGGGCCGAGCGCGAATGCCCGCGTCGCTCTCGCGGGCTGGGTCCACCCGGCCAGATGCACCGGGAGGCGCATGCGCCCGGCGCCGCCCGCCACCTGGGCGAGCAGGCGGTTGCCCTCGCGCTGGAGCCAGAGCCGGCGCCCTTCGGCGTCGGAGTAGTAGGCGCTGGGCGACACGATGGTGGTCACCACGCGGTCACCGACGAGCGCGCGTGTCTGCTCGATGCGCGGGCCATCCACCGCGAAGCCGTTCTGCGGGAGGGTGACGCGCCGACCACGGTGCGCCACCGTTCTGGGCGCGGAGCCGAAGTTCACCACGACCGTGGTGCCGCCCGCAAAGCGCGTCCGCTGCAGCGCCCGGTCGGCGGTGAGGAAGGTGTGGTCGAGCATCTCGGCGGTGGCAACGGCGCGATGGAGCGCCGACGTCACGCTAACCGTCCGCAAGAAGCGTTCCCTATCCTGCCGCCACGAGCCCTCCGGTACCGCCCAGAGCATGGGCATGGTGCCGTAGAGGATGTTGAAGGCGTCCTTCTTGTCCTGCACCTCCGGGGCGGCCTGCAGCAGGAAGTCGTTGGAGTCGCCCCAGTACCACGTCGAGACAACGCAGTCATGGAACACGAGCTCCCAGAGCGGCGCGCGATGGGTGTGGCCGATGCCCCAGCGCTCGTACTCCTCCCAGGGAGGCAGTTGCGAGCCACCGGGGTCCGTAAAGCGGTCTGTCTTGGACTCCGGGCGGATGAGGTGCCCGGCCGGCCACGAGAACTCGTAGACGGACATCATCCCCTCGATGTAGTCCAGGTGCCGCACGGCCCACCAGATCCCGTGCTCGCCTCCGACGACGAGCCCCCGCGAGCGTATCACGGACAGCAGGCGTTCGCCGGCGCGGCGTTTGTCGGCGCGCGTCAGCGGGTGTGCGGGGTCGTAGCATTCGTACAGCGCCTCGGCCGTCGTTACGTCCACGAAGCGTCCGAGGAAGGGCCACTCCGCAAGGACCCTGGCGACCACCTGATCGGCGGTCGGCGCCCACAAGGCGGGGCAGCGCTTCATGTACTGCCGCTGCCTGTCGAACGTGAGCCAGGCCTTCATGCGCTGACCATCGGCCTGCAGCACGGCGGCCTCGGGCAGGCGGTCGTGCCTCGAGTCCACCGTGCCGCCATCGGGCACGGGCAGAATGTCTGTGTAGTTGTCGTACTCGCTGGTGAGGAAGCCAAGCGCGTTAACCTGGCGCATCTCGGCCGGCGTCGAGCGCCCGTGGATAAGCATCCGATCGACGCCGGCGGAGTTCGCCTCCCGCGCGAACCGCAGGCTGGCGTCGCCCCAGACGTCGACAGCGCCGAACAGCCTTGCCACGTTCGGGTTCCGGCGCGCCTTCTGGGCGAGCGTGACCAGAAGGCCGCGCTCCCAGGCATAGGCGCGGTACGCCTTCGCGATCGCCACGTAGCCCCCGTTCGGCGTGAACCGGTAGCGCATCGCGCGCCGGTACCCGAATGCGCCTTTGCTCGGGAGCCACAGCATCCGTGGCGCGCGGCACGTCCGGCCGTCCGCCGCTCTGTGCGCGGGCATGTGGACAGCCGCATCGTCGCTCGTTTCCACGATCAGCGCGTAGCCCATGCCCAGCTGCAGGTCGCAGATACCGACCCACGGCATGTTGAGCCGGTCGGCCGCGAGCCATTCGCGCCGGAAGGGCTGCATGTCGATGGGATACAGGTGCCCGTTCGAGTAGTCCGCCACGGCCATCACGGCGTCCGGGGTATCGAGCGCCAGCGGCTCCAGGAACGAGAGCGTGTCGGAACGAGCGGAGCGGTTGGGCAGGTCGCAGGTGATGGTCAGGTCGGCAGACCCGCCGGGAACCCGCATCGTCACGATGGCGCGATGCGGCTTGCCGTCGTGCGCCCACAACTCCGTGGTAAAGCGCACGCCGTCCGCAACCCGTCGGACGTCACTCCACCGCTGGGCGCTCGCGCGGGGCTGCCGCCAGTCCCACCCGGCGCGCAGGTCGCGTACCTCGTAGCGGCCCTCCGCAGGCAGGAGCGTCACGCGAAGGCGGGGGTTCTCGATGACCCATGCATCGCCGGACTGCGTGACCGGGCCGGCTACGGCAGGCGCGGCCGCCCCCGCCGCTCCAGCAAGCGTCACAGCGCCGACAACACCGCCGGCCACCACTCCGGCCTCCAGGAACTCACGTCTCGTGCACTGGACACACATCGGAAGACCTTCCCTCGCCGGGTCCTTGCTGTGCTCTCGAGATGCTGCACCATCGCCTCACGGGAGTGGCACGTGACGCTGGGATGGCTATCATACGTGGTAGTCGCCATTGACCGTATGCCGCGGCCGGTTCTGTGGCTCGCGTGGCGATTCCTGCAGGGCGATCGTCGCACGGTCAGGCACCGTCCTGCCGGGTAGAATGGTGACCGGTTCATACCGCTCCATCTGAGGGGGTGCGCCGTTGGTGGCAATCGCGCGGTATCTGGGGGACGTGCAGCGCCTGCTGGGCGAGCTCGACGAGGCGGCCATCGATCGGCTGGTGGACCTGCTGGCGGGTGCTTGGCGCTCTGGCCGGCAGGTGCTGCTCATGGGCAACGGCGGCAGTTCAGCGACCGCCTCCCACATCGTGAACGACCTCCAGAAGTGCATCCAGCTCGAGACGGGTCGGCCGCTCAGGGCCATGTGCCTGAGCGACAACACGCCGATCGTGCTTGCGTGGGCCAACGACGCCGGGTACGAGCAGATCTACGCGCGGCAGGTCGAGTGCTGGGCGAGCGCGGGCGACGTGGTGATCGGCATCAGCGGTAGCGGCAACTCCCCTAACGTGATCCAGGCGATGGAGGCGGCCAACGCGCTGGGCGCCCACACGTACGGCCTCTCCGGCTGTGGGGGCGGCGGCTTGGCGTGCGCCGCGAAGGACGGTCTCGTGGCGCCCTCGAACAACATGCAGCATATCGAGGACCTGCACCTGGTGGTGCTACACGCCGTCTTCGCCACGCTGCGCGACCGCCTGCGGTCCGAGGCGCGCCCGACGTGACGGGGCCGCAGTTGCCGCGTCGCGCCGTGTTCCTGGACCGCGACGGCGTACTCAACGCCGATTCCGATGCGTTCGTGCGCAGTGCACAAGATCTGACGGTATTTCCCTGGACGCCGCGGGCCATAGCGCGCCTCAACGCAGCCGGCTATGTGGTCTGCGTTGTCACCAACCAGTCCGGGGTTGGCCGGGGTTACCTCACCGAGGACGATCTCGCCGCGGTCCATGCGAAGCTGGCCGAGGCGATCACGCGCGGTGGCGGCCGGCTGGATGCCGTCTACTACTGCCCACATCGCCCGAGCGACGGGTGCGCCTGCCGCAAGCCGGCGACCGGCATGATCGTGCGCGCGGCGGAGGAGTTGCACCTGGACCTGCGGTCGAGCTGGGTGGTGGGCGACAGCCCGCGTGACATCGCCTGCGGTCGCACCGCCAACTGCCGCACGATCCTGGTGCTGACCGGCCTGGATGGCGCCTACGATCCCGCGCACTACCCATTCATGCCGGACGTCGTGTGCCGGGACGTGGAGGTGGCCGTGGACCGCATCATCGCCGTGGACGGCAGCCTGAGCGCTACATCTCCCTCCGCCAGTTGAGCGCGGAGATGAGCGTGGCCTGGTCGGCGTAGTCGAGGTCGCCTCCGGCCGGCAGACCGTGGGCGATGCGTGTCACCTTCAGGCCCAGCGGCTTCAGTAGACGCGCGATGTAGAAAGCCGTGGCATCGCCCTCGACGGTCGGGTTCGTCGCCAGGATCGCCTCGGTGACCTCGCCAGCGCTCGCTCGGGCCAGCAGCTCGCGGATCTTGAGCATCTCCGGCATGATCCCGTCCTGCGGCGAGATCACTCCCTGCAGCACGTGGTAGAGCCCTCGGAACTCGTTTGTGCGCTCCATCGCCATGAGGTCGCGCGGCTCGGCGACGACGCAGAGCACCGAGCGGTCGCGTCGGGGATCGCGGCAGACCTCGCACCTGGCTTCCTCGGCGAAGTTGAAGCAGTCGTGGCAGAGCGTGATGCGCTCTTTGACCTCGACGATGGCCGCCGCGAGGGCATGCGCCTCCTCGTCAGGGCAGCGCAGAAGGTGAAAGGCCATGCGCTGCGCCGATTTGGGGCCGATCCCTGGGAGCCTCTCCAGGGAGGCAACGAGCCTGGCGAGCGGCCTGGCATACTGGGGCATTGCGGATCCTCGTCGGCCCGGGCTATCCGCCCAGGCGCTTCACTGCAGCGGCTGCAGCCGCGTGGCCCGGCGACTCCATGAGCACCGCCCGGTACTGCCCCAGTGCGTCGAGCCGCTGGCCGTTCCGCTCATAGAGGGAGCCGAGCTTCAGCCGGTGGGTGACCAGGTCCGTGAGCGGCATCGTGCGCAGACGCACGATCTCCTCATAGGTCTGGATCGTCTCCGCTATTCGCCCCTGGGCCTCGAGCATGCCAGCTATCAAGAGCCGCACCTGCCAGTCGTCAGCCGCCAGCCTGGCGGCCTGGCGGTACGCGGCCAGCGCTCCATCCTGCTGCCCTGCGCGGGCCAACAGACCTCCGTGGGCCATGTGGAACGCCCGGCTCGTGACCGATGGCGAGAGCTGCGCGAGCAGGGCGATCAGCTCGGGCGTGCGGCCTGCGCGCGACGCCGCCTGCTCGATGCGGCCGAGCGCCGGCTCATCGGCCGGATTGGCGCGGATCCTGCTCGCCAGGAACTCATACCACGCCTCCGTCTCACTGGCGTCGCTCCGAAGCGTCTCGATCGCGGCATACGCCTGGATCGCCTCCGTCGGTGAGTCGGCGGCGCGCTCGAAGGCGCGGATGGCGTCATCGCGCCGGCCCGCGGCGCGGTGGATCTCGGCGATCCGGAGCCAGGCCCAGCCTGCTCCTGGCGCTCGCTCGGTCGCAGCCATGTACTCCTGGAGCGCCTCATCGGTCCGGCCTGCCTTCTCGAGCGCCTGGCCGAGCATCGAACGGAACTGCTGGTGGTCGGGGGTGCGGTCGCGGAGGCGGCGCAGCTCGGCGATCGCCTCCTCAACCTTCCCCTGCGCCTGCAGGATGCGCGGGATGTTGGCCACGGACACGGTGTCGGATGGGAGCGCTCTCTCCAGCGCCCGGTACTCGAGGATCGCCTCGTCGTAGCGGTTGCGCTGCTCGAGAACGCGCGCGGCGCTGGCTCGCCCCGATGGATCGTCCGGGATGGCGGCTGCGAGTGAGCGGTACTCCGCGATCGCTTCGTCCCAGCGCTCCGCCCGCTCATGGATCGCGCCGACCGCCAGGTAGTGGCCGATGTCGCGGGGCACCAGCCTCTTGAGCGCCGCATAGGCGCGGATCGCCTCGTTGTCGCGCTTGAGCGCCGTCTTCGTGCGTGCCAGACCACGCCAGGCATCCGCGTTGGAGGGCTGCCTCGCGGTCAGCGCGACGTAGTGGGCCGCTGCCTGCTCGGGCGATGCCTGCTCCAGGACCCGGCCCAGCGCTGCGATGGTCTGTGGGTCGTTGGGGGCCAGAGCGTTGGCTCTGCGGTAGGCCTCGGTCGCCTGCGGAAGCCTGCCCTGGACCTCCCAGACGCGGCCCATGCCCAGATGAGGGCGGGCGTCGCGCGGATGACGCGCGGCCCAGTCGCCGTACACCCTCGCCGCGTCGCTCAGTCTGCCGCGCTGTTCGTGAAGGAACGCGAGGCCGGCGAACGCCTGCGGGGCGGGGGCGGCGCGTAGAGAGCGCGCGTACCAGTCGAGCGCGCGGCGCTCACGAGCGTCGCGCTCCCTGGCGTCCTGCGCAGCGAGGAGCGCATACGTCTCCGCCATCGCGGCGTCCAGCAGCACCTCCGCGTTGGTGGGCGCGATCGATGCCGCGAGCCCGAGGCGCCGCGCCGCCTCGGCGTGCTGGCCGGCAGACGCGAGCAGCCTCGCGAGGCTCACGAGCGCCGCGAGGTGCCTGGGCGAGACCCTGAGGCACGCCTCGTAGGCGTCGAGCGCCTCCTGGCGCGTCCTCGCGTTGCCCGTCCTGAGCGCCTCGACCTGCAGTGCAGCGGCCAGACCGAACTGCGCCTCCGCGTTCCTCGGGTCGATGGCGACCGCCGCGCGGTAGGAGGCCATGGCGCCGGCCGCATCGCCCTTCGCGCGAAGGATGGCGCCCAGCGCGATATGGGTCTCTGCGTTCCTCGGGTCGAGCCGGCGCGCCTGGCGCAGAGCGCGCTCCGCCGCGTCGCGCTTGCCCTGAGCGGCCAGCACGAACCCGAGGTGGAAGTGGGCGCGCGCACTGGACGGGTCTAGGGCTGTCGCCCGTCGGAGCTCGCGCTCCGCCTGGGCCCATTGGCGTGTCGATGCGAGGGCGGCGCCCAGCAGGGCGCGCGCATTGGGATTGCGAGGCTCGAGCGTGGCGGCGCGACGGGCGTGCTCGACGGCCCTGGCCCCCTGTCGCGCCTCGAGCGCGACGGCCGCAAGCTGGATGTGGGGCACCGCGTTGCGGGGTTCCGCGCGGCTGGCTGCCCGGAAGGCAGTCTCGGCCTGGCGGAAGTCGCGTCGCGCCAGGTAGAGCAGTCCGAGGTTCATCCACGCGGGGTAGGCGTCGGGGGTCAGTCTGAGGACGGCGCGGTAGCCCGCCTCAGCCCTGGCGTCCCGGCCGGCCCGCTGGTGCGCGAGGGCCTGCTCGAACAGCACTGCCGCCCTGGCCGCTGGGGATCCCTGCGCAGTCGCCCGCGGGCCGCCAGGCGCGGCCTGCGCATGGGCGGTCGGGTGTGCCGGGGTCAGCAGCCACGCGACGACGGCGAGCAGGACTTGGAGGGAAGTTCTCATGGGCGCTGGGAAGAGGTCCAGCGTCAGTTTACGCCGCGCGACGCCGGATCGTCAAGGAGCCGCCCGCGTCAGCCGCAGGTTACACGCTGATGAAGGGTATAGCCGCGCCGACGGGGAACCCTCCAGCCGGACGGCGCAGCGCGACGGTGCCGTCGCCGGCCTGGATCGCCCACGGAGGCGTGGGGAGGCTCCACAGCTCGGCGGCGCTACGGACCGGCTGCCGGGGCGATCCAGTGGTCGATCGCGGCAGCCACCCCGTCGTCTCGCGAGGACCGAGTGGTTGCGTGGGCCGCATCCCGCGCTTCAGGGACGCCGTCGGCCACTGCGATGCCGAGGCCGACCCAGCGCAGGAGCGGGACGTCGTTAAGGTGGTCTCCGATGGCCGCGGTCGCGGCCCGGTCCACACCGAGGTGGCGGGCCAGAAACGCAGCGCCCACCGCCTTGTTGGATCGCGGGTCGTGGACCTCGAGGACCCAAGCGCTATACCGGGGCGAGCCCGAAATGATCACATGCACGCGCTCCCCGAGTTCGTCAGTTATGACATCGCGCGCACGGAGCACCTCTTCGGGCGGACCGTAGGCGGCCACCATGACGGGCGGGCCGGGCACACGAGCGGGCACGTCGTCCACGAAGACCAGCCGCCGGCTCTGCCGGCGCTCGTATTGCGGGGGCAGGGGCTTCCGGCGGTCGGCGTAGATCGTCCGGTCGTCGTCGTGCACGCCGAAGCAGATCGGTGCCATGCCTGCTCGCGCGATGACGCGCCCCGCCTCGTCGAACACGTCCGGCGCCAGACGAACGTGACGAATCACGTCGCCAGTGGTGCAGTGCACGACGATCGCGCCATTCATCGCGACCAGCCATCCTGCGCCGCCTAGCCGCTCTACGACCCGACGGCTGCTGTATCGGCTGCGGCCCGTGCAGACGACCGGCTCGCACCCCGCGTGTCGGGCGCGCGCGAGCGCGCCGAGGTTGGCGTCAGATATCGAGTCGCTCTCCGCGACCAGCGTCCCGTCCAGGTCCACAAACAGCAGCCGGTAGCGGCTCGGCCGCGACGGTGCTGGACGATCATTGAACAAGGAGGCGCCTCATGTTACTCCTCGCGGCCTGTGCCGTAGTTCTCGCAGAACCTGCAGCCCCCGTGCCGGCGCCGGGCCTGCGCCTCGACGGTACGATCGTCCAGTACCAACCATGGATGCTGCGCCTCACGCGGCGACAGTGGGCTGGTGAGCTCGACGCCATGCGGCGGGCTGGCATGCGCGTCGTGGTCGTGCGGTGGTTGCGTCACGGCCGACAGTCGTACATACCCGCCACGCGATCTCAACTCGACCTCACCGGTGAACTGCTCCGCTATGCCGACCGGCATGGATGGCAGGTTTACATCGGCCTCTACGCCGATGAGGACTGGCGGCGCGGTCCCAGGGATAGGGCTCTCCTCGACAGGACGGCCGCTGCGAGCCTGCAGGTCGCCTCGTCGGCGTGGCGCCGGTACGGCTCCCATCGGTCCTTCAGGGGCTGGCACGTGCCACAGGAGACGTGGGGCGAGCCATTCGACCCCGCGCAGATCGACCTTCACCGTGCGTTCCTCCGGCGAGTCTCTGACGGGTGCAAACGGCTCTCGGGCCCGCTGCCCGTCTCCGCGGCAACATTTTACACCACGACCACCCCGCCGGACGCGGTGCGCGACGCCTACGCGCGCATGCTAGACGGTGCGGGCGTCGACACGCTGCTCGTGCAGGACGGCATCGGCGTGCAAGGCTGGGATAACCGGATCGAGGACGTCGCGCCGGCGTATCTGGCCGCCTTCCGCGACGCGTGCCTGGCGGCCGGCGTGGAGGTGTGGGCCGTCATCGAGAACTTCCGCCGCCGGCCGGGGAGCGCCTCAGGCTTCATGCCCGCGCCCGGACCGCGCGTGCTCCGTCAGCTCGCTGCCGCGGCGCCCTTCACACGGAGGCGTATGACCTTCGACTTCGTGAACTACATGAGCCCGGCGCGCGGCCCCGAACAGAGGCGTCTGTTCGAGCACTACGTGCGGGAGGCGGTCCGCAAGCCGTGGCGGCCCATCCTCGGGCCCAGCGTGCAGGTGGACCCCGTCTTCGGCTACTACCGCGATCGTTCACCAGAGAGCGTTGCCGCGGAAATCCGCGCGGCGGGCTACCCCGTCGTGAGGTACGTGGTGACAGCCGACAGCAACGTGGACGGGGCGCTCATCTCGGCGTTCCACCGGGAGGGCATCGGTGTCTGGTACACGACGTTCGCCAACGGGTCCTATACGACCACGGACCTGCCGCCTGGCTGGGAGCGTTGGCGCATGGTGACCCGGACGGATCTGACGACCGGGAGGCCTCCCGCCGACGGGTATCACCGTCTGTGTCTGAACAACGCCGAGTACCGCGCCTGGAAGAAGCGCCAGATCGCCGCCGTGGCGCGCGCACACCCGTTCGATGGGATCGAAGTGTTGGAGCCACATTGGCCCGAGTACCCGGGGCCGTCCGGACCCACCTACGCGTGCTTCTGCGAGGCATGCGTCGCGGCCTTCCGCGAACTCCATCCGGAAGAGCCTGGCCTGCCCGACATCGTGGATCCGGAATCACCGCGCGCGCCAGGCCGTTCCCCCAGCCTGTGGCGCAAGTGGCTGGACTTCCGGCGCCGCACACACACCGGCTTCCTCCACGATCTGGTGAACGGGCCAGGCGGGATCCGGCAGACCGCGCCCGGCCGTCCGGTCAGCGTGTGGACCCTTGCGCTCGAGCGGACTGACGGAGTGCGCACGGTGCTGGAGGTTCACGGGCAGGATGCCGGCGAGGTCGCGCGCACGGTGCGTCCCGACGTCTACGGTCTGCAGACGCACTGGCCCGACTGGATCCGGGCGGACCTGTCCCCAGACTACCCTGCGCGCTACCGTCCGTTTGTGGATCAGGTTCTTGGAGCCGTCCCGGGCATGCAGGTGCTCATCCAGGCCGACACAGGCTCGCAGAAACAGAACCGGCGCGACTGGGCGTGGATCCGCACCTTCGAGCGCACCTCTCGCGAGGTGGGAGCGCTCAGCACCACGATCTACGAGTACTTCATCGGGGACTACATCTATCTCGATCCGCCGAGGGTGGTCGAGGTCGAGGCGGGGCGCGACACGATCGTGCTGCGCTTCTCGAAGCGCGTCGAGGCGGCCACGGCCGGGGACCCGGCGCGCTATGCGCTCAGCGCGGGCCGTGTCGAGAGCGCCCGCGTGGACGGGAGCATGGTGCATCTGGCGGTGAGCGGAGTGCCCGTAAGGCGTGTGGTGGCACTCACGGTGCGCGGGGTGCGCGATGACGCGGCCAGGCGCCTCTTCGACGACCGGCCGCATCGCGTTCTGGAGGAGCAGACGGTTCGGTTCTGCATCGGCGCCCGCGACGGAGCGGGCGGCTCGCGCTAAGCCCGCGATGACCTTTGAACAAGCGCTCGCCTACATGGGCTCGCTGCGCCGGCACGGCATGAAGCTGGGCAACGAGCGTATGGAGGCGTTGCTCGACCGGCTCGGCAGCCCCCATGCGCGCCTCCGGTGCGTCCACGTCACGGGGACAAAGGGGAAGGGGTCCACGACCGCTCTGGTAGCCTCGATCCTGCAGGAGCACGGCTGGCGCGTCGGGGCCTACCTCTCGCCGTACGTATACGACGTCCGCGAGCGCATCCAGGTGGACGGCAGGCTGATCTCGCGCCGCGACTTCGCGCGGCTGGTTGGCCACATCGCGCCCCGGATTGATGAGGTGAAGGCCGCCGGTTTCGGTCAGATCACGGAGTTCGAGCTGAAGACGGCCATGGGGTTCCTGCATTTCGCGCGGGAGGAGGTGGACTTCGCCGTCATCGAGGTGGGCATCGGCGGGAGGCTGGATGCGACGAATGTCCTCACTCCGTGCGCGTGCGTCATCACGAACGTCGGGCTCGACCACACGGACATCCTGGGCGACACGCACGCTCTCATCGCAGCGGAGAAGGCAGGCATCCTGAAACGGGGCTGTCCCGCGACGACAGCCGCCGACATGCCCGAAGCCCTCGAGGTCATTCGATGCCGCGCTGCCGAGCTGGCCGTGCCCCTGCGGATTGCGCGCGCGGAGGGCGACGCACTGGCGGACGTGACGTGGGAGACCGATGGCGAGCGCGTGACGGTCCGCACCCGGCATGCGCGCTACGGTCCCACGGAGATGGCGCTCCGTGGTGCGCATCAGCATGCGAATGCAGCGTGCGCCGTCGCTGCGGTCGAGGACGCCCTGGCGGCGGCGCACCGGCCGCTTGACACTGGGTCTGTGGTGCGCGGGCTGCGCGCCGCATCCCTGCCCGGCCGATTCGAGGTGGTTCGAGAGCGGCCCTGGCTGGTGATGGACGGGGCGCACAACGCGCTGTCGGCGGCGGCTCTCGCGCGGGAGGTGCGCCGCGTTCCGTACAGGCGGCTGTTGCTCGTGGTGGGGATGCTGTCCGGCCACAGCCCCGCGGAGTTCCTGGCGGAGCTGGCTCCGATTGCCGACCGCGTCTACGCGACGCGGCCCGATTGGCGTCGGGCCATCCCGGAGGTGGAGGTCGCGGATGCAGCACGCGCAGTCGGCGCCAGCACGGTGGAGATCACGCCGCCGCTGCTCGCAGCTCGCGTTGCGCTGTCCGACGCCGCGCCAGATGACCTGGTGCTGGTGACAGGGTCGTTCTATCTGCTCGGAGACGCGCCGCCCCGCGGGATCCTTCGCCGCTGAGCCGCGCGCGGTCAGGCCTCCTCCGGCGCCTCCTCCTGCGGGTCAACCCGCGCTCGCCGAAGCCGCACCAGAAGGAGCGCCAGAACGGGTATGGCAGCCAGGCTGATGGCCTGAGCGTGGGTGATCCCGAAGGCGAGGAGGTTCGCGGTCGCTCCGGCCCTGAACTCCTCCGCGATGTAGCGCGATGTGGCGTAGATCAGCAGACAGCCCAGCAGGATCTCGCCGCGGCGGTGAGGTCGACGGCTCCACAGATGCAGGATGGCGAACGAGATCAAGCTCAGCGCTCCGGCGTAGAGCTGCGCTGGATGGCTGGGGACCGTGAGGTGGCCGACAGCGCCCTCCGCGGCGAACTGCATGGCCCACGGGAGCTCGGACGCCGCGCCATAGCAGCAGCCGTTCAGGAAGCACCCGATGCGCCCGAACACGTAGCCGAGCGTGAAGGCTGGCGCGCAGATGTCCGCCAAGCCAGGGAAGCTCAGCTTGCGGCGCCGGCAGAACCACGCCATGTAGGCGAGTCCCGCGAGGATCGCCCCGTGAACCGACAGCCCGCCGGTCCAGAAGCGCAGTACCTCGAGCGGGTTATCGCGGAACTCGTGCCAGTCCAGGGCGACGTAGAGCGCGCGAGCGCCGAGCACCGAGACGAGTAGCGCGCCCACGGCGAAGTCGAAGGTGTGCTCCGGCGTGATCGGATGACATCCGCGCGGAGGCCTTCGCGCAAGCTGGCGCCTAGCAGCGGCCACTGCGTAGGCAAGGCCCACAAGGAACCCGACAAGGACTGCGGTGCCGTACGCGCGCACCTGCAGCGGGCCTATCTCAAACAGAATGGGATGCATGCGTCTCCGGTGCCGGCGCCACGGCCGGGCTCGCCTTGCTCAGCCTCTGGCGTCAGTCACGGCTCGCGCGCAGGCTGGCGCGCTCCCCGGCGCGACCGACCCAGGTGGGAATGCCGGGGTACTTCGCTTCCAGGTACTCCACAAAGCGCTCCACGCGCTCCGTGTTGCCCTCGAACATGTCGTAGTGCATCGGGACTGCCAGCGTCGGCTCCAGCGCCCCCGCCAGGTCGACTGCCTCCTGGAACGTGAAGTTGCCCAGGCATCCCCGGCGGAAGCGCTCGGCGTCGCGCCCGTTGATGGGGACGAAAAGCCCGTGCGGCCGGTGGGCGGACACCGCTGCCACCAGCCCCTCCCACGGGACACCGTCACCGGCGTGGAAGAGGCATACGCCGTTGAGGCGCACCACGAAGCCGAGATGAGGGTATCCCAGTGCCGGGTGGTGGTCGAAGAACTCGTGCGCGGCCCGGACGCCAATCACCTCCGCATCCCCCACGATGCGCGTCTCTCCATCGCCGATCGGCGTGAGGCGCGCTGCCGGGTACCCGTCGCGCTCCAGTCGGTTCGCGACGACATGGCTCACGAGGAGGCGCGCCTCAGGGGACGCGGCAAGCATCTTAGGGAGGGAAGCACGGTCCACATGGTCGCTGTGGTCATGGGAGCACAGGAATGCCGTGGCGTTCGTTACCTCCTCGGGCCGGAGCGGCGGCGGCGTAAGCCGGCGGCCCGGCGGGTCCGCGAGGTAGGGATCGAGGTACAGCACCGTGGAACCGCCCTTTACGATGAAGCCGTTCTGTCCGAGCCACCAGAAGGACAGTTCGCCCTTCGGAGGCTCGGCGGCGTCGACATCCGCCAGCAGGTCCTGGCCTCGCAGGAGCACCTCCGCCATGCCTCACTCCGTTTCTTTGGCGCCTTGTCCGACGACCACCAGCCGGCAGGAAAGTCCTTCGGCGCGCCCTTCGCGCCTTCCTGCACTGGTCGGGCCAGGTAACAGATCGCGGCCGTGTGAGAGTGGGGTTGGTGCGCGGATGCGGCGGCGGTGGTCGCAGTGCGGACCAGCGCCATCCTGCCTGAGGCGCTTGCCTTGCACCCATGGCGGTCTTGAAGAGCTCGCCCCGGCGGCGTCTGGTAGAATGTGCCCACGCCCTGAGGGGCGACGGCGCTGACCGGGCGGTATGCAAGCGTTCCAGAGCCTGCTCGAAATCCCTGCCTTTCCGCTCTTCGTGATCATTGGCGTCGGCCTGTGGGTCGGCGCATTCCGCGCGCGCGGCATCTCACTGGGCGCAGGCGGTGTGCTCTTCGCGGGGATGCTCTATGGGCACCTGTTCCAGCACGCTCTGCCGAAGCCCCTTACCGACCTCGGGCTGCTCCTGTTTGTCTACGCCGTGGGCCTGCAGGCGGGACCGCGGTTCTTCGGCCTCCTCCGCGCCCGCGGCAAGCAGTTTCTCCTGGTCGGCTTCCTCTCCTGCATGATCGGCGCCCTGGCTGCGGTGGCGGTGGCGCTCGCGTTCGGGCTGAGCCCGGCGCTGGCGGCGGGCCTGTACAGCGGAGCGACGACTTGCACTCCCGCGCTCGCCTCGGCGCTGGACCTTGTTGCCACGCACGCGCCGGGGCAGGAGTACGCCGCCTCTGTGGGCTACGGAATGGCTTACCCGTTCTCGGTGCTGTTCGTGGTGGTGCTGGTGCAGCTCCTACCGGCGCTCTGCCAGACGCAGCCCGAGGATGCAGCGCGGGAGGCCCGTGAGGACGAAGCCCGTCGAGACCCCCCGATGGGGAACCGCGACGTACGGGTGACAAACCCCAACTGTGACGGGATGACCGTAGAGCAGTTGTCGTCGCTCCGCGTTGCTCGCGCCGTCATCTCGCGCGTGAAGCACGACGGCGAGGCGGTCGCCGCACTGCCCGGCACGACGGTGCGCCTCCACGACGTGGTGCGTGTGGTGGGAACGCCAGACGAGCTCGCGAAGGCGGTGGCGATGCTGGGCACCGTGGTCGATGAGCCGATGGGGGACCGGTCAGGCGATCTGGCGGCGGTTGATGTTGTGGTCTCTCGGGAGTCGGTGGCGGGCAAGACCATCAGGGAGCTGGCCGTCTACGAGCGGGCGGGCGCCGTGATCACCCGCATCCGCCGTGAGGGCCTCGAGTTTGCGCCGAGCGCCTCCTTCGCTCTGGAGCGGGGCGACGCGGTGCGGGTCGTCGGATCCCGGGCAGCCGTTGACGCGTTCGTGGACCTCGTCGGGCGCCAGGAGCGCAGCCTGGAGGAGACCTCTCTGGTGCCGCTTGCCATCGGGATCGCGATAGGCGTGGCCGTAGGTCTGGTACCGATACCGTTGCCGGGCGGGCTTGAGGCTCGGCTGGGAATGGCAGGCGGCGCCTTCGTCGTGGCGCTACTTCTCGGGCATGCTGGGCGCATCGGTCCGATCGCGCTGTACGTGCCGAACGCAGCGAAGCTGCTCCTGCGCGAGCTCGGACTGGTGGTGTTCCTGGCAGGGGTCGGCTCCGGCGCGGGCGTGGCGTTCGCATCTGTGCTGCAGGAGGCCGGGCCGCGCCTCCTGCTGGCCGGCGCCATCGTGACGGTCGTTACGTCGATGTCCGCCCTGGTGCTCATGCGGGTAGTGCTGCGTTGGAACGTGCTGACGGCTGCGGGGGCCCTGAGCGCAACGATGACGAACCCTCCTGCCCTTCGGGCAGCCACCGGTCTAGTCGACTCCGAGGCGCAGGCCGCAGGGTTCGCGAGCGTCTACCCGGTCGCCCTGATCAGCAAGGTGCTGCTCGCCCAGGCGGTCTTCCTCGCGGTGAGCGCGCTCTCGCGCTAGTGCGCCGACGAGGCCCGAACGCGGGCGGCGACGCTCTCGATGGCGCCAGCGGCCTCCTCCAGCTCCTCCCATGTGGTGGAGCGACCCAGCGTGAGCCGGATGCCGCCCGCGGCGCGCTCAGGCGGCAGCCCCATGGCCACCAGAACATGGGACGGGTCGATGGAGCCGGCCGAGCAGGCGGAGCCAGCCGACGCGCATATCCCCTGGCGGTCGAGAAGCACTACGGCGGTCGCCCCGGCGACCCCGTCGATGCTCAGGTTCACGTTGTTGGGCAGACGCCCGCGGGCGGGTCCATTGAGCCTGGCGCGGGCCGAGCCCGCGAGCATACGCGCCACGAAGCGGTCGCGTAGCGCGACGAGACGCGCCGTCTCCTCCTCGCGCCGGCGCTCTGCGAGCGCCGCAGCCACCCCGAAGCCCACGATCGCCGCGACGTTCTCCGTGCCCGGCCTGCGCTGGCGCTCCTGCCCTCCGCCGAAGAGGCGAGGCTCGATCCCCACACCGCGGCGGACGAACAGCGCGCCCGCGCCCTGCGGGCCGTAGACCTTGTGCGCCGAGATCGTGATCAGGTCGCATCCCATGGAGTGCGCGAGTACCGGAAGCGCGCCGAACGTCTGCACCGCGTCTGTGTGGAAGAGCGCGCCATGCGCGCGCGCTATGCGCGCCATCGCAGGCACGTTCTGGATGGCGCCGATCTCATTGTTTGCGTGCATGACGGAGACCAGCGCCACGTCGGCGTCCATCAGGGCCCCGACGCTTTCGGGGCTCACGAAGCCCTCGGAGTCGGCGGAGGCGATGCTCACGGTGTAGCCCCGGCGCTCGGCGGCCCGCGCGGCGTCGAGTACGGAGTGGTGCTCGATGGCGGAGATCACCAGGCGCCGCCGGCTGGCAGGCGCCGCCCCGAGCGCGCCCAGAACCGCCAGGTTGTTGGCCTCGGTGCCTCCCGAGGTGAAGTGTATCTCGTCGTGGTCGGCGCGGAGCGCGGCCGCGATGCGGTCGCGGGCGTCGTCGATGGCTGCGCGCGCCGCGCGTCCGAGCGCGTGGATGCTCGACGCATTGCCCCAGCGCTCGCTCAGCCATGGGAGCATGGCCCGGAGCGCCTCGGGAGCCAGAGGCGTTGACGCCGCATGGTCGAGGTAGATCAACGAGCTCCCCTTCGCGTGCAGGAAACGTCGGCGCACAGAGCCTAAGACGCAGCGAGCCGCCCTGGGGCGGCCATGGAGACCCGCCTTGACCATCGCCGATCTCGACACGCCCGCCCTAATCGCCGACCTTGACATTGTACAGCGCAACATCGACCGCATGGCCGAGCTGGCGCGGCGCGGCGGCAAGGCCTTGCGACCGCACCTGAAGACCCACAAGTGCCCCGACTTCGCCCGCCTGCAGATTAAGGCGGGCTCGGCCGGCGTCACGGTCGCCAAGCTGGCCGAGGCCGAGACGATGGCCGACGCTGGCATCGACGACCTGTTCGTGGCGAACGTGCTGGCCGGCAGCGCGAAGGCCGAACGGCTCGCCATCTTGGCGCGGCGTGCGCGCGTGGCGGTCGGGGTGGACAGCGTCGAGGTGGCGGCGCCGCTGTCGCTTGCGGCGTCACGGGCGGGCATCATGCTTCCCGTGCACATCGAGGTGGACACCGGCCTCGGGCGGTGCGGCGTGCGGAGCGCGCAAGCCGCGTTGGACCTCGCGCGGGCGATCGACGACCTGCCGGGCTTGCGGCTCGCGGGCCTCTATACCCACGAGGGCCACGTGTACCGCGCGACGCTGGGCGAAGCCGTCGCGGCGTGCGCGATCGCTGCCCAGCGGATGCGTGACGCGGCCCATACGCTGCGGACGCACGGCCTTCCGTGCGAGACAGTCAGCGTCGGGTCCACGCCGGGGGCCGCGGCAATGTCGCGCGAGCCCGGCATCGACGAGCTCCGCCCGGGGGTCTACATTTTCAACGACCGGATGCAGGTTGAGCTCGGCTCGGCGCGCGAGGATGACTGCGCGCTCAGCGTGCTGGCGACGGTGATCAGCCGGCCGGAGCCGGACATGGCGATCCTCGACGCTGGCTCCAAGGCGCTTTCAGGCGACCGGGGGGAGAGAGGCAGCCGCCACGGAGCGATTGCGGGCCTGCCGGAGGCGGCCATAGACTGGCTCAGCGAGGAGCACGCGCACGTTGACCTCCGGGAGACGGCGCCGTCCGAGCGTCCTCGCGTTGGCGACCGGGTTCGAGTGGTGCCCTACCACGCCTGCGCGTGTGTGAACCTGCACGCCGAGATCGTAGCGGTGCGCGGCGAGCGCGTCGAAAGCGCTTTGCCGGTTGCTGCCAGGGGGCAGATGCGGTAGCGGTGGGTCGCCAGCCGGCGCTCCCACGCCCGGAAGGGATGCGAACAGCCGCCGCCGAATGTGCGTCGAAGGCGCCACAGGGCGACCCACGGGGTTGGCGCATCCCGTGCAGGCCGCGCAGGCGGCTGCGACTGCATCGCGCCAAGGGGGAAGCCATGGCCCGCAGGATCACTCGTCGCCAGCTCATCCGCGATACCACGCTTGCCGCCGGGCTGGCGTCGCTGGGCGGTGTCTGGTCCGTCCGCGCCGCTGGGCAGACGCGCTCCGCAAACGACAAGCTGAACATCGCGTGCATCGCGTGCGGAGGGATGGGCGCCGCGGATATGAACGCGGTGAGCTCCGAGAACATAGTGGCGCTCTGCGACGTAGATAGCGCGCATGCCGCTGACGCGTTCCGGCGCTACCCGAACATCCCGCACTACCGGGACTTCCGTCGCATGCTGGACAAGGAAGGCAGCCGGATCGACGCCGTCACGGTGAGCACGCCCGACCACACGCATGCGGTTGCCTCCGTCGCCGCCATGCGAATGGGAAAGCACGTCTACTGCCAGAAGCCACTGTGTCGCACCGTGAGCGAAGCGCGCACGATGATGCGAGTCGCCCGCGAGATGAAGGTGGCAACGCAGATGGGCACGCAGTCCCATCCCTCGTACTTCCAGCTCGTGGAGCTCATTCAGTCGGGCGCCATCGGGCAGGTGCACGAAGTGCATGCCATGAGCGACCGGCCGATCTGGCCGCAGGGCATGGCGCGACCCACGGACACGCCGCCCGTGCCCGCCACGCTGGACTGGGACCTGTGGCTCGGGCCGGTGCGGGAACGCCCCTATCATCCCGCCTACCACCCGTTCGTCTGGCGCGGCTGGTGGGACTTCGGCACCGGCGCACTCGGAGACATGGCGTGCCACATCCTGGACGGCGCCTTCTGGGCACTCAAGCTGGCTGACCCCATCTCGGTCGAAGCGGAGGTAGACGTCCGGCTTCCCGACGCCGGACCAAACTGGTCGATCGTGACCTGGCGGTTCGGTGCGCGCGGCCCGCTGGGGCCCGTCAAGATGGTGTGGTACGACGGCGGCAAGATGATCCCCGCCGAGCTGCTGGACGGCGCCCAGATCGACCGGGGGTTCAACGGGTCGCTCTTCATCGGCGAGAAGGGGCGCATCTTCCAGCCTCACGGCGCCGTGCCGCGCCTGTTGCCCGAGGCCGACTTCAGGGACTTCACGGGCCCTGAGCCCTTCCTACCTCGGTACGCAGACCACTACCGCCAGTGGATCGAGGCCTGCAAGACGGGCAGCCCTACCGGCAGCCACTTCGACTACGCAGCGCCGATGACGGAGGCCATCCTGCTCGGCGTCATCGCGCTGCGGGTGCCGGGCACGCTGGAATGGGACGCTCGCCGCATGCGTTTCCGGAACAGCCCCGTCGCGAATCGCTATGTGCGGCATGACTATCGCAGGGGCTGGCGTCTCTAGGGTCCGGGGCAGCCGGTCGTCGGCACACTCGGCGCGGTCGCACGCACCGGGCATGTCGGGCGCCCGCGAACCGTGTGTAGTGCACTCCCCGGAGCCGGATGCCCGCCTGTGCTACGACGTGGGCGGGGACCGAGGGGATGATATGCGCTTTGGATCGCGCCGTCCGACACTGTGAGCTAGTCCGGCGGTCTGAGGGTGCTGCGCGCGCCCGCCGGTTCGGCAACCAGGCCGAAGAGCGCCACCCGTCCAGCGCCCGCATCCAACCGGTCGTCTGGCGCGACGGACGCACGACGCGGCGGTTGGCGGAGAGGATATCGCGGTGAGGGTCGCCATGGCACTGGTTGCAGGTCTGGGCTGCGCGTCGGCGACGGCAGGTGGCGCCGGTCGGCC
>DATIKM010000149.1:0-9358 GCA_035477595.1 Chthonomonadales bacterium
GGTCATCGTCGCGACGGGCAACCGCATCGCCATGCGGCCGACGCTGGAGACGGCGCTTGCTGCGCTGCGGTCGGGCGCGCCGGTCGCGGCTAAGGAACTGCTGGCTGGAGCCGTGCCGCCGGCCGGAACCGTGCCGCCGGCCGGAACCGTGCCACCGGCTGGAACCGTGCCACCGGCTGGAACCGTGCCGCCGGCTGGAACCGTGCCACCGGTGGGCGTGCCTGCCGGAGCGCCAGCGAACCCGCTCGAGCGGGCGACGGAGGCGCTCCGCCGCGCGCGCGAGAGCCAGCAAGCCTATGACCGCGCGTTGCAGGACCTGGGCGCGGCGCTGGAGGCGCTCCGGCAGCAGACGCCGCAGTAGCCGCAGTAGCCGCACCTCGACGCCGCTATACTGAGGGCCGTCCTCCCTATCGGAGGACGGCCCTCGGCGTGCGTCGAGATGCTGTCGCCGAGTCTAGGGACCGGTCGGAGGGGAGGCGTTGCGACGCGGGATGGGCTCGCCGATGGCGTCCGGGAGCGGCGCGCGGACGGGCGGGGCCGCGCTGGGCGCGGCAGTGCCGCCTGCCTCGCGGCGGTCGATGGCCCGGCGAATGGCCGACTCCACGGCCAGGCATTCCTGTGTCACATCGCCACCGCGCCTCGACGCCTGGATGAGCCGCACGAGCGCCTTGGCGATGGAGTGATCAAGCCCCGAGGCGGGGCCACCAGGCGTTGAACTCACGTCAGCCTCCCCTCGAACGCGCGCGTCGGTCCCGCGTTCAGCCCCTCATCGGCGTCATCGTAGCGCCCTGGCTGAATGCGCGCCGTGTGAAGAAGAAGAGCGCCACGATCGGCGCCGTCATCACCGTCGAGACGGCCAGGGGCTGGTCCCGGAGCGAGCCGTACTGGCCTGTGAACATGGCGAGGCCCCAGCGACAGCGTTGCCGTCGGTCTTCATAGGGATAGATGAGGGGGCCCGAAAAGACGTTCCACGTGCTTATGAGCGTGGCCTGAGCCGGCAGCATCATGGTGTTGCCGAGTACAGCGCGAACGGGAAGTGCGTTAGGCACTGCGCGCAGTCGGTGAGCACCCAGCGCCGCTGCAGCACGGCCTGAAAGATGTCGGCCTCGGGCTTGAGCGAAGTCATCGCGAGCCAGACCCACGGGGCGAGGAACACGGCGCCCAGCAGGACGAGCGCTGCGTGGACCTGCACCATGCGCGGCGTCCGCACCTGGCGAGGGGTCTGGCGCAGGGCAAAGGTAGCCATGGGCGCGCGTACACTCGGCGGTCCCCGGCGCGAATCCTGCCGGGCCGCGCCCTCTCAGCCGCCGGGGGCGGAGGCGCGGCGGAGCCTGTCGCGCACCGCGAGCCACGCCTCGTAGTCGGGCGGGAGGTCCGCCACTATCCGCGCGACGCCTGCCTCGTCCATCTCGTGCAGCGCCGCGTAGAGCCGGCGTGCGTAGGCATCCGGCTCGCGCGGCATCGCCGCGACCGCCGCGAGTCTGCGGTGGCTCGCCGCGTCGCCGGGGTCGCCGAACGCCAGCCAGCCAACCCGCTCGCCGCGCTCCGCCAGCGCGAGCGCCAGCTCGCGGCCGGAAACCTCGACGCACTCCAGCCGCGCCCGGGGAGCGTAGTGCCTTGAGAGCAGGCCCGGCGAGCGCAGCGGCTCCTCCGGAGTCGCGGGGGCCTCCCCGGTGTGCGCCACTGCGCCGGCCGCCGCCGCTATCGCGCTGGGGGCTATGGGTCCTGGCCGGAGGACGCGCGGCGGCCACGCCGTGACGTCTACGACGGTCGACTCCAAGCCGCCCGGGCAGGGCCCCGCGTCCAGCACCAGATCGATGCGCCCATCCAGCCCGTTCAGCACGTGGGCGGCCGTCGTCGGGGAGACCCGCGAGGACCGGTTCGCGCTGGGGGCCGCAACCGGCGCGCCGGTGGCCCGGATGAGCGCCAGCGCGACCTGGTGCGCCGGGCACCGCAGCCCCACGGTGTCACCGGCGCCGGTGACCACGTCGGGCACGCATGGCGCGCGCTGAGCCACCAGGGTAAGGGGGCCCGGCCAGAACCGCCGGGCGAGGCACTCCGCCGCCTCCGTCCACGACGATGCGCAGCGTCGCGCCTCCGCCACGTCCCGCACGTGCACGATAGTCGGGTTGCGTGCCGGGCGCCCCTTCGCAGCGTAGATGCGAGCAGCCGCCTGGGCGTCCAAGGCCAGCGCACCGAGACCGTACACCGTCTCGGTGGGGAAGGCGACGAGGCCGCCGCGCGATAGAACGGCAGCGGCCTCCGCGATGTCGGCCGGGGCGGGGCGCTCCGGATCGACGCGTAGGAGTCGGGTGCGCATCGTGTTGGCGAAGCCGCCGCGCTCAGGCGCGCCTGCGCCGCTTCGGCTCCGGAGCGGCGGTCACTAGGGCGAGCTCGAGCACGCGGTCGGCGTGGGACACGCGCTCAAAGTGCATCTCGGCGCGCACGTTCTCGGGCAGCTCGTCCAGGTCGCGCAGGTTCTCGTCGGGCATGATGACGGTGCGGATGCCGGCCCGGTGCGCGGCCAGCACCTTCTCCTTCACGCCGCCCACGGGCAGAACCCGGCCGCGCAGCGTGATCTCGCCCGTCATCGCCACGTCCTTGCGCACGGGGCGTCGCGTCAGCGCCGAGGCCAGCGCGGTGGCCATGGTTACGCCGGCCGAAGGGCCGTCCTTCGGCACGCCTCCCGCCGGCACATGGATGTGCACCTCCAACTGCTTGTAGAAGTCGTCGTCGAGGCACAGCTCCTTCGCCCGCGAGCGGACGTAGGTCAGGGCGGCCTGCGCCGACTCCTTCATCACGTCGCCGAGCTGGCCCGTGAGGACGAGCCGGCCTTCGGCGCCGCGCATCACGCTCACCTCGACGGTCACGATGTCGCCGCCGAACTCCGTGTAGACGAGGCCGGTCGCTGTCGCGACCTCGTCGGTGTCCTCCATGGTGCCGTAGCGGAAGCGGGGCTTGCCCAGGTACTCCGGCACGCCGGCGGCGTCGATGTTGGCGGGCTCGAGACGGCCACCCGCGACGGCGCGCGCCACCTTGCGGCAGATCGAGGCGATCTCCCGCTCCAGGTTGCGCACGCCCGCCTCGCGGGTGTACTCGCGGATGAGCGCGAGGAGCGCGTCCTCGCTGAGCGTGAGCTGGTCGGGGGCGAGACCGTGCTCCGAGCGCTGCTTGGGGATCAGGAACTGCTGCGCGATCGCGAGCTTCTCCTGTTCGGTGTAGCCTGCAAAGGAGATCACCTCCATGCGGTCCCGCAGCGCAGCGGGGATCGGGTCGAGCAGGTTGGCCGTGGTGATGAACATCACGTTGCGGAGGTTGAGCGGCACCTCCAGGTAGTGGTCGCTGAACTCCCCGTTCTGCTCCGGATCGAGCGCCTCGAGCAGAGCGGAGGAGGGGTCGCCGCGGAAGTCCATCCCGAGCTTGTCGATCTCGTCGAGCATGAAGACCGGGTTGTTGGACCCCGCCTGCTTCACGCCCTGGATGATCCGGCCGGGGAGGGCGCCGATGTACGTCCGGCGGTGGCCGCGTATCTCGGCCTCGTCGCGCACGCCGCCGAGCGAGATGCGCACGAACTTGCGACCCAGCGCCCGCGCGATGGAGCGCCCGATGGAGGTCTTGCCCACTCCGGGCGGGCCCACGAAGCACAGGATGGGACCCTTCATCGAGCTGCCGACGAGCCCGCGAACCGCCAGGAACTCCAGGATGCGGTCCTTGGCCTTGCGCAGGCCGTAATGGTCCTCGTCGAGGACGGCGCCGGCCTCGTCGATGTTGGTGCGATCCTCCGTGGCGGTCGACCAGGGCAACGAGGTGAGCCAGTCCAGGTAGGTGCGGATGACCACGCCCTCGGGAGCGGCGTAAGGCATCTTCTCGAGGCGGTCGATCTCCTTGTTGGCGCGCTCGGCCGCGGCCTCGGGCAGCTTGGCGGCGCGCACCTTCTCGCGGAACTCCTCGATCTCGATGCCGCGCTCGTCGCGCTCGCCAAGCTCCTGCTGGATCGCTCGGAGCTGCTCGCGCAGGATCATCTCGCGCTGCGTGTCGCCCATCTCCTTCTCGACGCGCGTGCGGATGTGCTTCTGTATCTCGAGGATCTCCCACTCCCGCTTGAGGAACGTGGAGAGCTTCTCGAGCCGCCGGCGCACGTCGAGGGTCTCCAGGATCTCCTGCTTGCTCTCGACGCGAAGCTGGTGGAGGTAGGGCGTGATGGTGTCGGCGAGCCGCCCCGGCTCGTCGCAGTTCATCGCGTTGACAACGGCCTCGGGCGGGATGTTGCGGCCGGTGCTCACGATCTGCTCGAACTGGCTGGTGGCGCTGCGCATCAGCGCCTCGATCTCGATCCCCCGCTTCTCCTTCGTACCCAGCGCCTCGGCAACCACGCGGTAGCTGGGCGTCTCCTGAGCGAAGCTCAGGATGTGCACCCGCTGCAGGCCCTCGAGCATGACGCGCACCGTGCCATCCGGAACGCGCAGGATCTGCATGATCTCGGCCTCGATCCCCACCGTGTAGAGGTCGTCGGGGGAAGGCTCCTCCGTATTGACGGCGCGCTGCGCGACGAGCACGATGTGGCGGTCCTGCGCGATGGCCTCGTCCAGCGCGCGCACGGACTTCTCGCGGCCCACGAGGAGCGGAAAGATCATGTGGGGGAAGTAGACCTGGTCGCGGATCGGCAGGAGCGGGAGGGTGCGCCGGGCGGCCGCGCCGCGCCGGCGCGTGCGCTTTGCAGGCGGCGGCATTCCGCCGCCGGCATCCATCGGGCCCGGCGTCTCGGGAGCGGTCTCCTGGTCCGGCTTGGGCGCCGGTGCATCGGCTGCCTTTGTTTTCGGCGTGCGCGGCATGGGATGGACTCCAGGGGCGCCATAGCGGGCGCTGAGCATGCGGCGGGTTTTGCGCCGCGGACGCCTACATTCCCCGCGCCAGGGTCCGGGTCCTGCCGAAGCTGCATCGCCAGGGACGGCCTGCGGCCAGCGCGGGAGGTCTGCGTGCCGCTCGAGGGCGGGCGCCAGGACCGGACGGAGCAGCGCGAGCACCGGCGGCGCTCGCACCCGGACGGCTCGCGTGCGGCGGACGCCGCGTCACGGCTCTGCCGCGTTTGGGGCGCCTGCAGACCGCGCGGGCCGCCTGGAGCCGGACCTCAACAAGGCAGGGGGTTCAGCTCGCGCGGCGGAGGTCCTCCACCGTCAGCATGACGGGGTCCTCGTGCTTGTCGATAGTCTCCTCGGTGATGACGCAGCGCTTCACGTCCTTGAGCGAGGGGATCTCGTACATCACGTTCACCATCGTCTCCTCGAGGATCGTGCGCAGCGCTCGCGCGCCCGTGCTTCGCTTCATCGCCTCGCGGGCGATAGCGCGGACCGCGCCGTCCTCGAAGACCAGCTCGACCCCGTCGTACTCGAAGAACTTGGCGTATTGCTTGGTCAGCGCGTTCTTCGGCTCGACGAGGATCTGCACCAGCGCGTCTTCGTCGAGCGGCGAGAGCGTCGCCACGATGGGCAGGCGCCCGATGAACTCCGGGATCAGCCCGAACTTGAGGAGGTCCTCGGGCATCACGTGGCGCAGGGTCTCGCCGATGTCCTCGTTGCGCCGCTCCTTGTCCCCGAGGTCGGCGCGGAACCCGACCTGGCGCCGGCTCATCCGCCTGCCGATCGTCTGGGCAAGCCCCTCGAAGGCTCCTCCGCACACGAACAGGATATCCGTGGTATCGACCTGCACGTACTCCTGCTGCGGGTGCTTGCGCCCGCCCTGCGGCGGCACGTTCGCCACGGTTCCCTCGAGGATCTTGAGGAGCGCCTGCTGGACGCCCTCGCCCGAGACGTCGCGGGTGATGGAGGGGTTGTCGGCCTTGCGGGCGATCTTGTCGATCTCATCGATGTAGATGATGCCCCGCTCGGCGCTCTTCACCGTCTCCTGCATGTTGCCGCCCGTGTCGGCGGCCTGCAGGAGCTTGAGCAGGATGTTCTCGACGTCCTCGCCGACGTACCCGGCCTCGGTAAGCGACGTGGCGTCCGCAATGGCGAAGGGCACGTTGAGGATGCGGGCGAGCGTCTGAGCGAGGAGCGTCTTGCCGCTGCCGGTCGGGCCGATGAGCAGAATGTTGGACTTGTGCAGCTCCACCTCGGATGCCGGTGCGTTCACCCGCTTGAAGTGGTTGTACACGGCCACCGAGAGCGAGCGCTTTGCGCGCTCCTGACCCACGACGTACTGGCTCAGGATGCGGTGGATCTCGGTGGGCTTCGGCATGGCGCCCAGGTAGGTGAACGGCTCGGCGGGCTGCGTCTCGTTACGTACGATCTCGTTGCAGAGAGTGAGGCAATCGAGGCAGACGGCGCCATGGACGCCGACGATGAGCTTCTTCACCTGCTCGCGGGCCTTGCCGCACAGCACGCAGCGCTTGTCGATGTTCTCTTGCATTCTCGCCACAGTGGGGCTCCCGCAGAGCGTGAAGCGCCGAGCGGATAGTGCCGCCGGTTCGCGTGTTCGCGCGCCCGTCACGGAGGGGGTCGAGGAATGGGGCGCTGGTGCGGCCTTGCCGGTGTCGCGCCCTGATGCCAGCCCCCCGGTGCGGCCCGATCAATGGACGGTCGCGCGCCAGTGCCCTCGCGCGCCCCTTCCATTCTCGGCTTAGCGGGCGCCTTTCTCCATCACCTTGTCCACGATCCCGTAGTCCCGCGCGTCCTGGGCGGAGAGCCAGTAGTCGCGATCGCAGTCGAGGCGCACCTTCTCCAGGGGCTGACCGGTGTGCTGGGCGATGATCTGCATGATCGTCTCGTGCGCGCGGTTCATCTCCTCGAGGCGGATGCGCGCATCCGTGACGGTGCCCTCGTAGCCGCCGCTCACCTGATGGAGCATGATGCGGGAGTTCGGCAGTGCGTAGCGCTTGCCCTTGGCGCCACACGCGAGCAGCACTGCGCCCATGGACGCGGCCTGACCCACGCAGATGGTCGCGACGTCGCACTTCAGTATCTGTATCGTGTCGTAGATGGCGAACCCCGACGACACGCTGCCGCCCGGTGTGTTCAGGTAGATGTCGATGTCGGAGTCCGGGTCCTCGCGCTCCAGGTAGAGCAGCTCCGCCACGATCAGGTTGGCGATGTGGTCGTCGATGGGCTCGCCCAGGAAGACGACACGGTCCTTGAGCAGGCGCGAGTAGAGATCGTACGCGCGCTCTCCGCGGGCGCTCTGCTCCACGACCATGGGGAGAACGGACTCGATGGGACGGTTCCTCATGGGCCACCTCTCACGATAGGCAGGATGCCGGCGGGCGCGCGATTGCTGCGCATCGGCCGGCGGGCGGGTGCCTGGAGCCGGAGCCGGCTACGCTCCCTGTGCGCCGTCGGGCACGACCGGCACGTCGTGGATCGTGGCGATGCGCATCAGCGTCTCGTGGATGCGCCGCTCCGCGATTATGCCCGCCACGCGCGTGCGTCGCAACTCGCTCTGCTTCAGACGCCTTGCGCTCTTCTCCTCGGTGCCGGCCTCGGAGAACATGCGCTCGAACTCGCCGTCGATGTCCGTGTCCGACACGGCGAGGTTCTCATGGCGCGCCAGCTCCCTCAGCACCAGCCGGGATCGCACGCGCTGCTCGGCCTCGCGCTCCATCCGCTCGCGATGCTGCTCTGGCGTCATGCCCGCGCGCTCGAGGTACTGCTCGTAGGTGACGCGCGCCCCCGCGAGCTCCTCCTCGAGGCTGCGCAGCTGGCTGGCGATCTGCTCGTCCACCATGACGCGCGGGAAGTCCATGCGAGCGCGCTTCAGCAGCTCCTCCACAATGCGCCCCTGCGTCACGCGCTCCGAGAGGTTCCGCATCCGCTCCTCGAGCCGGTGCCGGATGTCGCCTCTCAGTTCCTCTATCGTCTGGAACGGGAGCACGGAGGCCACCCACTCGTCCGTGGCGTCCGGCAGCACGCGCTCGTTGACGGAGTCCACCGCCACGGTGAACCTGGCCTTCTTGCCAGCCCGGTCGGTCTCCTGGAAGTCCTCCGGGTAGGTCAGCTCGAAGCTCCGCTCCTCCCCGGGCATGGCGCCTACGATCTGCTCGTCGAAGCCAGGGATGTTGTGGCCCACCCGGATCAGCGATCGCGTGGGGGTCTCGGGTGGCTCCTGCCCCTCGACGGCGATGGTGATCGCGGCAATCACGGTGTCTCCGTCGCGAACGCCCCGCCCCTCTGCCCGCACCACGCGCGCGAACTCCTCGCGGACGGCAAGCACCTCGCGCTCCACATCCTCGTCCGTCACGGTGAACACGGGCCTCTCGACGGTGAGGCCGGAGTAGTCGTCCAGCTCCACCTTCGGCGCGAGCGGCACGGTGACGGTGAAGGACCACTCCTCGCCCTCTCGCACCTCCGGCAGGTCGACCTCGGGGTCCGCGTAGGGCTCGATGTCCTCCTGCTTCAAGGCCTCGCGGTAGGCGCGGGGGGCGAGTATCTCGGTGACGCGCTCGCGCAGCGCGTCCGCGTCCACGTATCGCTCCACCACGCTGCGCGGCGCCTTGCCGGGCCGAAAGCCGGGCACGCGCTTCACAGAAGCGAAGTCGCGGTAGGCACGGTCATACGCGCCGTTGACGGCATCGGCGTCAACGGAGATGGCGAGCTTCACGGTGCAGGGATCGATCTGCTCCTTGGTCACCTGCATGGCACGTCCTCTGTGCGGGAGATGGCCCGTGGCGGGGCGCGGAAGCGCGCAGCGGGGATCGCGCTGTGGCGGCCGAGACGAAAGCATCCGAACCGGTGCGCGATCCGCGAGCAGGCAGGCGGCGTAGCCCGGCGGCGCCACGGTGCGCTACATTATACCCGCACCCTCGGCGGCCCCGCGGGCGCGCCCCTGCGCCATGACGGTCCCGGCCGCCGGTCCCTCCGCCGGCCACAGCGCCGCAACAGGCTGGGTGCGGCACGGTCGCGGGAGTGAGACAGCCAGACCGCTTCCCCTCCGCACCGGCACGCCGGCGCAGCCCCGATCATGCGTGAGCAAACGGCAGGGAGCCCGCTCTGTCGAAGTGATGGGTGACAGACCAGATCCTCGACGGAGGGGCTCCCGGTGGTCGTCTCCTGTTGGGGCCTCGTGTTTCCTGCGGTTGGCGGCAAGCGGGTCGTGGCGCGTTTCGACCGAGGCAACCTGACCTCGGACGCCGGTCTGGTTGCGCCTGGGCAGGCGGACCGCCGGATGGGACCTGACGGAGGCGATGTGCGCGGGCACGCGTGGTGGCGCAGCTGGCAGCGGACACGCGGCCCCACCATCGGCGTGTCATCGTCAAGGTAGAGGTCACCCAGGGCAAGCTGCGCCCTCGCTTTCTGGTGACCGACCTGCGGGGCGCGCCCGAGCAGTTCTACGACCTCTACTGCGAACGTGGCGACCGGGAGAACCGGAT
>DATIKM010000150.1:0-19613 GCA_035477595.1 Chthonomonadales bacterium
CGGTGAGCGCCTGAGTGCGGGCGGCAGCTCACTGAGGGCCGGCTCGCCGGGAGCGAGACGCGCGGAGGTGGCGAGGGGCATCGCGATCCCCCTGCGGCGCGGATTCCTGCAAAAGGAAGGGGGCCGCGGAGGGCCCCCAGGTGCGCGCGGTCAGGCAGTCGTCATCGCGGGACAAGGTCGCAGGCGTCGGGCGGCATCCAGTGCGCGTCCTTCCCGCGCCACTTCACGTTGCATCCCACCGGGTTGGTGAGTGGAACGCTGACCCTCTTGCCGTCGAGATGCTCCTCCAGGGCGCGGACGAGGTCGTTGCCACTCGCCTTCTCGGGCTCGATCGGGTTGTCCATCTCGCGGCCGGTGTAGATCAGGTGACGCGTGCGGTCCAGCACGAAGAAGTGGGGCGTGCGCAGGGCGCCGTACTCCATCGCCACGTCCTGCGCGTGGTCGTGCAGGTAGACCCACGGGAAGCCCTTCTCTTCCATCCGCTCCACCATGCGCTCGAAGCGGTCCTCCGGGTAGGTCTCCTCCGCATTCGAGTTGATCGCCACGAAGCGCACACCCCGCGGGAGGAACCTCTCGGCGGTCTGGCGTGTCGTCTCCTCAGACCCGAGCACGTAAGGGCAGTGATTGCAGGTGAAGAACACCACTAACACGTCGGCGTCGCCGAAGTCGCCGAGGCTGTAGGTCTCGCCGTCGGTGGCTGGCAACGAGAAGGGCGGGGCCTTCTGGCCAATGCCAAGTGTGAACGCCACGATGCACCCCCTCGGCGGCCGAATCGGGGCCGCCCCCGTTTGGTCCAGCGGTCTGCCTACGCGGCCGGGTTCAGTTCATCGAGCAGTCCGGCGATGGCGGCCAGGTCGCTGTCCGATATGCGGAAGTCCGTCGCTCCGGCGTTCTCTTTCGCCTGGGCAGCGTCGCGGGCGCCGACGAGGGCGATGGTGAGGCCCGGCTGCTGGACGGTCCAGCGCACCACGAGCTGGCCGAGCGTGGCGCCGTAGCCCTGCGCGATCGGGCGCAGCCTGTCCAGGAACACGTTCACGCGCGCAATGCTCTCAGGGCTGTAGAGCGGGTCCCCCGCGCGGTGGTCACCGGGGCCGAACGTGTGGCCTGGCCTGAACTTGCCCGTCAGCAGCCCACCGTGCATCGGGCTGTAGGCCAGTATGGCGATGTTGTGCTCCCGGCAGTAGGGGAGCACGTCGTTCTCGATGCTCCGGTTCAGCATGCTGTACGGCGGCTGGTTGGACGCGAGGGGCGCCGTGCGGCGCGCGGTATCGATCTCCTCAACGTTGAAGTTGCTGACCCCTATCGCCCTGATCTTGCCATCTCGCAGCAGCTCCGCGCACGCCTCGATGGTCTCCTCGACCGGCGTCGTGTTGTCGCGCCAGTGGCACTGGTAGAGGTCGATCCGGTCGGTCTGAAGCCGCCTGAGGCTGTCCTCGCACTCGCGAAGGATGCTGGCGCGCCGCGCGTTGCGGAAGATCCGCACCGTCCGCCCGCCTTCGCTCATGTCGAAGAAGTGCTCGCCCTCCTCCTCGTCCCAGCGCAGGCAGAACTTGGTGAGTATCTGGACCTCGTCGCGCCTGCCGGCGATGGCGCGCCCCACCAGCTTCTCGCTCTTGCCGTAGCCGTAGACGGGCGCCGTGTCGATGGAGGTCACTCCGAGGTCGATGGACGTACGGATGGCCTCGATGGCGTCGTCCTCGTCCGCACCGCCCCACATCCAGCCGCCGATGGCCCAGGCGCCAAACGTGACGACGGACGCGCGGACCGGGCTGTCTCCAATCTGTCGGTACTCCATGTCACTCCTCTCCTTGATGCGCGACGGCCGCGTCTCAGCGGCGCGGACCGGTCAGCCGGTCGATTTGGGCGAGCTCCTCGGTGGTGAAGTCGGGCCGCTCGAGTGCCGCGACGTTCTCCTCGATCTGGCGCACGCTGGATGCGCCGATCAGCGCGCTGGTGATAGCCGGCAGCCGGAGTATCCAGACGAGGGCCATCTGCGCCAGCGTCTGACCGCGCTGCCTGGCGATCTCGTTGAGCCGCAACAGCGTCTCGCGTCGCTCCGGCGGAAGGTTCTTCGCCACCCACTCCTTGCCCCACTTCAGGGCGGCCCGGCTCTCGCCGGGGATGTCTGCGCCCAGGTACTTGTCGGTCAGCAGGCCGCTGGCGAGCGGGCAGAAGGGGATCACGCCCGCCCCGAAGCGTTCCGTCTGGGGCAGCAGATCCCATTCGATGGTGCGCCCGAGCATATTGTAATGCGGCTGGTGGATGGTGATGGGTGCGAGCCCGAGCCGCTCGCACACGAGCACCGAGTCGGCGTACTGCGAGCCGCTGTAGCTGCTGACGCCCACATAGAGCGCCTTGCCCTGCTGCACCAGCGTGTTCAGCGCGCCGAGGGTCTCCTCGAGCGGGGTATCGGGGTCCGGGCGGTGGCTGTAGAAGATGTCGAAGTAGTCGAGCCCCGTGCGCTTGAGCGACTGGTCGCAGCTTGCGATGAGGTACTTGCGGCTGCCCCACTCGCCGTAGGGGCCGGGCCACATGAAGTAGCCGGCCTTGCTCGAGACGATGAGCTCGTCGCGGGGCATGTCTGCGATTACGCGGCCGCAGACGACCTCGGCGTTGCCGGGCGGTGTGCCGTAGTTGTTGGCGAGGTCGAAGTGCGTGATGCCGAGGTCGAACGCGCGGAACAGGCACTCTCGCGCCACATCCTCTCCGCGATAGCCGCCAAAGGTCTCCCAGGCGCCAAGCGAGATGGCGGGCAGCTTGAGGCCGCTGCGCCCGCAGCGGCGAAAGGGCATCCGGTCGTAGCGGTCGGCGGCGAACACGCGACTCATGGCATGGCTCCTTTGGGCGTCGTGTGGCGCTCGGCATCTCACTTCGGCGCGCGCCGTGAAGGGTCCTGCGCGGGCCGCGCGGAACCTCTACACCGTGCGCCCCGGTCGCGCTGGGCGCCCTCGAGGAGGTCGGGATGCACGTTCACCGGACTCAGGCAAACGTTCCCGTCGAGATCGCGCTGCGCGCCATGGCGCCGCACGCCGACCCGTTCAACGACGTGACCGTGGACCTCGTCTTCCTGGCGCCCGATGGCGCGGTCCGCCGCGTTCCTGCGTGGTGGGCGGGCGGCGATGTGTGGCGCGCGCGGTACGCCTCGCATGCGGCGGGTGAGCACCGGTGGTGGAGCGAGTGCAGCGCCGCGGGCGACCCGGGGCTGCACGATGTGCGTGGGGTGGTCGAGGTGACGCCGTATGAGGGCGAGAACCCGCTCTATCGGCATGGCCCAGTGCGCGTCGCGGCGGATCGCCGCCACTTCGAGCACCAGTGCGGCGCTCCGTTCTTCTGGCTCGGCGACACGTGGTGGATGGGTCTCTGCCACCGGCTCCACTGGCCAGATGAGTTCCAGCGACTGGCGGACGACAGGCGCGACAAGGGCTTCACCGTCGTGCAGCTCGTCGCCGGCCTCTACCCGGACATGCATCCGTTCGACCCGCGCGGCGCCAACGAGACCGGCTACCCGTGGGAGGAGGGCTACGCGCGCATTCGGCCCGCCTACTTTGACGCGGCCGATCTGCGCATCCAGGGCCTCGTGGACCGCGGCCTGGTTCCATGCATCGTGGGCGCGTGGGGCTACTTCCTGCCGTGGATGGGCGAGGCGCGCATGAAGGCGCACTGGCGGAACCTCATCGCGCGGTACGCCGCCCTGCCCGTCGTGTGGTGCGCGGGGGGCGAGGCGAATCTCCCGTGGTACCAGGCGGAGGGCTTTCCCTACGACGACCAGACAACAGCGCGGCGCTGGTGCGACGTGCTGCGCTACATCCGAGCGACCGACCCCTGGCGGCGCCCGCTGACGATCCACCCCACGGCCATCAACGCCTACACGGCGCGGCATACCGTGGAGGACCCGTCGCTCCTCGACTTCGACTTCCTGCAGACGCCCCACGACGGCCCGGGCCTGACGGTCGAGGCTGTCGCGGCGCGCACCGTCGTGGAGAGTCGCGCCGCGGACCCCGTGATGCCGGTGGTGAACGGAGAGGCGAGCTACGAGATGCTGCTGGACCGCATACCGGCCTCGCGCCCGCGCGCCATGTTCTGGCTCTGCATGCTGAGTGGAGCCGCCGGGCACACGTACGGTGCGAACGGCATCTGGCAGGTGAACCGCCGGGGCGAACCGCACGGCCCCTCGCCAACGCCCGGCAGCACGGGCTACGGCAGCATCCCGTGGGACGAGGCCATGCACCTCGAGGGCGGGCGGCAGATCGCGGCCGGGAAGCGCTGGCTCCAGAAGCTGGAGTGGTGGACGCTCGCGCCGCACTTCACGTGGGCGGCGTGGGATGGCGGAGCCGGACCTGCGGCGGGCGCTGTCGGGGCGCCGCCGGTCGGGCTGGGCCGAGGCAACGGTCCGCGGGTCTTCTACCTGCTGGAGGACAGGCCGATCATCCTGCGCCAGCTCGAGCCCGGCCGCACCTATGCCGTCTCTCACTTCGACCCGGTTAGCTGCGAGGAGAGCGTCGGCGGCGCGCTGACGGCCGACCGCAAGGGCGAAGCCCGCCTTCCTGCCCCTGGCCACGGCCACGACTGGGTGGCGCTGTTGCATCCGGCGAAGGCGTAGGCAGCGCTGCGTCCAACCCCGGGGGGGCGGAACGCGCAACCGGTTGGGATCGGCTCCAGGACCGCGCCCCCGTCGTTCCATCATCTCGACCGCCGCCAGACCGGACGGAGTCTGCGCGCGCTATCGGCTCAGTGCGGCACTGGCTGGCTGGCCCGCCCGGCGTAGTGCTTCAGCCGGGTCTTGTGGAGGCGCTTCGTCTGCAGGACGAAGCTCTCCAGACTGGCCTCGATCACCGGCGGGAACGGGCTGCCGTCGCTCTCGATGCTCAGGAAGGGCAGGCGAGGGTGCTCCCGCATGATGCTGGCGACCAGGTCCCGGTTCGTGGTCAACCTGGGCTTCTCCGTGTCGATCGTCTGCTTGATGACCGATTCGGCGATGCGCGAGGGCATGCAGCCGAAAGGACCGATGGAGATCACACCGTCAACGCGGTCGATGATCTCGTTCAGGGCGCAGGACAGAGTGAGGATCGCTTCACCCGTAAGCTGCGGATCGATCAGGTCGCTGACACTATCGACCAGATGCTCCACATCGATCAGGTGGTAGTCGTACAGCCCCGAGGCGGCCATGATGCCCTTGATCTTCCGCTCGTATTGCCGCATCATGACGCCCTTGAGCCGAAGTTTGAGCCTGGCAGCCATCGTGTTCTGGCCGCGCAGTCCGCGGTAGGCGATGTAGTTGGCGTAGTAGAACCACTCGAGTACCGGGCCCATCAGCGCCACGATGCCCTTCTCCGCCATCTGCTCGGTCAGAAAGCGCTGCGAGAAACCGTCCCTCCGCAGGTATATCTCACCGATCAGCGCGATCTTGGGCGCCTGTGCGAGCGGCGTATGCAGCTTGACAGTGGCAAGCAGGGACGCTGCTCTCCTCAAGGTCTCCTGCAGGTCGCCCCAATCTGAGCTGGCTACTGCCGCCAGCATCATCTCCTCCACTTCGCGGTAGACGGCCGGGCCTTGCTCGCGGTCGGCGGCAAGGGTCAGCACCGCAGCGCGTACTTCCTCCATGATGTCGCCGATCGTCAGGGCCCATAGAGCGCGCTTGGTGAAGCTGGCGCCCATCCCGCCGTAGCTGTTGGCCGAGGAAAGCGACATGACGGCCAGATTGTGAAGGCGGTGCCTGTTGATCAGCATCCGGGTCAGGACGCTGTACTGGGCAAAGCGGCAGGAGCCCGCGCTTGTGGGCATGAAGTAGACCGTGACTTCGTCCGGCGTGCGTTTGTCGAGGTAGTTGAACAGGGAGCCCATCGTCTGGATCAGCGGCAGACACTCCTTACACGTTGAGAGCTCCTTGCCCCTCTGCAGATCGGCCTCCGCAGCCGGCGGCAGCGCGGCGGCATTGACGCCGTAGTAGCGGAAGACAGAGGCGAAGAGGCGCGCGCTGTAGTCGCCCATGGAGGGGACGAGCACTTTCACACGCGGAGAGGACAGCGGCATCGTGTCGCCGTCGGACGCACGGACCAGCCACGCTTTGCCTTGCCGGACCATGTCTGCCGGGCGGAAGTCGCCGGCCTCTATCGGCGGGCCAGCTTTCCTGATCATGTAGCCCTTGACGATGTCGAGGAAGGCCTCGATGCGCGTGTCGATGCCGGCGTCCGCCGTGTGCGAGTCGAGCTCCAACGTCAGCGAGGGCTTCTCACCCATCGTGTCGCGGAAGTAGTTCAGAACGAAGGAGTCGGGCCCGCAGCTGAAGTTGGTGATGTAGCAGCCGTACAGGTGCGGATGCTGCGCGACATGCTTCGCCGCCTTCAGGATGCCCATGCCAGCCGCCCAGTGCATCTCCGGGTATGGCTCATCGCGGTCTGTGTCCAGCATATCGTAGGGGATGACCATGATGCCGCGAGAGGCGAACTTGTGGGGGATGCCCATGTGCGCGAAGGAGGCGAAGGCGTTGTAGGATCGCCCGAAGAGGACCACGGTCGGCAGTGGCGACGCCTCGGCGTGTGAGAGCGCTGCCCTGCCGATCTCCTTGATCCGTGCAACGTACTCCTGCTGCTCCCGGATCGCGGCCTGGACGGCAGCCTTGGCTGAGGCTCTGTCCGCGCCCAGTTGCGCAGCCACGCGCAGCATCTCCTGCTCGGCGTCCGCATAGCTCTCCGGCATGTTCAGCACGGGAACGAGAACCTGGATGCCGTCCAGGTCGCTCTTGAAGGTGCGCCGCAGAACGTAGGGTTCCGCCTGTATCAGGGGGCACGTGGTGTTGGGGTGCATTCCCTTCCGAATCGGTGTTGCGCGGACCTGAGGGAGCAGGATGTTGTCCGGCTTCTTGGCGATGAGGTTGGCGATGAACCCGTGCGCCAGGTCGACCGGATAGCAGAAGGGCGCACGACGGCGCTCTATGCCCTCTTCGTCAGGGCCGTCCGGTAGAACGACCGTGAAGCCCAGGTCAGTCAGGAAGCGGTGGTAGAGAGGAAAGAGGCTGTTCGTCATAAGCGACAGGCTGACGCCCACCGACTTGCCGTTCGGCTTCTCGGGGTGGAGCGGCCGATCGAACAGCAGGCGCAGGCGCTGTGCGACAAAGTCGAGCTCAGAGGTGGTGTGCTTTACCCGCAGCCGTTCGTTGTAGTACTTATTGCAGGCGCCGCCGAAGGGATAGATCCGCCCGTCGATGCGGATGCGGGCGATGGAGCACTTGCGGTCGCAGCGCTCGGCGCCTCCAGCGCACACGAACGGGTCGGCATATTCGACTTCGCGGGAAGCGAGCTCCTGTAGGTCGAAACTGCCGCGCGGCATCAGGTCGTCCTCGATCTTCCGCCACACCTCCAGCGCCACGCCGTACGCGCCCATCAGACCAGGGTCTGGGGGGACGACGATCTCTCGGCCGGTCAGTCCGGCCATCGCCAGCGGGACGGCCTTGTTGTAGCAGACGCCGCCCTGCATGAGGATCTTCCGTCCGACCTTGCGGCTGCCCTTCACGCGGGTGACGTAGTTCTGGCAGATGGCATAGACCAGACCGGCCGCGATGTTCTCGCTGCTGATGCCTTCCTGGATGGCTGTCTTGATGTCGCTGCCAATGAACGCGGCGCACTGGTCGTTGAAGTTCGGCGGCCTGTCCCCTCGCAACGCGAAGCCGGCGATCGCCTCCGTGGCCATGTTGAGGGTTTCCCTGGCCGCCTCCTCGAGGAAAGAGCCGGTACCGGCAGAGCAGGCCTCATTCATGGCGTAGTCGGCGGGCACGCGGGAGATGACGTACGTGTACTTCGCGTCCTGCCCGCCGATCTCGAATATGGTGTCGACTTCGGGGTCGAAGTGAGCGGCGGCGGTGGTATGCGCGATGATCTCGTTGACGATCCCGGTAGTCAGGCCGTGCAGACCGGCGATCTGGCGGCCCGACCCCGTCACCCCGAGGCCGGTGATGGTCAGGCCTGGCGGCACCTGGTTGGCCAAGGAGCGGTAACACTCCCGGGAGGCCGCGACAGGGTCGCCGCCGGTCCGCAGGTAGACGCCGGCGACGGTGGCCTGGTCGCTGGTTCGCATCAACACAGCCTTGGTCGTCGTTGAGCCGGCATCGAGGCCGATGATGTACTCGTCATCCGGGGTGGCCTTCTGCCAGGGCTGCTCCCGGAACGTAACCCGCGGCTCGAAGGAGACCAGGGGAGACAGGTACTCGAAGGCCGAGGCGTTGTCTCTGGTCAGAGCGCCGCCTGGCCAGGTGCGGCCGTTCTCCGCAGCCCAGATGGCCGCGCCAAGTGCCTCGAACGTATCGTCAAAGCCGGAAGACACGAGCTCAAACCCATCACGAGCCAGGTACTCCCTCATCGTTCTGTTCTTGGCAACGCCACCGATCAGCAGGACGTTCGTGGCTCCGGCCTTCTTCAGCAACTCCGCGGCCTTCGAGGCCATCATCCGGCCGAGGCCGGCCACCACGCGCCCTTTGGGCACGCCTTTGTTCATGGCGTGCGTGCAATCCGTCTTGCTGAACACAGAGCATCGGCTGGCGACTTTGTACGGATCATCCAGCAACGCAATGCTCTGCGCTTCCTCGGCATCAAGGTTCATGCGCCGGATCTGCTGCAGAAAGAACTCGCCGGTTCCGGAGGCACACTTGTTGCCCGTGTGCACGGCGATGATCCGGCCGCCCGCGTCCAGTTCGTAGACCACGAAGTTCTCGCCGCCCACGCTGGCCACCGCATCGAGCTTGCAGGGCAGGGAGGCCAGGATCTGCTGGAGGGCGATCTCCGTTGCTTCGAGCTCGGAGAGCTGCGGCAGTTCGAGCTGGTCCTTGAGCGTCCGTCCCGTGACGGCGACCAGGGTGTCCGGGCCGGCATGCTCCCGCAGCAGGTCGAGAAGCACCTGCTTGACGTTGCCGTCATGGGGCGCGGCAAGGTGCAAGGTCGCGTCGAAGGTGTCTCCGGTGAGGTTGCCGGAAACGACCTTCAGGTTGGAGGCGCCGGCGCAGATGCCCAATAGCCGTTTGTATGTCAAGTGCTCCACCTCGAGCTTCGTGATGATGGTTCGCTCGCCGGCCAACTGAGCTCAAGCACCCCGCGCCACCCCTGCGGGAGCGGACGGCACATGCTTGTTCGTCGGCGGTAAGCGCTGCCAGACGCAAAGCTGGTCCCCGCGTCCGCGGGTTGCCACGTTGCTGCAGACGCAGGCACCGGCGCCGGACGGCCGACAGGTTCGACCGGCGCCACTTGTATACCTCGCGATTCAGAGCAGAGAGACGACCCGACATGGCGCCGGGGCCCTCCGCGGACGGCTGCGGCGCGCGGAGTCCTCACAACCTCTTCGGCGGCGCCACTCCTCGAACCTCTGCGGCCCTCGCGCGCGCATTCACCGGTGATCGCGCGCACTGCCTGCGCGATGGGCGCCTGAATGGCCGTCAGGGAACTGGCCTGCCTGCTGCATCCACGTTGCCGCGCACCCGCATGCCGTGGTTGCCGCTCAGCAGCACGGGCGCGCCCGGCTCGAGGAAGCGGTTGTGCTCCAGCCGCACGTGCTCCGCGCCTACGAGTACGAAGCCGCCGCGGATGGCGTTCCCCCGGATGGTGACGTTGTGGATCGCCCGGGGCGGTCGGTCCGCGCCGGGCCCTGCGTCCGGATCCGGCGCTCCGGAGAAGACGACCGCGTGCGTCGGGTTGCCGCGTCCGCGCCGCAGGTCGTTCCCCAGGAGGCGGACACGGCTCGGAAAGGGCCCCTCAACGGGCTCGCCGTAGAACCAGAGCAGCGCGGTGACCTGAGAAGCCTCGATTGTGACAGGCGACTGGAGCCGGCAGCTCATCGCGATGCGGCAGCGGCGGATCGTGGTGCGAGGGTTGGTCTGCTCGGGGTCCCACACCATCGCGCCGGGCCCGAGCCCCTCGATGGGCCGGTCGAGCTCGATCGTCACGCGCGGCGCGGCCGGCTGACCTTCGATGGGTGGCGGAGCCGGCCCCTCGACCGCGCGCACGATGCGCGCCTGGCCGAGCCGCCGGCGCGCCCGCTCGTCGGCCGCCGCCAGCGTTGCGCCTGCCCGCCACGGCACGAATCCCAGCGGGAACTTCTGGCGCACCACGATCTGCGTGGGCGCGGGCGCCTCCTCCACCACGCTCGTGTGGGTCGATATGTTGAAAGCGTCGTCGTTCATACCCGTGAGCTCGCAGTCTTCCCAGAGCATCGTGGCACGGTTGCTTTTCACGTGGAACCCGTCGCGCCATACCGACATCAGCCGCCCGCTGCCGGGCTTCGGCCGGATGTGCACGCGGCGGAACGTGACCATGCCCGCGTTCCGCGCCACGTCGAAAGCGAACCAGGGCGCCGACCAGACCTCCACGTCTTCCATCGTCACCGTGTCGTTCTCGTGCACGCGGACACAGGCGCCCGGACCGAATCGGTGCGCGATGCCGGGGACGGGCAGGCTGATGCGCCACTGGCCCGGCACGATGTCGGCGTACTCCCGGAAGCCGGGGTCCGGCGCCAGGTGCACAACGTCGGGCGCGTAGCCCGGCTCCATCCGTTCCACCCAGCAGTGCCGGCTCACCTGGCCGTACGGGCCCTCGTGCCACAGCATCGCGAAGAACGCCTGCTCGCCGTCCTGCCTGGTCGGTCCGCCCGCCAAGCGCTCGGCGCGATCAGCGTGCAGGCGGACGGTGATCCTGCGGCGCGCGGCGTCCACTGCGGTCACCGTGCCGTCCGCGAAGGGGAGCGGGTCGAAGTCGACGCGCAGGCGGCGCACGGCGACTCGTCGAGAGCCAGTGACGTCCAGAAAGCGGACGTGCGGGTCGAGGAGGAACGTGCTGCCGCCGCCGTCAAGGGTCCAGTCACTCACTCCGCGGAGGCGGAAGACATAACGATCCGGCGCTGTGCGGACTCGGTAGGTGCGGTCGGCGCCGAAGCGCAGGCGCAGCGGTCCGCGCTCGCGGGCCGCTGCTTCGAGCAGGCGGGCGATTGCGGGGCCGTCGTCGGCGATGCCGTTACCGACAGCGCCGAAGCGCGCCGCGTCCAGCGTGACAGTGCGGGGCTCCCGCGCGGACGCGGCGAGGAGCGCCGCGCACACCATGGCAACCAGGCCGAACGCAGTCATCGTCGAGGCGGGCCTCCCCCGCGGAGCGCCTGGCGCTCGCTGTCCTCGCACTATGCCGGTCGCGCGGTTCCACGGCGCGGGCCGAGTCTCCTCCCGCCGCCCTCGGCTGCGAGGGCAGAGGGCCACGGTGGCGATTGACGACAGCGCCGCGTTGCCGTACAATGGCGCGTTACGTTGTGCGAGCACGGGCTCAGGGGGTGGCAAGCCGATGAGGGCGATCGTGCTCGCCCTGCCCAAGCGCCCCAGGCTAGAGCGACGGCTGTGAGACGAACGCAACAACGCAGCCCCACAGCGTGTGGTGCGCCACATCGGGCGCCCGGGGAGGGATGTCGTGATGTCCGAGACGCGCAGCAACCTCATCCCGTCGTCGCTGGCGCTGGTCGCGATCTTCCTCGTATGCAGCACGGTGCTCGGCTGCGTGTACCTACTCACCCAACCACGGCTGGACAGTCGGTCCCTGAGCCCGCCGCCCGCCGCCGTCCAGCTGCCAGCAGTGACGCCGTGGACCGCTCAGCCGCCCTCCGCGTCGGCGGCCGCCCCCTCCGCGCTGGCGGCAGCCCCCTCCGCGTCAGCGCCGGACGTGAGGGGCGGCGCAGGGGATGACGTGGCTCCTGGGAACGAGCCGCCGTTCGGCGCGAGTGCGCTCCTCCCGCCGCGCGCGGAGCCCGCTCCGTTCCACGGCGGCGACGCTGAGAGCGTCGACGACCAGGACGCTGGCGCCAGAGTGTACGCAACGCGGACAGGGCGGCGCTACCACCGGGATGGCTGTGAGCACCTGGCGCGGTCGCGCATCCCAATGAGCTTGCAGGGCGCTCGCTTGGAGGGCCTGACGCCCTGCCGCGCCTGCTTCGGCTCCCAGGATCGGTGGTAGCCGGCGCGGACCGCGGCGCAGTACCCCCGGCGATCGCAGCCCCGCCGTCCACCCGCTCCTCGTGCGCTTGCCTCCCCCAGCGCGTGGTGCCATAATGCGCGGTGCGCGCCCGCCCGGCGCGATCGGGGAGGGTAACCGGTGAACTTCGATCTGCTCAAGCGCCTCTGCGAGACGCCCGGCGTGGCCGGTCGCGAGGAGGCCATCCGCGCCGTCGTTATCGAGGAAGTGCGCCCGCTCGTGGACACGCTCTCCATCGACGCGATGGGCAACCTCATCGGCGTCAAAGCGGGCTCGGGCGGCGGGCCGCGCGTGCTCGTGGCCGCGCACCTAGACGAGATCGGCTTCTACGTGAAGCACATCGACGACAAGGGCTTTGTTCGCCTCCAGCCGCTGGGCGGCTTCGATGCGCGCGTCCTCGTGGCGCAGCGCGTGTGGGTCCACGGTCATGCGGGCCAGCGGCTCCTCGGCGCGCTCATGCCCTCCGCCAAGCCGATCCACATGGCCACGCCCGAGGACCTGAACAAGGCCCCGAAGGTCGAGGAGCTGTTCGTGGACCTCGGCCTGACCGCCGACAAGGTGAAGGCCTGCGTCGAGATCGGCGATCCGGTGACGATGGCCGCCACCTGCGAGCGCGTGGGCGCCAACGTGACGAGCAAAACGCTGGACAACCGCCTGAGCGTGTTTGTCATGATCGAGGCGCTGCGGGCGCTCGGGCCGCACGCGGCCGACATCCTCGCGGTCGCCACCACGCAGGAGGAGCTTGGCCTCCGCGGCGCTACGACTGCTGCCTACCACCTGACGCCCGACGTGGCCATCGCGGTGGACACCACGCTCGCCAACGACTTCCCCGGCCCTGCGGAACACGAGGCGGTCACGAAGCTGGGCGAGGGTGTGGCCATCAAGATCATGGACAGCTCTCTGGTGTGCCACCCGAAGCTGGTGCGCCACTTCCGGGACGTGGCGGAGCGGCACAACATCCGGCATCAGTTGGAGATCCTGCCACGCGGCGGCACGGACGCTGGCGCGATGCAGCGCTCGCGCGGCGGCATCCCGAGCTTCACGCTCTCGATCCCCGCGCGCTACGTGCACACCGTGAACGAGACATCGTCGTCGGCCGACATCGAGGCGGCGATCGCGCTGCTCGCGCGCTACCTGGAGGATGCGCACAACCGTGACTACGGCTACGCGTCGGAGCTCGAGTAGCCCCATGCGGTGCGTCACCATCCTCGGGGCGGGGAGCTGGGGCACCGCCCTCGCCACGCTCCTGCCGAACGTGGAGCGCGTCCGGCTCTGGGCGCGCGACGCCGGCCTGGCGGACACCATCGAGGCGGCCCGCGCAAACGAGCGCTACCTGCCGGGGGTCAACCTGCGCCCGAATGTGGCGGTGACGGAGGACCTGGCGGAGGCGCTGGAGGGCGCTGACTGCGTCGTGTTCGCGGTACCATCCGGCGCGATGGGCGAGGTGGCGTGCGCCGCGGCACCCCTGCTCCCCGTGGGCGCGCTGCTGGTGAACGCGGCGAAAGGGCTCGAGGAAGAAACCGGCCGGCGCATGTCGGAGGTGATCCGCTCGGCGGCGGTGGGTGCGGGCGCGAGCCCGGAGATCGCGGGGCGGATCGCCGCGCTGAGCGGGCCGAACCTCGCGGTGGAGGTGGCGCGCGGCGTGCCCACGGCGAGCGTCGCGGCGGCGGCGAACGCCGAGACGGCGCGCGCGTGCCAGGCGCTCTGGATGAGCCCGGTGTTCCGAGTCTACACGAGCGCTGACCCGGTGGGCGTCGAACTGGCGGGGGCGATGAAGAACGTCATCGCCATCGGCGCGGGCGTGTGCGATGGGCTGGGGTACGGGGACAACAGCCGGGCGGCGATGATGACGCGCGGGCTAGCCGAGATCACCCGACTCGGGGTGGCGCTCGGGGCCCAGCCGACCACCTTCCTGGGCCTGGCCGGCGTGGGCGACCTCATTGCCACTGGTGGAAGCCGGCTCTCGCGCAACTTCCGCGTGGGCGTGGGGCTCGGAATGGGCCGTCCGCTCGGCGAGGTGGTGGGCGAGCTCGGGCAGGTGGCGGAGGGAGTTCCGACGACGCGGGCCATCTGCCGGCTCGCGGAGCGGGCCGGCATGGACGTCCCGATCGCCCGCGCGCTGCACCGGGTGCTGTTCGAGGGTCGCTCCGTGCAACAGGCCATCGCTGAACTGATGCTCCGCCCCCCGCGCGACGAAGCCGGCTACTAGCTCGCGCCCTGTTGGGTGGCGCCGCATCGCTTGCAGGCGTGCGGCGCGGACTGCTACAATCGCGCACCCCGTTGCTCGGAAGGCGCGCCGCATGTTCCACGTCTTCGGCCAGGAGCTCTACCTCCGCGAGACGGTGCGCGCGGCCGCGGTCGTCGCCGGGGAGCCGGACCGTCGCGCTGCCTGTGATCGAATAGCAGCGCTCCTCCCGCACCCTTCTGCCCGTACGCGCGCCCGGGTCGCCTCCGAGATCGCGCGGCGGCTTGCGGCAGGGGCGCAGAGCCCTGACCTCGCCCCGAGTTTCGCCCGGCTCGTTGCCGGCCTCCATAGCCCCGACGCGCGACGCGATCTGGTCATCCATGCGGTCGCGCGCGCCGACGCCCTGGTGGGCGCCATCGCCCGCGAGGTGCTCTTCCCCATCCTGCTCGACGAAGCGATGCCGCGCGGCGTGACCAGCGGCGACATGGCGCGCCACGGCGCCGCGCCGCTCATCACCGTGGAGCCCATCGTCCCGTTCCCGTTCCTGCGCTGGTTCGCGGCCGAGCGGTGGCGGTTCGAGCGCGTGCGCACCCTCCACCTGGCCCTCCGCGTGCTGCGGCAAGCCGGGCTGGTCCATACGACGCGCCTGCTCGGCCAGGCAGGGCGCGTCCAGGCCGTTGCCCTTTCGCCGCACGGACTCTCGTTCCCGGCCTTCGTCTGGTGCCTGGCAGACGAGATCGGACGCGACCAGCGCCCGCTCACGCAGGACCGCATCGCGCGGGCCTCCTTCGCCCGCACGCTGCTCGTGCCCGCAAGCGCGGGCGCGATGTGGCTCCCCGAGGCGGAGCGCCGAGGCTTCCTGCGCGCTGAGGGGCCGCCCTCCGCGCGCCGCTACGTGTTGGCGATGGACCCGCGCGAGGTGGCAGGTTCCCTGCTCGCCAACGCGGGGGAGGGCTGAGACCTTGAGCGAAGACCAGGCCGTAGTCGGAGCGATGCTCGCGGACATGCTCGCCGAGCCGTCGGCCGGTGCGGAGCGCGTGAGCCAGGCGCTGCTGGGGGAACCGGTCGCCGTGCTCGAGGAACGCGAGGGCTGGGCCCGGGTGCGCACTCCGGACGCCTACGAGGGGTGGGTGCGGGCGGCGGCGCTCGTCCCGACCCCGGACGGAGGCTATCCGCCTGACGGTCGCGGGGCTGTGGTGCAGCCCATGCTCGCCCACTTGCGCGCGGTCCCCCGGGATTGGGGCAGGCCGCTGGCGCTCGTCACCCTGGGGTCGCTCGTTTCCGTGGCGGGTGCGACGCACGGTTGGCGGCGCGTTCGTCTTCCCGCTGGTGTGGCGGGCTGGATGCGCGCGCGTCACCTCGCGGTGCCAGTCCCCCCGGGAGACTTCCCACCAGACGGGGCGGCCCTCGTGGAGAGCGCCCACCGGTTCCTGGGCGTGCCGTACCTGTGGGGCGGACGCTCCACGCTGGGCGTGGACTGCTCTGGCCTGACGCAGCGGGCCTATGCACTGTGCGGCATGGTCATCCCGAGGGACGCGCATCTGCAGGCGGCGTGGCCCGGCTTCGCCGACGTCTCGCTCAGTGCGGTTGAGGCGGGCGACCTCGTGTTCTTCGCCAGCGAGGAGGACCCGCGCCGGCGCGGCATCACCCACGTCGGCATGGCCATCGACGGCGAGCGGATGGTCCACGCGGCCGGAGGGAAGGGCGTCTGCGTCGAGCCCTTCGCTTCGCCACCCGCCGCCCGCCAGCTTGTGGCGGCCCGCCGGCCGCGCTGACGTTCGTCCGACCTCCGCGTCAGGCGCCGGCCATGCGGAAGTCGATGCGCCGTGGGGGCGGGCACTCGCGGCGCACGCGCTCGCGCAGCGCGTCGTCCGCCGGCACACCCTCCTCCCTTGCGACGCGCGCCGTGTGGTAGGCGAGCCACAGGTCGGAGAGCGTCACCTCGCCCTCGCGGATGCCCGAGAACTCGTGGTCGAGCACCCGCTCGATGCCGTCGAGCCTGCCCGTCGCGACGGCGGCCCTTGCCCACGCAATCAGCACCCGCTCATGGCGCGCGGCCGGTTCCGGCAGCGAGTGCGCGAGGTCGACCACTTCCTCATGGCGACCGCTCTCTTGCAGGGCGTGCGCCAGCTCGACCGCAAGCGCAGGGTGAGGCGGACCCGCTTCCCAGGCCTCGGTGAGCAGGGCCGCAGCGCGGTCGCGGTCGCCGGCGCGCTCCGCCAGCACCGCTAGGTTGCGCAGCGCCCAGCCCGTGCGGTGGCAGTCCAGCGAGCGCTCCCAGGCCTCGCGTGCGCCCTCGACGTCACGCTCCTCGAGGCGAAGGTTGCCCAGGTGCCACCAGGACAGCCAGTGCGCGCCGTTCGCCCTCCGGACGGAACGCTCGATCGGCGTGCGCCAATCCGGCTGGGTCATCAGGGCGCCTGGCTCGAGCACCGGGTCGCGCTCGGGCAGCGCGCCACGCTCAAGCAGGGCGAGCCAGGGCGCCTGGTCCTCGCCCAAGCTATCGTCGGGGAAGCTGGAGGCGGGCGGCCAGTCTGCTGGACCGCCCATCGCTGCGCGGCGCCGGCGCTCGAGCGCTGCCCACCCGCTGCCCGCGAAGAGCCGCTCGGAGGCCGGGGCGCCGGATGCTCCGGCGAGCCGCCCGTCCATGGCCTCGACGGCGGCCCTGGGCAGGGCGCGCTCCAGCGTCTGCTCGACGCAGGCGCGGGCGCCGGCCCAGTCGTCGCCATGGGCACGCGCCGCGTCCACGCGGAGAGCGCCGAACGCCTCGGTCCAGGCCCACTCCGCGCCGGCCGGCATCGGCAGGCACTCCGTCTGCGTGCGCGCGAGCCCGGCCTGTATCTCAATGTACTGCCGGCCGGGCGCCGATAGATACTCCTGCCAGCGGCGTCCGCCCTGCCCCATCCCCCAGCAGAAGAGCTTCCGGCCGCGCAGCCGGTCTGTGGAGGTCTCCACGAACGCCCGGCCGTCGCCGCCCACGGCCGCGATCCACCGGCGCTGGCCGTCCGCGATGCGGCTGAAGAAGTCGGCAGCGTGGGGCGACTGCATGCTGTAGGTCAGGTCGCGGCCGGCGGCCCGCGGGAGAGGCGCCACCTGCAGCGCCTTCCAGTACGGGTTGCAGAGCGCCGCCTCGGCCGGGACGATGACGCGCACGTCCTCCCGCTCGGGGACGCCCATGTTCGTCCACCAGTACATCGCGATCTCGTGCGGGTGCGGGTTCACGAGCCGGACGCGGGCGAAGAGCCATCGGGCGCCGGGCGGGAGAGCGAAGTCGATCTGCCAGGCGAAGCCCTTCACGCGGTCCCACTCCGTGAGCCGGAGGGTCGGGCCGAGGCCCTCCGTCTCGACGCGCGACGCGAAGACCGGTGCACAGGTGAGGTAGTGGTGGCCGGGCTGGCCTGCGTTCCACTCGATGCCGCCGCTCAGCCACGCATCGCGCAGCGCAAGGTTGGCCGGCTGGATCACGGGGTTGGCATCCAGCAGCTCGCGCCCCTCCTCCAGGTCGACGAGCGACCAGAGCTTCCCCCCGAACGCAGGCAGGAAGACGGCGCGCAGCCGCTCGTTCCGGAGCACGACTGCGTCAAGGGCGCGAGGGCGGCGCTCGCGGGAGTAGCCGTCCTGCATGCGGTGAGGCAGGACGCGCCAGGCCGCGCGCCAACCCAGGTAGCGCCGGTCGTCCTCAGTGAGCGAGTCATCAACCCCCAGGCGAAGGTCGTCGTCCGGGCCGCGGAAGCGGGGCAGGGGGTTCTCCGGCCCGAGGTCGGCGGCCGGTAGGGTGAGGCGCTCGACGCGCAGTTCGGTCACGCGGGTCTCCGTTGGGCGGGCTCGGCGCAGGATACGCCGCCGGGCGACCGGACGCCTTCCGCAGCGCGCTCGCGCGTAGTCGCCGCGCGGTTCGGAGCAGGAGATCGAGTGCCGCCGCGCGAAGAATCGAGCATCGCGCACGGCGATCGGGGGAGCGCCATGCAGTGTTCTCGGTGCGGCGTTGAGGTCTCGCGGCAGGGAGGGGCCTGCCCGAAGTGCGGGGAGTGGACCATGCCCCGGCGCCCCGGCCGCGCGGGCCAGGTAGTGGACCCCTCCGTGCGGAACAGACCCCGCGCCTGGCTGGCCTGGGCGCTCCTCGCGCTGGTGGCCCTCGTGGTGTTCTTCCTCACGCGTTGGTCGGCTCCCCGCTGACGAGCTCGGGCTTGGTCGGCGCCCACTCGTTAACTGCGAACCCTCAACCCTCCGGCCGGCGCACCGGTCGGAGCGCCAATGGCACGGATCGTGCACCTGTGTGCTCAGAGCTGTCGGAGACAATGGCGCCGGCGCGGGAGGCTCCCGGTCGGGTGAGAGCACGCACCTGAAAGTACGCCGGCGCGGGCCGACGGACGCGGAGCGCGTGCTGCCGGGGCTGCTGCGGCCCAGCGTGCGACGCAGGAACGGGCCGCGGCGTCCCCTGAGGCGTCGCGGCCCGTCCTACGCCACGGGCAGGCGCGCCGCCCTGCGTGACGGGTGCCGGCCGGCCCCCCCCAGGGGGCGCCGGCCTGGTGGGCTTGGCGCGTGCGGAGGAGGCTCACTCGTCCGCGGCCGAATGGCCTCCATTGACGCAGGGAGTACCGATGGCATCGGCGCGGCGTCCACAAGCGGGCTGAGCCGGATGGCGCCCTGCCGCGTGTCGGGCCTCACAGGGCGCCGCCTACGACTCGCCGGTCGCCGCCGCCCAGCACTGGACAGCCGGCCGCGGCGCGCGCATCGCCAGCATCAGCCAGGGCGGGATATCGAGCAGCTCCACTGTCATCGCGGCCGCCAGGTGCATGTGCGCTAGCGGAGGCCTGACCGTGGTCTCCGCCCGGGGGGTGTCGGGGTTGGTCGCGGCCGGCGAGCCGTGCCGCCTTTCCTGTCGTGACGGTTGCCCTGTCGTGATGGTCACGAAGTAGCCGTACAAATGGCGGAGCCGCCGGGCATCTTCTCCCGGCGGCCCCGCCGCATTCAGACCCACCGGCCACGAACGAAGAGGGGATCGTTCGGGCCGCTCCGCCCTCCCTGGCGGGGGCTACGCGCGCCGGCGCCTCATCAGCGCCAGCGCGCCGAGACCCGCGAAGACGGCGAACTGGAGCGCGCCGGCCTCGGAGACGCTCGGGGGTGGCTCCCTGGTGGCATAGACCCAGGCGCTGAGCCCGTTATTCAGCCCTATGCCCTGGATGTGCGCCGCCGCGAGGAACGGCCCGTGCTCTCCACGGGGTCCGGTTTGATCCAAGCCCTTCCTGGGCGAGCTCCACCTGTCCTTCAGGTAGGCAACGTTGAGACCGGTACCGGTCAGCTTGTAGACGGAGGTCTGGCCGCTGACCAGCCTCTTCGGCTGTCCCCGCGGGAAGTCGATGATCAGGTCAAACCACCCGTCCCCGCCCGCCTTGTCGTGGTTCTGCCCGCGGGTGGGCGTGCCAACCACGCCGCTCAGG
>DATIKM010000151.1:0-1849 GCA_035477595.1 Chthonomonadales bacterium
CGTCCGACAGCAGGCTGAGGCGCACGTGGGCGCGCGAATCTGCCTGCAGGGCGGCGGCGAGTCGGATGGCGTTGTAGGGTCGCTCGGAGCCGTAGGGCCCGTCCTGCACGATTATGAGGACTGAGTTCATCTTGGTTCTCCCTTGTCCGAAGCCGCCAGCCGGACCTGGATGCCTTCCGGGTCGATGCCGATCTCGCGGCAGAGGCGGGACATGGCCTTACAGCTGATGGTTGCAGTAAAGAAGGTCTCGATCCATAGCTCCTGACCGCCTACCGCTATGCTGCGTGGTTCGTCCATGCGTCTGCCGTTACGGTGAGTGGGCGACTTGTTCACCAGGCAGGTCTTTGCCGACGCGCGCTCAGAGACTGAGAAGGGGAGCGCGAACTCCTCTGGTCCGCGCCTGTTCAGGAGCCACTCCGAGACGCCGACGAGCACATCCCTCCACGTCCGGGTGTCGCGGGCCGATCCGTCTGGCAGCCTCAGCGCGACCGGCTTCCGTCCCGTCGGATCCAGTCCTGGGTCCGCGATGGACACCCAGCCGCCATCTGCAGTCGGCGGGTCGGGCCGGCCTGTGGCAACCTGCGGAGCAGGCGCGACCGTCGGGGCGGTCGCCGCAGGCGCGCAGGGAGTCGCCACGCCTGCACGCATCGCCTCTGCTACCCTCTCCTTTGTCACCTTTGCGAGGCCCGGGCGCTTCTTCGCAACCGACCACACCGCGCTCACGACCTCCCGGTCGGGCGCGCCATCCGGGCCGCGGAGCAGGCGCTCCAGCAGGCTCCACTGCGCGAAGGAGGCGAGGCCCCCGGCTCGCACCGCATCGGCGCGCATTGCGCCCAGCAGGGCGGTGAGAGCTTCCGGTTCAGCCGATGTGGCCTCGGCCACCAGCTTGTCGGCGGGTGAGGCTGAGAGGACCTGGCTGTCGTAGAGCCGCCAGCACCGGCCGTTCGTCACCACCACCCACCGACTGCCGCTCTGGTAGGCGTAGGTGGTGGCCTGACGGGCGTGGGCGTCCGTCAGCGCCACGCCCCATGCCTTCGCCTCGAGGAACCACTGCTCCGGCGCGCCGGGCAGGATGATGTAGTCCGGCACGCCGGTCGTGGTTCTTTGCGCCTCCGGCGACACCTCGGAGCGCTCGTACCCCAGGTCCTCCAGCAGGATCGGATCAAGCACCTCGAAGCGGGTCTGCGCTTCGCTCGCGGGCGGCGGGCTCAGGCTCGACAGCCAGCGGACACGGTCGGCGATCTCCACTGTTGCTCCTCTCCTCTCCTGGATGCGCGACGAGCGGGTATCCGGAGCCCCGCAGGGCGCTCGGCCGGGACAGCCGCGCCCGGAGCCGCTCCGCCGTGCAGGAGTTGAACCTGCTCTCTATACCCCTGGGGGTGTGTCCCAGAGCCCGGTTACCCGGGCAGGTGTGCTCCGCCGATGCGCGGAACGCCGCACGGTAACTCCGGGGCGCCGCTTGGGTTGCGGAGCACGTCGTTAGGCCGCCACCACGCGGCCCCTCTCGTCATTGGCGCGGTCAGACCGCCGCGCTGCAAGCCCACACCGTCAGGCGCCCTCCATCCGGCGGGGCGCTGGGACCAGCTAGAAGGCGATGATCCGGTCTGAGGCGAGGGCCCAGTTCGCGAGCTCGGCCATGGAGCCGATGTTGACGCCGTCGATCAGGCGGAGCCGGGAGAGCCCGCGGTGGTCCATACAGGAGCTGGAAGCTTTGGCCTCGCCGCCCGCCTCGAGGAAGTCGTGGAGCATGCGCTCGAGGTTGTACTGTCCGTCAGGTCGCAGGTGGTCGCGGAGTGCGATGGCGACCGCGTCCGACAGCAGGCTGAGGCGCACGTGGGCGCGCGAATCT
>DATIKM010000152.1:0-3693 GCA_035477595.1 Chthonomonadales bacterium
GGCCATGCGCTCTCTCAGGGCGATCCAGTTCCTGCACGACCACGCGAGAGAGGGCGGCAGGCCCGCCTGCCGCCCCTCCCCGCACATCTGCGCCAGCCGGCGGGCAGCGTCGGCGGCCTCCCTTGGGTGCCGGACCCTCGGACCCTCGCGGCTCTCGTCGGTATGGCCCTCATTCAGGAACTGCACCCAGTTCTCCAGCCGGTCCTTCGCGAACACGAAGACAACGCGCTCGAACTCCTTGCGTGAGATGCCGCGCGCCTCCGCCTCAGCCCAGAACTCGCGTCGCAGCGTCTCTCCATCCGGCATGTCATCGTCCAGATCGGCCCAGACCGCCAGGGCTGTCTGGCTGCCAGTCGCCAGACAGGCCCTAACCTCGTCGGGCATGCGACGGATCAACCGCGGTCTCTCACCGCACGCAACCAGGCGCAGAGCGTTGCTCCCGGGCCACGGTCTCAGCCATGCAGGGCTCAGCGCCTTTACCAGTGTGTTGATGAAGACGGGGTCTATACTGCGGCCAGCCACGCCCTCGTGAAGGCAGACGATCTGCGTGCGGCTAGGCATGCACCCACCCCCGCGTGACCGCTTCGCCCGGGCTCAGACCCTCTGGCGGTTGGAGCCGACCGATGCGCGTTGGGGAAGTGTGGTTGTCGCGCCACAGGTGGAGGCCGTACTGACCGCCCGCCGTGTTCAGGATCTCCGGGTGGTGTGAGATCAGTATGGCCTGCCGATCGTCCCCGAGCAGCTCCATCAGGGAGAGCAGCCACGGTTGCAGCTCTGGCAGGCCCACGAAGTTGTCTGGTTCGTCGATGAGCACCGTGTGCGCAGCCCCCGTCTCGATGGCGCTCCGGACCATGTAGAGGCCTACGAGCATCCTCTCCCCGTCCGAGAGCTGGTGATAGAACAGAGCGCCGGGCTCGCGGGCGCCGTCATCGCCAAACAGCAACTGCAGCGCCTTCGCCTGGGGTCCCGTGCCGACGAGCCGAAAGGCTCGGAAGTCGGGCCAGACGGTCCTGAGCGCGTCCCGCAGGCTGTCCGTCCACTCCTGCTCCTGAGCGAGGAAGCGGTACCAGGAGGTGACGTTGGCGAGGCTGAGCAGGGGGCGCGATGCCTCCTCCTTGCTCTCGGGCTCATCGACTTGGGCCAGGGGGTTGGGCCGCAGGACGAGCAGGCGGGCCACAGCCTCCTGGAGTGTCTCGATCTCTTGGCGGTCTGTGGCGGGCTGCACGGCACCGAGAGCGGCCTGCCTCCAGTCCAGCGGGAACCCGGCCTCAGCCCCGCCCGCCTTGATGAGGCGAACCCCGTCGAGGTCGCGCTGGAAGAGCGTCTTGCCGTCGCAGCTCGCGTCCTCCCTGACAACCCTCGGCCGCACGGTCCCCGACACCTGCTCGACATGGAGCCTGTAGAGGAACCTGCGCCCCTGCTCCATCATGCCGAGCTCGAACTCCATCACCTTGCCGTCAAGCCACTTCGTGTGCTCCGAGAAGGGCATGGCGCTGTCGATGGACCTATCGCCGGTTGCCACGTCACGGACCGCCCGGAGCGCATCGAAGACGGAGCTCTTCCCGCCGCCATTCGGCCCGAAGAGCACGGCAAAGGACTCGAACTCCGCCTCGAAGGCCACCAGACAGCGGAAGTTGTTCACGTAGAGCCGGGTGATCATGGTGGTGGGTGGCTCCCTTGGCCCGCAGTCGCGGCGTTCCTGACTGCGGCGGGTTGACGCTTCCTGTGGAGGCAGATAGGCGCCTGGTCGCGCACAGGCGACATGGAGAGACGGAGCGCATCTGGCCAGACATGCGCCGCTCCCCCGCCCCATGGCGAGAGATACGCAGGGCAGGGCGGCGCTTAGTGCCCCGGCAACGCGCGGCGCGGCATCCCCAAGGGTGCGACCATGGAGTGGAGTTCGCTCTCGAAGCGCGCTTCCCCTGCTCCTCGCGCGCCACCGGCGCCGTCGCGACCAGCGCGCGAATGGCGCCGCCGCGATCAGCGCGCCACCGGCGCCGCCGCGATCAGCGCAAGAGCGTCGGTGCGCGTCGATGGCGCAGCGCGAGCGCGGGTTCAGCCGGCCAGGGGGGAGCGCGAGCACGGTCAGCGCGAGAGCGTCGGTTCAGCGGGCCAGGGGTGCAGCACGAGCGTCGGTGCGCGGCCAGGGGGGAGCGTGAGCGCTGGTTCAGGCGGCCATGCGCTCTCTCAGGGCGATCCAGTTCCTGCACGACCACGCGAGAGAGGGCGGCAGGCCCGCCTGCCGCCCCTCCACACACATCTGCGCCCAGCCGGCGGGCGAGCAGCCACCGGCGGTAGCGCGCGATCTCGGCCTCGAGCGCCTCAGTCCGCCGTCGCAGCTCGGCGTCGGCCAGGTCGGCAGGTCCACCAGCGAGCCCGCACCCGCCCTCGCAGACGACGGGCTCGAGCCGCCTGGCCCCGGTACCTACCCGTTCAGCGTCCAGCCGCGCCGGTAGGTCCGCCGCAGGAACCCATCGGCCTCCGGGTTGTCCGTCACGCGGCCGGTCGCCCCGTCGTAGCTTATCTTCCTGCCGGCCCGGTACGCCACCAGCCCCAGCAGGAGCTGCTCGATCATGTTGCCGCTGTACTCGAAGTCGCAGTCGGTCTTGCGCTGCGGGTCGCGGCAGGCGTCGAGCCACTGCTTCACGAAGTCACCCATGTTGGGGATGACCGCCTCCTTGGGCCGCGGCCTGTAGTAGGTCATGTCCGAGCGGTCGGTGAGCGGCTGCAGGATGCGCGACCCGAAGTCGGCCACCAGGAAGCCCTCGGTGCCCTCGAACATCACGCCGTGGCCGATCTTCCTCAGGTCGAGGAATGGCCTCGGGGATTCCGGCATCCGGCCGCCCTGGTACCAGCTTATGGTGATGGGCCCGCGCCAGTCGTTCGCCGGGTGCTCGAAGTGGCACTCGAGCTCGACAGGCGTGACCTCCGGGTTGTAGGCCTCTCCCCTGGCCTCGGCGGAGGTGGGGAGCGTGGCGTCGACGGCGTTCCAGATCAGGTCCATCGTGTGCGTGCCCATGTCGCCGACCTGACCCCCGCTGAAGTCCCAGAACATGTTCCAGTTCAGGCAGTTCAGGCCGGCTTCGCCCGAGAAGTAGCCCGGGTTGAACGGACGGTCTGGCGCCGGCCCCAGCCACAGGTCGAAGTGGAGGCCAGCGGGCGGACTGCCCTCGGCGGGCAGGTTGCCGGCCCTGCGGATCTGGCGGTCGCCCCAGGCGCGCGCGGCCTCGAGCGTGCCGATGGCGCCATCGTGGATCATCTCTCGGATGCGGTTGAAGTTCGGGCTCGCGTGCCTCTGTGTGCCCACCTGCGTGGCGATCTTGCCCTTCTTCTGCAGCCAGTTGGCGCGCACCAGGCGCGCCTCTTCCACGGTGATGGTGAGCGGCTTCTCGCAGTAGATGTGCAGGTCGCGGTTCAGCGCCCAGTTGGCGATGAAGGCGTGGGTGTGGTCGAGCGTGCAGATGACGACGGCGTCAAGCCCGGGGTGATCGAGGCACCTTCGCCAGTCCACGTAGGTCCTGGCCTGCGGGAAGTGCTTGAGCGCCTCCGGGAACCGCCGCTCGTCCACGTCGCAGAGGGCGACCACGTTCTCCTCCGAGAGCGGGTCGTAGAATGCGAGGCCGCGGCCGTACACGCCGATGAGGGCGACGTTGAGCTTGTTGGCGGGTGACTGGCGTGCGGCGCGGCTCATCG
>DATIKM010000153.1:0-20560 GCA_035477595.1 Chthonomonadales bacterium
TACGGACCGATGCCGAACCTGCGCGTGGTGCCGCTCGACCAGCGCTCGTTTCCGTTGAGGTCAATGCACACCAGCTCGCCGCCCGGCCTCACTCCGTAGATGTATCCCTCATAGAAGATCGGCGTCTGCTGGTCGGAACCGAACACGCGCGGCGGTAGACGGAATAGCTCCCTGGGCGTCCAATTCCCGCCCTGGCGTTCGAGCTGCAACATCAGCGAACCGGCGTTGTATCCCCCGCTCAAGAAGATGCGATTGCCCGGGAGAACGACCGGCGTCGGGACCATCGCGGTACGAATGAACCACTGCTCGGTCTCCCACAGGATGCGGCCGTCGCGCAGAGAGATGCCGGCGACACCGCCGCTGCCGCAGTACACCACGGTCGGCTCGCCACCCAGCGTCATGGGGGCCAGCGAGGAATGGGTCATCGCCCACCCTCGCGGGTTGGGCGACTGCCAGACCCGCCTCCCGGTCTCTAGGTCCAGGGCAACGACCAGGGCCCGCCCTCCCGTGGCGATGATCACCTTGTCGCCCACGATGAGCGGGCACTGCCCTGCATACCACTCTGGCACCGTGGCGCCATACTCTTCCACGAGGTTGATGCGCCACTTAAGCTCGCCCGTCACAGCGTCAACGCACATGACGTGCAGCTTGGGACCGATCGTCACCACGTGCCTGTCCGTCACGGCCGGCACAGTGCGCGAGATGCCATGGTTTCGCCGGATCTGCACCGGGTACGACTGCCGCCAGAGCTCCCGTCCATCCGCGAGCGCAAAGCACCGGAGGGTGTCCGCCTGCGCCGCTGTGTCGTAGTCGAGAACGTAGACCCTACCGTTCCGTACGGCCGCCGCGGCGTAACCTTCTCCCAGGGCGAGCGACCACAGAACCGGCGGCCCCTGAGCCGGCCATGACCTCGCGAGGCGGACCCGTTCGGGGCTGATGCCATCGCGGTTGGGTCCCCTGAAAGACGGCCAGAGACCCTCGGCTGGGGGTACCTCGAGGTTGGCGGCGCGGACGAGGCCGCCAGCCGCCGCGGGCGCACCGGCCCCTGGCGTGGCAGCCAACCCCGCCCCGACTCCCAGGGGCGCCGCACCCACCGCGGATGGAGCCGCGCCACCTGCGGGCGGCGTGGCTGCCGACGCCGCCGCCTCCGCGACCGGCTCCAGGCTCACCGGGCGGTCCGGAACCGCGGGAAAACGCAACCAGCCACCAACCCAGACTCCGAGGGCGACCACGCCGAGCACGCCGGCCACGACCGGCACACCAAGTTCCACGAGTGTCCGACGCATCAACCCTCCCGCCGCGAGTCCAAGCGCCGCCCGACTATGTGCGGGCAGGTCTGCCTGCTGGTACTATACATACGCGAAGTGTACCCTGTCAAAGTGATCGGGCCCTCGGCGTTTGGACGTGCGAACGCCGCGCGCAGGCGCCCAAGGGCGCCCGCGGTATCCGTGAGAGGGCGGAGATGCGGGTAGTTCATCTGGCAGCAGGCGCCGGGAGCATGTACTGCGGGGCGTGCGCGCGGGACGCACTGATCGCCCGCGGCCTCATCCGGCGCGGCCACGACGTCACGGTGATGCCGCTCTACACGCCCCTGCGCGTGGAGGGCGACGGGTCCCTGCCGACCACCTCGGTGTACCTCGGCGGAGTGAACGCCTACCTTCAGCACCGGTTTCCGCTCTACCGCCGCGCGCCCCGAGCCCTGACGCGCTGGATGGACCATCCGTCGCTGCTCCGCTTCGCGTCCCGGTTCGCCGTCTCCACAAACCCGCGCGACCTCGGCCCTCTTACCGTATCCACGCTGCGCGGCGCTGACGGCCCGCTGGGCCCTGAGTTCGAGCGCCTCATCGCCTTCATAGAGGGGTTCGCGCAGCCTGACGTCGTGAGCATCACGAACTCCCTCCTCGCCGCGGCGGCCCCGGTCGTGCGCTCGCGGCTCGGCGTGCCAGTCGTCTGCTCCTTGCAGGGAGAGGAGTCCTTCGTCGGTGCGCTGCCGGAACCGTACAGGGGCGAGGCGATGCAACTCATTCGCCGAAATGCGGCGTCGGTCGACCTGTTCCTTTCCCCGGGAGTTGCATACCGAGCCATGATGCGCGAGTTCCTCGACGTGGATGAGGAGCGCATCACCGTGGTGCGGCCGGGTGTCGACACGACTGCCTACACACCCTCTGGGAATGGCCCCAGCATGGGACCCATCATCGGCCACCTGTCGTCGATCCTGCCGGCCAAGGGCCTCGCTCTGCTCGTCCGCGCGTTTCGGCAGCTCGCGGATTCGCATGGTAGCGCGGTGCGGCTCAGGGTCGCGGGGCGCGCCCTCGACCGTCGGTACGCTGAGGGAGTCTGGGGTGCCGTGCGGTCCGACGGACTGGCGGAGAGGGTTGAGTACCTGGGGGAGCTGCCCACCGCTAAAAAGGCTGGCTTCCTGCGGTCGTGCACGCTCTTCTGCCTGCCCAGCCTCATCGCGGAGTCACGAGCGCAGGCTGCTCTCGAGGCGTTGGCCTGCGGCGTGCCCGTCGTCGTTCCAGACGCTGGCGTGTTTCCCGAGCTGATTGAGCTCACGGCGGGCGGCCTGCTGTTCCGTCAGGGCGATGCCGACTCGCTTGCGGAGGCACTGAGCCGCCTGCTCGACGATCCGGACGAGGCACGAGCCATGGGGCGGCGCGGCAGGCTCGGCGTGGAGCGCCACTTCTGCGCAGAGCGCATGGTCGCGGACGTGGAGGCCGCGCTCGCGAAGGCCTCGTCCGCCCGGTAGGCGCCATCGGTCCACGAGCCCGATCCGTCGGTGCAAGTGGAAGACGCGAACCGGGCATCGGCCGCCCGCACAGGCGGTCGATGCCCGGTCCATGGTTCCCATGCGGAAGGCAACCTGCGCATCGTGGGCGCATGGTGGCCGGCTGGGCTGCTGGCATCCGGCTTCGTGGTCGCGCGGCGTCGATGGCTCGGCCGGCGCGCTGCGGGCGCGGCGTCCCCTCCGGCCCACGGCACGCGCCAGGGCGTCCCCTCCCTGGCACTCAGAGCCACGCTCTGCGGCGACTCGCCGGCGATGGCGGTCTCCCTGAGTCCACCTCCTTTCGCGGCGGCCTGGCGAGGCCCTGCCCTGCCGTCCGCCTGGATGGCATCGGAGCACCGACGCCGCGCCCGCTCAACGGCTCGGACGCCACTGCTGTCACTACATCGTGCCGGTGGTCCCGTCCGGCGCCACGTACACGCCAGACGCATAGAGTACGGTTCCGTCCGGGTACACCACGGAGCCATCGCTCATGATCGCGGCCGCCGGCGGAGGCGGCAGCTTCGGCGCGGGAACCATGGGCCCATCGCTGCGGGAGGGAGCCATGAGGGAGAGCGCAAGGATGCCGGCCGCGCCGGCGGTTATCAGTAGCTTGTGAGCCCGACCAGTAGTCCGGTTCATCAGATCCTCCGATCCATCGCTGCCACGCTCGATGAGACCAGGAGGCGCCGCTCGACACTGAGGCCGCGCCTCCAGACAGATAGAGTGCCGCCGATGGCTGGGGCTATGGCGGGACCACGCAATTTCTTGGTAAGAGGTCGGGCCGCGGTGCCGAGGGAGCGCCCGGCCCCGGGCGCGGGCGGGCCGCTAAGGTATAATGGAGGATGCCGCCATCAGCGCCAGACGCCGCGCACACGCGCGCCACGGATGCGTGCGGCCACTCCCTGACGTCCCCTCCGAGGAGGCTGCATGCCACCCGACAGCGACCCGCCCAGCGACATGCCGGAGCAGGGCCCTGGTGCGAGCGGGGTTCACCTCGTTGACATCGAGGAGGAGCTGAGGCGCTCGTACCTGGGCTACGCCGTCTCCACGCTGGTCGCACGGGCGCTGCCCGACGTCCGCGACGGGCTCAAACCCGTTCAGCGGCGCATCCTCTACGCCATGCGCGAGCTCGGGGTGAGTCCTGGTGCTCGACACGTGAAGTCGGCGGCCATCGTCGGCGAGACGATGAAGCGGTTCCATCCGCACGGCGACAGCGCCATCTACGACACCCTCGTCCGCATGGCGCAGGACTTCAGCCTGCGCTACCCGCTAGTGGATGGGCAGGGGAACTTCGGCAGCATCGATGACGACCCGCCGGCGCACATGCGCTACACCGAGGCGCGCCTGACAGCGCTGGCTGTCGAGACCATGGACGACATCGACCGGGACACGGTTGATTGGATGCCCACCTACGACCAGGGCGATCGCGAGCCGTCTGTGGTCCCGTCGCGCTTCCCGAACTTCCTGTGCAACGGCGGCGAGGGCATCGCAGTCGGCATGGCCACCAAGATCCCTCCCCACAACCTGCGCGAGGTGTGCGACGCATGCAATCTCCTTCTCGATAAGCCTGACGCCTCCGTGGCCGACCTGATGAAGCACATTCAGGGGCCCGACTTCCCGACGGCCGGCTTCATCCTGGGCCAGAGAGGCATCCGGGAGGCCTACGAGACGGGGCACGGCCGGGTGGTGATGCAGGGGAATGCGCTCATTGAGCCTCTCGAGAACGGGCGCCACGCGATCGTCTTGACGGAGCTGCCCTACCAGGTGATCAAGCAGCGCCTGATAGCGAACATCGCGGACCTGGTGAAGCAGAAGCGGGTCGAGGGCATCACGGACATCCAGGACTACTCCGATCGCCACGGCATGCGTGTTGTGATCGAGTTGCGTCGCGATGCGTACCCGCGCAAGGTGCTGAACTACCTCCACAAGCACACCGCGCTCCGGACGACGTTCGGGGTGATCATGCTGGCGCTGGTCAACAACCAGCCGCGGCTCCTCACGCTGCGGCAGGTTTTGAGCCACTACCTGGATCACCGGCGGGAGATCGTCACCCGGCGCACGCGGTACGAGCTGGGCCGGGCCAAGTCGAGGGCACACATCCTCGAGGGGCTCCAGATCGCCCTCGACTTCGTGGACGAAGTGATCCGCATCATCCGCACCTCGCCCGACGACACCGTCGCCCGCGTGGAGCTGATGGCGCGGTTCGGCCTGACGCAGCTCCAGGCCGAGGCGATCCTTTCCATGCAGCTCCGCCAGCTCACGCGGCTCAACCGCGAGCGCCTGGAGGATGAGTACCGCGGGCGGCTGCGCGAGATCGCCGACCTCGAGGACATCCTGATGACACCCGCCAGGGTCACGGCCATCGTGAAGGCGGAGCTAAAGGGCCTGCGCGACAAATACGGCGACGACCGGCGGACGCGCATCGTGGCGACCGAGGCGGAGGAGATCGGCGACGAGGACCTCATCCCCGAAGAGGACATGCTCGTCACGGTCACCCGCGACGGCTATGTGAAGCGCGTGCCCATGGACGCCTACCGCACGCAGCGCCGCGGCGGACGGGGCATCATCGGCGCCAACACGAAGGAGGAGGACACGCTCGAGCACCTCTTCGTGGCCAACACGCACGACTACATCCTCTTCTTTACCAGCCGCGGCCGCGTCTACAAGCTGAAGGCGTACGAGGTGCCGCAGACCAGCCGGACCGCCATGGGGACAGCCATCATCAACCTGATCTCCATCGAGCCAGGCGACGTGGTCACTGCCACGGTGCCTGTGAAGGACCTGAATGCGGCATCCGGGTTCATGCTGATGGCAACCGCGTTCGGCGAGGTGAAGCGCGTCGACCTCAGGGAGTTCGCCAACCTCCGCGCCAACGGTCTGATCTGCTTCGACCTGGAGCCCGACGACGAGTTGCGGTGGGTGAAGCTCACTAACGGTAAGCAGGAGTGCATCCTCATCACGCACGGTGGCCTTTCGATACGCTTCGGAGAGGCCGACGTGCCCGTTCGCGGACGGCCGGCAGGCGGGGTGCGCGGCATCGACATGCGCGACCCCTCCGGGGCGCCGAAGGACCGCGTGGTCGCCATGGACGTCGTCCGCCCGACGAGCCAGTTGCTGGTGGTCGGCGAGCACGGCGTCGGCAAGCGAACGCGGCTCGACAACTACCGCAAGCAGTCGCGCGGCGGCAGGGGCATCATCACGATGGCTATCACCGACAAGACGGGACCGATCGTCGATGCCATCGTTGTCGAGCCTGACGACCGCCTGATGATCGTAACGGCAAACGGCATCGTGATCAGAGTGCCGGTGAACGGTATCCGGGAGGCCGGGCGGAGCACACAGGGCGTGCGGCTGATCAACCTCGCGCCAGGAGATCGCGTTGCCACGATCGAGCGGCTGGCGCGGTCAGAGGACATCGAGGAGACGGGCAAGGCGCCAGCTCCGGAGTGACCGCCGCGATGGCGAGACGGGTTTCACCACAAGGCCGACGCCCGCCTCCTGCCACATCGGACGTCATCCCGTTTGGCGCGCCGACAACCCGGGCGGCCGCCCGCCTCAGTCGCGTCCACGCCACGTTTCGCCTGCCATCACTCTCCCCCTCGCTGCACGCCCAATCCGGGCGCGCGCAAGCCCGCGCACATCTTGGGAGGCGCGCTTGAGAGGCCAGGTTGCGTCAGGCGTCCCGATGTGGTATCCTGTTGGTTCGTGCGCAGGACAGGAGGAACCCGTCATTGAAGGAAATCCAGCACGCCTCGAAGAGGACCTCTCACGTTGTAGACATTCCGAACCTCATCGAGCTGCAGCTAGATTCGTACCGCTGGTTTCTTGAGGAAGGCCTGCCCGAGCTCTTCCAGAGCTTCTCCCCGATCTACGATTTCACCGGCAGCACCTCCATCTCCTTGGTGGATTTCTCTCTCGGCCAACCGAAGTACACGGTCGAGGACTGCCGCGACCGCGACATGACGTTCGAGGCGCCCATCAAGGCCCGCGTCGAGCTGACGCAGTCGAACAAGGAGACTATAGAGAGCGAGGTCTACCTCGGTGACCTCCCGCTCATGACCGACAAGGGCACGTTCATCATCAACGGGGCTGAGCGCGTCGTCGTCAGCCAGCTCGCGCGCTCGCCGGGCGTCTACTTCAAGGACCATCTCGACCTCTCCGGGCGGATGCTCTACTTCGCCACGCTGATCCCCAGTGAGGGCGCCTGGGTCGACATCGAGACAGAATCGAACGACGTCGTCACCGTGAAGATCGGCCAGACCCGCAAGCTTCCGCTGACGACCCTCCTCCGAGCGCTTGACTCGTTCAGGCAGGCTCAGGTGCCCGTCGAGATGACGGTGAGGCAGGCTCGCACTAGCCTGTGGGTCTACACCTCCCATGAGGCGGAGGGTCGGATCGAGAGCGAGCCGACTGCGCTTGCCCAGATGGCGCTTGCTGCGCCGATTGTCGACAGGGGGACCGGCGAGATCCTGTTCGATGAAGGTACGCGGATTGTCGACACAATCGCCCAAAGGGAGGCTGAGGAAGCGCGGGACAGCGCCAACCGCTGGGTGTCGCTCGAGGAGATTGACAAGGCCTATGGCCGGCGCTACATGCTCCGACTCAGGTCGCCTGTGTCCACCACGGAGGACCTCATTCGGCTGTTCAGTCCACGCGTCGTTCTCGAGAACCCCGAAGTCGATGTGCTCATCGGGACGCGTCCGGCGGTCGACATCGAGGACCCGAACACGGGCAAGGTGGTGGCCAAGGCGTTTCAGAAGATCGATAAGGCCGTGGCCACGGCGATCGCCCGGCTCAACCTTGCCGCCGTCGACGTCTACGCGCCTCATCGGTACATTGAGGCTACGATCGAGGCAGACGTCGCGACGGATCGTGACAGCGCGCTTCTGGACATCTACCGGAAGATCCGGCCCGGCGACCCGGTGACAGTCGACTCGGCCAGGAACCTACTGCAGAGCATCTTCTACGACTCCCGGCGGTACGACCTGGCCAAGGTCGGGCGCTACAAGATGAACCGCAAGCTCGGCGCGCCTCTGCCGCTCACGGCACGGACGCTGACGCGCGAGGACCTCGTCAGCATCCTCCGCTATGTCATTAACCTTGCGGAGGGCGTGGGCTCGACCGACGACATCGACCATCTCGAGAACAAGCGTGTCCGCTCGGTGGGCGAGCTTCTCTACAGCCAGCTCCGGATGGGATTCCTTCGCATGGAGAAGGTCGCCAAGGAGCGCATGACGTCGCTCGACAGCGACAGCATCATCCCGCAGGTCATCCTGTCCGTGAAGCCCATCTCTGCGGCGATCAAGAGCTTCTTCGGCTCGAGCCAGCTCAGCCAGTTCATGGATCAGACGAACCCGCTGGCAGAGCTCACGTCGAAGCGGCGCCTCTCCGCGCTGGGCCCCGGTGGCTTGTCCCGCCAGTCCGCCAAACTTGAGGTGAGGGACGTTCACCACAGCCATTACGGCAGGATATGCCCGATTGAAACGCCGGAAGGCCCGAACATCGGCCTCATCGGCTCGATGGCCATCCACGCGCGCGTCGACCCGTATGGCTTCCTGGAGACGCCGTACCGGGTCGTGAAGAAGGGCGTCGTCACGACCGAGATCGCCTGGATGACCGCCGACACGGACCACCGCTACCGTATTGCGCCGGGCAACGAGCCCCTCGACGAGCGGGGTTCCTTCATCAAGCCCCAGATTCAGGTCAGGCACGAGGACGAGTACCCGATCGTCAAGCCGGAGCAGGTGGAGTACATGGACGTGTCGCCGATGCAGATAGTGTCGGTCGCCACGGCCATGATCCCGTTCCTTGAGAACGACGACGCCAACCGCGCGCTAATGGGTTCGAACATGCAGCGGCAGGCTGTGCCTACGCTGCGCCCAGACGCGCCGCTCGTCAAGACGGGTGTCGAGCGCCGCGCCGCCCGCGACTCGGGCGCGGTGATCCTCGCGCGGCGGTCCGGAACGGTGCGTCGCGTCACGGCCGAGCAGATTGAGGTGGAACTCCCCGACGGCCGCGTTGACACCTATCGCCTGATCAACATGCTCCGGTCAAACCAGTCGACCTGCATCACCCAGAGGCCGATCGTGGACCGCGGGCAGCGTGTGCGTCAGGGACAGGTTCTCGCCGACGGACCGTGCACGGATCATGGCGAGCTCGCGCTCGGCAAGAACGTGCTCGTCGCCTTCATGCCGTGGGGCGGCTACAACTACGAGGACGCCATCCTGGTCAGCGAGCGGCTGGTGAAGGATGACGTGTTCACGAGCATCCACATTGAGAAGTACGAGAAGGAAGCACGAGACACGAAGCTCGGGCCCGAGGAGATAACCCGCGATATACCCAACGTCGGCGAGGACATGCTGAAGGACCTCGACGAGAACGGGATCGTCAGGATCGGCGCCGAGGTCCGCCCCGAGGACATCCTCGTTGGCGAAGTGGCCCCCAAGGGTCAGGGCGAGCTCACGGCGGAGGAGCGGCTCATCATCGCCATCTTCGGGAAGAAGGCGGAGGAAACCCGCGACGTCTCCCTCCGGGTACCGCACGGCGAGAAGGGCAAGGTGGTCGACGTCAAAGTCTTCTCGCGCTTCAAGTACCAGTGCGTGCGGTGCAAGACGGAGTTCAACTTCAGCAAGCGGCCGGACCGTCTGCAGGGCGAACGGTACAAGAGCAGCCTCACCGGGAGGCAGTCCGACGATCTAGGCAGGCGAGCGGACGGCGTTCCCTGCGAGCGGTGCGACGGCGATCTGGTCAGGAGGCAGTCCGACGAGTTGAGCGCCGGTGTGAACCAGCTCGTGCGCGTCTACATCGCCCAGAAGCGCAAGCTGATGGAAGGCGACAAGATGGCCGGCCGGCACGGCAACAAGGGCGTGATCTCCAAGATCCTGGCCGAGGAGGATATGCCCTTCCTGCCGGATGGCACACCGGTGGATATCGTCCTGAATCCGCTGGGCGTGCCGTCACGCATGAACATCGGGCAGATCTTGGAGACACACCTGGGTCTCGTCGGTCACCATCTCGGCTGCACGTTCGTGAACCCTGCGTTCGAGGGATCGACGGAGAAGGAGATACTCGGCGAGCTGGACCGACTGGCGGCGCATCTGCGACGGCGGACCCTGACGAACTACCTGAACAGCGAGCTTCAGATGGGCATGGAGTTCGCGCCGACCGCTACCCCGGAGCAGATGCTGGAGCAGATTGAGGCGGAGTTGCGAACCTACGACGGCCACCGCTTGGAGAGGGTGTCACGGGTTGTTGCGGGGCCGCCCGTATCGCCGGTGGTGCAGCTTGAGATGGACCGCACGAACGCTGAGGAGCCGACGCAGCCCGCCGAGGAGGACGAGCCGCCGCCCCTGGAGGCGGTCGACCCGCCGGCGGACTTCGACTACGCGGCGCTGGTCGAGCGCATCCAGGCGAACGCATGGACGCGCGCCGGCGTCGATCCGACATCGGGCAAGTGCAGGCTTCGTGACGGCATGACCGGCCACGAGTTCAACCACCCGATCACGCTCGGCTACATCTACATGATGAAGCTGGCGCACCTCGTCGACGACAAGATCCACGCGAGGTCGACAGGCCCCTACTCGCTGGTCACGCAGCAGCCGCTTGGCGGCAAGGCGCAGTTCGGCGGCCAGCGGTTCGGCGAGATGGAGGTCTGGGCACTGGAGGCCTACGGCTCGGCGTACACGCTGCAGGAAATCCTGACGATCAAGTCCGATGACGTGCAGGGCAGGGTCAAAACCTACGAGGCGATCGTCAAGGGCGACAACATGCTCGAGCCCGGCATCCCCGAGTCGTTCAAGATCCTGGTCAACGAGTTGCAGTCGCTGGGACTGAGGGTGGTGGTCGAGGACAACGCCAACCGCGAGATCGACCTCAAGGACCGCGACGACGACATCGACCCGCACGAGGATCCGGTCAAGGCCGCCGCTCGCCGGCGGGCCCGGCGCCTCGGCGCGGCAGGGTTCGCGATGGACGAGCCCGTCTTCTAGCGCGGGGAAGCGCTGCGACCGTGTGCGGATCGCGCCAATCCGGTGCCCGGCGGGGGTCACTCCGCCGGCACTGTTCTGGTGCGTGCGGCCTCGCAAAGCCCGGGCCGGCATCCCGGCCACCATCTCAACAAGCTGATGCATCGGTAGCGCCGCGCGTCCGCGCGGCGCGCCGTTCGATCGACGTTTGGGTGCCCTGACGGGAGGAGCTCAGCATGGCGGATTCCAGCACGTTCGCGAAGATCAGGATCGGCATCGCCTCCCCGAACGACATACACGCATGGTCCTACGGCGAAGTGAAGAAGCCCGAGACCATCAACTACCGCACGTTCAAGCCCGAGCGCGATGGTCTCTTCTGCGAGCGTATCTTCGGCCCTGTCAAGGACTGGGAGTGCCACTGCGGTCGCTATAAGAAGGTGAAGTTCAAGGGCATCGTGTGCGACCGGTGCGGCGTCGAGGTAACGCGCAGCAAGGTCCGCCGCGAGCGCATGGGCCACATCGAGCTGGCGGCCCCGGTCTGCCACATCTGGTACCTCAAGGGGGTCCCGAGCCCGCTGTCGCTGATTCTGGACATCTCGCCTCGACCGCTGGAGAAGGTCCTCTACTTCGCCAGCTACATGGTCACCCGTGTGGACCGCGCGCGCATCAACCAGGATCTTGAGGACATCCGCGAGGCTGTGCACACGGAGCGAGAGGTCATCGGGGCCGACATCGAGGGCATCGGCGACCGACTACAGCGCGAGTTCGCCGATGACGTCGCGGCGCACACCGGCGATGACCTGGCGGAGGATGTTCTCCCGTGGGACGCGGGCGTGATCGCCGACAAGCAGAAGGCCCTCCTCGAGCGGATCAAGCAGGAGGAAAAGGAAGCGCAGGAGCGGATGGAGGAGCTGGACCTCTCCCTCCAGCTCCTTGAGAAGATAGAGAAGCGCCAACTCATCAACGAGGACCAGTTCCGCGCCCTCGAGCGCCTCATGGAGGTGCTGACCCGGCGACTCGACAGGCCTTACGACAACGTCGTGCGGTCCAGCATGGGCGGCGCCGCCATCAAAGAGCTGCTGGACGAGATCGATCTGGAGACGCTCGCAGCCGGGCTGCGCAACGAGGTGATCACCACGCAAGGGCCGCGCCGCGCGCGCGCAATTAAGCGCCTTGAGGTCGTCGAGGCTTTCATACAGAGCAGGGCACACCCGTCGTGGATGATCCTCCAGTGCATCCCGGTCATATCGCCGGAGTTGCGGCCCATGGTGCAGCTCGACGGCGGCCGGTTCGCCACATCCGACCTCAACGACCTCTACCGGCGCATCATCAACCGCAACAACCGCCTGAAGAAGATCACGGAGATCCGGGCACCCGAGAGCATCATAAATCACGAGAAGAGGCTGCTCCAGGAGGCGGTTGACGCGCTGATCGACAACGGCCGCCGGACCCGCCCCGTGGTCGGCTCCAACAACCGGCCGCTGAAGTCGCTCTCAGACATGCTCAAGGGAAAGGAAGGCCGGTTCCGCAAGAACCTTCTCGGCAAGCGCGTCGACTACTCGGGACGCTCCGTGATCGTCGCCGGCCCGCATCTGAAGCTGCATCAGTGCGGCCTGCCCAAGGAGATGGCGCTCGAGCTGTTCAAGCCGTTCGTGATGAAGACCCTCGTAGAGCGTGGCTACACTACGAACATCAAGACAGCCAAGCGCATGATCGACAAGATGCGCCCCGAGGTGTGGGATGCGCTCGAGGAGGTGATCCGCGAGCACCCGGTCATGCTGAACCGCGCGCCGACGCTGCACCGCCTGGGTATCCAGGCGTTCGAGCCGGTGCTCGTGGACGGCAAGGCCATCCAGATCCACCCGCTTGTGTGCCACGCCTTCAACGCCGACTTCGACGGCGACCAGATGGCCGTCCATGTGCCGCTCTCGTCCTACGCCCAGGCCGAGGCGCGGACCCTGATGCTGTCGACGCACAACCTGTTCTCGCCGGCCAACGGCAACCCGATCGTCGCTCCAATCCAGGACATCGTCCTTGGGTCGTACTATCTCACCACAGTCCGCAAGGACGCAACGCCGCGTGAGGCGCCGTTCGCATCGCCCGAGGAGGCCATGCTCGCCTATGATGCCGGTGCCCTCGACCTCCACGAGCCCATCAAGGTGCGCATGGAGGTCGACGGCGTGCGACGGGTGGTGGGCGACTCCGATGACCCGAAGCAGCAGACAACGGTTGGCCGCCTAATCCTGAACCAGATACTGCCGAGCCGCATACGCTACTCGGCCAAGTACCTCCACACCACCCTGACCAAGAAGGCGATCTCCAACCTGGTGGCCGAGGTCTACGAGGAGCACGGCAAGGAAGATGCCATCGTGTTCCTTGACGACCTGAAGGAACTCGGCTTCAAGTACGCCACGCGCGCGGGCGTCACCATCTCGATGACCGATATGGATATCCCGGCGCGCCGCGACGAGATCCTCCGGAACACCGAGTCGGCTGTCACCAAGCTGAACGGCCAGTACCGCCGCGGAACGATCACGCAGGGCGAGCGGAAGCAGCAGGTGATCACGCTCTGGATGGAAGCGGCCGAGCAAGTGGCGAAGGCCACCATGGACGGCATCGACCACTTCAACCCGATCTATCTCATCACCGACTCCGGCGCCCGTGGGTCGACGAAGCAGATCGCACAGCTCTCGGGCATGCGCGGGCTCATGGCTGACCCGTTCGGCAACCTCATCGAGGACCTGCCGATCAAGTCCAACTTCCACGAAGGGCTCAACGTGCTCGAGTACTTCGTGTCGACCCACGGCGCCCGCAAGGGGCTGGCGGATACCGCGCTCCGTACGGCGGACGCCGGATACCTCACCCGACGCCTGGTCGATGTTGCACAGGACGTGATCGTGCGCGCGGACGACTGCAAGACGACTGCCGGCATCTACGTCGAGATGATCGAGCAGGATGGCGATGTCATTGAGACTCTGGCCGAGCGCATTCGTGGCCGGTGCGTCAGCGAGGATGTCCTAGATCCGGCGACTGGTGAGATCATGCTCGACGCCGGCGAGCTCGTGTCGGATACGATGGCGAAGGCGATCGAGGCCGCCGGCGTTCTGCGGGTCGGTGTGCGGTCGGTATTCACCTGCGAGCTACGTCAGGGCGTCTGTGCGAAGTGCTATGGCCGGGATCTGGCCACCGGGAACGTGGTGGACATTGGCGTCGCGGTCGGCATCATCGCCGCGCAGTCCATCGGCGAGCCGGGAACGCAGCTCACGATGCGCACCTTCCACACCGGTGGGATCGCTGGCAAGTACCTGACTGGCGTCGCCAATGTGAAGCAGAAGAAGGCGAGTACGCTGCGCGAGCTTCATGACGACATCAAGAGCGGTGTCGTCGACTTCAGCCCGGGGGCAGTCAGCGCGGGAAGGTCGTCGCGGATGCGCGAGCTCCACGACGACATCCGCAGTGGCCGGGTGAGCTTCGAGGACGAGAAGGAAGAGCGTCGGTACGAGCGTGAGCGCAGCCGCGCGATCCAGGCGCTCATCAAGGTGCTGGAGGACCAGGTCCACGGTCTTCTGCGCGTGGTCGAGCTCTTTGAGGCGCGCAAGCCCAAGGGCCAGGCGATCATCTCGGAGCTGGATGGAACGGTCGCCGACATCGAGACGAAGGGCCTGCGGCACGTCGTTCTGCATTGCCCCATCCGCGTCGACGACACCACGCTCCGCCTCATCGGCGAGACAGCCGCAACCGATGCGCTCACCGACGACGGCGACCTGATCCTCAAAGCGGGAGAGGCCGTCACCGAGAAGGCGCTGCGACGCATTCGGGAGACCGAGAGCAAGACCCTGACGATCCGCCGGGCTATCCTGGTGCCGTACCGTGGTGACCTCAAGGTGGAGATCGGCGCCGAGCTCAAGGCGGGGACCCGGCTGACCGAAGGTCCGCTCGACCCGCAGAAGGTTCTGGAACTGCGGGGCCCGCGCGGCGTGCAGGACTACCTCGTGCGCGAGATCCAGCGGGTCTACAAGGGCCAGGGCGTCGACATCAACGACAAGCACGTCGAGGTCATCGTTCGCCAGATGCTCCGCAAGCGGCGGATCCGGCATGCCGGCGATACGCCCTTCCTGCCCGGCCAGATCGCCGACAAGTTCGCCTTCGAGGACGCGAACGAGCGGGCGGAAGCCGCCGGGGGTGCGCAGGCCACCGCAGACTGGGTGCTCCTGGGCATCACCGAGGCGTCTCTCGCGACAGACAGCTTCCTCTCGGCGGCGTCGTTCCAGAAGACCACTCGGGTCCTCACCGAGGCTGCGGTCCGCGGTAAGAAGGACGAGCTGGTCGGGCTCAAGGAGAACGTGATAATAGGCCGGCTGATCCCGGCGGGCACGGGGCTTCCCCGCTATCGCGCGATGGAGCCGGCGACGCCGGAGGGCGAGCAGATCATCGTCGAGCCGCCGAGGCAGGATCGCGAGACGCTGCCGCTTCCCACGGATCTGGAGCGCGAGCCGCGCATGCCGCGCTCCGCGGCTCTGGCGGCACTGCTGGGAAGCATGACCCCGGATGACGCCGAGAGCGATGCTTCCGGCCCTGTCGACGCGGCGCCCGTGGAGGACGCGGCGCCGTCGCCCGCAGCAGTCGCCGCGTCTGCACTGCTTGCGCACACGGAGCCGCTTGACTCCGGCGATGGCACGGAGGGCGGAGTGGTCGAGGCGGACGAGGCCGAGGAGTTGAGCGTGCTGGGCCTGGACGAGGTGGAGCTTGCTGCCGAGGAGGGCGTGCTGCTGGTGAACGACCCCGTGGAGGCAGAGCCGGAAGCCGTCACCGACGAGCCGAGAGAGGCGGAGACCCAAGACGAGCTGGCCGGATAGACCGACGTCACGCCCTGTTCGCCGCTGCCGAGCCCCGCGCCGCCGCCGGTGGGCGCGGGGCTCGTTCATCGTGTGAACCGGCGGGCGCTGCGGTTTGACAGGCGCGCGGGCGTACAGTAGAATGCGCGCGGTCGGGGGGGTGTAGCTCAGTTGGCAGAGCACCGCCCTTTTAAGGCGGGTGTCCTGGGTTCGAGTCCCAGCGCCCTCACTTCTCTCCTCATCTGTCACCCGATCCTGACACCCGCTGCGCAGCCTGGCCGAACTGCAGTACGTGCCGTGTGCTGGCGCGCCGCAACGGGAAGGGGCGGTTGCGAGCAGCGGCTCCCCTGATCGGCGAAGTCAGGCGGTCTCGATGATCTCGACGTTCGCGCGCGGTACGATGGCGTTCCGGCCGTCCTCGAGCTTCGCCTCCAGCACCCGCACCCTCGTCTCGGAGTCGACCCGCACCAGGTCTGCGGGCAGCCTGGTAACGGTGCCCAGGATGCCGAAGTAGGGCTCCCGGATCACGCGGATCGGGGTCCCGATCGCCAGCTTCCCCGCCTCGCCTGCCGAAACCTCGGCCCGCTCCGAGGTCCGCTCGAGCGGAACGATGATCTCAGGTCGGATGACCCCTGCCCGTATCTGGGTGGCGCCGTTGATGCTGGCGGTCCGCCCCTCGAGCGACTTCAGCAGCGAGAACGTGCGGTCCGCCATGCGGATCGAGCCGAACCCCTCCGTGATCACCAGCGTCAGCGAGATCGGCTCATGCCCAGTGATCGCCACCCCGATGTCGAAGGTCGGATCCCCCAACGCATCCCGCAGCCACTGCAGCAGATCGCGGTCCACGATGCCGCCGCACACGATGCCGGTCACGCCGATCTCCGCCGCCCGCGTGAGTGCCCCGAGCGTCGTGCAGGAGCCGCCTACGACCACCGCTCCTCTGTGCTCGGCGTGCAAATCCTCCGCCAGGAGCGGCGCCGACGCGTCCGCGACTGCGATGCGCACCACGCCTTGCCGCTCCTCGCCAACGCCAAAGATCCCCTGGATGAGCGCACCCTCGCAGCGCACAACGACGCCCTCGCCCTCGATGACGGACGCGATCTCTCCTTCAATGTAGGCGTGCTTCTCTATAGGCGTGGGCGGCTGGCGTATTCCCAGGTGGCCAGTCTGCTCCGAGATAAACTCAAGGACGCCGCCCACTGACGCTCGATGGTCGCTCCTGAGGAGCCCGAAGAGGGCCCGCGTCTGGCCAAGGATGTCGCCCTTCTCGATGACATCGCCGACCTTGACCCGCAGCAAGCCGGGCAACTCGGTCGGGTCCACGCCCATCTGCTCCGCGAGCTTTACGGTCTGCAGGATGCCCGGCAACTCTGTCCGCGCGACCACCGTGTTCGGCGAGACGCGATCGCCCACGCAGACGACGACGTCGCCTTTCAGGGGCAGTCGCCGCATCTTCTCGATGGTTGTGCGAGGGCTCACCTTCAGACCCGGTGTGTATGCAGCTCCCACATACGCCTCCGTTGTTGTCGGCTAGAACCGCCGCCCTGCGAGCGCGGCAAGCTGCTCGTCTGTTCGCCATGCCGGGCTCAGATCGCCGAGCACGGCGCCGCCCGTCTTCCGCGGCACGTTGTGCGGGCGCGTCATCGCCTCGCGAACGTCGTCCCAGTTCCACATCGGCAGGGCCTGGTTGTGCGCTGAGCCATGCCTTTCCACCACGAGCGCCGCCCGCTCGAGGCGACCCAGCTTCCGCCTGCGCGCCTGCGCCTCCGGCTCAGTCTGGCGCACGGCTACGGCAAGACCCGAGCATGCCTCGTTATAGACGTAGCTGGTGACCCCTCTCCCACGGTCACGCGGGCATCGGAAGTACGCCTCCACCCGGAAACCGGAGCCGGTGGCGGCCGCCATGCTCGAAAGGGCGGCGTCCATCCAGTTGCTGGCCACTGGCAGGGTGGAGTCCCAGTCGTCCGTGTAGAGCCGTATGGCCTTGCCAATCCGTAGTAGGTTCGACTGGCAGACCTGGAAGTCGCGCGTCTCGACGAGCCCGATGTAGAACGGGCGGAGCACGACAAACAGGAGCAGGCACACGGCGCCCACAACGATCTGCTGGATGCGCCTGAGCTCTCGCGCGCCCAGCCGGAGCGTGGAGCGCCGCGAAGCTGGCTCTGGCATCTACGGGACCTCCTTGGTGCAGCGCGCCAGGTAGTGGTACACCAGCGCGCCGGTCATCCGCTCAACCCTTAGCCCCTCGCTCAGGAGCGCGCACAACTCGGGGCGCCGAAAGCGATGGTAGAAGATGCCGCCGGCGTGGGCGCCCGATCGCGCGCGCATCAACCGCATCAGGAGATTGTACTGGTATGCCGATACCGCCGCCTTTCCACCGGCCGACAGGACCCGCGCGAACTCCCCGACGGCCGCCTTGCGGCTCTGCTCCGTCGGTACGTGCTCCAGTACCTGACAGCTTACCAGGCGGGTGAACACGCCATCCCTGAAAGGCAAGCGACAGATATCGGCCTGCAACAGCGTGACGTTGCGCACACCGTTCTTGTGCAACTTGGCGGCATTGAGGCGCAGCGACTCCATCGAGAAGTCCACGGCGACCAGGCGATGGCATCGGCTCGCGCACGCGGTCGTCATGCGCCCTGTCCCGCAGCCGGCCTCGAGCACCACGTCGCTGGCGCGTGGCTGCAGATAGCGGAGGGTCAGCGGCACCTCGGCGAGGCCAAACAGGGCCAGGTGCCACATCCTGTCATAGGCGCCGGCCTGCTCGTCGCGCGCGCGCATCTCGCTTCGCTTCCAGCGCTCCGCGTCATCCGCAGACCCGGTGGCAGCGCCTAGCTGCTCCGGCAGTAGGCGAGCGATCCCCTGCTCCACCGGGTAGCTGCGGCCACAGGAGCAGCGCAGCTCGCCCTCCATCACCCGGGCAGCAGATGGGGAGCGGGACGCCAACTCCAGCGGAGACGCGCGGCAGGCAGGGCACGCCAGCATGTCGAGATCGGCGACGTGCAAGCTCAGCCTCCGGCCGGGAGGCCCATGGCCCCGAGCCACTCCCGCAGCTTCCGGAGCCGGGTCGCGTCGTCCGATGGCAGGTGCAAGGGACGCCCACGCGCGTCAATGACAACGCCGACGACGCCGCCGGTAACCGTCACCGTGCGGGCCCGTCCGCGCCCTGCCCCAACGTCGAAGCCGCGCGCCGGCTGCAGTGTAGCCTCATGCCTTGGGGGCACGTTGGCTCCGCCCGTCTCATCGCCGCCAGAGCCCAGCGGGATCACCCGGACAGATCCAAAGGGCACCGCCACACTGTGATCGCCGATCGTGACGGTGACACATGCATCACCCTCGCGGGCAGTGCCGACGGGCGCGATGCACGTGCCCAGGTAGACGAGGCAGTCACGCTCAAACACCTGCGTGGCGGCCTCCGGCTGGACCGTCGAGAGGATCCCCAGCTGCGGCATCATGAAGATGGAATCCACCGTGAGGAGCGTGACGCCCTCCGGCTGGTACGCGTCCATCATCATCAGGGCCGACTGCGCCCGACGCGGTGCGTGCGAGAGCACGCCGCCGCTCCCGACGATCATGTCGAGCGCCATCATGTTGACGAGGGTCTTGCCGGTCGCTTCCTGAGAGAGGGCCTCGCCGATGTCGCGCTGCTGTTGGATCCCCGTCAGGCCGCGGGCGAGCGACTTGTGGTGCTCGAATGCCAGCCGTAACGCCTCACGCGCGACGGCCTGCTCAAGGAGGAGGTCCTCCATGCGCTGTGGGATGGTGGTGGGCCGCACCATCTTGTTGCGGAGGCAGTTGCGCATGTCGGCCTCCGTGATGTCCACAGGAAGCCACCGCCGGATCCCGGCCGCGCCGGCCTCGGTCAGGACGTTGCAGATGGAGTAGCTCATCCCGAGGTTCGCGGACACGGTGCGGTTGTAGACGCTCTGCCCGCCTGGTCCGCGGAAGACGGAGAACACGTCGGTGGTGGCGCCGCCGATGTCGACCCCCAGGACCTGCATGTCGCGCTGTGCGGCGATCGTCTGCATGATCTTCCCGACCGCATTCGGCGTAGACATGATGCCTGTGCTCACCCAGCTGGAGAGCTTGCCGTAACCCGGCGCCTGCTGCATCACGTGCTCGAGGAAGAGGTCGTGGATCGCCTCCCGTGCGGGCAGCAGATTCTCGCGCTCCAGGGTCGGGCGCAGGTTGCCAACCTGACGCAGTGCGACGCGACCGTCGAGGAGCTTGGCCACGGGCGCGTAGGCCTCCCGGTTGCCCGCGTAGATGACTGGCAGGGACATCCCGACTCCCAGGCGCGGCCGGGGATCCGCCGAAACCAACATCTCGGCCAGCTCGACAAGGTGGTTCACCGTGCCGCCATCGGTGCCGCCGGACATCAGAATCATGTCCGGCCGGAGCTGGCGGATACGCTCTACCTTCTGGTACTCCTTACGGCCATCATCCACCGCGATCACGTCGATGATAATCGCGCCCGCGCCTAGGGCCGCCCGCTGGGCGCTCTCCGCCGACATCGCCTTGACCACTCCGGCCACCGTCATCTGCAGCCCGCCACCGGCGCTCGATGTGGACAGGTAGAGGTCTACGCCTTCATTCTCGCCGCGCGTGGGAGTGATGACGCGGCCGTCAGGACCGATCAGGCGCCGCCCGGAGAGCTCCTCTACCTCCCGGACCGCATTGAGGACACCGACGGTCACATCATCAAAGGGCGCCTCAACCGTCGTTGGCGCCTCGCCGCGCACGATTAGCCGGTACTCGTCGTCGCGCTTCTCGATCAGGATAGCTTTGGTGGTGGTGCTGCCGCAGTCGGTCGCGAGGATGCTTCGCACTACTGACATGGTGGTGTGGTGACGCCTCGTTGGTTAAGGGGGCTGGCGCGAGCGCACTGCGCGCCGATGGAATAGTGTAGCACAGAGGCCCCTTTGGACCTAGGTCAGCCGGATGACTGCCACCGTCTCGCGCCTCTCGGCGACCTCGATGGGCTCCTCGCCTGT
>DATIKM010000154.1:0-15229 GCA_035477595.1 Chthonomonadales bacterium
GAGGGCACGCCCGGCCCCATCATGCTGCAGGGCGACCACGGGCCCATCCTCTACCGCAACATCCGCATCCGTCCGGTACCGAGCCAGCCCGCGCGTTAGGCGCCCGGGCGAGCTTCCACCCGTCTGAACCCTCTGGCGGGGTGCGGGCAACCGCGCCCCGCCTCGCGTTTGCGCCGTCGGCCGGGGCGCGCGAGAGCGCGATCATTACCACGGTGTGGAACGCGCGTCAGAGGCTGGGGAGGATGAGGCCGCCGTCTAGGATCAGGATTCGCGCCGGAGGCGTAGTGGAAGCTGTGGTGCGCGCACCGGGGGCCATACCCAACCCACGGTGCGGGTGAACGGCGAGCGGGTGGCGCTCGGCGGCCCGAACCGGTGCGTCGCGGAGGACGGGCCGCTCGCGCTCCGCGTGGAGGGCACGCCCACCATCGACATCTAGGCGGCGCCGTAGCGGGCGCGGGACCGTAGAAGGTATGGACAACGGACAGGGAGAGACCGTATGACGAGCCTTCGCCGAACACTCATTGTTGCCGCCGCAACCGCGGTCGCCATGACGCTGCCCGCGCGGCCGAACGCGCAGACCCCGGCGGCGGATGCCGACGAGAGGGGCTGGATATCGCTCTTCGACGGCACGACGCTCACGGGCTGGAGGGTGCGGAACCCGGGCGCCAAGAACGCCTGGGTCGCCGAGAATGGCGTGCTCCGCAACACCGAGACCGGTACCGACCTCGTGACGGAGCGCACGTTCGGCGACTTCGACCTCCACGTCGAGTTCAACGTGCCGAGGGGGAGCAACAGCGGCGTCTACCTCCAGGGCCGCTATGAGGTCCAGATCACCGACGCCTACCGGCAGCCACTGTCGTCCTACAACAGCGGCATCTACAGCACGATCCCCGCCACGGAGAACGTGGGCAAGCCCGCCGACGACTGGCAGGCGTACCGCATCAGCTTCCGGCAGGCGCGGCGCGGCGCCGACGGCACTGTGACCGAGAAGGCGCGCGTCACGGTGTACTGGAACGGCATCCGGGTCATTGATCGCAGGGAGATTGGCGGCGTCACCGGCGGAGAGCTGGACCGCGCGGAGGGCACGCCCGGCCCCATCATGCTGCAGGGCGACCACGGGCCCATCCTCTACCGCAACATCCGCATCCGTCCGGTACCGAGCCAGCCAGCGCGCTAGGCGCCCGGGCGAGCTTCCACCCGTCTGAACCCCTTCGGCGGGGCGTGGGCAACCGCGCCCCGCCTCGCGTTTCCGCCGTCGGCCGGGCCCGCGCGAGAGCGCGATCGTCGCCACGGTGCGGAACGCGCGTCAGAGGCGGGGGAGGGTGAGGCCGCCGTCGAGGGTCAGGACCGCGCCGGAGGCGTAGGGGAGGTCGCCGCGCAGCAGCATGGCGACCGCGCGCCCCACGTCCTCCGGCTCGCCCCAGCGCTCTCAGGCGTGCGGGCCTCGGTACGGAGCCTGGCCATCGCGCGCCATGTAGATGACACCCCGGTCCCTGTCAACGTCCCACACATCGTCGAGGTCGCCCACCAGACCGTCGGGCCAGCGAATGCGCGCATACGGGTTATGGAATAGCCTGAGCCGCGGTACGCGCGCGTCCAAGTCTATTCCTTTACGGGCGAAGCTTGTTTCTAGCGCCTGTCCACTCTCGAGCGCGGGCACCGTGGACCCTTGGTCACCGGTACCAGTCGCTGCAAATATCTCGTCGACCTTCCGCCGGCATCCAGACCTCAGCGCCTCTCCGGCCACCAACTCCATCACTGCGACCGCGCTCACCGTTGTGTTCTGTGGGGTTCGGTCCTTCGGATTCAGCATCTTGCCACCTGGTCCGAACACGGTGCGGATTGCACCGTTCTTAACCGGGTCACCCGTCGGTCCGAGGGGCACCTCGATCATCACGTTGCCCAACATGGCGCCGAGGATGGCGTCGTCCAATAACTGAACACCCAACGTGGACGGCTGCAGGACAAGCATGCACGGCAGGTGCTTGGCGCGTTGGAAGTGCTTCCGCGCGGAGTTGATCTTCTCTCTGACGGGTCCATATATGTCCAGGCGTAAGAGCTTGCCATACGCGAATCCTGGCGGCCCTTCGATGTCCTCGATCTCCACCACCGCCTGCAGACGCCCGTTGGGGTCCGCGATGCCGAAGTCGGGCCGCCTACTGCCTATGAGAGGCTCGTACTCCCACCTCAGACCCAGAGCATCAAGATACCGCGAGAAGGTCTCCTCGGAGCCCGGTCTCGGACCGCTGCTTGACACTGGACGGTACCTCCATGCAAACCGGCGGCGAGCTCATGTTGCCCGCGCGGGCCAGTACGCCAGTGAGCCCCGTCGGCTTCCGCGACCAACGAGTCTCATGGACATGCAGCGCACAGCACAGACCCGCAAGGCAACCAGGCAACGCTGCTAGCGCGTGACGAGGAGCTGCGGTCAGGCTGGCCCTCGTGTGATGTACTCCTTCCGAGTGATGCAAGGCCATCGTACCCCGGTCTGCGCGCCTGCGTTGACTCCTTACAGCCGAGGCACGGTGAGGCCGCCGTCGAGGGCCAGGACCGCGCCGGAAGCGTAGGGGAGGTCGCCGCGCAGCAGCATCGCGACCGCGCGCCCCACGTCCTCCGGCTCACCCCAGCGGGACTCCAGCAGGAGCCCGTCCGCGATGAGACGATCGTAGAGCGCGGTGACTCCGGCGGTCATGTCCGTGCGCACTATGCCGGGCCGCACCTCCCAGACCGGGATGCCGAACTCGGCGAGCCGCACGGCCCAGAGCCGCGCCGCCATGCTGAGCCCTGCCTTCGAGATGCAGTACTCGCCGCGGTTCACCGATGCAACCTTCGCCGAAACCGAGGTGACGAAGACGATCCCCCCGCGCGGCCCCTCCCCGGTGCGCCAGCGCTCGATCATCCAGCGGGCAATGGCCTGCGTGAGGAAGTGCGGGCCCCTCAGGTTCACGCGGAGGAGGCGGTCGAAGCTCTCCTCCCCCGCCTCCAGAAGGTCCGCGCGCACGGCGGGCGCGATGCCCGCGTTGTTCACCAGCGCGTCCAGCCGGCCCCAGCGCTCGCGCACGGCGCCCAGCAGGCGGGCCCGCGCCTCCGCGTCGCCGATGTCGGCCGAAACGTAGAGCGGGTCGGCGCCGGCCTTGCGGAGCGCTTCGAGCGCCGGCGCCGCCTCCTCGGGAGGACGGACGCCGTTCACCGCGAGCGCCCACCCCTCACGCGCAAGCGCAAGCGCAACGCCGAGCCCGATGCCCCGCGTGCCGCCCGTGACCAGCGCCACCCGCTCCGCCATCTCCACCGCTCCGCTCAGGCGATGCCCATCCGCCGCAGGTTGCGCAGGCTGATCTCCACGCTCTCGATGGGCGGGCGCTGGCACACGTCCTGCTCCACGATGAGCCACTCTGCGCCGGCCGCCCCAGCCTCCGCGGCGATGGTCGGCCAGTCCATCACGCCCTCACCCACCTCGGCGAAGCCCCGGCTCTCGTCGCCCAGCATGTCCTTGAGATGCACGAGCGGCACGCGGCCGGCGAGCTTCCGCAGGTACGCCACCGGGTCCTCGCCGCCGTAGCGCACCCAGTAGGTGTCCAGCTCGGAGCCGAGCGCCGCGGCGGGCGCGCCGCCGAAGAGGATGTCGAGCCCGGTCGCGCCGTTGAACCGCTCGAACTCGAACGCGTGGTTGTGGTAGCAGAGGCGCATGCCGCGCGTCTGGCACGCCTCCCCGATGCCGGCGAGCGTCTCGGCCGCGCGCTTCCAGCCATCGGCGCTCTGGCGGCGCTCCTCGGGCATCCAGGGGCAGACCACGTAGGGGTTGCCGATGGCCTCGTTGTAGTCCAGCACCGCGCTCAGCTCCGTCTCGAGCTGCTCGATGCCGGTGTGGCTGCCGACCGCCTTCAGGCCGAGATCGTCCAGCAGACGCTTGAGGTCGGCGGCCGCCATGCCGTGGGTCCCCGCCAGCTCGACGCCCGCGTACCCGAGGCCGGCCACCTGCTTGAGCACGGCGGGGAAGTCCTTGGCGGCGTCATCGCGCAGCGTGTAGAGCTGGACTGCGATGGGAAGCTTGCCCATGATGGTTGCGTGTCCTTTCGTGGTGGAGCGCGTCGGTCGCGGTCAGCGCCGCCGGAGCTCGTCGGCCGGTCGGGTGACGACCATGTAGGCGCCCAACTCGGCGTTGCCGCGCCAGTGCTCCAGGTTGAAGTCGGTGATGTTCAGGAAGCCCACGCGCACCGGCCCGCTCGCGGGGCGCACCACGAACTGGACTGCCCCGTTGCTGCTCCAGTTCAGCACCACGCGCCAGGGCGAGCGCGGCAGGAGCCACGTGCCGTCCGCCCCGGTGACGCCTGTCGCGTCTGGCCGCGCGTCGAACCGCGCGTTGCCGTACTCGCGCGAGATGGAGACGTGCATCGCCACGCTCGCGCCCGCGACTGGCCGCATCGCCTCGTCCAGGAACAGGAAGCGGTTGCGCTCCGGCACGTCGATGAGGAACGTGCCGAAGAAGCCGCGCCGCACGCCCTCGTCCCGATTGAACGCGCGGGCAGCGTGCTCGCCCCAGAAGCGGTACCCGCTATCCCACGGCATGCGCCCGTGGCCCAGGTTGTGGTCGTGGGCATGGTTGCCGGCGAACATCATCTGGTCCTGGAACCAGGAGGGCGGGTCGTAGGGGACCCCTGGCAGCGCGGCGTTGCGCTCGGCGGCGACGGGCAGCAGGTAGTAATCCGGCTGGCCCAGTTGGTGCCCGAGCTCGTGGTTGAGCGGCCACTCCGGCCCCAGCAACCACTGCGGGTTCGCCTCGTAGAAGCTCTTGCCCGGCGCGTGGTGGCGCAAGAGGTCGTCGGTGAAGCCCCACACGCCGTCGCTCCCGCCCGTCACGTTGTCCTCCGGGGCGTGGGTGCCGCCGGGGTCCCTGTAGTCGGCGGGCAGCATCACGATGCGGTCGAGGCGCAGGCGCACGCGGATGCCCTCCGGCGTGGCGGGGTGGATCTCGTCGCGGAACTGGCGGTTCATCTCGCGGACCTGGAACTGCGCCCAGTCATCCCAGGAGTAGCTGTCGAGCCCGTTCCGCACGCCGCGGAACCACTCCACCACCCTCGGCTGCACGAAGAAGTGGAAGGCGAGCGCGTCGGTGGCGTCCACGACGGCGTTGTTCTTGTGGGTGACCTCGGCGAACTTGCGGCCGCGGTTCGTCTCGAATGCGATCCAGTGCCGCCCCGTCCGCCAGCGCCAGGTCAGCCGGTAAGCGCGCTCCTCGCCCGGCGCGAGCGGCGGCGACCAGCCGGCGCCCCCCGGCCCTCGCACGACGCACCCGTTGATGAGCCAATGCCAGTCGAACCGAGGCGTGGGCTGGCTGCCGGCGTTGCGCACGCGCGCGATGAAGGTGACCGTCTGGCCGGGCTTCGGCCACTTCTGCTGCTCCGGGTTCGCCACCCTGACCGGTAGGCCGTCGCCCCTGAGGCCGCCCGGCTCGTCGATGCGTCGGTAGATGACTTTGGTTCCGGGGAAGCGCGGCAGCCGCTCGATGAAGCGGACGGAGATGTCCGGCAGGTCGGGCATGGGGTCGCGCCAGCGCTCGCGGGGGTCGCGCTCCTGGGCTGGCGCGGCGGTGGCGAGCGTGGCGAGCAGGCAGGCGGCGAGCAGGCAGGCCGCGACGAGGCGCATGGTCGGTTGGGCTCCTGCGCGCTCGGTTCGCCGCCGCCGGCGTGGTTTCCTGTGGCGGGAAGTGGCTGGTGCGTGGCGGGGTGTGGCGGGCGCGCGGCGGCGGCCTATTGCTGGAACGTGAACTCGTTCGCGAGGCTCGCGAGTGACCGGTTGGGTGCGATCCTGTCGTGAGGGATGAGCAGGTACGACCAGGGCTTGCCCCCGTGCTTGAGCTCGTGCTCCGTGGCGCGCTCGCACCAAAGCGCCGCAGCGCGGGCCTTGGCCTGCACCTCCGCGTCGGCCAACTCCGAGGCGCGCTTCGGCTCGCAGAGGTACTTGCGGCTCGCGGTCTCAACCACGAAGTCGGGCTCGTACATCTGACCATGGGAGTACTCGATCTGGAACTGACCGGTGCCAGGCTTGAACCACTTCAGGTCGCCCGGCTCGTCCTCCAGGAGGACTGCGAACTGCCGCTCGGGCTCGCTGTCGAACTTCTGCACCGGGTAGAGGCACCGGCTGAAGCCACCGAACAGCAGGGCGCGGATGTCGCGCCCAGGGGGAACGGGCTGCCGGAAGTCCAGAGCTGCCTCCCCGGCGACTGCCGTGAAGCTGCACGGGCGCAACGTGGTGAACCCCTTGCTGACGACGGCCTCGTACCCGACGGCGTTCTCCCAATGATGCGCCTGCATCTGGGCGTGGATCAGGTCGGCAAGCGCTCTCTGGTGGTACTGGAGGACGTTCTCCACTTCATGCTCGCCCGCAAGGTAGGACTCTAGGTGAGCGACCATCTGCCCCGCCAGCTTGTACAGCAGCTCGGCCTGCTCGTCATAGGAGATGTCGGCGTAGTCGATGAGACCGCGGACGAGGTAGTCCTCGAGGCGCGCCTCCTTCCCGAGGCCTGCAGCGGTGAGGATTCGCGTCCGCTCGTGCGTGCGAAGGTAGTGCAGAAGGATCTCCTTCGAGACCGGCTGCAGCCGGACCCCGCGGGTGTCCAGGTCGAAGTCGTGGTACCCGCTCGTCACCGCGCCCTTGGGAACCACAACGATACGCGGGATGTCGATCGAGCGGTCCACGTAGAGGGCGGTCGCCTTCGCCACCACGGCCTCCACGTCGGGCTCCTCCGTTGTGCCCACAAGAGCAGGCTCGTCGGTGGCATAGAGTGCTCGCACCTCCCGCACGATGTCGGCCTGCGTGCTTGAAGACGTCAGGTCCGCGGAGCGCGGCAACTTCTCGAACCGCTTCATGACCTCTAGCGCCGTCCTGGCGACCTCCCTCTCCGCCCGGGTGGCGAATGGAGCTGGCGCCCGGGCGGCGCCCGGTTCCGGCTCGCCCGTTAGCAGGGCTGCCACCAACGGTTGCACCGTGACGCTCTGTTTGCGTTCCACGGCGACGTCGCGCCCGATCACCACGCCCTTGCGGATGATGCTCTCCGGGTCGTTGGCCTCATCGATCAGCGCCTGGAACATGTCGTGGGCCACAATCGTGAGCCGGTCCACGGGCGGCACCCCGGTGCGCTTGCCGAAGGGCAGCCGCAAGCCCCGGCCCACGCACTGCTCGACGAGCGTCCGCGACCGAGCCGCGCGCAGGGGGACGATGGTGTAGAGGTTGGTGACGTCCCAGCCTTCCTTCAGCATGTTCACGTGCACGACGATCTCGGTCGGGTTGTCCGGGTTCTCCACGGAGAGAAGCTGCTGGACCGTCTCGTCCCGCTCCTCTCCCCGCTGGTTCGAGTGGACCGTAATGACGCGCTCCCTGTAGCGGCCCTCGAAGAAGTCATCCTCCTTGATGCGCGCCACGATCCGGTTGGCGTGCTGCACGTCCTGCGCCACCACGAGCATGAACGGCTTCACCACGGGGCGGTCGTTCTGCCGGGCGTAGACCTCCAGCTCGACCTTCGTCTCCTCGTGGATCCGGACGCCATCCTCCAGCTTGATGCGCTCGAGTTCGTCCTCCGGGCACGAGGAGGGATCGAACTCGGCCCGTGTCGCCACGGTCGGCTCCTTGGTGAAGCCGTCCTCCATTGCCCGGGGCAGCGGGTAGGCGTAGATGGTGTTCTTGAACCAACGCTGCCCACCCGCCTCCTCAATGAACGGCGTGGCGGTGAGCTCCAGGCCCAGCACGGGCCCCAGCTCGTTCAGGGCGCGCACGCCCGCGCTGGCCCGGTAGCGATGGCTCTCGTCCATCAGCAGCACGAGGTCGGGCAAGGCCGCCAGGTAGTCGAAGTAGCTCTGTCCGATGTACTCCGAGAGCCGCTTGATGCGCGGCGACGCCCCGCCCCGGACCTCCGTGTTGATCTTCGAGATGTTGAAGATGTTTGCGTGTACCCGGTCGTCCTCGAAGCCAGGCAGTTCGAGCGTGGGCTGGCGAACCCCCCGGCCGCTCTCGTAGGTGTCGCCGGTGATGATCTCGGGGGGCCTGGCGGCGAACTCCCCGATGCCCTGGAACACATACTTGGGCGTGTTCGGCGTGAAGTCGGCGACGAGCTTGTTGTAGATGGTGAGGTTGGGCGCAAGGACGAAGAAGTTGCGGATGCCCCTCGCCAGGTTCAGGTAGGCGATGAACGCGCCCATCAGCCGCGTTTTGCCCACTCCTGTCGCCAGCGCGAAACACAGCGACGGGAAGTCGCGCTCGAAGCTGGTGACGCTCGGGAACTCGCACCTCACGAGGTCCAGGGCCTGCGTGAGATCACTGCCCTTGCGCAGGTCGATGATGTCGGCGACGCGCGCCAGCACCTCTAGCGAGTCGCGCTGCGGAGGACGGAGGCTCAGGCGGCCTGCGATGGCGCTCACATGCCGGTTCATTGCGAAGCCTCCTCCCCGTTGCCCAGACCAGGGAGCGTGGGCGCGCTGTCCGCACCCTTGCGCCTCGCGGGCGGCGCGTCGGGAACCGGGGACGGTGGCGCCATCGGGAGGTTCTCGACGCGCAGGCTGTAGTCGTCATGGCCGAACTCGCAGCGGTGCAAGATGGCGTTCGGGATCTTCTTCACCTCCAGGTTCGGGAAGGCGTCCGGGTTGCCGCGCCACGCCTTGCAGAAGACGACCAGGTGCCGGTCCTCGCCCACCTCCTCGCTGAGCTGGACGAGCTGCGCGTGCGCGAGCGTCTGCGTGGTGACGTAGAGGAAGTCCCTTTCCGTGGAACGCCCCTGCTGCCAGTAGACGGTGTCGCTGGGCGCGTAGGCGTAGCCCTCGTGCTTGCACATCGCCTCGGCAAGCATGGCGGCGTTGTACTCCCGGCTGACGACCCAGTTCCCGTGGCGGTCCTTCTCGAGGAGCGAGGGCGCGAGCCGGTAGTACCGGAAGCCCCCGCCTCCCTTCCAGCCGACTGCCTTGCTGATGCCGCCCTGGTCCGTGCCGTCGATGACCTTCCGGAGGCGGGGGACGATGTGCGTGTGGCAGTGCTCGCCCAACTCGACCATGATCCAGCGCCTGCCCATCTTGTGAGCGACGGCGCCCGTGGTGCCCGACCCTGCGAAGCTGTCGAGGACCCAGTCACCGGGTGCAGTGGCCATGTGAACAACTCGGTGCAGCAGTCGTTCTGGCTTCGGAGTGTCGAAGGCCGCCGCCGATCCGAAGAGCGCCGCACTCTCCTTCTTCGCCTCCTGGTTGTGGCCGACCTCGCAGTTCGGCCACCACGTCCACGCGTTTTGGCCCTCCATCTCGCGCAAGAACCGTTTGAGGCGCGGTCGAGCGCAACCGTTCTGGCCGAACCACACCCTGTTGTCCTCGAGTAGTCGCCGGAACGTCGCCTCCGCAATTGCCCAGCAACGACCAGGAGGCGGAGGAAAGCGCTTGCCAGATGGTGACACGATGGTGTAGTACTGGCTTGGCGTTGCGTGGCCCGTCATGCCTGTGAAGTCCGTTGAAGCCCATGGGCCTCTCGGGTCGCCATCCGGGTTCCTGAACTCCTTTTCCCTCGCGGACGCCATAGGGAGCTGAGCTAGGATGCATCTGCCCAGCGCGGAGTTCTTGCCGTAGACAAGCACGGAGTCGTGTGCATCGCCGAGGCGGAGCCGATTGTCGGGGGATGTTCGCTTCTGCCACGCCACGTTCGCCACGAAGTTCTGCCGCCCGAACACCTCATCGCAGAGAACCTTGAGGTAATGGGCCTCGTTGTCGTCGATGGTGATCCAGAGCGACCCATCCTCCGCCAGCAGCGTGCGCAGTATTTCCAGCCTGTCCCGCATCATGGAGAGCCAGATCGAGTGCTCCAGGCCGTCGTCATAGTGCGTGAACGCAGAGCCCGTGTTGTAGGGCGGGTCGATGAAGATGCACTTCACCTTGCCCGTGAACTCCTGCTCCAGCGCCTTGAGCGCGAGCAGGTTGTCGCCAAAGATGAGGCGGTTGTCGAAGAGGTCGTTCCCGGTCACGCGGTGGGCGGCGACGTAGGAGCGCTCGGCGTCCTCCAGCAGGATGCGCGGCTCCAGCCGCGGCCGGTTCTCCTTGCCGATCCAGGTGAGCTCGAGGCGGGAGCGACGGTTCGTCATGGCTTGTGCGCGGGCCGTGCGGCGCTGAGCATCCGCTCCACCGCCGCCACCGCCTCCGCGGCTTCTTCCGGGCCGATGTGCGGCTTCAACTCCCGTACGCGCGCGGCTCGCGCGGGCTCCGGCTGATCAGGCATCTCGCTGCGCGCCCAGAGCGCCGTCGACAGCCGCTCCAGCTCGACGACCCCCTTGTCCCCCAGCCACTCGACCACGGCCGCCAACTCGTCTCGCCCGGCAGCGGGCGCCTGCGCCCCAGATGCGCCTGTCCGAGCGTGCCTTGCGACGACCTCCCAACGGGGACCGTACGGCGGCTCCTGGGGCTTGAGGGCGAGCTGGCCAAGCGCCCAAAGGCTGTAAAGCTCGTCGCGCAGTTCGAACGAGTACGGGCCGTGCTTGTAGAGCAGGTACTGGAAGCCGAGGTCTTGGCCGGCCGCCTCCTGCAGGAAGTAGACCGCCTTCTGAATGTGCGTCTCCCCGCACCAACTGCCTGCTACCCCGAGCCTGTGAATCAGGTCCAGCAGAATGGCGGTGCGCCCCTCCTCGGTGATGCTCATTCACGTTCTCCCTGCAGTATCGCGTCCTGCTTGTCAGAAAGCCACCTTCGCCCCTCGTCCCGCTGCCCCGGTGCGACGAGCACGCAGCCGGTCGTCGGGATGGGGATCTGCTGTAGCACTCTCGACAGCGAGACCGATGACGCCACGCTGCCGTCTTGTCGCCTCACCGTGAACTCAGGCGTCTGGCCGGCCCGCGGCGGAGCGGGGCAGACCCGCACGCGCTCGGCGCCGAACTTCAGGCGCGCGGTCTCAGCCACCACGTCGAGCGCCTTGGGATTGGCCTCGAGGTGGGCATGGGTCGGTATGTACAGCGCCTTGAAATGCCGGTGTTCCTGGATGCGCCGAGCGTGCTCGCCCGCTGCACCCGCCCCGGCTTCCGCCTCCGTTCGGATGGCGGCCAGCACCTCGTTGTCTGTCATCGCCAGGTGCTCGTCCAGCTCGATTGGGAAGTGTCCGTCCTGCAGCCACTCCATGAGGAAGTCCTTCAGATGCTCGTCGTAGGCACGCCGGACGGGATGGAAGTAGACCTGGCTGTACATGAAGTACCGGGCCAGGGCGAGCGCCTCGGCTGTCTGCAGTCCTCCGTCCTCGACGCCCAGGGCGGGGACGGTCTCGGACTCCGCGCCGGCCGGGCCACGCGACGGAGGCGTGCGGGCGATTATGCGCAGAGTGTCGATGAGCCGGTAGTGGTCGAAGCGCCCGTAGGCCACGCCGAGATGCAGGGAGTCCCGCAGCAGGTAGTCCATCCGATCGACGCCGAACGCGTCGCCAACGATGATCTCGGAGGCGATCGATTCCCACGGCGTGAAGTCAAGGTCTGGCGCATGGCGTTGACCGACCGCGACCTTCACGAGGTCCTGGACGCGCACCGGAGGCGTGAAGCGCCCCCAAATCCCGGCCATCCCGCGGCTCTCGATGACCGTGCGCGTCAGCCGCTCATGGTCCCAGTCGTCCGGCAGGAGCTCGCGCTCCGCGGCGTGCGAGAACGGCAGATGGCCCACGTCGTGCAGAAGGGCGCCAAGCCTCACGATCTGGCGCCAGTACCGGACTTTGTCCTGATCGGCGAGCTCTGGGAGCTGCTCTTCTTCCTCGCCCGTAAAGTTCGCGCGCGCCGTCACCACGTCGTACACCCTCGAGGCGAGTTCCATCACCCCGAGGGAGTGCTCGAAGCGGCGGTGGGTCGCACCTGGGTACAGCAGGTACGTCATCCCAAGCTGGTGGATGTGCCTCAGCCGCTGCACCGGAGCGCTGTCCAACACCATGCGCTCTTCATCGGTGATCCGGACGAAGACGTGGATCGGATCACGTATCTCGTGCTGGTGCTTCATCACGCTCACTTAACTAGCTTACCAAACAAAGGTCTACCATTGCTGTGGGTGACCCGGTCAGGGCTGGCGCGCCTCACGCAACCGACCAGCGGAGCACGATGGCGCTTTCCATGTGCTCGTGCGGGTGCAGTCGGGCCTCCACTTCCGAGATCAGCCCCTCTTTCCTGGCATCCACGTCATCCTGCGCTTCGTAGAGCTGACGACGCTTGCGCGCGCGCTCCGCCTCCAGGTCCTTGATTGCGCGATGGGCTGCCAGCTTCGAGGCGAGGTCCGCTTGGAGGCGCGCGTCTTTCCTGGTCTGTCGAAGCTGCGCTTCCAGGTCCTTCAGCTCCACCTCGAGGCCGTGCTTCAGGTCGTCCGCCCATCGTTCGAGCTTCTCGATCTCCTCGTCGAAGAAGCGGCCATTGCGCTCGGCTATCGCCGCGAGCGCCTCGGCCTGCCGCGTCTGAGTCTGGCGTGCCAACTCCTCTTCGACCTCGGCCGGCACCGCGACCGGACCATCCACACGCCCGTCCAGGAGGAAGAGCCTCGCGCAAGCATCGGGGTGGAGCGGGTGGCCCTGGTCGTCCATCCCTGCGAAGAGCAGCCGGTCCTCGCTCTCCAGAGACGACACGGTCAGTTTGGAGAGCGATAGCCAGCCCGAGCGCCCGACCATCGGATCGAGAAGGCCTATTCGGCTGCGGTAGCCGCTGAGGTCGAACGTTACGCTCGCCGGAGCGAGTGGGCGCTCCTTGGCCCGCTGGACCAGCGCTTCCGCGAGGGGATGGCCGGGGCGGTACGGGTACCTGCCGTCCGCCTCCTTCATGTGCGTGACGAACTGGTATCGCCCCGGCGGGACCTCGGGAAGGCCGTCCCCCGTGCAGAGGAGGTCGAACTCGCAGGTCTCTTCGAAGAAGCGCGCACAGCCCTGCAGCTCGTGCCGGGTCAGGTTCCAGAGACAGCGCTCCAGCCTGCCAAGGAGGGCCCGGCTGCCCTCGAGGCTTACGCGCAGGCGCTGGTGCACCTCCTCATCGAAGTTCTCCAGAAGCGCCTTGCGCGTGTCCGCCATTCGCGCGGCGATCTGCTCTTCCAGCTCCCCGCGCAGAGCGTTGAAGGCGGTGTCGATCTCCTCAGCCGTGCGGCAGGACTGGTAGATGTCGGCGATCCGCCGCTCGAAGTCGACACCCGACTCCAGCGCGCCCAGGACTTCGTCGGAGGAACCGAAGACACCTTCGAACAGACGGAACTTCTCCGAGAGCAGCTCGAAGACGCGCTGGTCGGCCTGGTTGGTTCGGTTAAGGAAGTTGATGACCACAACGTCATGCGCCTGCCCATACCGATGGCAACGGCCGATGCGCTGCTCGATGCGCTGGGGGTTCCAGGGCAGGTCGTAGTTCACCACGAGAGAGCAGAACTGCAGGTTCACGCCTTCCGCAGCGGCCTCCGTGGAGATGAGGATGTCGGCCCGGTCGCGGAACTCCTCGACGAGGGCCGCCCGCAGGTCGACCGTCTTGTTGCCCGTGACCACGGGATCGCCCGCGTGGCGCTGGCGCCACGCCCGGTAGATGGCGCCCGATCGGTCGTCCGCGTTCGTGCCGTTGATGGTGAGGACACGCCCCTCGTACCCGTTTCGGGTCAGGAGCCGGAGAAGGTAGTCCTGCGTCCTACAGCTCTCCGTGAAGATGACCGCCTTCTGGGCCGCTTCCAGCTCCGCGAGCTTGGCGAACCCCTGGGCGAGGGCGGTCAGCAGCGCCTGCCCCTTGGCGTTCACGGTGATGGCGCTCGCCAGATCGCCGTAGCCCAGGAGGTCGTCCACCTCCTTGCGGAGGGCTTCCGGCGAGGGCTCGGCGGCATCCTCCGTGGTGGTAGCCGCGTTCACTTCTGCCCACTCGTCCGCGATCTCGTCCAGCCCTTCGAAGTCCTCCTCCAGTCCAGCGAGGAGGTCCCCGTGGCGCTGCTGGAGCTTCCTCGCCAGCGATGCCAGCGTCGCCGCGATCGCGAACGTCGACGAAGCCAGCAGCTTGCGGAGGACCATCGTCATCAGGGCCCGCTGGCTCGTGGGCAAGGCGAAGAGGGTCTCGCGCTGCAGGTAGCTGGAGACCAGGTCGTAGAGCCTGCTCTCCTCTTGAGTTGGCGTGAAGTCCTGAGTAATCGGTATGCGGTTGGTGAAGCGCACGTACTCCTGGACCTGGCGCCTGAGGGTGCGCTGGCAGACCGGACTCAGTCGGCGCTTCAGCTCGCGCAGCTCCCGGCCTTCCACCGGCCCGCGCATGTAGCGGGCTCGGAACGCCTCCAGGTCCCCGAACAGGTGCTCATCCAGGACGCCCACAAGACCGTAGAGCTCCAGCAGGCTGTTCTGCAACGGTGTGGCTGTCAGGAGCAGCAAGGGTCGGCCGCATACTGCCTCTTTGACGGCAGCCGCGATCTTGTTCCCTGGACGCCACACATTGCGCAGCCTGTGGGCCTCATCGATCACCACCAGGTCCCACGGGATCGCGCGGATCTCCGCGCTCTTGCTGCGCGCGAAGTGGTAGGAGCAGATGACAACCTGATCCTTCACCTCCATCGGCAGGCGAGGCCCGGCTCTCGCGCTGGCGTTGTACTCGCGCGCGTCGAACACCTTCGACGGTAGGTAGAACTTGTCGACCAGCTCCTGCTGCCACTGCTTCCGGAGGATCGTGGGCGTGATGGCGAGGATCCTGCGCTTCCGCTCGGCCCACAATTGGCTGATGATGATGCCCGCCTCTATTGTCTTACCGAGCCCTACCTCATCGGCCAGGATCGCGCCTCGAGAGAGGGGGGACCGAAACGCAAACAGCGCTGCGTCCAGTTGGTGCGGGTTCAGGTCGACCTTGGCGTTGAACAACGAGGCGCCCAGCTTCTCGATGCTGTCCGAGGGGCACCGTCTGGTTAGTTCGTGGGCGTAGTAGGCGGTGTGGTAGTCCGTGAGCATGATCGGTGTGCCGCAGCCTGCGTTGCCTCCCACATTGGACAGCGCGGGCTGGAGTTCCTGTCCAGCCTCACCCGCCGCGCTCCACCGTGGCGCACTGCGCAGCGTGGACCGCCTTCACCATCGCGATCGCCGTCAGCGCGGAGATGACTCCCGTGACGTGACTTGCGGCGTGCCCCACGAGGGCGGTCTGCAGCTCGACCACGCTGTCGGCCCGGACCAAGGCCCCCAGCGCCGCTATCGACATCCAGTTGTCGATGAGCCAGAAGCCCCACCACCAGCCGATCACGGAGGGCGCGAGTGCGGTCGTCCATCG
>DATIKM010000155.1:0-13929 GCA_035477595.1 Chthonomonadales bacterium
GAGTGGTCCTGGCGCGCCGGGACCGCGTGGTCACGCTGCGCTGCTACCGCGTGGTCACGCTCACGACTGCGACCGAGATCGGCGGCAGCGTCACGTGCACCCGGCCATCGCGCACAACGGCCTGCGCCCGCTCCGTGCGCACCGCGTCGGGCCGCTCCAGCGTGTTGCGGGCGGAGAGCTCGCCCGGCGCCACGCGCCACATCGTCGCGCGCCTGGCGCCCGGCGTCTCTGCCGCCAGCCGCACCTCCGAGCGGGTCGGGTTCACCAGCTTCAGAATCACCCGATCGCGCCTCTCGGTGGCTGTGGCGACCACGGAGAGACCGCGCGCGTCGCCCTCCACGTCCAGTCGGACTGGCGCGAAGTGGTCGCGCCAGAGCTTCATCACCACGTAGTTGGGCGCGGGGAACCAGCGGTTGTGGTCGAAGTTGATGAACGCGTTGTCCCAGTCGGTGGCGCTCACATGGCGCAGGAAGAGCGCCGGGCTGGCCATCGTCACCACAGCGCCCTGCCGCTCGAACGCGTTGAGGATGCCGCCGGCGTAGAGCCCGGTACGCCAATCGGTGCTCTGCGCATTCCACTCCGACACGAAGAGGTGCGCGTTCGGGTTCGCCGAGCGCGCGAACATCTCGGCGATCTCCACGAAGTGGCGCTCGTAGTCAAGCGGGCCCTCGGCGAAGCGGTTCGGGTCCTCGTAGTGGTGGATACTGAGGTAGTCGAAGCGGGGGGCGGAGCCGGTGATCACCACCTGGTTCCAGTTGCCGCCGAACGCGTTATGTGTGCCCGCGCCGCCACAGACGATGATGCGGATCGTGGGGTCGACGCGCTTCATGGCCTCGATGAAGGCGTTGGCACGCCGTGCGTAGGGCTCAGCGCCGTAGGCCCAGGCCTCGTTGCATATCTCCCAGTACTTGACTCCGAAGGGCTCCGGGTGGCCGTTGGCAGCGCGCACCGCGCCCCACCTGGACGTGACCGGGCCGTTGCAGTACTCCACCCACTCGCAGGCCTCGCGGATGTAGTCCTCCATGGTCATGGACGGGTCGTGCCGTCCGCCATTCACCACGATGACGGGCTCCGCGCCCACGCGCCGGCAGAGGTCGATGAACTCGTGCGTGCCGAGGGAGTTGACGTCCTCGTCGTCCCAGAGGCGGATGGGGAATCTGCCGCGCTGGTGCTGCGGGCCGATCCCGTCCTTCCAGCGGTAGTGCTCGGCGTAGATCCCGCCCGGCCAGCGAATGGTCGGCGGCCGGAGCGCCGCTACCGCCTGCAGCAGGTCGGGCCGAAAGCCGCCAACGCGCCGCGCGGAGGCAGGCATGAGGCTGAGCTGATCGATGACAGCGGCGCCCTCCGCGAGCCACACCTCGAGCACGGCGTCGCGCGCCGTTCGCGAGGGCCGCAGTCGCACCGTGTACTCGCGCCACTCCGCCGTTGGCGCCGGGACCGCGGCCTCCGCGACCACGCCGGCTTCGTCGGCCAGGCGCACTCGGAGCCCCTGCGGTGCGGCCCCGCGAACCCAGATGGAGCCGGAGATCGTGTCGCCGCGCACGGCGCGGATGGCGCGCTGACGCACGCCGGCAGGTCCCCGGGCGGCATTCATGGAGACGCCAATACGGCCGTTCAGGGGATCCTCGGCCGTGGCAGCGACGGCGCCTTCGCCCAGCGGCGTCCAGTGGTCGATCGTGGGCACATGGGCCGCGACCTGCGTGTCCGGCAACCCGCTCCACAGCTCCCGGCCATCGAGCGCGCTCACGCGCAGGTTCCGGAAGCGCGCCGTGGTGTGCCAGGTGCCGAGGCCGATGCGCCCGCGGAGCGTGGCGCCCGGCCCGTCGGTGAAGTCTAGCACGAGCTGGTCGTCGATCCAGACCCGCAGGCGCGGCCCCTCGCAGCGCACTCGCAGCGCATACCAGCGGTTCGCCTCGATACGCCCGGCGGGGCGCGGCCCGACGGGGCGTCGCCTGCCCGGCGCGGCCTCGTGCTCCAACTGATGCGCCTGGTTGCTCCATCCGCCCAGGTTGGCCCAGTAGAACGCGCCCTGCTCATCGGCGCGCACGATGACCAGGAAGCCCTCCAGCCCGCCCGTCTTCATCGCCTCGGCGCGGAACTCGTAGTCGGTCCAGGTCGGGTCGCCGAAGAGAAACCGGGCGTTCTGCGCCATGGTGGCCTGGCGCAGCTCCCCCTGAGCGGTGGACCAGTAGCCGCGGTCGTCGAGCAGCGACTCGAAGCTGCGGTTCCACACCTGTTCGCCCCACAAGCCGCCGTTGACGGACCGGAAGATGTGCTCGAGAAAGTGGCTGTAGATTCGCTCGTCGACGCGGCCTGCCTCGCGGTCGGTGCGGACGCGCAGCGTGACCTCCTGTGCCAGCGCGGGCATGGCGGCGCACAGAATGATGATGCAGAGCAAGGCGTGGAGACGCATGACGTGTGCTCCTTCGTTACGGGCTGGACGTGTGCGCAGCTCGGGCGAGCCGGCGCATCCTGACGTGGGCTACCGTGCGCGCGTAGCATTTCACCCTCCGCATGTGCGCCTCCTCCCGCCTGCGGTCCCGCATATGGTCCGATGTGGCGGCGCTCGGTGCAGGACTCCCGGCCCGGCGGCCCGTACAAGCCCCTCGGCCGGCGTTCGGCGAGGCGTGGGGGGAGAGCGACGGGGCGTGGGATCGCAGGGCGGGGCATGGGCGTGCGTGGGGGCATAACGACGTGGCGCGCGTGCTTCGTGCTTACGCTGGCGCTCGCCGCGGCTGTCTACGGCCCGTCGCTCGACGGCGGTCTCGTCTGGGACGACCCGGCCCTCGTGAGCGGGGAGGCGATCGGCGGCGGCAAACGCCTGCGGGACTGCTTCACCGAGCCATTCTTCGGCGTGTACTTCCGGCCGCTGGTGAGCGTGTCGTTCTTCATTGACCGGCGGCTGTTCGGGGAGAACCCCGCCGGCTACCGGCTGGTTAACGTAGCGCTCCACGTGGGCGCGACAGCGCTCATCATTGGCTTCGCTCTGGCGGCATTGCGGCGCAGGTCCGCGGCTCTCGTGGCGGGCCTGCTCTTCGCGGTCCAGCCGGCGCAGGTGGGCGCGGTGGCGTGGATCGGCGGGCGCACGGATGCTCTGGCCGTGCTATGGGCGGCGGGCTGGGCGTGCATGCTGGCATCCGCGCTGCGCCTGGACCGCCAGGGGGCGACGGGGCCGGGTTCCGCGGCAGGGGAGTGGCGGATCGGGGCGCTCCACGTGGGCGCCCTTCTGTGCTACACGGCCATGCTGTTCACGAAGGAGCAGATGGCGGCCGCGCTGCCGCTCGTGCCGCTCGCCTGGCATGCCTTCCGGCCACCGGGCCGGCGCTCTCTGTCCGAGGCGGCCCTCGCCACGCTGCCCTACGCCGCCGTGACCGCCTTCTTCGCGGCGATGGCGGTCTTCATCGCGCGCCCGCCGACGATGGAGCCTCCTCTGCACCTGCCCGGCCCGGTGGTCCTCATGGCGCATTCCGTGGCCTACTACGGGCTGCTTCTCGCGGCGCCGACTCCGAAGTGGATGCATACGCTGAGCGAAGGCTGGACGCTGGGGGCGCCGGTAGCATGGGCCGCTTTCGGCCTGGCCGTCGCGGGTGCGAGCGCCCTGTTGTGGGTTCACTGGCTGCGCCGCTGGCCGGAGGGAGCGTGGCTTCTGGCGTTCATCGCGCTCGCCCTGCTGCCCGTGCTGAACCTGGTGGCGCTGCCCTACGTGCTCGTGGCGCCCTACCGGGCAGCGTGCGCCGGTCTGGCGTACTCGGTTCTGGCAGCGGGCCTGCTGACCGGGCTTCGCGGGCTGGGGCGCGCCAGGTTCGCTGTCCCGCGTTCCCTCCGGCGCATGGCGTGGGTGGGGATCGTCACGGTGGTCGTCGTGTGGTTCGGCGCCCTCACGGCGTGGGGTGCGTCGCGCTGGCGTTCCGAGGAGTCGTGGTTCTCGGAGGTGAGGCGGCACGACCCGGTGAGCGTCGTTGCGCGCTACATGCTGGCACGAGACAGGTACGCGCGCAGCGACGTGGCGGGCGGTCTCGGCCCGCTCGTGGAGGTGCTCGAGTACCTGCTTGGCCCGGGGGTATGGCGGAGTCCCGAGCAGGCCGTCGCCGCCATGAGCGACCCCGTCATCGTCTCGCGGATTCAGCGGAGCCGCGGGTTCGCCGAGGACCCGCGCGCGTTCCCGACGAAGGTGCTCACTGTGGTGGGCTGGGCGCGTCTCCAGCAGGGCGAGTGGGGGGCGGCGGAGGAGGCCTACCGTACCGCGCTGGCGCTCTCGCCTGGCGATGCGGACGCGCGGGCCGGGCTGGAGGCCGCCGTGGCGCGCATCGCGCCGCCGTAACGTCCTGGCCGATCGGGCCACTGTTTCACGTGAAACAGCGCGGCCGCGCTCGCCGCTTCCTCACCCCGCGCCGACGATCCGCTCCACGATGCCCTCGAGCTGGTCTTCGGAGTAGTACTCGATCTCGATGCGCCCGGTCTCGCCCTTCTGCCGTACAGTCACCCTCGTGCCGAGCGCGGTGCGCAGCGCATCCTCGACTGCTGCAAGGTTGGGGTCCAAGCGCGGTGCACGGGCGCGGCCGGAGGCCTCGTCGAGCGCCTCCGCATCCGGGCGCGCCTCCGCATCTGGGCGCAGCTCGCGGCCCAGCCGCTCCGCGGCCCGGACGGAAAGCTTGCGGGAGCGGATCGTCTGCCATGCGGAGAGGCGCCGCGCCGGCGCCGCTTGCAGGATGGCGCGCGCGTGGGCCTCGCTGATCTCCCCGGCGGCCAGGCTCTCAAGCACGGGCTCCGGGAGCGCAAGGAGCCGGACCGTGTTAGCCACAGCCGGGCGCGATCGGCCGACGCGCCGCGCGATCTCGTCCTGCGTCATGCCGAAGTCCGAGGCGAGGCGCGTGTAGGCGTGCGCTGCCTCCACCGGGTTGATGTCCTCGCGCTGCAGGTTCTCGATGAGCGCGACCTCGAGCATGTCGCGCTCTGCGCACGCGCGCACAAGCGCCGGCACCGTGCGCAGACCCGCCTCGCGGGCGGCGCGCACACGGCGCTCCCCCGCAATGAGCTGGTAGCGCCCGCTGGCCGTCCGGCGCAGAAGGACCGGCTGGAGCACGCCGTGCTGCCGGACGGACTCCACCAGCTCGGCCAACCTCCCGGGGTCGAAGGCGACCCGCGGCTGGTAGGGGTTCGCGTCGATCAGGTCGGCGGCGACCTCCTGCGGCGCTCCGCCGAGGTCCTCCATCGCATCGGGGATGAGGGCGCTGAGCCCCTTACCGAGCCCGCGCTTGCTCACGGTCGATCACCTCCTGAGCGATGAGGCGGTATGCACGCGCGCCTCGAGAGCGCGCATCGTAGAGCGTGATGGGTAGGCCGTGGCTCGGCGACTCCGACAGCCTCACATTGCGTGGCACCACCGTCTCCGCAACGCGGTCGCCGAAGTTGGCGCGCACGTCCGAGGCGACCTGCTGGGCGAGCTTCGCGCGCGGGTCGTACATGGTGAGCACGACCAGCCCGATCTCCAGGGCGGGGTTCAACCGCCGGCGCACGAGCTCGATCGTACGCAGGAGCTGGCTCACCCCCTCGAGGGCGTAGTACTCGCACTGAATGGGGATGATCGCCCGATCCGCAGCAGCGAGTCCGTTTACGGTGAGCAGGCCGAGCGCCGGCGGGCAGTCGATCAGCACGAAGTCGTAGGCGTCGCGCACCTCGGCGAGGGCCCGCGCCAGGCACGTCTCGCGGGATATCCGGCCGATCAGCTCCAGCTCGGCGCCAGCCAGGTCGATGTTCGCGCGCACGAGGTCGAGCCCGGCGACCGCGGTGCGCACCAGCGCTTCCTCGACGGGCGTCTCCTCGATGAGCACATCGTAGACGGTGCGGGCGCTCCCCGCGGCCGCGTGCTGCATCCCGAGTCCGCTGGTGGCGTGCCCCTGGGGATCGAGGTCGACGAGCAGGACGCGCCAGCCCAGCTCGGCGATCGAGGCGGAGACGCTCACGGCGGTGGTCGTCTTGCCGACGCCGCCCTTCTGGTTCACGACGGCCAGCACGGTGCCCATCGCGGCTGGTAGCTCCTCCTGGCGGGCGCCGGCTCTGGCGCCTGCGCGCTGGCCCGTCCTTTTGCCGTGCGCGGCGGCGTCTCCTGCCGGTCGCCCCGGCAAGGCCTCCTGACGGCCGGGCACACGCGCAGGCGGGGCGCCGGTGTGGCGCCCCGCCGGAAAGATCGTCGGTCGGCCCGCGACTACTGCATGGAGTCCGCCAGCAGCCGGCGCACCATCAGGTCGGCGATGTCCGCGCTGCCCACCTGGTAGTCGCCCTTCTGCATCTTCGCCCGAAGCGACTCGACCAGGTTCTCGCGCACGTCGGGCACCTGGTCAACCATATCCTTTACGCGCCGGACCTCCTGCGCCTCCGCGGAGATCTCGACGGATGCAGCCTGGCCCTGGCTGCGAGGGGCCTCCGTTGGACGGATGCCGCTGCTCGGGCTGGATGTGATCGCGATCCCCGCCCTGCTCTGGAGAACGCGATCCAGCTCCTGCGTCGAGATCTTCACTTGTGTGCCCCCTTCTCGTTGCGGCGCGCCGGGCGCTTCACGCCCCCGCGCGGCAAGTCGAAAGACGGCAACCTGGCGACCATAGCCGGTGGATGCCGGAGGAACGGATGCGGCCGGCGTTCACCGCGTTAGGCCCATGGTTTTGCGTCCCCCCATTTCTGGGGGTTTGCCCTTGTCATCTTGTTCCAACGGACATTGTCGGCCGCGAGCGCCGGGTTCCTCAGGGCGATTCTCGAGCAGATTTCAAAATCTGCGCGGCGCCGACAGGATAGCAGAGGCCGCCCCGGCGCGTCAACGGGCGGCCTCACCGTTACCGGTTCGGCGGAGGCGGGGCCCCACCGGGCCTGCCTGGAGCTCCACCGGGGCGGCCTTGGGCGCCACCGGGCCTGCCCTGGGCAGGCATCTGAACCTCCGTGGAGCCGGGCGGCGGGGTGAAGCGGAACACGCTGGCCGGGATGGCCGCGCCCACGCGCTCGTTGCGGAAGGTGATCTGCACCGTCATCCTCTGCGGCGGCTGGCCCTGCGCCACGGGCTGATTGGCCACCGTGGTGATCCCGCGGAGGCGGTGGGTGGCCCTGTCGATGAGCAACGTCATGGACTGCACGCCGCGCGCGGGCCGGTTCGGAGTCACCTGCACCACGTGGGCCGGCCTGCCCTGCACGGTCCTGGTGCCCGTGACAACCACCCTGCTGTTCTTGAGGGTCTCCTCGTCGAGCTGATTGCCCACGCCGGGCAGGTTGCGCAAGGCCCCCGGCCCCATCGTCGCGATCTGGCTCGGCTGCTTCATGTACTGCTTCAGCGCGGGCTGGTATATCCACAGCGTCTTGCCGTCGTCCACCATCTGCATGGCGCCCTGCGCGGCGGCCATCGCGAACATGCCGGTGGACTTATCTGACGGCGTGGTCACGATGCGCAAGCTCTTGCCGGGGATGACCTTTAGATCGAGCGTAGACACCATGGTGCCCATCTCGCCCATCGTCATGTTCATGTCGATCACGGCCTGGTACGATGCGGCCGAGGTGACCGCGCTCTGCATCGCCGCGTTCATTCTGCGCACGATGGCGCGACCGTCCGGCGACGCCAGCACGGGGGTTGCCAAACCCAGCAATGCACAGGCTGTCACGGCGAACCGCGCGATGCGAACCGGTCCCATTCGGGAGCCTCCTGGATGTGTGTGAGCGACGGGTTCGCCGCCCGGAAGGCGCGACGGGCCGCAGGTGCGGCCGAGCATCGCGCTGCTCTCTACCGTACGATGCGCGCGGCGGCCAGGCTTCACCACGCAGCCGCCAGCATCTCCTCGATGCGCGGAACGCGGAGAGCCGCCACCAGATGGTCGGCATCCGGCGGCCCGAGGAAGAGCGACGCGGGCGGCCGCGCCAGCAGATCTAGAAAGCGCGCCACCGTGTCGGATGGCAGATCCCGGAGCCCGCTGAGCTCCATTTCGCCCACACCGACGAGCGTGGTGAAGCCCCGGATGGTGATGGCCCGGATCTCCGTCACGTCCTGATCGGACCGGATGTCCACGAGATCATTAACCGCCAGATCGCAGCCCCTGGGGCGGGGCTTCGGCTCGAACACCACGCGCAGCGTGTCGGTTCTCTCGTCGTAGCTAAGATCGAAGGACGCCATCCGAACCTCCGCGCGGCGCACTCCTGCACGCGCAGTGTAGCGGAGCGCGCCGCGACCGTCAACGTTCGGGGGTCCGAGATCGCGTCGCGCTTCAGCGGGCCCTTCGCGGCGACGCCGGAGCGCGGAGGTCGTAGAGGGCGCCGAACACGATGCCGCTGGGCGTGCCGTCCGGCCCCAGCGCGCTGAACCGGATCTCGCGGGCGCCGACGCCCCGCAGGGTTATCGGACCGGTGGCCCGCGGCGACCCGGGCCCCGGGTTGCGCCCGTCCAGCGTGTAAGCAGCGCCGCTCGCCGCCTCCAGGCGCACCGTGAGGGGCGACACATGGGCGCCGCCGGCCGGCTCGACTGCCACGCGCCACGGCCGGCCGGCCTGCGCGGAGACGATGGCCAGGTCGTCCACAAAGGCCTCGAACCGCCCGAACCCCGGCCGCCCATCGTAGGCGAGCAGAACGGCCGTGACCGTTTCGCCGGCAAGCTGCCGCCCGATCGGCACCTCGATGCGCCGCCACTCCCCGACGACGCCTCGCTGCGTGCCCGGATGGGCCCCGACGCCGTCGGCGTCCGTGACCCCCCGGTCGCGCATCGTGGTCCCGTCCGCGAGGATCAGGTCGATGCCGATGTGGCGCGAGAGCGGGTTGGCTGGCCTCAGCCAGTAGGTGAGCACGGTGTCGGAGTGGATGGCGACCTGCCCCTCGGCCACGCGGAAGTAGATGAACGAGTGTTCCCGCTCGTCGGCGCTGCCCGCGATCCGCAGTGCGTGGCCGCCATCGCGCCCGGCTCCTGCCACCGGCCGGCAGGTGGCATCGCTCACGGAGCGGCGGCCGCCGCCCGGCACGGCGAGTGTGTCGTCCGGGGTGCGCAGGTCACCCGGCTCCCAGCTCGTCCTCAACTCGGTCGGACCTTCGGGTGGGGTGACCGAGAGGCTGTTGCCCAGCGCGACGAACGGGGTCCGCGGTGGCACATCGATCCGCACGACGTCCGGCCCGAAGCACCCCACGACCCGCGCGCCCGCGCATCCCTCGCCGATGCGGACCTGGGGCCGCCAGTCGCTGTGGAAGCGAACGTTGACCAGCGCGGCGCGGCCCGCCTCGATGTGGATGGGGCCGGTCAGTGTGTTCATCTGCTGCACCATCACGTGGCCGCGCCCGCGCAGGATGGCGCTCACCGAACCGGCCCAGAGCTGCGCGTTGTGGAGAGCAACGCGGCCGCTGAACGAGGGCGCTGTGTAGATGGAGCAGACCTCGTGCCTGCCGAAGACCACGAGTTGCGGGTTCACGAAGTCCACGCCGGCGGCGCCGGTCGCCTCGATGTGCACGCCGTAGCTGCCGGCGTCCGTCCCGTGCTGTATGATGAGGCCGCACGGACCGCCTCCGTCGCTGCGAAGGGCGAGCCCCTGGCGTGCGGCGAAGAGGAACGTGCCGCGCAGCAACTGGCCCACGGTGCGCCCGAGCACGATCCCCTCGAGGTTCGCCTGCTGGTAGTCGATCAGCTCGGGGAACCAGTCGCCCTCGTAGGCAGGCCTGGGCAGCGCATCCGGCAGGCGCGCCATGTAGTGGGGATTGAACTGAAGGTCCTCGATCCGGCCACCGCCGCGCGACTTGCTCACGAAGAGGCCGCGCCGGAGGAAGCCGCCCGCCAGATAGCGGATGGCGTGCCCGTCGCTCGGGTGCGTCCAGAAGTCGGCGCCGTTGTAGGCGTTCCCCAGCGTCACGTCCAGGAGCCAGCACCCGGGGCCGAGCGCGCGGATCGCCCACGGGTAGGGCCGCACGGCGCGGATGTGCTGCTCCGGGTACCACACGGTGAGGCCGCGAAGGCCGGACCGGGGCTCGAGGGAGATGAACGGGGCAGCCTGTTCATTCCCGGCGCCGTGCGTGGTCAGGAGCACCGACCCTCCGGTGACCTTGTGATGCGGCACATCGAAGGACCCGCGCAACTCGACGCCGGACGGCACGCGCAGCGTGCCGCCGAGACGCCAGTAGCCTGGCGGCACATAGACTGTTCCCCCGCCCGCCCGGCGCGCCGAGGCGAGCGCCCTTGCGAAGGCCGCGGTGTTGTCGGGTAAGGAGGCGCTGGCGCCGTAGTCGGTGACGACCCGGAGGGTGCGCCTCGGCGGCGCGGGCATCGAAAGCTCCAGGCGCCCGACCCTCGGCGTCGGCGCGAAGCCGGTGGCGGTGAGCGCCCACTGGACGTCGCCTCGCGATCGGTTCTCGATCACGGGCTGAACCGGTCCGAGCGCGCCGAGGACGCGCGCGCGGCGCACGCGCTCGCCGATCACCACGCGCCGCGCGCTCGCGCTCCACGTGCAGCCGAGGGCCGTCACCACGCCCTGGACGGCCGCGATGGCGGGCCCGCGCGCCCCGGCGAACCGGCACCCCTGAAAGGTCACCGCGCCGTCGCCGCGCAGGTCCGCCGCGGGACCTCTGGAGGCGCGGAGGGTGGAGTCCTGGAGCTGGACCACTCCGGTGAAGCCCGCCGCCGTCCGAATGCCAGCGTCAGAGCCCGAGAACGAGCTCCCCGTGGCGGACAGGCCAACGGCGTTCAACTGCTCCACCAGAAGGCCCACCGCGCCGTCCGACGCGTGGCAGTCAACCATGACCGCGTTCGTCGTGCCGTGCACGCCTGGGCGGAAGCGGAACCCGGCGGCGAAGCCCCTCATCCGGACGGCGTGGAGGTACTCCCAGTCGCTCCGGCCGATGTCCACGCCGATGCCCTCGCGGCGCATCCAGGCGCGCAGCGCGGCCATGCCCTCTCCCCTCGGCGAGCCGGGCAGCCCGGAGCGCTCCCACCATTCCGGCCCGAAGTCGATCCCGGTGAGGCGCCCGATGTCGGTGCAGAAGTCCACGAAGATGCCGGCCCTCAGGCAGGTTCCCACGACGTTCTGGATCGTGTGCAGCTCGTTCCACTCGGGCCCGAAGCGAATGCCCTGGTAGGAGTTGACGAGCGTCACGTTCATTACGGTGTAGTTGTTGCCGTACCTCGTGGTGGAGCCGCGGAGCGTCCACGGGTAGGGCGTCGGAGCGCTGGCTCTTTGGTCGGGGTGCCAGATGGTCAGGTCGCGTACGCCCGATCCCCGCTCGAGCGCCAGGGCGGGCGGTCCGTCGGGCTCGCCGCGGTGCGAAACGGGCATGAGCACGGTGCCGCGCGGGTCCACCGGCCGCCGCGCGCCGTCGAATCGCTGCAGGGGGCGGTCGCCGCGGAGCGTGACGCCCTCGCGAACGGTCAGCGGCGCCTCCAGGCGGTACCGCCCTCCATGCGCGAAGACGACCCCGCCCCCGGCCGCCGCGACGCGATCGATGGCGGCCTGGAGGAGCGCCGAGGCGTTCCCGCCCGCACGGGGCGGCGAGACGACCGCCGACGCGACCACGAGGTCCTCGGTGGCGAACCGGGTCTGCACAGCACGTGGCGTGACCGGCTCCTGGGCTCGGGCGGCAGCGCCGACAGCAAGGAACAGAGCAGCGAAGAGGGCGGCGACGTGCACGGGAGAGCCTCCTGGGGCGCGGGCGGCGAGCGACGCATCCTCTCACAATTAGTGGGCGGCGCGTCGCTTTCCTGCGTTCGGGCTGTGGGGCTGTGGTTGGTGGCGTGCTGCGGCAGACCCGTAGGAGGGCCGCCAGCGGTCGCCCCCCCGCTGTCGCGTCTGCTCCGCCTTCCCTCTCCGGAAGGGGACCCTGTGGGCTCCCTTTGCATGGGTGGCGGGAGCAGCGTTGGTTAGCCCTCCGGCGGCCGGGGCGGCTCGACATGTCCGCCGAACTTCTCGCGCATCGCGGAGAGGGCCTTCTCGGCGAACGTGTGCGCCTGCCGCGAGCGGAACCGCGCGAAGAGCGCCGCGGTCAGCGCCTCCGCGGGCACCGCCTCCTCGATCGCCGCCTGGATGGTCCACCGGCCTTCCCCGGAGTCCTGCACGTACCCGCTGTAGCGCTCCAGTCGCGGGTCCTCGGCGAGCGCCATCGCGGTGAGGTCTAGCAGCCAGGAACCGATGACGCTGCCGCGCCGCCACAACTCCGTGACGCCGGCGAGGTCGATCTCGTAGCGGCGCTCCTCGGGCACCGAGTCCGTCGATGCGCCGCGCAGGATGTCGAGCCCCTCGGCGTAGGACTGCATGATGCCGTACTCGATTCCGTTGTGGACCATCTTCACGAAGTGGCCCGCGCCCGGCCCGCCGCAGTGCAGCCATCCCTCCTCCGACGTGTCGCCGCGCCCCTCGGCGCCGGGCGTGCGCGGGATGTCGCCGCGGCCGGGCGCCAGGGCGTGGAAGATGGGCTCCAGCCGCTCGACGCCCTCCCGGGGCCCGCCGATCATCATGCAGTAGCCGCGCTCCAGGCCCCACACGCCGCCGCTCGTGCCCACGTCGAGGTAGTGTATGCCTCGCGGCGCCAGGCCGCGGGCGCGCCGCACGTCGTCGTGGAAGTGGGAGTTGCCCCCGTCCACCAGCACGTCGCCAGGCGCGAGCAGCTCCGCCAGCTCCGCCACCATGCGCTCGGTAACCTCGCCGGCCGGCATCATCACCCACACTGCGCGCGGAGCCGGGAGCCGGGCCACCAGGTCCGCCAGCGATGCGGCGCCCTCCGCTCCCTCCGCCTCGATGCGTCTCACGGGCTCCGGGCTCCGGTTCCAGGCCACTACCTCGTGCCCGCCCCGCAGCAGCCTCCGCGCCATGTTGGCGCCCATCCGGCCGAGTCCGACCATCCCGATCCGCATCGCGCTCTCTCCTTGCTCCTGCGTCAGATCATCGACCACGCGCCACATGTCCCCCGCTGTTCAACGTGCGAGTGCCTGTCCCCTCGTGCGGCTCGTCCGGCATCATCGGGTCCCGCGGCGCCTCGGGGCTGGGCCGGATGCCTCGCGCCGGGCTGAGGGACCGCATCACCCGCGCGGCTCGCGGTTCGGGCTACTTGCTCAGCGGGAGTACCTGCTAGCTGCTCAGCGAACGTGTCAACGGGCGGTCGTTGCGCGTGTGCGCGCGCCCAACACCTCACCGCACACGGCGCGCCTGCCGTTGCCCGTCTGCGTGCAACGCACAGGCAGGCCTCGCACCGAGGCGCCTACTCCACACTCAGCCCAGCGCAGCCTCCAGACGCGCCATTACCTCAGCCCGGCGCTGCTGCTTCACGTTCAGCGTGATAGCCCCCATACCTGCCTTGCCTGCGCGCAACGCGCAAGCGCAGGCAGTATGCGGACAAGGTCCCTTAGCAGCTGCCCCGGGCGTTTCTGCTAGGCAGTCACATGGCAATGGGCTTCTCTTGACGCACGCGAATGGTGGCGCTATACTTGGCAAAGGAGCGCCGCGATCCGCTATGCGAGCGCTACCACCTGTCAGTCGTTCGCGGGCTCCTGCGCGATGGCACGCGGAGCACGCCGAGCCATCGTGTCCGGATGAGGAGGCTCGAAGGGGGCACGAGCCCATCGGCGCGGACGGTAGGAGGGACCTCCCGCGGAGCGGCGGGCACGGCGGGGGTGATCACGGGCGCGGGGGGCGCTGTGGTCTCGATCGCGCTGTTCGATGCGTTCGGCGTGGCTCGGTTCGCGGCGGGCCATGCGGCGACGCCGTGGCGGTGGATGCGGACCGGTGAGGAGGGCCTGGTCTCCTCCGGCGACGGGGAGTACCTGCCGCGGGTGGCGGCGTGGGTGGGGATGAAGAAGCCGCGGCCCCCATGGTGGCGGCGGATACGATTGCCGAGGTGGCCCAGGAGACCGGTGCCGAAGGCGCCGCAACTGCCGGAGGCGCCCCGGATACCGGACGTGTGCAGGGGCGCCAGGGCCAACTGCGAGCTCTGCCAGCATCA
>DATIKM010000156.1:0-29781 GCA_035477595.1 Chthonomonadales bacterium
TGATCCTCAAGTGGCATCCTGATGTCAACCCGGAAAACCTAGAGGATGCCCACGAGCGCGCGGTCCGGTTCAATGAGGCGTGGGAGGTGCTCGAGGACCCGGCGGCCCGCAGGGAGTACGACGAGCACCTGCGCGCCATGCGGGCAGCGGCCGCCGAGCCGCAGGCCCCTCCCCCGCAGCCCTCCTCGTCGGCCAGCAGAGCCCCCGGGCCGCCGCCCTTCGTTCACACCGCCTCCGAGCGACCGACCCAGGAGTGGAGCGCGACCCAGACCGCGCAGCGGGCCCGCGCCGAAGCGGAGCGCGCGGCACCGGTATCGCTGGGAGAGATTGGCCTCCTTTGGTGCGCGGGGCTCGGCTTCGTCGCCCTGGCCATCCACTTTGCGACGGCTTTCCCTTTGTGGGTCCCGTACACCTGGTTCTTCGGCTTCTTGGGAATCTGTGGGCTGTGGGCGGCGATCTCCGCGACATACGAGCGGATCAGGCGCAGCTGCCTTTGCTGCTCGCTGGCGCTCGGCCTCCTCGCTCTATCATTCTACATGTGCTTCCTTGCGGACTAGTGGTCAGGTAGCGGAGGGGTTCGGCGCATGCGAATCGGCCGTCATGCCGCGCAATCTACGTGACTGCAACGGTTACCAGCTTGCCCTTCGCGGCGGACTCGTTCGCGGCGAGCGTCACGGCCAGCGTCTTCACGGCGTCCGCGTACGGGGAGCGGATGCGGCCGGGGTCCGCGCCGCGCACCGCCTCCACGAAGATCGCGTCCTCCTCGTGCGTTGGGTTGTCGGCACCCCGCACAATCCCCTCGCGGCCTGCCTCCACCACCCAGTACTGCCCGGAGTCGATCTCGATGACGGCCTGCGGCGTGACGATGTGCAGCCCCGCCGTATAACCGAACCCGTTCAGCAAGCACGTGTTGTGGAAAGCGCCGATGGTTCCGCTCGCGAACCTCGCCTACGTCGTCCTGACGCTCGTCTTCGCACTCCTGACCAGGCGGTTGCAGGACAGGGGTTCGACGCGCGCGGTGCGGGCGGTGCAGCGATGCCGGCAGGTCGCCGGCGAGGCCGTCTCAGCCGCCCGCGCGCGCTGCCGCGATCCGCTCCGCGAAGGCGCGCGCGGTGGCCGTCACGGCGCCGTAGTCGCCCGTCTTCGCGCCGGCCGTCAGGTTCCCGCCCACCCCCACAGCCGCGGCGCCCGCCCTGATCCACTCGCCTACGTTCTCCACCGACACGCCGCCGGTCGGCACCAACCGCGCTTGCGGCAGGGGACCGCGCACGGCCTTGACGAAGGCCGGACCCAGCACTTCGCCGGGGAAGAGCTTCACCAGGTCGGCGCCGCACTCCATCGCGTCGACCACCTCGCGGACTGTCATCGCGCCTGGCAGGCAAGCCACGTCGTACCGGCGACAGACGCGCACGACCTCGGGGTTGAGGTACGGGCTGACCAGGTACTCCGCGCCTGCCAGGATCGCGATGCGGGCCGTTTCGGGATCGAGCACGGTGCCGGCGCCGATCGCCAGCCCGCCTGCCTTGAACTCGTCGGCGAGCCGCTCGATCACGCGGTCCGCGCGCGGCACCGTGAACGTGATCTCGATGGCGCCGCAGCCGCCTTCGCGGCAGGCCTCCGCAATCCGGAGCGCCTGCTCCGGGCTCTCGGCCCGCACGATGGCCACGAGCCCGGTGCGGTGGATCAGGTCGACCGTCTGGCTCGCGGTCATCGGTTCACCCTCCCACTTCCCGAACCGCCCATGAGCGCCTCCGCCTCCGCCCGCGTGACGCACAGGAAGTCGCCGGGGTGCGTGTGCTTTAGGCACGAGGCTGCCGCGGCGAACCGGACCGCCAACTCCGGCGTGGCCAGCTCCGGAGTCGAGAGCGCGAACAGCAGCGCTCCCGAGAAGGAGTCGCCTGCGCCTACGCGGTCCACGATGTCCCGGATCTCGTAGGGCCGGTACCCGCCGTCCGGTCCCAGCGGGGCGAGGAAGGCCTGCTCGGAGGCCGCGTCGTAGAGCATGCCTCCCCAGTTGTTGTGGGACGCCGAGACGCTCTCCCGCAGCGTTATCGCCACCCTCGACACGTTGGGGAACTGCTCCACTATGGTGCGCGCCACGGCGCGGTAAGCCGCCACCTCCAGCTTGCCGGCCTCCACGTCGGCGCCCTCTGCATGGATCGAGAGGACCATCGCCGCATCTTCTTCGTTCGCGATCACTAGGTCCACGAACGGCAGAATGCCGCGCATGGTGCGCTCGGCGAGGTCGCGCGGCTTCACGCCAGGCTCCCAGTTCCAGAGCTTCTTGCGGAAGTTCAGGTCGCAGGAGACGGAGACGCCCGCGGCGCCGGCTGCGCGCACCGCGTCCAGCGTAGCTTGCGCCGCCGGGGCGCTGATGGCGGGCGTGATGCCGGTCACGTGGAACCAGCGGGCGCCCTCCAGCGCGGCCGGCCAGTCGTAGGCGGCCGGCGGCGCCAGGGCGATGGCGGAGCGGTCGCGGTCGTAGATAACGGCGCCGCCGCGCTGGCTCGCGCCGGTCTCGAGGAAGTAGAGACCTAGCCGGCCCTCCGCACTGCGGACGACGCCGCTCGTGTCCACCCCCATGCCCCGCAAGTGCGCGATGCAGGCATCGGCCAGCGGGTTGCGGGGCAGCACGGTCACGAACGCGGACTCGCCGCCGAGCGCTGCAACCGCCACGGCCACGTTGATCTCGCCGCCGCCGAACGTGAACTCCACGTTGCCGGGCAGCGACTGCGCGAAACGGCGGAAGCCCGGCGGGTTGATGCGGCCCATCACCTCGCCGAAAGTGACGACACGTGCGCCCAAAGCGGAGATCCTCCTGCGGCCGCCCCCGCTCCGGGGCGGAGGTCGGGCGACGGGCGGTTCCGCGCGCGCCTGCGCGAGTCCTGCGCGCGGCGGTACCGGCGCGCGAACGGGGGCCGGCGAGCGGCCCCCGTCCCTCGACCTCGATGCCCGGCCGGACCTACAGCGTGAAGAGGCTGTCGCTCAGGCCAGTGTTCACCCTGATGTTGCGGTACTCCGTGATGCCCGCGATCACCCCGTTCACGTTCTGGGCCTCGATCCGCGTGGGGAACCAGATGCCCGGGCTCACCTCGCGCGGGTTCCGGAAGTGGTAGATGGCCTGAAGCTTGCCTTCCTGCGTGTAGTTCTCACGCTTGAGCACCACTCGCCGGACGGGGTCGATGTAGATGATATGGTGCGACGTGTCGGCGTCGCGGTCCTTGTAGGTGAGCTCGAACACACCGACGGGCGTGCCGTCCACGGTGCCTCGGCGAACGAATCTCGCGTTGGCGTAGGTAAGGAAGTGCTCGCTCACCAGTCCGACGTCCATGAGCGACTTGCGCTTGCCGGGCGAGTCGCTGAAGTCGCGGCGCGTGCGCAGGCCGAGCTTGGGAACCGAGACGAGCTGGATCGGCCCGTTAACGATATATGTGCCGCGCGTGCCCTGCTCGTTGATGTCTATGCGGACCTTGTTCGGCTCCTTGTAGCGCATCGTGACCGACCGGAAGCGGTACAGGAAGCCAGCATCCCTGCTGATGAGCGAGAGCTGGCGCTGGTCCGCCCTCACCACGACCAGCGTGGCGGTAAAGTCGTCCAGCCTCTGGCACACATAGGACCTGATGTCCGTAGGGACGGCGAGGGCGCCCTCGGCTGCGACGACCAGGACCAGGGCAGGCAACGCCAACCTCAACCTCGGCATGGGAAGCTTGTCTCCTTCCGCGCACCACGCTCCGCCGCAGTGCGCTGACTTACTAGACGGCCCGTGCGCCTTGCGCGCGCCCGGTTTCCTCGGTGCTCAGCAACCGTAGTAGGACCGGTACCACTCCACGAAGCGGCCGACTCCCACCTCGACGGGCGTGTCCGGGTGGAATCCGACATCGCGGCGCAGGTCCTCCACGTCGGCGCATGTCTCGGGCACATCGCCCGGCTGCATCGGCAACAGATTGAGGGCAGCCTTTCTGCCCAGCGCCTCCTCGACCACTTCGATGAAGTGGAGCAGATCGACCGGCCGGTGGTTCCCGATGTTGTAGACACGGTACGGCCCGCGGCTGCTCGCCGGGTCGGGCCTGTTGCCAGACCACGCCGGGTCGGGCTCCGGCACGCGGTCGAGCGTCCGCAGGACCCCCTCCACGATGTCGTCGATGTAAGTGAAGTCGCGCCGCATGCGCCCGTGGTTGTACACGTCGATAGGCTCGCCCGCAAGGATCGCGCGCGTGAAGAGGAAAAGCGCCATGTCGGGCCGACCCCATGGGCCGTAGACCGTGAAGAAGCGCAGCCCCGTGGTGGGAAGCCCGTAGAGGTGGCTATAGCAGTGCGCCATCAGCTCGTTCGACTTCTTGGTTGCCGCGTAGAGGCTCACGGGATGGTCGACGTTCTGGTGCACCGAGAAGGGCGTCGTGGTGTTGGCCCCGTAGACCGAGCTGCTCGATGCGTAGACAAGGTGCCGAACTCCGTGGTGCCGGCAACCCTCCAGGATGTTCATGAACCCGACGAGGTTCGCCTCGACGTAGGCGTGGGGGTTCTGCAGGGAGTAGCGCACCCCCGCCTGCGCGGCAAGGTGCACGACGCGGTCCGGCCGCTCGCGGGCGAAGAGCGTCTCCATGGCGGATCCGTTCGCCACGTCGAGCCGCTCGAAGGCGAAACCGTCGCGCTCGCAGAGGCGCCGCAATCGGGCCTCCTTGAGCGACACGTCGTAGTAGGCGTTGAGATTGTCGACCCCGAGGACGCGCTCGCCTCGGTCAAGCAGTCGAGACGCCGTGTGGAACCCGATGAACCCGGCTGCGCCAGTGAGGAGGACCGTGCTCAATACGCTCTCCCGCCGCCGCTCATCTCAGCTTAGTCGGGTCCTTCAGCCACTGCTCCACGCTTTCGAGGGTCGGCAGGCGCTCCAGCGTTCCGTCCGGCAACACCATTATGAAGTTCGGCGTGCTCATCACGCCCGCGCGCATGGCGAGGTCCTCCGCGGCGGCAACTGCCTGGTCAGTCGAGGGCCCCGTCAGGGCTGCGCGGAACGCCAGCATATCGAGCTGCAGTTGGCCAGCGAGCCGCATGATGAAAGCCTCACCGTCCTGGGGCGAGAGCCTGCTCATCTCCTGGGCGTTCTCGAAGAGGAGGTTGTGCATCTCCCGGTACTTCCCCTGCTCCGCGGCGGCCTCCGCGGCTCGCGCCATGGTGCGAGAGAGCGGATGTCGCGACGCCGAGTAGTGGTAGTACACGAAGCGGAGGCGATCGCCGTACTCCCTCAGCCACTCCTTCGACCGGTCATGGACCGTCTTGCAGAGCGCGCACTGGTAGTCGCCGAACTCGACGAGCGTGTGCCTGGCCTGGGCGTTCCCCTGCGAGCGCGCGGAGGCCGGCGCCAGCTCGGCGCCCGTCAGGGCTGGAGGCGGTGGAGGCGGCCTCTCGGGATCGCGTGCCATCAACATCGGCGCTAGCGCGACGGCGACCATCGCGATAGCCGCCACCAGAATCCCTGCGAAAAGCTTCGCCTCGCCCGATTTCACGTTTGGCTCTCCGCGGGCACGCCAACAGGCTCGGGCTTCTCGAGCGCGATGGCGAGCAATATAAGGACAGTCAGCACGGCGGACATTACGCACCACTGGCACCACGCCTGGATGACGAACGCCTCCATGTAGGTAAGCCACGCCGAGGCGCCCACGGCGAGCACCGCCGTCGCCCCCTGCAGAAGGCGCGCTGGTCGATCAAGGGCAGCCGCAGCGACGCGCACGAACGAGAGCGTCGCCATCCACAGGTACATCAGGAGACCGAACACGGCAGTCGGCACAGCTTCCAGGCCCGCAATGCCAAAGCCGCGCGCAGTCGCGTGCGCGGCCACTCTGTCACAGCCCTGGAGGACCGGGCCGCAGACGAGGAGCGCCGGGTTCAGGTGCGCCAGCGTCAGGTACGCCGAAATGCCGGCGCCCAGCAGCGCAAACACGAAGACGAGGCGATTGGCGAGCTTGGGTCGCATAGGTTCGTGACGTATTATACCAACATGGGCCCCTGGGGCTCAGCGCCGAGCGCCTTACGGGCCTCGCGGAGCTCGCGCAGCTTCCTGCTCCGGTGCAAGCGGTTTGGGCCGTCAGTTAGGAGCGGGTCCCCGAGGCAGTGGCGCGGCGCCATCGCCCCCCGCGCCCGCGCCGGACGGCTGGCCGCCAGATGCCGGTGTGCCCGTGGGCGCCGGCTCGTCGTCCACCGGTACCCAGAAACGGCTCTGGCGCATCCGGATGCCCTCAGCGCCCTCCCTCGTCAGCACCTCCACGTCCTGTTCCGTCTCGGCGCGCCGGCCTCTGCGGTCCTCGAAGCGCACAGGGCCCTTCAGCACGAGGCGGTCCTCCAGTCCGAACCACTCCGCCGAGGGCGCCGTCAGCCTGCGCTCGTTGTCCGACATGGTCTGCACGACGTCGACGCCGCCCGACAGCGTGCCGCGCCTCCGATCGCGAGCGTAGAAATACTCGGCCCGCGCGGCCCTCAGCACCACCGGATAGCGCCGGATCTGCGGCCTTCCCCGGTCGGCATCGACGGAGGCTTGGCCGTTCGCCACGCTGGCGGCCGCGGGTTGCGCCCCGCCGGGCGGAGCCGCCTCGCCCTCGCGCGCCTTAACCGTGATCACCACGCGGCCGATGAGGACCACCAGCTTGCGCGATCGATCGTAGTAGACCTCGGCCTCGTCCGCCGTTGCCTCCAAGTCCGGGTCGGTGATCTTGAGGTTGCCGCTCGCCCTCCCGACCCGGACCCGGTCGTTCCACCTCCAGAGATCGGCGCGCACCACGGCGCCCTCCGGATCAACGACGACCACCTGCCTCGCCTCGCCCTCGCCGGTCTTGTCGTTGTGGACCATCTCCGCGGCTTCGATGCGCAGGCGCCTCGGCTCCTCCGCCGGCCGACCAGCGGCGCCCGCTTGCCTCGCAGGTGGGGCGGCCGCAGGCGCAGCCGGGGCCGACGTCCAGCCGGGGAGCGTGACCGCGGCGCCCAGCGACGCGGCGGCGAGGACCACACCGCGGGTTCCCGCCCTGCGCCTCCAGCCTCCGCTCATCGCGCCGCCTCCGATCCGTTGCGCCCGTTCCCCATACGGAGCCAGCCGGTGACACCGTTCGCGCGCACTACGCGCTCGCGCAGGTTGATGCGGGCAGAGCGGGCCGTGAAGCCGACATCGGGTCCGGTGACGGAGACGCCGGCCGGGCACTCCACCTCGCCGGTTCTCACATTCCAGAACAGCGCGCCTGCGTGGATCCGGCGAGCGCCGTCCACCAGCTCTGCGCCGATCGGACACTGGATGAGGCGGTAGCGGGGGGAAAAGAGCACGAGCGGCGCCTCGACCGTTCGCCCCTGAACGACGGCGCGCGCGCCTCGGGGGAACCGCACGAAGGTGTCCGCTGGGTCCCACTCCGCTTCCTCAGCGTCGATCCGATCACCTTCTGGAGTCGCGACGGCCACAGCGCCCATTATCCGCACCGCGTTGGTGGCCCCGTCGGCCTCGGCGCGCGAGGCGCGGAAGGTCGCTTGCCGGCCGCGCGCGTCGTAGAGGGCGCCATCGCGGATGCCCTCCAGGTTGGCGGACCGGAACCGATGCAGGGGGCCCGCCGGGTCCTGGCGCAGTTCGGCGCTCTCCACGTGCATCTGCCACTCCCGCCGGTCGCCCGCATAGGCGGCGATGACCGTGCCGCGCAGGCGCACACTCAGGTCGGCGCCCCAGTCAGCCGATGCGCGGTCTGACAGCTCGACGCGGTGGAGCACCCAGGCGGAGCCGATGAGCGCGACCAGGAAGACGGCTGCGACGGAGGCAGGAACCAGGCGGTTCATGCCGGGACGCAAAGCCCCCCGGGGCCGGGCGGCGTGCCGGGCTCCGGGGGCATGCATGCGCGCGGGCCACCCCTATGGGGTGGGGCAGCCAGACGGAACAGGCGGGGGCGCCGAGTCCGAGAAGACGAAAACGTTGCCGAGGGAGCGGTCACCAGGGCCAACAGCGCCCGTCTGCATGACGCAACTGCCGGTGCCGGACTGGTTCTGCAGATAGTAGGCATAGACCGCGTGGTTGTAGCGGACGGTGTTCCGGTGGAACCCCGGCGACGGCGGGCTCACGCGGAAGTACCGCGCGGCGGTTGACACGTTGTTGAAGCGGAAGAAGCCGTTCGTGTCCGTGTTGATGGTGGTGATCGGGAGGAACGATGCGTTCAGCAGCTGAACCTGGACACCGCTGACCCGCGTCGTCGACCCGTCGCGCAACACCTGGCCACACAGCACGGGCGTCGTCGAGGTCAGCGCGCTGCCGCAGATCTGGGTCCCGCCGCCATTCCCCCCCCCGTCGGGGGGTCTGCCGCCCCCTCCGCACCCCATTAGGAGCGCCGCGGAGCCAACCGCCAGTGCCGTCACCAGGCTCTGAAACCCTAAGCTTGGGCAAGACCGGGACCACACGGACATTCAGCGTCCTCCTGTGCGCACATGGTGCGTTTTCGAGCGGGGTATGCACGGAGCACTCGGCGCGCAGCCGAACGCGCCGGAGCATCAGTATACACCTACCCCCGCTGCTGTGCAACCCACCATTTCGCCGCCCGAGTGGCCATTCCTTCCGCGTCACTGACGCGCCGGTCCGCTCGTGTCGCCGCTCGGGTGTCCTCCGTTCCAGTTGTACATGGATCGCCCGATGCGGCCGTAGAGCACGTCGTGGCCCTCAGGATCGTAGTCTACCTTCACGTTCACCACGTGCCCGTCCGCCGCAGCCACGTTCATGCGGCCCTGATGTGGCGACGGGTACGCTGCGGGCCACCAGGTCGTATCCCAGTACGTCGCCATCGCCCATGGATAGGTGGCCCTGTCGAACGGCCCGGAGCGCCGCACGCGCCCGCTCTCGACCAGCAGCGCCGTACGCTCCGGGAGCTCAAGGCTCTCGATGGGGAATGGACCGGGCGCGAACACGCCGTAGAAGCGAGCGTTCAGTGCGTAGCTGTGGGGGTACGGATAGCCGTGATAGGGGTTCACCGCCCCGGTGGCGGGGTTGGCCGGGCAGATCGTGGGCAGATCGCGGTCGAGGTAGGGCTGGGTGATGTCGACCCAACTGCGCCAGACGCCCCGGGAGGTGAGGACTTCGGGAGGCGGAAACCGCCAGTTGTGGTCCTGCGCATAGAGCAACAACGCGGCGCTCAGGCGCCGCAGGTTGCTCTGGCACGTCGTGCGACGCACCTGGCCATCGCGATAGGCCCACAGGGGCACGACGACGACGGCCAGCGCGGCGCCCACCAAAGCTGCGAGCGGCGTGGCGAGCCGGAGGCGGCGTGGGCGTGCGGCGCCTGACGCAGGCGGGAAGCCGGGCTCAGCGGCCGCCACGGTTGGAGCGGGCACGGCGACTGGAAGGGCTGCGCCGGCCGGAGGCGCCAGTCGATCGGCGGCGGCCGGCCGTGGCGGCGAGCGATGCCGGCTCACCGGAGGCGCGCGCGAGCGCGGCGCGCCCCGCGGTCCTCCCCCACAGCACAAAGGCGCCGAACGCGACAATGGCGCCCACCGCTCCAATCTGCTCCAGCGTCACCGTCGCCCTCCGCGCCCGCTCCGCGAGCACGTGAAGGTTCGCCCGGAAACCCGCTGTTTCCTGCAGCCGCTCCCGTCAGGCCGCCTGGCGCAGCAGCAGGAACCAGCGGTGGCGCTGGCTCTCCTGCACGTCGGCGAACTGCACCCCGTACTCGTAGAGGCAGTCGTCGCTCTCCGGCAGGATCGACTGCCGGACGACCACGCCGCGAATGGGCGCCAGCTCGGTGTGCGATGGTGGGTCGATGATGACCTCGGTGTCTGTGGGCAGACAGACGCGCAGGCGCAGACGCAGGCCGAGGCGGCTGACATCGATGATCGTGGCGGCGTGTACTTCCTGGCCGGCATCCACCATGACAGCGCGGGGGCGGGCGGCCTCGCGCAATGCGTCGCGACGGTCGTCGATGGGCGGGTCGTCGACCAACCTGATGTGGTACAAGGGCCGTTCCTCCTCGGATGCGGCGTACATCGCGGCGGTGCCGCACGCTGGCGGCACCGATGCCTTGTTCCATGTTCGGCTCGCGCAGGACCAGTCAGAAGGGCCAGAGACGTTGCGGCACAGCGGGCCGGGAGCGCTTCGCACCCGGTCCGGCGCTCGACCTGTCGCCGCGGCGCATCAGGCGCGACGGCAGTGCCGGACTGGGGAGAGGGGGCCCGGATCGGCGAGTGCCGCAGGGCCGACGCGCAAGTGAGAGGCGTGGCTGCCTCCCGATCGGGCCTCAGGACTCACATCACGGTCCGGCAGCGCCCCTCATCCTTCTGTCGGGTTCGGTCGCATGTAGCTCGGGCGCGACGAGGGCCGGGCGGGCTCGCGTCGTGCGGTGTACCGGGATCGTATTGAGGATCGATGGGTGGCACGCTTTGTGCATCCGCCCTTTGGTGCGACCGCGTGCCACGTGACGGCCAGCGGCCGGAAGGTTGTGTGCGTCTCCAATTGCGGGCCGTTCACGCCACAATAGTGTGGCTGTACCGACGCCAGGGATGGTCGCTCGATGCCGAGAAGCGTGCTCAATCGGGTTCTGAGGCCGATCCGCGCGGTGCTGCCACGCCTGCGCAACCGCCACTTCATCGCCCTCGACATCGTTCTCCTCAGCCTCACGCCCTGGCTCGCCTTCCTGCTGCGCTACGACGGCGTGGTGGAGATACGCACTCACGCAGCGGAACTTGCGTTCTACACGCTCACCGCCGTCGTGGTGCGCGTTGCGCTCTTCCACCCCTTCGGCCTCTACAATCGCTACTGGCACTACGCGGGCGTTGACGAGCTCGTCCAGACAACACTCGCGGTCGTGTCGTCGATGGTGGTGCTCTACGCGCTGTACGCTGGAGGCGTCTTCCACCTCGCCGGAGACGAGACGCTGCCGCGCACGCTTCTGCTCATTGACGGTCTCCTAGCGCTTCTCGTGGTCGGCATGACTCGGTTTAGCGTACGCCTCAGCCGCGTGGCTGCCCTGCCCTCGCGCCCCACGGACGCCGGCAGATCGGTGCTCATCGTGGGCGCCGGCATCGTAGGGCAGATGGTCGCACGCGAGATGAAGGTGAGTCCCCATATGGGCATGCGGGGGGTCGCCTTCCTGGACGACGATCCCGACAAGCAGCACCTTCGCATCGCGGGGCTCCCGGTCCTGGGCTGCAGCGAGAGCCTGCCGGAGGTGGTCGCGTCCCTCGGTATCGAGCAGGTGGTGATCGCCATGCCGAACGCGCCCGGCAAGGTGGTTCGGCGCGTCGTCGACCTGTGCGAGCAGGCCGGCGTTAAGGCGCGCACCGTTCCGGGCGTCTTCACGCTTCTGGACGAGAAGGTTCGCGTCAATGCCATCCGAGCCGTCGATATCGACGATCTGCTGCGCCGCGAGCCCGTGCGGACAGACGTCGAGGCGGTAGCGAAGCTCCTCCGCGGCGCGCGGGTGCTGATCACCGGCGGTGGAGGGTCGATTGGCAGCGAGCTGTGCCGGCAGGTGCTGCGCTGCGCCCCGGCCGAGCTGGTGGTTCTAGGTCACGGCGAGAACTCGGTCTTTGAGATACATGGCGAGTTAGCGCGCGCACTCCGGCGACCGCCGCCTCGCGACGGCTCCGTGCCGCCGGAGCGGCCCTCCACGCGCATCGTCCCGGTGATCGCCGACATCCGCGACGAGGAGCGCATGCGCCGCGTGCTCCGCCAGTACCGGCCTCAGATTGTGTTTCACGCCGCGGCGCACAAGCACGTGCCGCTCATGGAGGCAAACCCGGCGGAGGCTATCGCGAACAACGTGTTCGGGACGCTTTACCTCCTCCATGCCGCTGCCGCGGCCGGGGTGGAGCACTTCGTTATGATCTCCACCGACAAGGCGGTTAACCCGACAAGCATCATGGGTGCGACCAAGCGCGCGGCGGAGCTGCTCGTTCTGCAGGCCGCCGAGCGAACGGGCAGGCCCTACGTGTCCGTACGGTTCGGAAATGTGCTCGGAAGCCGGGGTAGTGTGGTTCCAATCTTCCGGCGGCAGATAGCGGAGGGCGGGCCGGTGACGGTGAGCCATCCGGAGATGACCCGCTACTTCATGACGATCCCTGAAGCCGTCCAGCTCGTCCTTCAGTCTGCGGTCCTCGGCAAAGGCGGCGAGGTGTTCATGCTGGACATGGGCGAGCCGGTCCTGATCGTCGACCTCGCCCGCGACATGATCGAGCTGTCGGGGCTGCACGTAGGGCGCGACATCGACATCGAGTTCACCGGCATCCGTCCGGGCGAGAAGCTGTTCGAGGAGCTTCGGCTCGACGGGGAGAGCTATCAGCGCACGCGCCACGAGAAGGTGCTCGTCGTTCGCAACGGGGCGACCGGGACGACTGACGGCATCGACGATGCCCTGTCGGTGATGCGCGCGGCGGTGCTGAGCGCGGAGCGCGAGGCGGCACTGGCGGCGCTGAAGCGGCTCGTACCGGAGTTCGTGCCGGACGAGGAGCGCCTGGCGCAAGCGCTGACCGGGCCTGGCGCTGGCGTCGAGGACGCGGTTCGCCGTGGTCCGACGGGCGCCCGCGCGGCGCCGGCGCCTGGGAGTGGTTTGACGGCCTGATGGGGCTTCGGCACACACGATAGACGGTTCGTCTCTGTGAATGGTGGGAATGGCATGGAGTATGTGAGGGAGGCGACCGCCTCCGACGTCAGCTTTCGGACCGTCGTGGGCATCGCGTGGCGGCGCAAGTGGGTGATTCTGGTGGTGCTCGCCTTTGTGATGGGCGCCACCGTCCAGCTAACCCGACGGCAGCCGCAGATGTGGCGCGCGAACGCGCAGATGATGATCATCCATCGGGCCGGCCCTCTTGCGGCGTCGCCGGAGCATGGCCTCACGAACCCGCTGATGGAGACCACCAGCACCCAGCTTGCCTTGCTGAGAAGCGACACCATGGCCGGTCGAACGCTCGCGTGGCTCAAGAACGATGCCTTCGAGAGGGGCAAGGCGGCCGACGAGCTCGGCATGGTGGAGGACCAGAGCATCTGGCGCAACTTCCAGAGGAACGTCCGCGTCTCGTCCCCGGAAGGCACCAACATCATCAACGTGGAGGTCTCGCTCAACCATCCCGAGCGGGCGCGCGCGCTGGCCGACGCCGTCTGCAACGCCTTCGTCCAGTGGAAGCTGGAGCTGGCAAGGCAGAGCGTCGAGGACATCAGGAGGCAGTTGCAGGGGCGTGCTGAGCAGGCAGGCAGACAGCTGCAGGATGCCGAGCAGGTGGTCGCGCGCATGAAGCGGGCTGGTGCCGCCGTGGAGGTCACTGCACACGACCAGGCAGCGGTCGAGCGCTATGTGGAGCAGGCGGCGCAGATGGCGGCAACCCGACAGGCGGTTGCGGTCCAGCAGTCGCGCCTCCGCGACCTGGAGGGGCGCATGGGCCAGGTGCGGGCTACCGTGCGCCAGGGCGAGCTGGGTGACGATGGGCAGGTCTCCCAGCTCCAGCAGCAGCTCGGGCTTCTCGAGACGGAGCGGGCAAGGCTCGGCGTCCGCTTCGGGCCCCAGCACCCGGAGATGCGCGTCGTCGACGCACAGATCCTGGATGTGAAGGGTCGGCTAGCCAGGGCCATCCAGAGCAGCTTTGACGCTCGCCGGCCCACGGTCCAGGCGGCGGCAGCGCTCTACGAGGAGTACAAGCAGGCACAGACCATGCTCAGCTTCAGGCAGGCGGAGCTCGCCGCGGCCGCGCAGATGCGCAGCGAGTTTCGTCGCGATGCCGCACGCGTGCCGGATGCGACACTTGCCTACGCCAAGGCAGAGCGCGACGCCCAGTTGGCACGCAACCTCTACTCCTCAGCGCAGGGCTCGCTGAACGCCGTGGAGCTTTCGAGGGACATCGCGGCGGGCAACGTGCAGGTGTCCTCGCAGGCGATCACGCCGCTCGATCCGTTCCAGCCGGACTGGGCGCGCAGCCTGACGCTCGGCCTGGTTGTCGCCCTGTCGTTGGCGGCGCTGGCGGCCCTCGGGATCGAGCAAGCGGACCGTCGCGTGCGCACGGCTCACGACATACGCCGGCTCATTCCAGGACCGATCATCGGGCGGCTTCCCGAGCTGCCGCGACCGGACGCCCGTGCCCTCGCGGGCATGGAGGCGCCGCCGCTCGCCCTGGAGGTCTACGGGATGGCGCGGGCCAGTCTGGCGATGGCCGTGCGGGCCAGCGGCGTCGAGGAACCCTGGCGACGCCATGTCGTCATGGTGACCAGCGCCGTTCCGGGGGAGGGTAAGTCGGTCACCGCCGCGCAGATGGCGCGCTCGCTTGCTCGCTCCGGCCGCTCGGTGCTGCTGGTGGACGCCGACCTGCGTCGCCCCACCCAGAACCGCCTCTTCCGGACCGCGGAGCCCGTGGGTCTCGCCGAGGTCCTGACCGGGGCGATGACCCTCGATGAAGCCGTCGTGGCATCGGACACCGAGGGCCTCGTCATCCTCCACAGCGGTCAGGCCACGGGGAACCCGACGGAGATGATCGCCCGGCGCGAGATGCGCGAGATCGTCGAGGCGATGCGCAACCGCGCCGACGTGACGATCATCGACGTGCCCGCCTGCGCTGTGGTCGCGGACGCGCTGCTCATCGCCCCCTACGTCGACAGCATCCTGCACGTCGTGGGCATGGGTATGGTGGACGAGGAAACCATGGAGCGCACGCTTGCCGCGCTGCACGCGGCTGCGCCGAAGACGCTGGCGTTCTTCCTGAACCGCACCTCGCGGGAGCGGGCGCACAGCTACGGGGGCCGCTACTACTATCGCTACGGCGAGTACGCGGGGACCAATGGCACCGCCGCGGCAACCCCGATGCTGGAGGGCACCGCGCGCGAGTCCGACGGGTCCGCAGCAGGCTCCTCGCGGCAGTCCTGATGGCCGAGCCGAGCTCTGCACGGGGGCTATTGCCGCGCATCGTCGCGTGGGCGTTCCTTCTGGGGACGGCGGCCGCCTTCGCTCCGGCGATGGCCACCGCGGCGCAGTTGTGGCTCACGCGCGACAGCTACGCCCACGGCATGTTCGTGGTCCCCACTGCGCTCGTCCTGCTCTGGACCGAACGCCGGCACCTGCGGGAGGCCGCCTGGGAGCCTCGGGCCTGGGGATGGGCGCTGGTCGCCAGCGGCGTCGCTCTCTACATCGCGGCCATGTTGAGCCCCCAGCGCGCACTCGCCCTCTGGGCCATCGTCCCGGTGCTGACCGGAGGCGCCATCGCGCTCCATGGTCTGGCGCTCTGGCGCATCGTGCGGTTCCCGCTCCTCCTGTGCGCGTTCGCGTTCCCGCTACCGAACGGCGTGCTGGAGGCGGTGCACCCTGCGCTGGCCGGCGTGAGCGGCGTGAGCGCTACTGTGATCGTCGACGCGCTCGGCTACACCGTGATCCTGATCGGCGACAGGCTGGAAGTGCCGGGCGAGGTGGTGATCGTCGCCGACGGCTGCAGCGGGTACAAGAAGACAATCTCGCTGATCGCGTTCGCTGCGATCTACGGCTGGGTCTTCCGGTCGGAGCCGTGGAGGCGCGCACTCCTCCTCGCGGGCGCCGCAGTCATCGCGGTGTTCGCGAACACGCTGCGCATCGCCTCGCTGGTGATTGTGCTCTCCGAAGGGGGCATGGCCGCCTACACCGCCACGCACGACCATGCGGCCAGAGCCGCGGTCCTCGTAGCCTTCGTTATCTTCATCGGCTACGGGAAGGCCCTGGGGTGCAGAGGCATCCGGTTCTTCGGCGAGCCGAGCCCGCCCGCCGCGCGCCCGCGAGCTGACGAGCCAGCACCGGCCTGACGCGCTGGGAACCAACTCGCGCGCGATCCGGTATAGGTCTTAGCGCGTGGCCGGCGTCACGGCGGTCCGTAGCTGTCTGCTGGTCCGCACCATGCGGTAAACTCTAGCGGCATCCCCCGCCGCGAGCGCCGACTGCAGCCGTCGCGTCCACGCGCAAGCCCTCCGCCAACCGGTTCCACGCGTCCTCGGCGTTCGGCCCGCCGACCCGGTAATGCTGCGGGTTGCGCGGCGCCGCGCCGATATACAGTATGTCTGCATGTGGGCTGCTACCGTGGGTTCGGGAACACATCAGGCGAGAGTTTCCGACTCGCGCACACGCCGGGCGGCGCCGCAGGGGTGCTGCCGGCCCTCGCGAGACGAGCAGAGAGGACGGCACGATGAAGACACGCATGTGGCTGGTCGGGGCTTCGCTGCTGGCAGTGCTGGCTACCGCCCCGGCGCACGCGAGGAACTGGGCGGTCTCGCCATTCGGCACGCCCACGGGCGCAGGCACCTACGCGAGCCCGTTGGACCTGGCTACTGCCATCGGACCCGGTTCGCCGGTGAGGCCCGGCCACGCGATCTGGATGCGCGGCGGCGTGTACCGGGGCAACTTCCGCAGCGACCTCGTCGGCACCGGGACCGCGCCGATCGTTGTGCGCGCCTGGTGGCGGGAGCGGCCGCGAATCGATGGGACACTCCATGTCCACGGGTCGGACACGTGGTTCTGGGGGCTGGAGGTCTTCCAGTCCACACGCAACGTGCTGGAGCGGCGGACCGGGATCGAGGTGTTCGGACCGCGCACGAAGCTTATAAATTGCGTGGTGCGCGACACGGCGCAGGGCGTTGGCTTCTGGTCACGCGCCGTCGACGCCGAGATGCACGGCTGCATCATCTACCGCAACGGTTTCATTGATCCGACCACTGGCCGCGCGACTGGTCATGGCATCTACATGCAGAACGACACCGGGACCATGCGGGTCAACGACTGCTTGGTGATCGATCAGGCCAGCTTCGGAATCCACGCGTACGGTCAGGCCGGGCAGGTCCGGAACATGACCTTCGAGCGCAACGTCGTTGTCGGCAACGCATGGCTGGTTGGCGGGACCCGCAACCCTTCGACGAACATCGTGGTGGACCGCAACTTCACGTGGGGCTCAACGTTCCGCATGGGCTTCTGGGCGCAGGGCAACCGCGACCTGAGCTTTACGAACAACCTGTTCGTCAACAGGGCAGGCGACGCCATGCAGGTCAACAACAGCGACCACATGACGATGATAGGCAACCGGCTCTACGCGGTGGGCGAGCGGGGCACGCCACTTATGTGGTCGCTCCCAGATCGCACCGATCCGCCTACGCCGCCGGCTGCGCTGAATCTGTCCGGCAACGTGTACAACCACATGGCGGGCGTGCTCACGATTGGCTTAGCCGGCTACGGATGGAAGACGCTGGAGTGGTGGCAGTCCTTTACCAACTCGGATCGTGACTCGTCCGCGGTGCGCTACATCCCTGGAGGAGTGGAAACGCACCTGATCCCGAACCGGTTCGACCCGAGGCGCGCGCATCTCGTGGTCTACAACTGGTCCGGCGAGGGCACTGTTTCGTTCAACCCGGCGCAGGTCTTGCCGCGCGGCATGGCGTTCACGGTGCGGAACGCGTACAACTACCCCTCGACCCCGGTCCTCACCGGCGTGGTGGACGGTAACCCGGTCGAGGTTCCGATTACCGGTTCGCGGACGGCTCCGGCCTTCGCGGTATTCGTCATCACCCGGGCGGGCTTCTTCTGAGAAGCACGGCGGCGCATGTGGTGCAGCCGCTCGAATCGAGGAGAGACGAGAGGGGGCAGCGGTAGAGGGCATCGGGCGGGGCCCGTCCCCCCCTTCTCTCTCGCCTCCTGCCTGTGAAATCCCTCACTCACGTAGCCCCATCCCAGCCGCAAATGCGGGCCGGCCCCTGGCCAGGGGGCCGGCCCGCGATGTGCGAGGAACTGCAGCAGTACGACTGTGTGGCGACTAGTTCCGCGAGCGGCGGCGCAGGAGCGCAAGGGCGCCCAACCCCGCGAACGCCGCGAACTGCAGAGCGCCGGCCTCGGGGATCACCATGAAGTTCCCCTGGAAGCGCGGGTTCATGTCCGACGGCGGCTCCTCCAGGGTGCCCTCGAAGACCCAGACGGCGCTACCGTAGCCGTGGCCAGGCCTGTGGTTGGCGAGAGCATCCGCCAGCCAGTAGTTCATCGCGATCACCGAACCCGCGTTACCGCTCGAGGCGGTCTGGTTGGTGAGCCAGAGCTGCCAGACAGCCATCTGCAGGCCGGCCGCCCACTGGCGGCCCTGGAGCGTGTGTGCGCCATGAGTGTAGGTGCCCAGGCCCTGGTACTTGCGAACCACGGGCAGCCATTCGTGCACCAGGTAGGCGACCTGGAACCGGTTCTCTTCGTTGATCCAGTCCGTCCCCACCACGTCCGTGATCCGCTTCACGTTGACCGGGCTACCCGATCCGTATAGCTCGCCGAGCTCGGAGCACAGGGACGCGACAGCGCGCAGGTTGCCATTCTCGTACAGCCGCGAGTTGAAGATGCCGGCAGAACCTCCGTAGGCCTGGCCGATAGCTAGGTACGGGTCGGTCTTGATTACCGATGCACCCGTGTCCAGGCCGTTCAGAAACGTTGGCGACCCGGCCACGAAGCTGTAAGTAGCCTGTGCCGGCATGGCCAGAGCCAGCACCGCGAGCGCCGCGCCGGCTGCAAAGAGCCGGGTAAATCCCTTGACGTTCAACTCTGTTCTCCTTCTGGTTCCACTCGATTCCTGGGATGTTCCCCGCCAGAGCACGTGGTGGCGAGGGCCCAAGGACCCGTGAGGGGAAACGGTTGCGTGGACCGTCGAGAACCTCCGCCGTTCCTACCGCTTTGAACGGACTTCGCGGCCACTGATCAGATACGGTAGCTGCTCCTCCGTGCGACAGTTGCTTCTCCGTGCGACGCTGCCCTGATTGCGCCGCCCAGACCAGTCTGCGCCGGGCACCTGTCGCCCACATCTGGCAGGGGCATGCGGCAGCACACCGGTCCACCCGCCCCGCCAGAGCATGGGCCGCGTAGCACTCTCATCCAATGGGTGCAAGAACCGTGCCACCCATCGCGCCCGCCACCCCGTGCGCAATACCAGTTCGAGTGACGCGCGACCGGCAGGGGGCGACAGGTCTGAGGCGAGGGGCAATCCGCTGCACCTGACTCGGGCCCGTGGCTGACGCCGAGTGACGCGCATTGCGCTCTGCAAAGACCGGCCCCTCTCGCCCGACCCTACGGCTTGATCACCTCCACATAGCGGGCCACGAAGGACTGGATGCGCGCTTCCCTCTGGAACACCCGGAAGTCGGCCTCGATCTGCTCCTGATTCGCCGGAAGGCCCTTGAGCACCATCGCGCCCATCCGCGCCTCTTCCTTCACCTCTTCGAAGGGGCGCGTCGAGGCCGGCGTTTTGTCGAGGCACTGGATGATCCACCAGGCGCCCGCGAGCCTCACGGGACCGATCATCTGGCCGACCCGCAGACCGAAGATAGTGGACTCCATGCCCGGCACGCGCGCGGAACGGGTCCGGCCTCTCCGCATGGGCGGCACGAGCCCATCGTTGTCCCTGCTCTGGTCCTTGCTGTACTTCTGGACCACCTCGGACCATGGCTCGCCACGCCGCAGCTCCGCGAGCGCCGACCTCCCGGCCGCCTCGGTTTGGGTGACGATCACCCGGATGCGCACCGTCTCGGGCGTGTGGAACCGCGCATTGGGGTTCTTCGGGTCCGCGTTGGTGCGGTAGAAGCGACGCACCTCCTCGTCCGTCACGGTCACGCCCCGACCGATCACCTTCGCGCGGCACAGCTCCACACGGATCTGCCTCTTGAGGTCGTCTCTGGTGAGCCCGATCGCGCTCATGGAGGCTGCGAAGTCCCTGTCCTTGCGCAACTGGTCGTACCGCGCCTGGACCTCGGCATCCGTGGGCAGCAGGCCGTTCTTCTCGGCGAACTGCAACTGCAGCTCGTCGCCCACGAGCTGACGCGCCACCTGCGCGCCCGCGACCTGCTCCAGTCGCCGAAGGAACTGCTCGCGCGTGACCACACTGCCGTTGACCGCCAGGACCGCCCTGTCGTACCGCTGTTGGTAGCGCCAGCGCATGCCGAACACACCGACGGCGACGCCGACCACGAAGACGGCGGTGAGGAGCACGATGCGCCACCGCCGCGAGCTGAAGCGCGCCGACAGAGCGGGCCTGGCCGCGCCGGGCGTGGGTTCGGCGCGGCGCGGCTGCCGCGGCGTCTTCGGTGCATCCGTTGTACTGCTCATCTGCGTGCCAGACCCTCCTCCGGGTGCGTGCGGCGCTGCTGTGCGCCAAGGCTCCGCCCGTGCGTCACGGTGGCGTCGTTCCCTCGCGGGCGCCTCGGCTCCTGCACGCGTGCGTCCGCTCCCGGAAACGATCGTTGCACACCGCGTGCCATGCGGGCCCGCAGGGGGTCCGGACGTCCGAACTCACCCGGAAGCCCCGCAACGCAGCGGAGCGTGATCGGCCGAGGCGCCCCCCCCGCTCATACGGCACAGGGTACCATAGCCGCAGGTTACCATGGCGTGCAGGCGGCCCGCGTGCGAGCGCGGCGCGGCGCCCGAGGACAGTGAGGATTGCAGGATGGGCATCCTTCGATCAATTGGAACGTGCGCTGCGCTGGTGCGGCGCGAGGGACTGCGGGGCTGGGGCCGCGCCCTGCGCCGGCTGCCGCAGTTGCCGCGCTTCCTGCGCTGGCATGCACTTCCTCCCGGCTCGGAGGTCGAATGCCTCCTCGAAGGAAGGCTCCGGATGCGCCTGAGCGCGGCGGACAACTCGATCGCCCGGCGCATCTTCACAACGGGCGCCTTCGAGCCGCGGTTACTGGCGTTCATGCGGGCGAGCGTCACGCCCGGCGCCGTCGCCGTGGACGTCGGCGCCAACGTCGGCGTTCACACTCTCACGCTGGCCGAGAGCGTGGGGCCCGGCGGCTCGGTCCACGCCTTCGAACCGAGCGCCGCGTATGACCGGCTGACCGCCAACCTGCGACTGAACGGGCTCGACGGGCGGGTCCGCGCCAACCGGGCCGCGGTCGGCGCCGCGCCCGGCTCCCTCGCCCTGCGGGAGTGCGAGCAGGGCTACGAGGCGTTCACATCCGCCGGGCGACCGCTCGCGCACGCGAAGGTGACGGGCGCGACCTTCGACGTGCCGATGGTCACGCTCGACCGCTACCTCGAGGAGCACGGCGTGTCGTCGGTCGACTTCCTCAAGGTGGACGTCGAGGGGTACGAGGTCGAAGTGCTGCGGGGCGCGCGAGGGCTTCTTGGGCGACGCGCGGTGCGGCGCATCATGCTGGAGGTCAGCGACCCCCTGCTGGAGGGCTGCGGGGCTTCCGCGGGCGAGATGTTCGAGCTCCTGCACGCGGCCGGCTACAGCACGTGTCTGCTCGACGCCGCCACCGGCAAGCTCGAGGCCTGCCCCGCCCCGCGTGCGACCGTCGACAGCACGCTGGTCGCCATGGCGCCCTGAGAGGGCGCGCGCTTCGGCCTCGCCGCCCCGGCGCGCGGAGTCTGGCAGCGTCGCGCGAGACGGTGAGGATCGGCGCCCGATCTACCGATGATGCGTGAGTGGGAAGGACGGCGCCCGCGACGCGCAGAGCGGGGCGGCCAGCCGGAGTGCTCCGCGGTCGACCGTCCTGCCTCTCCCACGCGGCCGCGAGCCGCCGTCCGCGCAAACCTCAGAGCCTGGCGCCCCCGGCCAGGCGCGAATGGACGCGGCGGCGCGGCGCACGTCCGCGAACCAGCCCGGCGTCCCGCGCGGGGCCATCCGCCCCGTTAAGGGTGCGCGGAGGTTGGCGGAGGCGGGCGGGGTGGCACGCTTCGTGCACCGAAGGGAAGGTGGCGCTGGCCGCGTGTGTGGAATAACGCGGTTGGGCGCGCCATAGCGTCCGAAGCCCGCCTTCCGGCTAAGTGGTAGCGCTGGAGGGTTTTTGCGTGCCTGCGCTCCCGGTTGGCATCGCGGCGACGCGATGTAATCGAGAGTGCTGCGGCCTGCGTGGAGGGGGTAGCCGGTCCAGCATGACATCGAAGGCGAACACCAGCGACGGCGAGTGGACATCCGTCATCCGGCCAGAGGCGGGGTGGTTCAACCTGCGCCTGCGGCAGCTCTGGCGTTACCGCGACCTCGTGCTGCTCTTCGTCCGGCGCGACTTCGTGGCAGTCTACAAACAGACCATCCTCGGGCCGACATGGCACGTGATCCAGCCACTGCTCACCACCATTACCTTCACGGTCATCTTCGGCAATATCGCCAGACTGCCCACCGACGGCCTTCCGACGTTCCTCTTCTACATGGCCGGAACCGTGGTGTGGGGCTACTTCGCGCACTGCATTACCCACACCGCCAACACCTTTGTGGCGAACGCTCCCATCTTCGGCAAGGTCTACTTCCCGCGACTCGTCATCCCGGTCTCGGTGGTCATCTCGACCCTGATCTCCTTCGCCATCCAGTTCGTGTTCTTCCTGTGCTTCGTGGCGTTCTTCGCCGCGCGGGGCGCGGACATCCGGCTGAACGCGTGGGCGCTGCTCACCCCGGTCCTCCTGCTGATGATGGCAGCGCTCGGACTCGGCATCGGGATCATCGTCTCGGCGATGACCACGAAGTACCGCGACCTGCGGCAGTTGGTGGCCTTTGGCGTGCAGCTCTTCATGTACGCCACGCCGGTGATCTACCCGCTTTCCTCCGTGCCGGACCGCTACCGCCCGCTCATCGAGTGGAACCCGATGACGCCGATCGTCGAGACCTTCCGGCACGCCTTCCTGGGCGCCGGAGCGGTGAGCGGCACGCACCTGCTGGTGAGCGGCGCCACCGCCGCCGCCATCCTGTTCGTTGGCATCCTTCTCTTCACCCGCGTGGAGAGAACGTTCATGGACACGGTGTAGGTGAGAGGAGAGAGGGTGGCTTTGGCGCGAGAAGCTCGATGTGTTGCACAAGGCGATGGGATGGACCAGAGGGGTCTACGGGGCGAGCGCGGGGTTCCCGGCGGAGGAGCGGTTCGGGCTGACGGCGCAGTTGCGGCGGGCCGCCGTGTCGGCGTCGTCCAATGCTGCGGAGGGCGAGGGCCGAAGCACGCATGCGGAGGCGGTCAGGTTCCTGGAGATCGCCCACGGGTCCCTGGTGGAGGCCTTCTGCTAACTACGGCGTGCGAACTGCCAGGGCTGGCGCCCGCCCGACCGTCACGAGGCCCTGCGCCGGTCGGCGGAGGAGGTGGCGCGCATGTTGAGCGGTCTCCGCGCAACGCGCCAGGAGGCGAGCACGACCCGATGAACCCGATGGCTAACGGCGCCAAACGACCAACGAGCAGATGGGCTTTGGCGAGCCCCATCGGCCTCTCGCCTCTCGCCTCTCGCCTCATGCCATGCCTGTAATCCGCGTCGAGAACCTGAGCAAAGCCTACCGCCTCGGCCAGATCGGCGGCGCCACGCTGCGCGAGGAGCTGAACCGCTGGTGGGCGCGCGTGCGGAAGCGGCCGGACCCGAAGCTCAAGATCGGGCAGGAGCATCTGGCGGAGCGGTTCGGGGAGCGGTTCTGGGCGCTGAAGGACGTCTCGTTCGAGGCGGAGCAGGGCGAGGTGCTGGGCATCATCGGGCGCAACGGCTCCGGCAAGAGCACCCTGCTGAAAGTGCTCTCCCAGGTGACCGCGCCCACCGAGGGCGTGGTCAAGATAAAGGGGCGGGTGGCTAGCCTATTGGAGGTGGGCACCGGCTTCCACCCGGAGCTGACGGGCCGCGAGAACATCTTCCTCAACGGCGCGATCCTCGGGATGACGAAGGGCGAGATCCAGCGGAAGTTCGACGAGATCGTCGCCTTCTCCGAGGTGGAGCAGTTCATCGACACGCCGGTGAAGCGCTACTCGAGCGGCATGTACGTGCGCCTGGCGTTCGCGGTGGCGGCCCACCTGGAGCCGGAGATCCTAATCGTCGACGAGGTGCTGGCGGTGGGCGACGCGGCGTTCCAGAGGAAGTGCCTGGGCAAGATGGGCGACGTGGCGCAAGAGGGCCGCACCGTGCTGTTCGTGAGCCACAACATGGTGTCGGTGCAGAACCTTTGCAGTGCATGCATCCTCCTAGGCGATGGCCGCATGACAGCCCTGGGTGCGACCCGGGATGTTGTCCAGGCGTACCTCTACGAGGGCGGCGCAAGCCGGCACGTCTCGCTGGCAGAGCGGTCTGATCGAGAGGGGGACGGCTCCATCCGACTCACCTGTCTTCTACTGAACGGCAAGGCCGCTACCGAGGAGGCGTTGCTCCGATCAGGCGACGACATCAGCTTGCAGATCTCGTACGCTGCGGCAACCCGCGTCGACTCCCCGGTGTTCTACGTGGGCATCTACGATCTCGCGGGCGTGCAGATTGCGAACGTGAACACTCAGATGGCGCGGATCGCGCTATCGCGCTCGTCCCGAGAAGGCATCCTAACGTGCAGGATCCCCAGGCTGCCGCTGCCGCCCGGCGGCTACCTGGTCACGCTGGCGGTCGCTCAGAACGGTCGCCTGGCGGATAGAGTGCAAGGCGCCGCGGAGCTACGCGTGCAGGAGGGCGACTTCTTCGGCACGGGCGATCTGCATGGTGCTGCTTCTGGACTGGTGCTGGTCGACCACTCGTGGACCGTCAGCGAGCTCGCCGATAGGGCGCCAGGCCTCACGAATGCTCGACCCGGATGGCATGGCAGTTCATGACCACTGACTCGCGTTGGGCCACGGCTAGCCTAGGTCGGACCGTGATCGGTGGCGGCTACTGCGTGGGATGCGGGGCGTGCACGCTGGGCCTCCAGGATGGTCCCATGCGCATCGCGCTCGACGAGTGGGGCCGCTACCAAGCTGAGCCCCTGCAGCCTATCGGGGGCCAGCACGGGAGCCTCGCGGAGTCCGTGTGCCCGTTCTCGTCGGCAGCAGCCAACGAGGACGAAATTGGATGCCGCTTATACGGTCAGGAGGCACATCACGACCACCGGATCGGCTACTGGCGCGCCTGCTACGCCGGACACGTGTCTACAGCTTGCTATCGCGCAAACGGCAGTTCCGGAGGGTTCGTCAGCTGGCTGCTCGTGCAGATGGTTGAGCAGGGGCTAGTCGATGCCATTGCCCATGTTCTGCCTTGGCCGCGCGAGGATCCCGTCGAGCCACTCTTCCGTTACAGCATATCGCGTACTGCTGACGAGGTTCGCTCCGGCAGCAAGTCACGCTACTACCCTGTGGAGATGTCGCAGGTCCTCGCCACGATCCGGTCAACCCCAGGGACGTACGCCGTGGTGGGCCTGCCCTGCTTCGCCAAGGCGGTCCGGCTTCTTGCTGATGCCGAACCCGTGTTGCGCGACCGCGTCGCCTACGTGGTGTCGCTGTTCTGTGGCCACCTGAAGACGGTTCGATTCGGCGAGTTCCTCGCGGCGCAGATGGGAGTGAAGCCGTCAGAAGTGGCGTCGATCGACTTCCGCCGCAAGCTGGCGGACAGGCCCGCCGATGACTATGCCGTAGAGGTCATAACGAGACGAGGCGAAAGCCTGGTGAGCCGGGCCTGCGACCTCTTTGGCTACGACTGGGGATTGGGGTTCTTCCGGTGCAGCGCCTGTGACTACTGCGACGATGTGGTCGGAGAGACAGCCGACATATCCGTGGGTGACGCCTGGCTGCCGGAGTACACGCCGGACAGCGGTGGCACCAACGTAGTGGTTGTGCGGTCTGCAGCCATGGCAGACCTGGTGACGGAAGGCATCGTGTCGGGCGCGCTAAGCTTCCGGCAGGTCGGGCCCGACAGCGTGGCTCGCTCACAGACAGCGGGCCTTCGCCATCGGCGGGAGGGGCTCTCCTACCGGTTGTGGCTGGCGGACCGAGCGGGGCAGTGGCGCCCTCCGAAGCGGGTTGGACCAGATCCGTACCGGCTCGATGCCAAGTTCCGCCGCATCCATAGGGCGCGCATGGAACTCGCCAGCGAGAGCCACCATGCGTGGGCACGGAGCGAAGGCAAGCCGGAGCAGTTCGCACACCAGATGGCGCCGATGGTAAGGCGGTACCGCGAGTACCAGCGCTGGGAGCCGTGGCCCGGCCGTGCAAAGGCCGCCGCATCGCGCGTGTTCCTTGCGGGCGCGAGGTACCTCCAGGGGACGGAGCGTCGGCTGCGCGGTATCGCCAATCGACTGATCAGGGGCTATCCGCACGGTTCGTAAAGCGGTAGGCAGACATGGCCATCGATGTGGATGAGATTGGGGGGCTATGCAAATACAGGTGCGAGGCGATCGTACGGGGCGCTGCTGAGACCTTGGGGGGCGCCTTCCCAGGTGTAGAGGTCGTTGCGCGAGCATCTGGCCGGTCGACGATCGGGTTGCCCTCCTCCGGACAGCCATCAAGGCGGTTACGCACGCGCGCCGACCGACCGCGCCGAGCCGGGCGGTGGCGCGGAACCGCCGAGCGGGGGGGGGAGGCCCCAACACCGGATGTAAGCCTCTGGGCCAGGCATCAGAGGCTGGGTCAAGCGGCGTGCCTCTTGTCGGTCGGCGGAGAGATGCTCGCTCTGTTTCCAGGCGAGGAGACACGCCGGAGGTCCGAGAGTGCGCAGTTCGCGTCCGGTGTTCGGGCACTGGGCGTGCCTATGGTGCTCTGGGGTGCGTCTGTCGGCCCGTGCGAGGCCAACCCAGCGTTGGTGGAGCATTCCTGCCGGTCTTGCGACGGATCCGTCTGGTTCCCTCCGGCGAACCGGAGACAGCGCGGTATCTCGCTTGCGACGTGCTGCGTCAGACTGGTGACACCGGTATGCACGTCGCGAGCTGGGCCTCGCGCTGGTGGAGCACTGGTGAGCCGTAGGGCGGAGGACAACAAGACCATGAGCACGTTGGGCATCGAGCGAGTCGTCCTTACTGGGCTGACGGGCCTTCGCAACCGGGGGGTGGAGGCACTGGTGAGGCCTACAATCCTGGCCATGAGTGCGCGGTTGCCTGGGGCGTCCGTTATCTTGGCAACAACGACCCCTGACTATGATAGGAGGCGCCTGGCTGACCTCCAGGTGGTCTGCGTTCGGAGTGCCAGCCTAGTTGCTAGTCGTGCCGGGCTGGCACGCAGGATGGTCCGCCGGTTCGGCCTACGCGGTGGCCCTGCCGAGCCCTGCGCGACCCAGACGGGCCGCGAGCTGTTTGGCCCGACGACTCTGGTCATCGCGCTCGGCGGCGATCTGTTCACGTCGGACCACGGGATCGCTTCCTTGCGCCAGCAGGCCGCGCTGCTTCAGGTGGCCCTGGACACTGGCTCCCAAGTATGCCTATTGGGCCAGTCGATCGGACCCTTTGCATCGCAAGCGCACATGGAGGTCTTCCGCAATGTGGCCACACGGTGCCGACGCATCGTGGTTCGTGAAGAGCGCTCGCTGACGTACGCAGTACGCGACGTGGGCCTGCCCAGCGAGAACGTAGTACGCGGGGCGGACCCGTCGTACCTGCTTGAACCACAAGGCGACGCGGAAGCCATGCTTCGGTACTACGGTATAGACCCCGACGCACCGATCGTGGGGGTTGCACCGAGTCAGAACCTGGGGTATTGGACCGGGCTGGCGTATGAGGATCACCTGCGCGCGTTAGTGGCGGCAACAGAGGAGGCGCTTGTTGCGTTCGGCGCTCAGGTGCTGCTCGTGCCGCATGTTCAGGATGTCTACGAGAACACGGACGACCGCGAGATAGCCACCAATATCCTCCGTTCGCGGAGGTACGACCGGCGCCTACGGTGTGCGTCAGGTGATCACACCGCCGGGGAGTACAAGGCGATGTTGTCACGGTGTGAGTTGGTCGTTGCAGAGCGCATGCATGCTGCAATGGCCGGCCTGAGTAGCGCGCGGCCAACAATAACGGTGAGGTACTCTGCCAAGGGAGCCGACCTGCCAGTCGATCTGCTGGGCAGGGAGATGGTCGCAGGGCACGATCTGGTGGTCAGCGGGGAGGAGCTGGCCGACGCCCGCCGGCTGACTGCCGCGATGCGCCACGCATGGGCTCACCGCGTGGCCATCTGCGACGGACTCTCTAGCGCCCTGCCCCAAGCCGTGCTGCGCGCCGAGCGCAGTTACGACATGGTCGTTGACTCCCTTCGGGCAGTGACCCTGCGAGGGACAACCTGACGCGCTCTCCTATCGTCTCGATCATCATCTGCACGCGGAACCGAGCGGAGCATCTCGGACCGGCCCTGGAGTCGGTCGCCGCCATCGATGTACCCTCCGACCTGTCGGCGGAGCTGTTGGTCGTCGACAACGGGTCCACCGATGATACGAAACGCATCGTCGAGCAGTGCGCCCCGGGGAGCATGCCGGTACGCTACATATGGGAGCCGCGAGGGGGGAAGAGTTGCGCATACAATGCGGCACTCTCACAGGCGCGGGGGGCTGTTCTGCTATGTACGGACGATGATGTGCGGGTACCCGAGGAATGGGTCAGGAGCATGTGCGCGCCAATCCTTCGTGGTGAGGCCGATGCCGTCGCGGGACCAGTGCATCTCGCTCCTGGGCTCCACCGCGAATGGATGACCGCGCTCCACCGGGCCTGTCTGGCCTGCACAGAGGGCAGCACCGACGGACCGCGCATCGACCTCGTGGGTGCCAACATGGCGATTGGACGGCACGTTCTGGGGCGCGTACCGGCTTTCGACGAGGCGCTCGGCCCCGGTGTCGTCGGTGGCGGAGAAGACACCCTGTTCGGACGCCAGGTCCGCGAAGCTGGCTACACGGTCGTGCGGTGCACAGCCCCCCCCGTCGTGCACTACCTAGACCCGGTCCGGTTGTGCCGCGCTGCATGGAGACGCATGGCGCAGGACCGCGGCGCGGTGCTTGCCTACCTGCGACACCACTGGGAGCACGCGGTCGTGGAGCACGCCGTCCGCCGTCTCGTGCGGGCGCTCCGTGACCTTGCCGTGCTCCGGATCCGTCGCAGTAGGCAATGGCACTGGGACGAGGGCATGCCTGCATGGGAGATTGAGCAGATAACGCGCGTCGAGTACTACCGCGCGCATCTCCATGCGCGACGCGAGCGGCACCGGTACGCCAAGCATGGGCTGGTTCGTCTACACGGGGCAACGACGCGCTGTCCATGGAGGAGGTCGTGACGAGCCTCAGGCCATTGCGGCTCATCTCGGTGGTCCTCCCCACCCATAACGGCTCGCGCTTCCTGGCGGAGTCCATCGAGAGCGTTCGCTCCCAAACTTACGCCGACTGGGAGCTCATCATCGTCGACGATGCGTCGACCGACGAAACACCCAGCGTCATCGCCCGGTACGTTGCGATGGACCCGCGCATTCGCTCTCTGCGCAACGACGCTAACCTGAAGCTGCCAGCATCGCTGAACCGGGGGTTTGCCGAGGCGCGCGGGGAGTACTTCACTTGGACGAGTGATGACAACATGTACAGGCCCAATGCGGTCCAGCGCATGCAGGACTATCTCGGGCGTCATCGCGATGTCGTGATGGTCTACTGCGACTTCACGCACATCGATTGCGACGGTCGCGTAGTCGCGGCCCGCAAGGTTGGCGAGCCCGAGGGGCTGCTGCGAGGCAACTGCGTCCAAGGTTGCTTCCTCTACCGCTCCGCTGCCGCGCGTCAGGTTGGGCCCTATGCAGAGCGGCTCTTCCTTGTTGAGGACTACGAGTACTGGCTCAGGCTGTGGAGCCACGGGCGGATTGCACCTCTTCACGAGGACCTCTATCTCTACCGAGTGCATCCTGCGTCGCTCACGGCACGCAACAGCCGTAACCGCGTCCGATGGCTCATGGCCGGAGCGCTGTGCCGGCATATCACGGCGCTCGGTACGGTGAGCCGTGGCGATCGCCACGCCGCTTGCCTCTATTGGCTGCGCGGCGCATACCGCGGACGACGAACTCGTGATGCATGTGCTTGGACGGCGCGTGCGCTCGCACTCGGACCTTGGGCTACGGTTCGGGCTCTAGGCGGCGCGGCGGCGCGACGCTCTTTGCGCGCTTTCCGGCGATGAAGGTCTTGAGGATCACCTGCG
>DATIKM010000157.1:0-40335 GCA_035477595.1 Chthonomonadales bacterium
CCCCAGAACCTCTCTGCCTCGCCACCTGCCACTTTGCGCATCCTCTGCCTTCGTGATATTCTCTCTTCTAGCAACCTAGTACGGCGTTCCTGGGCGGCCGCGCTGAGCGTGCTAAGGAGCCGGAGCCGTGCCCAATCCGAGCGCCTCCGTACTAAGGAGGGACCCACATGCAGCGCGTAGGACTGCTTCTCAAGGTGAAGCCGGACAAGCTCGACGAGTACAAGCGGATCCACGCCAACGTGTGGCCCGAGCTGCTCGCCGAGCTGAAGAAGGCCGGGATGCGCAACTACAGCCTGTGGCTGGCGCCGGGCGGAATCGAGTTTGGCTACCTCGAGTGCGACGACTGGCAGGCGACGTGCGACTACCTCGCCGCCTCCGAGGTGCATACCCGCTGGCAGGAGTACATGCAGGGCTACCTCGACAGCCCGACCGACAGCGGGCAGGGCGGCCAACCGGTGTTGCTGCTGGAGATGTCGTTCCTGATGGAGTAGGCGGCGCCGATGTCGGCGTGACTTGGCGCAGCGGGTCGGCGCCGGCGTTATGCAGTGCACGGCGGTGGCTGGCTTGCGCGAGGTCGCAAGGAAAGGTGGCAATGCCCGGCGAATCCTGCCCGCAATGGTGGCGATCACGGAACGCACCAGGAGGAGGCATGCACCCATGGGCCATGAGCACCGGTGCCGCGGCTGTCTGAGCCGCCGGCAGTGCCTGCAGTTCATCTCGGGGGCGGCGATCGCCGCAACCGCTGCGAGCGGCGAGCTGGCCGGGGCGGCGCCGGCGGTTCGCGATCGAGGCGCCCAGTCTGTTGACCCCGCTTCTCTGCGCCCGGCGCCCAGGGTCCGCGTCGCGGCCGCCCTGTTGCGGATGCCGACGCCCTACTGGTTGGGCTGGCCCGGAACGACCTTCGATCTGGACAGGCACAGCAGGCAGGTCCACGCCCACATCGAAGCGTCGCGCCGCGCGCTTGGCATCGACATCGAAGTGGCGGACCAGCCCATTCAGGACGAGGCCGGGCTGAACTCCCTGATGCAGCGGGTGGCCGGCTCTCGCCCGGACGCGCTCCTCGTCGTGCTGCAGCACCTGGCGTGCTGGGGATGGGTGGATCGGCTGTCCAGGGAGGTGAAGGTCCCGCTTCTGGTGGTGTCGCCGGTGGGGACCAGCTTCACCCATACCATGGTCGGCATCTCGCGTCGGCCTGGCGTCTACGTCGTTTCCTCCCTCGAGTGGCCCACGGTTGAGGACGGCCTCCGCATGGTCCGCGCGAAGCGGATGTTCGAGGAGACGCGGATCCTCTGGATCCATGGGAACCAGCGCAACGAGACGGTCCTTGACTGGCTCGGCACCCGGGTGCGGCAGATCCCGCGCCACACCTTCAACGAGTGGTTTGACCGGGAGCCGGTCACCGCTGAAGTGAGGGATGTGGCTGCCGACATGCGACGACGCGCCAGGCGCATCGTCGAGCCGACGGCCGATGATGCGGTGAACGCCGCGCGCGCGTACACGACCGCCAAGAGGCTTCTCGCTGCCGAGCAAGCCAACGCGCTCACGATGGACTGCCTGGGGATGGTGGGGGCGCGCCTCGTGCCCACCCCGCCGTGCGGCGCATTCATGTTGCTGCTGGACCAGGGCATCACGGCCGGCTGCGAAGCCGACCTGTTCGGCGCCACTTCGCTCATGCTGACCAGCTACCTGCTGGGCCGGCCAGGGTTCCTGAGCAACCCCGTCGCGGAGACGGCGAAGAACCTGCTGGTTTCCATGCACTGCACGAGCGGCAGCCGCCTCTGGGGTTTCGACAAGCGGCCGGCCCCCTACATCATGCGCGACCACTCGGAGTCGTCGCTCGGCGTCGCGATGCAGGTGCTCTGGCCGGTGGGCGACGCGGTCACGTACGTGAGGTTCACCCACGCCGGCGAAGTGGCTGTGGACACCGGCAAGGTGGTGAGCAACGTGGCGACGCCGCCTGCGGGCGGCTGCCGGACGGCGATAGAGGTCGCGATTGATGGCGTTGCGGACGTGCGCGACGTCCTCCCGCTCCACCATCAGGTGGTCGCACTCGGGAACCACCGACGGGTGGTGCGCTCATTCTGCCAGCTCTACGGCATCAACACGATCCACTCACCGGCGGCCGCCGCATAGGGAAGGAGTGGCCTGAGCATGGTTCGCACATGGCTTTCGTGTCTCGCAGCGGCGCTCCTTGCGGGACTCGCGGCGCCAGGCCTGGCGCAGCGTTCGACACCCGTTCCGACTCCCGGGCTGGCGCCCTCGCACGTCGACGCCGAAGGGCGGCTGGTTCAGGACTGGGGGACGCTGGGCATCGCGCTCTCGGGCGAGGGGGTTCGTACCGGTCCGCCCTCTGTGTCGGCGGTCAGCGTCGCGCCAGGCGTTCCGGGCGTGCGAGTGGTCCGCGACGGAGGCGTTGTTGCGCTGGAGAAGGCGGTGTTCCGGGCGCCTGTGTGGCCGGCTGGTCTCGACGTGGTGACGGTGCGCCTGGCGTCGAATACGGGTCGCGACGCGCCCGTTCGGCTGACCGTGCAGCTTCCGCAGGGGGCTCGCGTCGGTAGGCGCCTGGTGACCCTCGGGGGGCGCGCGCTGGTTGGCCTGCCCGAGAGCCCGACGCCCGTGCGCGAAGTGCGCGAGTGGGGCCACTGGGATGAGGCGACGGACCTCCCGGGATGGGCTCGCCCGGAGAGCGAGTCCGACCCGGCGTTCCGCAACATCCGCGCAGGGATGGGCGGCGTGCCGATCGCCTACCGGTTCAGCGTGCAGCCTGGCGCAGCCGCCAACGTGTTCCTCGGGTTCTGCGAGAGCCACTGGCAGGCGGCCGGGCAGCGCCCTCTCGTCTGCCAAGTCGAGGGAGCTCCGCTTCAGGAGGTCGACCCTATCGCCCGCTGGGGCGTCCACAGGCCGGGCGTCGTGTTGTTTGCGGCTCGGGACGCGAACGGCGACGGGAAGCTCGATATCGCCGTACTCCCGAAGCCCGGAGCGCCCGACACCAACCCGATACTGAACGCCATCTGGCTCTTCCCGGCAGGCGCGGCGCCGACCGCGGATGCCGTGGTGAGCGGACGCATGAACGCCCTGGCCACGCGGGTGGTTGACGTCGGGGGGCCCGGCGATCAGGCGCTCGAGGCGGCAGGAGCGCTGCTCTATGACCTCGTGGTCCCGAGCGCGGGGATGGAGCTGACGCTGCTGGTTGCGAGCCCCGGCGCGTCGGTCGAGTTGCCGGGCCGGACCGCATGGACGCCTGAGACCCTCCGCGCGGCGGCGGCACGGGTGATGGCGGAATGGAGGGGCCCGGCCTCGCGATAGGCGTCGGTCGTTACGGGCGCTGGCGCCACGATGCATGGAACGCCGCCACCTGCTGTGCCACGTCCCGCTGGCTGATGCCGAAGCGGTTCGCGAGGTCGCGCCATCCCCATCCCTGGTCGTGGAGCGCCGCGAAGTCGGGCAATGGCCGTCGCGTGCGCTGCTGCGCGGTGAGCGCGACCACGACGCCCTCGGCGGTGAAGCCCCGATCTCGGAGCGAGCCCACGACGCTGCGCGCCACGCGGAACTGACTTGCGATGTGGTTGCCGAACGCTGAGGAGAGCTTCGGGTCGATGGAGCCAGCCACGGCGTACAGCGCCGCAGCGGAATGGTGACCGAAGACGAGAACGTGCCGGCGCCCGCGCGACACCGCCACTACGTTCTCGCCGCGGGCGAGGCGCATGGCGCCGACCGGCGCGGGCGCGCTCGACTCGGTCTGGCAGATCGTCAGATTCGCCAAGCCGTTGCTGTAGCGAAGCACCGCTGTGTCTTGGCCATTGACCCGGACCACGTGTCCGCACTCGAACTCGTAGCCCGCCGGGACGGTCAGCGGCGCCACCACCGGGAAACGCGCGGCCGCGGTCAGGGTTGCCAGGCTCCGCGAGTAGGAGGTGCGGTCGATGTTCACCCGCCGCACTCCTCTGGGCTGCCGGAATGCCAGCTCCGAGGGCGACACGCGCCTCGGGAAGGACACCTCCGTGAAGAGCATCAGCGACTGGGTGTTGCCGCGCCTGTCGCTCTCCTCCCGCCCCAACTCCGCGCCGGTCCGCCGGTCGATCCACAGGGTCACAATGCAGCCGTCGCCCGCCCGCGGCGTCAGTCGCACGCGGTAGCAGGTCCTGCCGGCCAGCGGCACCTGGTCCTCGACAACCGCGGTGAAATTGGCGAGCACGCGGCGGGCGCGGCGGGCGTTCGTGGCAGCACAGCGTGGCGCCGCTCGCTTCACCTTCACGAGCCGCTCGGCGGGCTCGTACGCGATGGACCAGGTACCGTCATTGAGCGCAACCGTACCGCGCTGGGACCTGGGGGTGAGGATCGTCGTGAGTGTCGACCCGTTAGGTCCCCGCACAATGCGACGCATGCTGGTGGTCACGCCGCCGGGCCCGGGACTGACGACGACCGCCGTACCACGGAGCGCCACGGTGCGCTGCGCTGCCAGGTACCTGCGCACGATGTCGGCGGCCGAGGGCTGCCGCTGCTCAGAGCGGGCGAAAGAAGGGAGAGGGAGCAGGAGGCCGCCCGCCAGCGCAATGCACCACACCGAAGCCAAGGCGCCCGATCGACGGCAGCGCGGGCGCTCACGGGTCATCGGTGATCACTCCTGGCGCAACGGTCAGCGGTTGCGGAGGGCGGCTCCGCTATCCAGGACGGGTGAAACGCGAGGCGTGGGTCCGTGCGGCGCGAAAATGGGCTCGAAGGAGGCCGGCTCCGCGTCGATGAACGGTGCGCCCTCGTCGTGGAGGAAAAGCATGTCACCGATGTGTGGTGCGGGGGCTGCGGGCGGCGTCCAGCGGATGCCCAGGTTCGCCGCCTGCACGCCGGCATGGTCGGAGGCTTGCGGCCTCGACAGGCCCACCGCCAGCGCGGCGAAGGCTGCGCCCGCCGCCAGCGCCAGCGCTCTCCGAGCCACGGGCCGGCGCTCAAGCCGGAACAGGCGCGACCACAGGGGCGGCGGACTTGGGGGCTCCATCTCCGCTACGAGGTGCAGGCGCCGCAGCAGTTCGCCCTCGAACTCCGGACGGGGCTCACTGGTGGACAGGCCGGACAGCAGGCGCTTGGTCGCGACCAGCGAGTCGTATTCGGAGCGGCAGGTCAGACAGCCACGGAGGTGGTCGCGAACCGCTAGCTTCTCGGACCCTGGAAGCTCATCGTCAATGAAGGCGGAGAGCAGCCGACCAGCCCTGCCGCAGCTCATCGCGCGCCTCCAGGAACGCGGGGATCACCGGTCAGCGCGCCGACCCGGGCACGCATCATCTTGCGGCCGCGATGGAGCCTCGATCGCACCGTGCCCAAGGAGCACCGCATGGCGTCGGCGATCTCCTCGTACGAGAGCCCCTCGACGTCCGCGAGCACCACCGTCTGACGGAAGTCTGGCGGCAGGCTGTTCAGGGCGTGCTGAAGGGGAGCGTCTATCTGGTCGCGGAGTGTGATGGTCTCCGGGTCACCCGCAGGGTCCGGCACCTCGAGGAGCACAAAGCCGTCATCGCGCCCGTTGGCAAGTGGCTGGTCGAGCGACTGCAGGCGGAGCTTGGGGCGCCGGCGGACCTCATCGATGAAGACGTTCGAGATGATCCGGTACATCCAGTTCTCGAACGGCATCTGGGGATTGTACCGATGAAGGAAGCGGAAGGCGCGAACGAACGCCTCCTGCGTGATGTCCTCGGCGTCTGCGTGATTCCCCGCCAGGCGGTAGGCGATGTTATAGGCCTGCCGATGGTGACGCCTCACGAGCTGGTCGAACTGCTCTCGATCCAGCGTGCACTCCTGGACGCTCGGCACGATCAGTTCCATCAGGACACATGTACTCCTTCTTGTTTGGGTTACGGAGTGGTTGAGCGCACGGGTTCCCCAGCGGCGGCGACGGCCCCCTTGTCAGCGCGAACCCGCACGGATGCGGGTGGCCCGGCTGTCTGCAGGCCAGGTGCGCAGCCGGGCCACCCTCTCGGGCGCAGGCCAGCACGGCCTCAGGCCGCTCGGCACCCGCCGCTGGCGGCGCGGGCGGCTGGTTCAGATTGACTCGCGCTTCGCGAATCGCGCATAATACGGCGCTTGGCCGGCGCCATCGCGCCGCGCGGCGGAACCTGCGAAATTCACACCCGACACGGCGTTCCATGATGTCCCCCACATCGGTTGCGCGTGCGTTCCGCATGTCGCGGAGGGGCCGTCCGCTCCGCTCCATCCCCTGAAGGAGGAACTCGTTCATTATGCGCGACTCCATGAGTAGGCGCGCCAAAGCCGCGGGCCGCTGGGCATGCCAGCCGGCGCCGGCTGCTGTGGTGCAAGCATGCACTGCCGGTATGATGAGCGCCACGCATCTGCGGGCGCTCTTTGCTTGCGTGGGACGTGCATCGCGCCGGCTCGCGCCCATGCTGGCGCTGCTGCTGGGCGTGCTGGCGGTCTCTGCGCAGCCGGCGTACGGCGGCGCAGAGGCGAAGCTGGTCCTGCCGAACCTGTTCGACAAGGATCAGGCCACCTTCCTGGGCACGTCCGGCGGTAACCTCCTTGTCATCGGCCTCTTCGTCGCGGCGGCCGGCATGCTGTTCGGCCTCTGGGCATACATGAAGTTGCGCGCGTTGCCGGTGCACCGCGCAATGCTCGAGATCAGCGAGCTGATCTACGCGACCTGCAAGACCTACCTGTTTACCCAGCTGAAGTTCATCGCCGTTCTGTGGGCATTCATCGCCTGCGTGATCGCGGTGTATTACGGCTACTTCCAGGACTTCGAGCTCTGGAAGGTGGGTGTTATCCTTCTCTCCTCGTTGCTCGGCATCGCCGGGAGCGTCGTGATCGCGTGGTTTGGCATCCGCGTCAACTGCTTCGCCAACTCGCGCACGGCCTTCGCCTCCCTGGCGGGAAAGCCGTACCCGTGCTACGCGATCCCGATCCGCGCCGGCATGAGCATAGGGATGGTGCTCATCTCGGTGGAGCTGATGATCATGCTCAGCATCCTGCTCTTCCTGGGCCCCATCGCTGGGCCGTGCTTCATCGGCTTCGCCATCGGGGAGTCCCTGGGCGCCGCGGCGCTTCGGATCGCGGGAGGCATCTTCACCAAGATCGCCGACATCGGCTCGGACCTGATGAAGATCGTCTTCAAGATCAAGGAAGACGATGCGCGGAACCCGGGCGTGATAGCGGACTGCACGGGCGACAACGCGGGCGACTCCGTCGGCCCGTCGGCGGACGGTTTCGAGACCTACGGCGTGACGGGTGTCGCGCTCATAGTGTTCATCATGCTCGCGGTGACGGTCCCGGCCGCGCAGATCAAGCTCCTGGTCTGGATCTTCGCGATGCGCGTGGTGATGGTCATCGCGAGCGCCGCCGCCTACTTCCTGAACGAGGCAGTGGCGAAGGCCAAGTACGCCAACGCGGACTCCTTCAACTCCGAGAAGCCGCTCACCAGCCTCGTGTGGGTCACGTCGGCCCTGTCGGTCATTCTGACCTTCGTGGTCTCCTGGGCCATGATCCCCGAGCTTGCCATCGGCAACGGCCTGTACAGCACCGACCTCTGGTGGCAGCTCTCGATCATCATCACCTGCGGCACACTGGCCGGGGCGATAATCCCCGAGCTGATCAAGATCTTCACCTCCACGGAGTCGGCGCATGTGAAGGAGGTGGTCACCTCCTCCCGTGAGGGCGGCGCCTCGCTGAACATTCTGTCCGGCTTGATCGCGGGCAACTACAGCGCCTTCTGGATGGGGATGGTCATCATCTTCCTCATGGGCGCCGCCTGGCTGGTGAGCACGATCGAGCTCGGGGTGCTGATGACGCTGAACGATTACGACACCTCCCCGGTGTTCGCGTTCGGCCTCGTGGCATTCGGCTTCCTCAGCATGGGCCCGGTCACCATCGCGGTCGACTCCTATGGCCCCGTGACCGACAACGCACAGTCGATCTACGAGCTCTCCACCATCGAGAGCGTGCCGAACATCAAGGAAGACCTGAAGAAGCAGTACGGCTTCGATGTCGACTTCGAGCGCGCCAAGCACAACCTCGAGGCGAACGACGGCGCTGGCAACACCTTCAAGGCGACCGCGAAGCCGGTGCTCATCGGCACCGCGGTCGTCGGTGCCACCGCGATGGTGTTCTCGATCATCGTGCTGTTGACGGACGGTCTGCAGCCGGAGCTGATCAAGAAGCTATCGCTGCTCCATCCGCCGTTCCTTCTGGGCCTGATCGCCGGCGGTGCAGTGATCTACTGGTTCACCGGCGCCACCATGCAGGCAGTCACGACGGGCGCGTATCGCGCGGTCGAGTTCATCAAGGGCCACATCAAGCTGGAAGGCGGCGAGAGGGCCTCGGTCGAGGACAGCAAGAAGGTCGTCGAGATATGCACGCAGTACGCGCAGAAGGGGATGTTCAACATCTTCCTGGCGGTCTTCTGCGCGACGCTGGCCTTTGCGAGCGCGGAGTCGTTCTTCTTCATCGGATACCTGATCTCGATCGCCCTCTTCGGGCTCTTCCAGGCGCTCTTCATGGCCAATGCCGGCGGCGCCTGGGACAATGCCAAGAAGGTCGTCGAGGTCGACATGAAGGAGAAGGGCTCCGATCTGCATGCCGCGACGGTCATCGGCGATACCGTGGGCGACCCGTACAAGGACACCTCGTCGGTGGCCATGAATCCGGTGATCAAGTTCACGACCCTGTTCGGGCTTCTCGCCGTCGAGCTGGCCGAGTCGATGACCACGGAGACGCGTCTGGTGCTGGCGGTCATTCTACTGCTGGCCACCTTCGTGTTCGTCCATCGGTCGTTCTACGCGATGCGCATCGGTTCCGCCCCCGAGGCCTCTGGAGCCACGCACTAGCGGGGTCTCCATTGTGCTGGCTGCACCCGACAGGCGGAATGACGCTCGCGGGCCCCTCGACGGGTCCGCGGGCGTCTTGACGCATCTGGCCCCTCTGTGGCGTGCGGGGCGGAAGGGATTTGACTGCCCGCGTGTAATGAAGCGCCTACTCAGCCGCTGAAGGGGGCCGTATGCCCAAGCAGATCGACGAGGAGCTCTGCATCCAGTGTGGGCGCTGCCTGCCTGAGTGCCCGAACGGAGGCATCTCAGGCGCCGGCGGCGAGTACGTGATCGACTCCGGCCTCTGCACGGAGTGTTTCGGTTTCCACGAGACGTCGCGGTGCGCGGAGGCGTGCCCAGTGGATGCCATCAAGGATGTGGAGGGTATGGAGACCGCGGACGAGGAGCTGGCCGCCCGGGCGGTTCTCCTGAGGCCGGACCACTTCCCGCGCGACTGACGCGGGTGGTGCGGTAGGGGCCCAACAGGACGGGGCTGGCAGCGCCGCAGTGCCCGTGGCACCCGACCCCAGGACGAGCGACACGGCTGGACGGCGCGGACGAGCCCGATGGAGACGTGCACAACACCCATACAGTGGGAAGGGAACACACCATGACCGACCTGCAGCAACTGTACACCGCCATCCTCGAGGGCAACGCCCCCACGGCGAAGTCCACCGTGCAGGCTGCGCTCGAAGAGGGTGTCGATCCGCAGGAGCTCCTGACCAAGTACATGGTTCCCGCCATGGACGAGGTAGGCCGGCTCTTCGAGGCAAACGAGTACTTCGTGCCCGAGCTGCTGATAGCGGCTCGCGCGATGAAGGGCGCCCTCGAGATCATCAAGCCCAAGCTGGTCGACGCAGGCGCTCAGCCGGCGGGCAGGGTCGCGATCGGCACCGTGCGCGGCGACCTGCACGACATCGGCAAGAACCTCGTGGCCGCGATGCTGGAGGGCGGCGGGTTCGAGGTCATCGACCTCGGGGTGGACGTGTCGCCCGAGAGGTTCGTCGAGACGGCGAAGGAGAAGGGCGCATCGGTCATCGCGATGTCAGCGCTCCTCACCACTACCATGCCTGGCATGAAGACGACCATCGAAGCCCTCACGCAGGCCGGCATCCGCGGTCAGGTGAAGGTGATGATTGGCGGCGCCCCGGTGACGCAGCGCTATGCGGATGAGATCGGCGCTGACGGCTTCAGCGACAATGCGAGCGGCGCGGTACGCATCGCCCGCCAGTTGGTGGCGTGAGCGCGGCCGACAGGACGGGCGCGGGCCCGTCGCCCTTAAGCAGCACCCTCCTCGCGGTTCCGAGCGTCGACGCGCTGGTCTTTGGCGTCGCCCCGAAGCCCGTGCATTGCGGGCACGGCGTGATGATCGGCGCCGGCACCGTGATCCCCGAGATCAACTTCACGCTTCCTCCGATGAGCATCGAAGAGGCGACGTGGGGCCAGGTGCGGCGCGAGTATACGGAGATCATCGAGGGTGTGTGCCAGCGCGCCGTGGACCTCGACGTGCCGGCCCTGCTCGTGGAGTTCGAGACGCTCCCGCCAATGACCGTGAACCCCGCGTGGGGTCTGGAGATCACCCGGCTCCTCGCAGACACGCTTGCGAAGTACCACGATCGCGATGGCCTCAAGTGCGCGCTACGCCTGACCCCTAACGACAGCCGCGACCATGAGCGCCCTCCGCGCATGCGGAGCGGTCCGTACTGGGATGGCATGGTGGAGGTCTTCCGCGGCGCCGCGGGTGCGGGGGCCGACATGCTCGCCATCGAGTCGACTGGGGGCAAGGAGGTGTGCGACGAGGCGCTCATGAGCGCGGACCTTCGCACGATGGTCTTCGCCCTCGGGGTCCTGGCGCCTCGCGACATGCAGTTCCTGTGGAGCGAGATCGTTACCGCTTGCCGTGAGGGCGGCATCGTGCCGTCTGGCGACACGGCGTGCGGGTTCGCCAACACGGCGCTGGCTCTGGCGGAGCAGAAGATGCTGCCGCGTGTGTTCGCCGCTGTGGTGCGGGTGGCATCCGTGCCGCGCGGTCTGGTCGCGTACGAGCAGGGCGCCGTGGGCCCGAGCAAGGACTGCGCCTACGAAGGCCCCTACATGAAGGCGATCTGCGGCGTCCCCATCTCCATGGAGGGGCGTTCCGCCGCGTGCGCGCACCTCAGCTCAATGGGCAACATCGCGCAGGCGGTGTGCGACTGCTGGTCGAACGAGTCGGTGCAGAACGTGCGGCTGCTGAGCGCCTCGGCACCGGTCGTTTCCATGGAGCAGCTGGCGTACGACTGCCGTCTGCTGAACCTGGCCACCTCGCGCTCGAGGGAGGACGCGCGCCTGCTGCGCGACCTGCTCGTCGACTCGGACGCCAGCCTTGACCCGCAGGCGTATGTGCTGCGGCCCGACGTGGTGCTCCGCATCTCGGCGGAGATCGTCAAGGAGGTCTCGCCGTACCTCCGGACGCGTCGTGCCGTGCAGGCCGCGGTGCAGGAGATCCGCGCGGCGCACGCGGCCGGCGGCCTCCGCATCGCGCCGAATGAGGTTCGCTGGCTGGACCGCCTGGCGCGTGCTGCCGACGCTCTGCCCGACGACGAGGGCGCGTTCATAGACGAGATGATGGAGGCGCTCAAGGACAGCCCGTATCTGCCTGCCGAGTACGACCTGCCGGCCTGACGAGCGCATCAGCTCGAACGCACGGGGGCACGGGCGTCGCTCGTGCCTTTGTGCTTGAACTGGCGCAGTCGCCGCGCGCCGGCGCATCACTGACGGGGAGGTCGCCCGCATGCAACCACAAGAGAGACCGGCAACGACCCATCGCGTGGAGGGGTCATCGCTGGCGTGGAAGCCGGATGGGGGCGAGGCGCGACGGGTCCTCACGAAGTGGTGGGAGGGGCAGGGCCTCGCGCTGCATGTCACGGCGCCGCGCGACGAGCCGGCCGAGGCGATCGCGCCGGCGCCTTCCGCCGACCTGCCCACACGGTGGCTGGACGCCGAGCACCGTGTTCAGGCGTCTCTCCACCACCTCAGCCGCACGTACCATGGCGGCGTCGCCGTCCCGATGGTGAATACCGATGTGGGAGGGCCGGGCAGCCTGGGCCTCTTCCTCGGCGCGGAGGGGCGCCTGACTGAGACGACCGTCTGGTACGAGCCGTGCATCGAAGACCCAGATGCGCATCGCCCGCTCCGGTTCGACGACGAATGCGAGTGGTGGCGCATCCACGAGCGCGTGCTGACCGAGGCGGAGCGGCGGTCGCGGGGCCGCTGCCTGGTCGGATTCCCGGACCTCATCGAGAACGTCGACACGCTGGCGGCCCTGCGTGGCAACGAGCGCCTGCTCCTGGACATGGTGGAGAGGCCGGAGTGGGTGGAGCGTCGGGTCGACGAGATCAACGAGGCGTTTTTTGCCTGCTTCGAGCGCATCGAGTCACTGGTGCGCTCGCCGTGGGAGGGGAACGCCTGGCACGCCTTCGGCATCTGGGGGCCGGGCAGGACCGCGAAGGTTCAGTGCGACTTCTGTTGCATGGTCAGCCCGGCCATGTTCCGCCGGTTCGTCCAGCCTGCCCTCACGCGGCAGTGCGCCTGGCTCCGCTACTCTATGTTCCATCTCGACGGCACGCAGGCGTTGCCCCAGCTCGACAACCTGCTCTCCATCGAGCCTCTCCGCGCCATCGAGTGGACCCCACAGGCAGGGCTACCGGGTGGCGGCTCGCCGCGGTGGTTCGACCTCTACCGGCGCATTCTGGCCGCCGGCAAGTGCGTCCAGGCCATCGGCGTGCTGCCAGAGGAGGTGGAGCCGCTCCTTGATGCCGTGGGCGTCGACGGGATGTTCGTCACGGTCTGTGCAGCGAGCGAAGAGCAGGCGCGCGATCTGCTCCGCCGAACCGGCTGGCGGGAGACCGACGGGGAGGAGACGTTATCGTGAGCCGCCCCGACGTGGTGCGGCCCGGTGATCGGCTCGCGGGGATGGACTTCGTCGCGCACAACGCCGAGGTGCGCGGCGCGTGGGAGGCCTATCACGCCCGACGTCCCGTTCGGGTGCCCATCGTGCTGGGCACCAACTCGCGCTACACGATGCGCATTCCCGGAGCGAACCCGCGTCGCGTTGGTTTCCGCGAGTACTCTGAGGACCCGGCGCTCATGCTGGAGTGCCAGCTTGAGTTCGGGCGGTGGGTCCGCATGAACCTCCTGCAGGACACGGAGTTGGGGCCGCCCGAGCGCTGGACGGTACAGGTGGACTTCCAAAACTACTACGAGGCGGCCTGGTTCGGGTGTCCCATCCAGTATCACGCCGGTGAAGTGCCGGACACGATCCCGGCCTATGCAGACGCGCCCGAGCGCCTCCTCGACGCTGGTCTGCCGGACCCCTTCGGCGGCTTGATGGCACGTGGGCTGGAGTACCACGGGCTCATGGAGGCGCTGGCGGCGGATAGGGACTACCTCGGGCTACCAGTCAGCGTGGCGCCACCGTGGTTCGGCATGGGGAGCGATGGTCCGTTGACGGTGGCGTGCAGCCTCTTTGGCGCGGGATCGGTGTGCGAGATGATGGCCTCCGAGCCGGACCGCCTCAGGAGTCTGCTGGAGTTCATCACGGAGGCGACCATCCGCCGCATGCGCGCGTTTCGCGAGCGCTTCGGGGTGCCGGTACCTCAGGACGGGTTCGGCATAGCGGACGACAGCGTCGCTCTGATCAGCGTGCGCATGTACCGGGAGCACGTGCTGCCTCACCACCGGCGCATCTATGGCACGTTCGGCGCCGACGCGCCAGGCTCCATCCACCTGTGCGGCGACGCCACACGGCTCTTCGTCACCATTCGCGACGAGCTGAACGTGCGGACATTCGACACCGGATTCCCCGTGGACTTCGGCCGACTGAGGCGCGATCTCGGCCCGGATGTCCGCATCCAGGGAGGCCCCCACGTGGAGCTCCTGCGCGGCGGCACGCAGGATCAGGTGGTCGCGGAGGTGCGACGCATCCTGCAGTCGGGCGTGCTGGAGGGCGGGCTCTTCGTGCTACGTGAGGGGAACAACCTTGCGCCGGAGACGCCGGTGGCGAACACGGAGGCGATGTATCGGGCAGGGCGCGAGTTTGGGCGGCTGGCCGGAGGGTCGGCCTGACGCCTGGTGGCGGATCGCGGCCCGCTCGGCGGCGGTGAGGCAGGCGCCCGGACAGGAGGCACGAAGGCGGTGGCAAGCATGCTGCGGCGGTTGCTGGGGGTAAGGCCCGTGCTGCTTGATGGCGCGTGGGGCACACGGCTCCAGGAGTGCGGGCTGCCCATCGGGGCGTGCCCGGACGCCTGGAACCTGACTGATCCGGGCCAGGTGGAGGCGCTCGCCCGCGCCTATGTGGAGTCGGGCTCGGCCGCGATCCTGACGAACACCTTCGGTGCGAATCGCTACGCGCTGGAGCGGCACGGGCTTGCCGACCGCGCCGCGGATATCGCGCGCGAGGGTGCCGGCATCTCTCTGCGCGCGGCTGTGGGGCGTGCGTGCGTCGTGGCGTCGATCGGGCCGAGCGGCCGAATGCTCGCTATGGGCGAGGTCTCGGAGGCGGAACTCGCCGCCGCCTTCTACGAACAGGCGCGAGCGCTCCGCGACGCCGGAGTGGAAGCGGCGGTCGTGGAGACGATGAGTGATGTGGAGGAGGCCGCGATTGCGGTGCAGGCCGCAGTGCGGGCCGGCCTCGATGTCGTGGCCACCATGGTGTTCTACACCGGGCGCGATGGCGACCGGACGATGATGGGCCAGACGCCGGAGGAGGCTGCCACGGCGCTCAGGAAGGCCGGCGCGTCCGTGATCGGCGCGAACTGCGGTAAGGGCGCGGAGCAGATTGTACCTATCTGCCGCCGGCTCCGGGCGGCGACCGACCTGCCGCTGTGGGTGAAGCTGAACGCCGGGCTGCCGGAGCTGGTGGAGGGCCGTGCCGTCTATCGCACCGGGCCCGAGGAATGGGCCGGCCAGATGCTCTCGCTCATCGCGGCGGGCGCGGACTTCGTCGGAGGCTGCTGCGGCACGACGCCGGCGCACATCGCCGCGCTGGCGAAGGCCCTGCGCAACTAAGTGACAGGACGCTTCCCTGTCATCAGGCGTTGAGGCGCAACGGAGCGCGCGCGTGCGGTTCGATGCGGTTATGCGCGTCCGGCCGAGCGACCAGAGCGCGATTGCGGATGTGTGTCCGATCGCGCCAGGCGTTTCGGGCGCGGCCCTGGTTCGCTACCAGCGTCAGCACGGACGCGATCTCCCGATGGTCGGCGGAGCATACACGCGCTTGCGGGGCTGACCGGTCGGCGGCGTTCGCCAGAAGATGGAGCGACTGGCCCCGGTGATCGAGGAGGGGTGCCACAATCCGAGCCCGGACCCCCCCGCGTGCCGCCGGGTGTGCCGCTTGCACACTGCGTGGCCTGCATAGGGGAGCGCTCGACGTATGGGACTGGGGGCCTGCGACCCTGCGGCCGATGCGGATCGGGCGGCACGGCCATTCTGATCGTCTGCGCGCCCCGCGCCCCGGGAGAGGAGCCGTCGTGCGCCACAAACTGATCGCCTGCGAGGTCCTGTACCGCGAGTTGTCGCACTGCGTCGCCTCGTCGCCACACACGGTGGACCACGAGCACCTGCCGAAGGGGCTGCACGACATCGGTGCGGCGCCAATGCGGGACCGGCTGCAGGAGGTCATCGACAGAGTGGACGGGTCGACCTACGATGTCGTGTTGCTCGGCTACGCGCTGTGCAACAACGGCGTGGCGGGCCTGCAGGCTCGGGACATCCCCCTGGTCCTCCCGCGTGCGCACGACTGCATCACGCTCTTTCTGGGGAGCCGCCAGCGGTACGACGAGGTGTTCCGCGAGCAGCAAGGGGCCTACTTCCTCACGAGCGGGTGGCTTGAGCGGGGAACGGCGTCGGGAGAGTACACCCAGCTCTCCGTCCAGCGCAAGACGGGCATGGACATGGACTTCGAGGAGATGGTGGCGAAGTACGGCGAGGAGAACGCGCGCTACCTTCAGGAGATGCTCTGCGACACGCTCCGCAACTACAGCCGCTGCGCATACATCCACATGGGTATCGAGCCGCCAGGCCGCTTCGAGCGGGAGGCCGAGGAGCACGCCGAGGCAAAGGGTTGGCCCTGCGCGCGCCTGGAGGGCGACCTCCGCCTGCTCCGGCAGCTGGTGGACGGGCCCCCGTGGCCCGAGGAGGACTTCCTCGTCGTGCCACCCGGTGGGCGGATCGTGGCCAGGTTCGATGAGTTGATCGTGGACGTGGAGAAGCCCGGCGACTGAGCGGGTGGGTCAGGGCGCTTCTGGCGCTGCGCCCACCCCGGAAGGAGCCTGCGTCAGCCGGCCATGTGGGTTGCCGCGAGTCCAAGGCCCGGGCTGGGAGCCTGACCGCGTCCATCTCTGCGCCGGCAGCCTGCTGGCGATCGCCGTAGACGAGGCAGCGAACGCGGGCATGCTCGGACTGCTGTGGCTGCCGCGGCCCGCTGAAGGTGCGGCCAACCATACGAGGCGGCCCACGGCCGCCACGAAAGGAACACGGCGCTGAGTAACGAGTATCGGTCCCCGGACCACGACACCTACACGATGGACTATGCAGACCCTCACCGTGAGCTCGAGCCGCTGGAGAGCGAGGTCGCCGTTGTTGGTGAGGCGCTCGAGCGGCTACGGGCGGCGGGCATCATGTCGCACACGCGCTACGACGGCGACCTCTTCTTGGCCCATCGCCGGGCAGTCGCGGACCTTTTCACGATTCCTTGGACGGCGATCACGCCGCGGATGCAGCGTCTGCTGTACGCGGTGAACGCAATCGTCCAGCCAGCCAATATGATCGCGGCGGGGGTGTTCTGCGGCAACACCTTCATCTCCAACGCGGGCGCCGCAGTCGGGCCTGGCGCAGTCTACAGGGCGCGCAACCTGATCGGCATCGAGATCAGGCCCGATGAGGCCGAGCGCGCCGAGCGCAACGTCCGCCGCATCGACCCGACCGGCGTGGCTCGCGTCGTGGCGGCCGACGCTGTCGACTTCTGCGCGGCATTCGCGGAGCCGGTCCAGGTTCTCTACCTGGACGCCGATGGCGACTACGAGCGCGGGAAGGGCGTCTATCTCGACATCCTGGAGCGGTGCTACGATGCGATGCCGCGCGGCGCGGTGGTGCTGGCACACAACAGCGTGAACTGCGCGGAGCGGCTGGCGGGCTACCTTGCCTGGGTGCGCGACCCGGCCAACATGCGTGCCAGCGTGAACGTGGTCTTCGACATCGAGGGCCTCGAGGTGTCTGTGAAGTAGGCGGCGCGCAGTCTGCGGCTCGGCGCGTAAGGAGGCAGCCCATGGGTAGGACGGCAGTGCGTGTAGGGTGCGCCAGCGCTGCGATGCTGCTCGCTCTAATGGTGAGCGCGATACGTCCGGCGCTTGCGGCTGAGCGTACGGTCTGGCGGCTGGGCGCTCCGGACGGGTCGAGCCGCGAGTTCGCGCTCTCGGGCGACCACCTCGGCTGGCGCAACCGGTTCGGCGGCGGCGTGCGGGTGAGCGTGGCGGATGCGGGCGCAACGGCCGCCTGGCCGTGGATCCATCCGGGGCCCGCCGACGCGTGGGCCGGTGGCGCCCTGCACACGTACCACCTACACTTCAACCTGTCGGGGCAGCCGGCACCCGCCTACCGGCTCACCGTGCGGCTGGTTGCCGCGCAAGCACCCATCGGCGCGCGCTACCGCATCGACCTGAACGGCGCCTCCGGCGAGTTCGTGCTGGCGCCAGGCCCGGGCGACCACGTGCTCTCCGAGCAGCAGAGCGCCAGGCCGATCGCCCTCGAGGTGCCGGCGCCGGGCGCGCTCCTGCGAGCCGGCGAGAACCGGCTGTCGCTCACGGTTACGAGTGGCTCGTGGGTCGTCTATGACGCGCTGGCGCTCGATGTGGTCGACCGGGTGCCACAGGCCGCTCTGACCATGCCACAGGTGATGCCGACAGGCCTCCTTCTGCGGCGCGGCACGGGCGTCGTGCAGCCGGTGGACGTCGTCGTTCCGGGCGCGGCGACGCTGCGGCCGGAGGTGCGGGTCTGGGCGGACGGGGCGTCGCTGCCAGTGGGAGGCAGGGGGCTCGCGTTGGGCGACCACGTCGTGCGCGTGGAGGTCCCGGAGCGCGGTAAGCCGGTGGCTCTGCGTGTGCGGGTGGCCGATAGCGGCAGTACGATCGAGCGGCGGTTCACGCTCCGGCCCGTCAGGCGCTGGCGCATCTATGTGGCTGCCGCCACCCACTTCGACATCGGCTACACGGACCTGCAGGCGAACACGGTGAAGGTGCACAGCCGCGATGTCGATCTTGCCATAGAGTTCGCCAAACGCTACCCAACCTTCAAGTGGAACGTCGAGGCCGCCTGGGCGATGGACGACTTCCTGCGCACGCGCTCGCCGGAGCGCATCGCGGAGTTCGCCCGCCTGGCGAGGGAAGGCCGGATCGGCGTCGAGGCGCTACACTCACACCTCCTCACCGGGCTGCTCAGTGACGAGCAGATGGTGCGGGCGCTGTACTACTCGCACGCACTCGCCCGCCGCCACGGGTTCCGCATCCGGAGTGCGACGCTCACCGATGTGCCCTCGCACGTGTGGTCACTGCCGACCGTCCTGCGCCACTGCGGAATCCGCTACCTCAGCATGGGGATCAACCAGGACCGAGGGCCGATACTGCACTACGGCGGCCTCCACCTGCGCTCACCGGTCTGGTGGGAGGGGCCGGACGGATCGCGCGTGCTGGCAATGTTCCACGGGGGCTACGCGCAGGGCCACCGCTTCCGTGGGGGGCCGGATGCGGTCCGCGAGCAGGTGCTGTCTGTGGTGCGCGACCATGAGCGGCGGCGCGACTACCCCTACGACGCGATCCATATGCACGGTGCATTCGGCGACAACCAGGGCATGGACGAGGCACTGGCAGAGACCGTGGAAGAGTGGAACCGCGAGGTTGCCTATCCCCGGCTGATACTCGCCACGAACGATGAGTTCTTCGCCCACATTGAGCAGCGCTACGGCCGCCGGCTCCCCGTGGTGCGCGGGTGCGGGAGCAGCTACTGGGAGGACGGCGCTGCGTCAAGCGCGCGCGAGACGGCGATGAACCGCGTGGCGCACGGCATGGCCTCCACCGCCGAGACGCTGCTCGCGCTGCAGTACGCAGCCGGTCTGCGGCGGGAGTACCCGGCTGTCCGCCTCGGCGAGATGTGGAACCAGATCCTTCTGTACGACGAGCACACGTGGGGCGCATGGAACTCCATCAGTCAGCCGGAGATCGAGTTCGTGCGCCAGCAGTTTGCGGTGAAGGCGGCGTTTGCGCACCGCGGCGCAGCCGAGGCGAAGGCGCTCCTGTCGGAGGCGCTGCGCGGAGAGGCCGTGCGGCAGGGCGCGAGGCCGGTGTCCGCATCCGGCCTCACGCTTGAGAGCAGGCACTATCGCGTACGCCTCGACCCGACCACGGGCAGCGTCGCCAGCATCATCGACCGCGGTACCGGATCGGAGTTGGTCGAGGCTGGGGCGCCACACGGGTTCGGGCAGGTTGTCTACGCCTCGGGCAGCAACAGCCGTGCGATCCACCCCGACCTGAGCCAGCCTCCCCCGCCATTCGTCTTCACGGCTCCGCGCTGCACCGGCGTGACGGCGTCGCCCGAAGGGCTAACAGCGCATCTCGATCACCCAGTGCTCGGGCGGGGCGCGCTGCGCGTGTCGCTTCCGAGCGAGGAGCGGCGCGTGGACATCTCCGTGGAGTTCGACAAGCAGCTCACCTACGCGAAGGAATCGGTGTACGTCGCCTTCCCGTTCGCCGGCGCGGCTCCGACCATCACGTACGCGATCGGGAACGGGGCAGTGCAGGCGGGCAGAGACTGGCTGCCCGGCGCCTGTCTCGACTGGTTCGCGGTGCAGGACTGGGTCCGTCTGCGAAGGCAGGATGGGCTAGACGTTGTCTGGTCGAGCCCGGACGCACCATTGATCCAGCTTCAGGGCATCCAGACGGGACAGTGGCTGCGCGCACTGCCCATCACGAACGGGCGGCTCTACAGCTATGTGCTGAACAATTACTGGCACACGAACTACCTTGCAGGGCAGGGCGGGCGCTTCCAGTTTCGGTACGCCCTCACGACCGGCAGCCGGATCGATGACGCCGCGGCGCAGCGGTTCGGGCAGTCGGTCTGCGCGCCGGACCTGACGCGCGCGGAGCGCCTGGTCCGCGTGGCACCCGACAACGTCGTGCTCATTGGCGCCAAGTGGGCGGAGGATGGGGACGGCTTGATAGTCAGGCTGCGCGAGCTGAACGGTCGCCGCAGCGCGGCTCGCATACGACTGCAGCCCGGCATGCCGGTTCCGGACGCTGCGTTCGAGTGCACAGGGGTGGAGGAGATCATCCGGCCGGCCCGAGTCCGCGGCCGCGAGGTGACGGCGCCCGTGGCGGCTCGCGGGCTGGCCACGGTGCGCATCCGGTTCAGGAAGTGAGGTCGGCAGGCTACACTGCGAGCGGAACCCCCGTGTCGGGCGCGCTGCGCTGACGGTGCCGCGCCGTCGGCGACGCCAGTGACCGGCTGCGCCAGCCGGTCCCACCCGCCACGGCCGCCTGTCTGGCCAGCAGCGAAACCGGTGCGCTGCTGGCCAGAGGTAGCCGCCCGGCCATCTGGCGCCCTGCGCGGCCGGACCCGCGGATCGGGTAGAATGTGGCTTGGAAGTGTGTGTCAGCAGGAGAGTGGGCGCACGCCCACTCTTTTCATGCATTGCCCCTCTCCACTTGCTTCATCCGGTGCAATGGGAGACCAGGAAATGAGGTGATTGCGCGCATGATGGGGATTCGCGTCAGCGACCTGGCCAAAGAGTTGGGCATGACGAACGCCGACCTGATGGCGGCGCTCAACGACCTGGGCGTGGCGGTGCCGGGTCCGGCAGCCATCGTGGAGTCCGAGGCCGCGCAGGTGATGCGCGAGATGTTCGGCGCGCAGGGCGTAGCCGGGAAGGTAGCCGAGGTGCCGGTGGGCGCCACCGTCAAGGACCTCGCCATCGCCATGGGCGTTCCCGCGGCCGATGTGCAGAAGCGTCTGATGGCGATGGGCGTGTTGGCTGCCGTCAACCAGCGCCTGACGGCCGACACGGCGAAGGCTCTGGCCTCGGTCTACGGGTTCACCCTCCGCTCGAAGATCGAGCCACGCGCGCAGGCGCCGCAGGCGGCGCCGAAGGCTTCGGCGAAGCATCGCGGGCCGGCGACGGGTCCTCAGGCTCGCCCACCCGTGGTCACGATTATGGGCCACGTTGACCACGGCAAGACGACGCTGCTGGACGCCATCCGCCACACGGACGTGGTGGCGGGCGAGTTCGGCGGCATCACGCAGCACATCGGCGCCTACCAGGTCGAGGTCGACTTCGAAGGAGCCCGGCGCAAGGTCACCTTTATCGACACGCCCGGACACGCTGCGTTCACTGCCATGCGGGCCCGGGGCGCCAGCGTCACCGACATAGCGGTACTGGTGGTGGCTGCCGACGACGGGATCATGCCGCAGTCCATCGAGGCGATGGACCACGCGCGCGCCGCCGAGGTGCCCATCATCGTCGCCGTCAACAAGATCGACCGCCCCGACGCCAACCCCGACCGCGTGAAGACCCAGCTCGCCGAGCACGGCCTAGTGCCCCGTGAGTACGGCGGAGACGTGGAGTGCGTGCCGGTGTCGGCCAAGCATGGCACGGGGCTCGACGACCTTCTACAGACGATCCTCCTGCAGGCCGATATGATGGACCTGCGGGCCGACCCTCACGACAAGCCGAAGGGCGTCATCGTCGAGGCGAAACAAGAGGTTGGCCGCGGCCCTGTTGCCACAGCGCTGGTCCAGCAGGGCACACTGCGTCCCGGGGACTGCGTCGTGTGCGGGATCGCCCACGGGCGGATCCGCGCGATGATGAGCGAGCGCGGAGAGCGCCTCAACAAGGCCGGCCCGGCAACCCCGGTGGAGATTCTAGGCCTCTCGATCGTGCCCGCAGCGGGGGAGCGCCTGGAGGTTGTGAAGGACGAACGAACCGCAAGGCAGACCGCCGAGCGCCGTGCCGACCAGCTGCGCCTCGCCCGGGTATCGACCGCACAGCGCGTGACGCTTGAGGAGATGGCCCGCCGCATCCGCGAGGGCGAATCGCGGGACCTCAATCTCGTCGTGAAGGCCGATGTGCAGGGCTCCGTCGAGGCCGTGGTGGGGCAGCTCTACCAGGTCTCGCAGGATGAGGTTCGCCTGCACGTCGTCTCCAGCGGCGTCGGCAACATCAACGAGAACGACATCATGCTGGCGTCGGCGACCGGCGGCATCGTCGTCGGGTTCAACGTGCGGGCGGAGCAGCCCGCGCAGGCCGCGGCCGAGCGCGAGCACGTCGACATCCGCACGTACAACGTCATCTACGAGTTGACCGAGGCCGTCGAGAAGGCGATGAGGGGTCTCCTTGCGCCGGTGTTCGAGGAGCGCGTGCTGGGCAAGGCCGTGTGCCGGCAGGTGTTCCGAACGCCGCGCGGCGTGGTCATTGCGGGCAGCTACGTGACCGACGGCAAGGTCACGCGCAACGCCGAAGCGAGGGTCTACCGCGGCGGCGCCCTCATCTACACGGGGAAAGTAGAGTCGCTGCGCCACGTGAAGGACGACGTCCGCGAGATGGCGCAGGGCTTCGAGTGCGGGATCGTGCTCGCCGACTTCTCCACGATACAGGTGGACGACGTGATCGAAGCCTTCGAGATGCAGCAGGTGGAGCGGTAGGCCGCAGCGCCGGGGGGCGAGGCTTCGGTCGCGTCTCCCGCGCGTTGAGCCCATGGCGATGCGCGTCGGCACGCTCCTCGTGACTCTTCACCTGGCGGAGGGCAACTCCCTCAAGGACAAGCGCCGGGTGGTGAAGAGCGTGCTGGAGACGACCCGGCGTCGCTTCAACGTGAGCGCCGCGGAGGTCGCCGACCTCGACAAGTGGCGCGTCGCAACCGTCGGGTTCGCCTGCGTGTCCAACGACGGCGCGCACTGCAACCGGATGCTCGACGCCGTCCTTGACCATCTGGATCGCGTGCCCGAGGTCGAGGTGGGCGGCGTCGATCTCGAGGTGCTCTGATCGGCCGCCACGTCGTAGCCGATATGCCCAAGCACGAGGCTTCCGATGTCGACGATCCGTCAGGAGCAGGTTCAGCAGATGCTAGTGCGCGAGGTGGGGAGCCTGCTCCTGCGGGAGTTGAGGGATCCCCGCCTGGGGTTCGTCACGGTGACAGGCGCCGAGATCTCCCGTGACCTGCGCCACGCGAAGGTGTTCGTGAGCGTAATGGGCGATGAGACCGCTCGCCGCCAGTCGCTTGAGGCTCTGGCCAGCGCCACCGGCCTGATCCGTAACCGGTTTGGACGCGTGGCGCGACTCCGTGTGACTCCCGAGATCGAGTTCCGGGAGGACACCGGAATCTCGCGTGGCGCCCGGGTGTTCGAGCTTCTGCATGAAGTCGAGCCCGACCTGAAGGCCAATGAAGGAAACGCTGCGAAGGACGGTTGACGCGATACAGGCCGCGCGCAGCGTGGTCGTCGCTGGCCATGTCAGCCCCGACGGCGACACCATCGGGTGCACGCTCGCCTTGGTGCACGCATGCCGGCAGCTCGGCAAGGATGCCGTGGGTCTCTCTCACCACGGCGTGCCCGTCATCTACCGTTGGATGCCGGGCCAGGACGCGCTCCAGCCCTCTACACCCAGGCGCGACTTCGACCTCGGCATCATCGTGGACACCGGCTCCGTGGACCGGGTCGGTGACGGACCCCGGCATGCCATCGAGTCGGCGCGACAGACCCTCTGCATCGACCACCATGCCACGGAAGGCCGGTTCGGCGACATCCGGCTGGTGGACCCACAGGCGGCGGCGACCGGCGAGCTGGTCTACCGCTTGGTGCGCGCGCTGCCGGTGCGAGTGGACAAGGACATCGCCGACTGCCTGATGTGCGCGATCATCACGGACACCGGGTCATTCCGCTTCATCAACGTTACCCCGGGAACGTTCCGCACCTCGGCGGCCCTCATGCGATGCGGCGCCCGCCCTGCGGCGATCAGCGAGTTGGTCTTCGAGAACCGGTCCTTCGCGTCGCTGAAGCTGCTGGGGCGCACGCTCGATCTGCTCCAGGTTGGCTACGGCGGCGCCGTGGCCTGGTCGGTGCTCGGCGCCGACGTCTTCCGTTCGCTTGGCGCCACGGATGAAGACACCGAGGGCATCGTGAACCACGTTCGCGCGCTGCGCGGCACACAAGTGGGGCTGTTCTTCCGCGAGGTTCCGGGGGAGCAGGTGCGGATCAGCCTGCGGTCCCGCGAGGGCTACGACGTGCAGCGTGTGGCAGCCGCCTTCGGGGGAGGCGGGCACACGCTCGCAGCGGGATGCTCGGTCGATCCGCCTCTGGACACCGCGATACAGCGCGTCCTCGCGGAGGTCTCCCGGTGGTTGGGGTAGTGGTTGTTGACAAGCCGGCCGGGCCGACGTCGCACGACGTCGTGCAGCGCGTCCGGCGGCTTGCAGGCGAGCGTCGCGTCGGCCATGCCGGCACCCTGGACCCGATGGCAACCGGCGTTCTGGTCATCTGCCTGGGTAGGGCAACGGGCATCGCGCAGTACCTGGCGGATGGCGCCAAGGAGTACGCGGCGCGGGCCGTCTTCGGGCTGACCACCAGCACACAGGACGCAACTGGCGTGGAGCTGCGCGTGACCGACGCGTCTGCCTTGTGCGCGAGCGCGGTGGAGCAGGCGCTCGGGGCGTTCCGGGGCCCGATCCGTCAGGTGCCGCCGATGGTGTCCGCCGTCAAGCTGGGTGGGCGGCGGCTCTACGAGCTGGCGAGGCGCGGGATCGAGGTGGAACGGGCGCCTCGCCCGGTGACCATCCACCGGATCGAGCTGGAGGCGTTCCGCTCCGGGTCGCGTGCCGAAGCGGACATCAGGGTCGCGTGCTCGTCCGGCACCTACATCCGCACGCTCTTGCACGACCTGGGCGAGATGCTCGGGGTCGGCGCCTGTATGGCGGCGCTTCGGCGCACCCGGTCTGGCGCCTTCGGTCTGAAGGATGCCCACGCCCTTGATGAGCTCGCTGACCGGGGAGTCGAGAGTGCGCTCCTGCCTATAGCGCACGCTCTGCCGGACTGGCCGCGAGAGGTTCTCGCGCCCGACGAGATACAGCGGCTCCTGAACGGCTGTTCCCTGCCCAGAAGGGAGCCCGATCGGCAGGGAGCCCTGCGGCTTGCGGTATCACCCGATGGCTGCGCGCTCGCCGTGTGCCGCTGGAGCGACGGTCTGCTGGCGCCGGTCCGTATCGTCGCGGCGGCGGACTCCTCCGCCCCGCCTGCACCATGACGATGCTGACACTCGAGGGACTGGCGTCCGCGGAGGGACGGTTCACGGCGTCTACGGTGTGCATCGGCGCATTCGATGGCGTCCACCTGGGGCACCAAGCGCTCATCAATGCGACCGTGCGCGATGCTCGGGCGGCGGGGCGTAGCGCGGTCGTCCTAACATTCGATCGCCGCCCGGCCGAAGTGGTAGGTGTCGCGGAGGTGCCAGGATACCTGACCACCCCGGAGCAGCGGGCTCGCGCTTTCGCCGCCTGCGGCGCCGACGCGATGGTGGTGGCGCGCTTCGACGAGGAGCTGCGCGCCACGAGCCCCGAGCGGTTCGCCGAGGCGGTTCTCGCTGGCACGCTGCGAGCTGGCGCCGTGGTGGTGGGGCAGGGGTTCCGGTACGGTCGGCGGCAAGCGGGAGACATCAACTCTCTGCGCACTGCGGGGCGCCGCCTCGGGTACGACGTGGTCGCTGTGCGACCTGTGCTATATGAGGGCGTCAAGGTCAGCAGCACGCGCATCCGCGACCTCATTCTGGGTGGCGCGGTCTCCGAGGCAGCGCGGCTGCTCGGCAGACCGTTCGCGCTGGCAGGCCAGGTGGTTGCCGGGCAGCGGATCGGGAGGCGCCTCGGCTACCCGACGGCCAACCTTCAGCCGTCATACCGGCAGGTCACGCCCGCGGACGGCGTCTACGCCTGCTGGGCTGTCTGGGGCGGGACGCGTCTGCCCGCGGCCTGCGGCGTTGGCGTGCGTCCAACCGTCGGCAGCGGCCCGCGCTCCATCGAGGCCCACGTTATTGGTTTCGACGGCGACCTGTATGGGTGCGCGATGGAGCTTGAGTTCGTGGCGCGCCTGCGCGGCGAGCAGCGCTTCGACAGCCCCGATGCCCTTGCCAGGCAGATCGGCCACGACGTGCAGGCGGCCATTGAGGCCCTCGGTGCGGGCATGCCAGCCGTTCCGACCACGGAGTCATCCTGACCGTGCACAAGCTGCCCAACTCGGCTACCTGCTTCGTCTGCGGCGACCGGAACGCCGCGGGGCTCGGGGTGCGCTTCCTCACAGACGGCGACCGCGTAACGGTCACGCTCGTGCCGCGCGAGCCCCACATGGGCTACCGGGGCATAGTTCACGGCGGGGTGCTGACCGCGCTGCTCGACGAGACGATGGGCTGGGCGCCGACCGTGCGGACCGGGCGGTTCTGCATGGCGGTTGAGCTTCACATCGAGTTCCGACGCAGTGTGCCGGTGGGTGTGGAGATCACGGTTACCGGCTGGACCACGGACACCACGAAGCGAATCTGGACGGCGGAAGGCGAGATCCGCGGTGCGGACGGAACCCTCTACGCTCGCGGCCGGGGACGGTATATGCCGATGCCGAAGGACAACGCCCGCGAGGTGGCCGACTACCTGCAGTATGACGACGGCTGCCTCGGGCGCGAGCGGTTCGTCGACGATGGCGTGCAAGCGCAGACGCCGCCAGCGCGCGTACCGGATGCGGCACAGGACGGGGCCGATGGGCGGGCAACTGAGCCTCTTTGATGATGGGCCGTCAAACGCTGGCCACCTGAGGTCGCCGCCGAGTGCGGTGCTGTTCGGCGCCGATGCCACGGAGCGGATCGTCTCCGTCGAGGTCTCGGAAGCGCTGGTCACCACCTACCTGAGGTGCGAGGACGGGCGCCTGCACGTGGAGCGCGGGCAGCTCGCGCCCTGGCTCCTGACGGCGGCGCCGCGCGCGGTTTTGGGGCGCCCCGCGATCACGCTTGCGGGCGCCGGTGAGCTGCGGCACTTGTTCGAGTTTGCGGACCTCGCCGAGTACCACGAGGCCCGGCGCGCTCTGCGCGACGCCCAGATCGTCCACTACTCCGCCGCCAACCCCGTGCGCATGCACCTCCTCCGTAGCGGACGCACCCTCTTCAAAGGGATGTCGATGCGCGACGTGGTGCGCATGCAGCTCGACATCGAAACGGAGGGGCTGCGCGCCCATACCGGCGACCGCGTGCTGATGGTTGCGCTCCGCGACTCGCTGGGCTGGGAGGAGTGCGTCGTCGGCGCCGAGACCGAGATCGTTGAGCGCGTGGTCGAGGCAGTCCGTGATCGGGACCCCGATGTGATCGAAGGCCACAACATCCACGGGTTCGACCTCCCGTTCCTGGTGGAGCGGGCACGGCAGATGGGTATCCCGCTCGCGCTTGGCAGGGACGGCAGCGAGCCGCGGATCGGAGCGGAGCGCCAGTTCGCGGTCGGAGGCATCACGCGGCCTATCCAGCCGGTGTTCATCCACGGTCGGCATGTCATCGACACCTACCTCGCGGTTCAGCGGTTCGACTGGGCGCGGGGCGAGCTCAGCGGCTACGGGCTCAAGGAGGTCGCGCGCGCATATGGCATCGCGGCAGAGGATCGCATCGAGCTGCCGCGCGAGGAGATGAGCCGGCTGTTCCGCGATGACCCCGAGCGCGTGTGCCGGTACGCGCAGCAGGACGTGCTGGAGACGAAGCGGCTGGCGGATCTGGTCACCGCCACGGAGTTCTACCAGACGCAGATGGTGCCGGACAACTACGGCGCCGTCGCTGTGGGCGGCTCCGGCGAGAAGATCAACACCCTACTTGTCCGAGCCTATCTGCACGCCGGGCACGGCCTGCCGATGCCGCAGGCGCCCCGCAGCTATCCAGGCGGCTACACGGAGCTGTGCGAGACCGGCGTGCTGGAGCGGGTCGTCAAGGCTGACGTGGAGAGCCTGTACCCGAGCATCATGCTGACGGATGGCATTCGCCCGTCAACGGACACGCTGGGCGTCTTCCTGCCCGCCCTGGAGGAGCTGACTCGGAGGCGACTCGACGCGAAGGGGAGGGCGCGGCGAGCGGACGGTGCCGATCGGCAGTTCTGGGACGGCCTGCAGGGCTCGTTCAAGGTGCTGATCAACTCCTTCTACGGCTACCTGGGCGCCCCGGGGATGCACTTCAATGACCCGGATGCCGCTGGCTGCGTGACGGCGCGGGGGCGGCAGATTGTGCAGCAGGTTGCGGAGGAGATGAGGCGCACCGGGAGCACGGTGATCGAGATCGACACGGATGGCGTGTACTTCGTACCGCCGGCCGACGTCGAGGGTGAGGCGGCCGAAGAGCTGTACGTGGAGCGCGTCGGAGCGACGCTGCCGCGGGGCATCCGGCTCGCCTTCGACGGCCGGTATCGCGCGATGATATCGCTCAAGACCAAGAACTATGTGCTGCAGGGCTATGATGGGCGGCGAGTCATCAAGGGGGCATCGCTCCGGTCGCGCGCCGATGAGCCCTACGGACGGGCCTTTCTCAGCGAGGCAATCGACCTGCTGCTGGCAGACCGTCGCGCGGAGATAGGGCCTCTCTACCGACGGTATGTTGCCGACCTCCGCGACGGCCGTTGCGGGATTGGTGACCTGGCTCGCCGTGAGCGGGTGACGGCGAAGACGTTCGGAAGCGCAGCCAGGCAGAGGTTGGCGGAGGTGGCCGCCAACGTGCCCGTGGGCGACTACGTCATCGTCTACGAGCGGGCCGACGGCCGCCTGGGTCTCGTCGACGACTGGGAACGCAACGGGCGAGACACCAATGCGGAGTACTACCTCGACAAGCTGCACAAGTTCGCGAGCCGGCTGAGCGAGGCGTTCCCGGGCGACTTCGATACCATCGTGCCGCGGCCCTCCGCGCTCCGAGCGGAGGTCGCGGGCCAGCTCGATCTTTTCGCGCCGTAGGGCCTGCGAGCAGACCCCTCCGGCCTGGTGCGCGCGACGGCGAGCGACAGCGGTCTGCTGACTGGCCGGAGCTCCCCCAGCACCTTCGCCGAACTCCACCTGGCCTGCACCGGCGCGAGCAGCACCACACTTCCCTGTGCCAGTCCGCCGCCTGGCCGCCGCGCGCTTCAGTGGCAAGTGCGGCTCCACGCCGAGGCCCCGTTTGGGGGGGGGTGATGGCGTCCCTGCGACCTGAGCAGTGGAGCATCAGGCGTTCCCCCGCGGGCTGCCCGGCTGAGGACGAAGGCAAGACCTGCCGATAATCCGAGCGGGCGGGCACAGGAGTCACAGCCACACCGCCCGGGGGGTGGTTCAGATCGTACGCGGCATCTACAGTGCAGCCACCGGCATGCTGGCCCAGCAGTTCGTTCTGGATGGCCTGGCCGGCAACCTCTCCAACCTGAGCACAACGGGCTTCAAGCAGGGAGTGCCGACGTTCCAGGCGCTGCGCGAGTTGGCCATCCTGCGGATGGGCGGACCGATGGACGAAGCGGCTACGCCGATAGGTTCACTCGGCATGGGGGCCGCCTTCAGCCATACCGAGCTTGACCTCACAGACGGTCCCCTACAGCGCACCGACGACCCGCTGGACGCGGCGCTGATCGGCGGGGGCTTCTTCACGGTCCTCACACCCTTCGGCGAGCGCCACACCAGAGCGGGCCACTTCGAGCTGCAGCCGGCAGGTCGTGCTCCGGATGGGCGGCAGACGGCGTGGCTGGTCGATGGCGCAGGCAACCGCGTCGTCGGCATGCGCGGCCCGATCCGCATCGCCGACCCCCGCGATGTGGGCATCCAGCCGTCCGGCGTTGTGACGTCGGCAGGCGTCGAGGTCGACCGGCTGAAGGTGGTGGACGCGGACGCCGCCTCCATCACGAAGCTGGGCGGCAACCTCCTGCTCATCGACGCGCCGCGGCCACTGGCTAACGTCGTCGTGCGCAGCGGCTTCCTGGAGCAGAGCAACGTGAACCCAGTGGCCTCGATGGTGAAGATGATCTCGGTGCAGAGGGCATACGAGCTTGCGCAGCGGGCCGTGAAGTCGCAGGACGAGGCACTGGAGCGCGTGGTGAACGAGGTGCCGAGGCGCTAGGGCCGCGGCACCAGGTGGGCGCGCCGCAGCGGCGCGCAGCCTCAGCCGCAAGGTGAACTGTTCGGCTGGACCGGTCTCGGGTGACCTCCCGGACGGAAGCCGAAGCGGGCCCCCGACCGAATGACGGGGCCATGGCACTGTGGACGGGCCAGGCGCCTCGGCGCCGGTGCGTTCAGGAGACCGGTATGAGAGCACTGCACACGTCTGCCACGGGCATGACCGCTCAGCAGTTCGCGCTGGACGTCATCGCCAACAACCTTGCCAACGTCAACACGCACGGCTTCAAGCGGACCGTCGCGCACTTCCACGACCTTCTCTACCAGAACCTGCGAACTCCAGGCGCGGGCACGAGCGGCGGCGGCCAGATCCCGACCGGCTCCCAGGTGGGCCTCGGCGTGGCCGCAGGCTCGACCAACCGGGTATTCACGCAGGGAACGCTGCGGAACACCGGTGGCGAGTACGACGTCGCCATCAAGGGCGACGGCTTCCTCCGCGTCCTCATGCCGGACGGCACGACGGCCTACACGCGGGACGGCGGTCTGAGCCTCGACTCCCAGGGCAGACTGGTAACCTCCAACGGCTACGTCATCCAGCCCGAGATCATCATCCCGTCCGACAAGACCTCGGTCTCGATCGCGCCGGACGGCAGGGTGATGGTGGGGCGGCAGGGCCAGGTCAACCTGGAGGAGGTCGGCCAGTTGCAGCTCACGCGGTTCATCAATCCTGCCGGACTGCTGAGTCTCGGCAGCAACCTGCACCAGCCGACGCCTGCCTCGGGCGATCCAGTCGACGATGCTCCGGGAATGAACGGGCTGGGGACGATCCTCCACAAGGCGCTCGAGATGCCGAACGTCGAGATGGTGGAGGAGATGATTCGCATGATCACCACCCAGCGCGCCTACGAGGTCAACGCCAAGTCCATCCAGACGGCCGACGAGATGCTGCAGCAGGCCACTCAGCTGAAGCGCTAAGGGCCGTCGGCGACCGGCTGGCGCTGTCGATGGGCCGGCGCCAGCCGGACGCTCTCTGGAGACAACGCCATGGTTCTACTCCCACTGGTGCTGGTGATCTTGCAGGGCCCCGTCGGTCAGCCGGCCGCCGTGGTCACAGTCCGTGCAACCTCCGAGGTCTCCGGCTCCGTGTTCCGGCTCGCCGAGATCGCCGAGATCACGGCATCGGACCCGGCGCAGGCAGCGCGCCTCGGGGCGGTGGAGGTTGGCGCCGCTCCCCTGCCTGGCCTCAGCCGCGGCCTGTTCGCGGGCGACATCATGACGCGGCTTCGCGCCGCTCGGGTCGATCCGCGATCCATAAAGCTGGTGACGCCGCCGTCAATCCGCGTGACCCGGAGCGCCACGCAGGTCCCTCCGGAGGGCATTGTGGCTGCGGCGCGCGCCGCGCTCGGGGAGCCCGGACCCGACATGCAGTTCGAGCCGCTGCCTCTCTCGGTGCGCCTCTTCATGCCGCCCGGCAACGTTGAGATGCGCGCTGGTGCGCCGCGTGGGAGGCCCGAGTCCGGTTCAGTGACGGTGCCCGTCGATCTGGTGGCGCCGGGCGCGCCGACCAGGACGGTCGATGTAGCGTTCAGGGTCCGGCACAGCGTGGAGGCCGTGGTGGCAACCCGTATGGTCGAGGCCGGCGCCATCCTGGCGGCGGAGGACCTGGCCGTGGGCCGCGTCGAGCGGCCCGCGTCCCCGACAGCGCTTGCGAGGGATCCTGCCGACCTGATCGGTCAGAGGGCGTCGCGCCGGTTCATGGCAGGTCAGCCGGTCCTCCTCTCGGCCGTCGCCGCGCCATCGGCGATCGAGAGCGGCGCGCGCGTTCGCGTCGAAAGTGTCGCCGGAGGCGTGAGCATCGCTGGCACGGGGCTGGCCCGCTCCTCAGGGGCAGTGGGTGACGTGATACGCGTCTTCGTTCAGGAGACCCGGCGGGAGGTCCACGCCCGCATCGTGGACGCGACGACCGTTCGCGTGGAGGAGGGCCGATGAGATCGCACCGCTGGCTCAGTGTCTGGGTGGCGGCGGCCTTGCTCCCGTGCGCGGCGAGCGCCCAGGAGCGACACCAGGACCATCCTGCCACGTTGACGACCGCGGTCGCACCCGTGTCGAGCCCAGCAGCGACGGCCGAACGGCCCACCGGCTCCCTGTGGGGCCGGGGCAGCCGGTCGCTTATCGCGGACCGCAGGGCAAGCCGCGTGGGGGACGTGCTGACGATCCTCGTGCAGGAGACCACGACCGCCGCTTCGAGGGCAGCAACGCAGACAAGCCGCGACGACAGGACCGAGTTCGCGGGCCTCAGCAGCGGCTTTGGGACACTGAACCGACTGCTCAGACCATTCGACGTGGGCGCTGCCGGCTCCACCAGCGGTCAGGGCCAGACGAACCGGTCCGGTTCGCTGATCACCAGGATCAGCGTTACGGTCAAAGAGGTGCTCGAGGGTGGCAACCTGAGGGTTGAGGGCACGCGCGAGGTCACCATCAACAAGGAGACGCAGAAGGTGACGATTCGCGGCCTCATCCGCCCTGACGACATCGGCCCCGGCAACACGGTCTCGTCCGTCGCGGTGGCGGAAGCATCGATCCGGTACGACGGGAGGGGCCCGGTGGGCGACCGCCAGCGCAAGGGCCTGCTCAGCACCGTCTTCGACTGGCTGTTCTAGGGGATGCGGCGATGCGCATATTGTGGCTCATGGCGGTCGCGGCGGCGCTCAGCGCGCCGGCTGTCGGTCAGGTGCGGATCAAGGACATCGCGGGCGTTCAGGGCGCCCGGAGCAACCAGCTCATCGGCTACGGCATCGTGGTGGGGCTCGATGGCTCCGGCGACGGCAACAGCACGATCGTGACGGCGCAGTCCGTGGTGAACGCGCTCCAGCGGTTCGGCATGAGCGTGCCGCACGGGGCCATCAAGGTGAGGAACGTCGCGGCGGTGGTCGTGACGGCCGACCTGCCTCCCTTCGCACGCAACGGACAGCGTATCGACGTGACGGTGGCGAGCTTGGGCGATGCGCGGTCGCTGCAGGGCGGCACCTTGCTCCAGACGCCTCTTCAGGGCGCTGACGGGGAGGTCTACGCCGTAGCCCAGGGCAGCGTGTCGATTGGAGGCTTCAACGTGACCGCAGGTGGCTCGCAGGCGCAGAAGAACCATGTGGCGGCCGGTCGGATTCCGCGCGGCGCGATCGTGGAGCGCGAGGTGCCCACGTCCATCTCGGACGGGCGCACGCTGGACATCGCGCTCCATGACCCTGACTTCACCACGGCAAGCCGCGTTGCGGACGCCATTAACGCCAGGCTGCCGGATGCCCGTGCGACTGCGGTCGACCCCACCACCATCCGGGTGTCGGCGCCTGGCGGCGCGTCCAGCCTGGTGGGTTTCGTCGCACAGATCGAGTCGCTCGCGGTCACTCCCGACACCCAGGCGCGCATCGTGGTCAACGAGCGCACGGGCACGGTGGTGATAGGCGGCGACGTGCGGATCACCCCGTGCGCGATCGCTCACGGGAGCCTGCAGATCAGGGTAGAGAACACGCCGATCGTGGCGATCCCGCCGCCATTCTCCGACGACGGGCGGCCCGTGGTGGTGCCGCTGAAGGACGTGACGGTACGGGAGGGCCGCGCCAAGCTCGGGGCGGTGCCCGCCACCACCACCGTGCAGCAGCTCGTGACGGCGCTCAACTCGCTGGGGGCGACGCCGCGCGACCTCATCGCCATTCTGCAGGCCATGAGGGCGGCCGGGCACGTCACAGCGGTCATCGAGGTCCAGTGATGCCAGAGATAGTGGCAGTCGGGCCGGGCGGACCGCAGCCGCCGTGCGACATCGAGGTGCGCAAGGCCAGGCTGCGCGACGCGACGCGAAAGATGGAGTCCTACTTCGTCGGGATGTTGCTGAAGCGCCTCAACGAGAGCGCAACAGCGGGAGGTCTCTTCGAGCAGCGGACCGAGACCGCTACCTACCGTGACATGATGCACGACGCCATCGCGAGCGAGATCGGCAAGAGGGGCGCGTTCGGCATCGCTGACATGCTGTACCGCCAGATGGTGACGCAGATCGAGGCAGAGGAACGATGAGCCGTCAGCTTGGGCAATGCGGGGAGGCGCCGCGCTTCGCGCGCGTGCTGGCGTCGGCGCTCGAGCGCCAGGCGGCGGTCGGCGCTGCCCTGGCTGCCGTGGCAGAGGAGCAGACCGCGGCCCTGGTTCGCCACGACATGGACGCCTTCCTGGCGACCCAGAAGCGCATCGAGCAGCTTGCGCGCGAGCAGGAGCGGTCGGAGCGCGCGCGCATCCAGGCAGCGGGCCGGCTCGCCGCCGTGCTGGGTGTGCAGGCGGAAGCGCCGCGGCTCTCTCAGCTCCTGCAGGCGTGCCCTCCGGAAGAGCGCGCGCGCCTCGCGGCGTTGCGGGACCGGCTGCTGGCCCTGCGCGACGCCATCGAGCGCGCGGGCGAGCGCAACCGGGTCCTGCTGGAGAACGCGCGCACCTGTACGCAGGAGTCGCTCGATCTGCTGATGCGGATGGCGACCGCGCCTGAACGGTACGGCGTCGGCATGAACGCCGGCGCGACCGCGACCGTCTACGTGGACCGCCGCGCTTAGCGGAGAGGCGGGAGGGACGAGTTGCGCAGCACCTTCGGCGGCGTCGAGATCGCAAGCCGGGCGCTTCAGGCGAACCAAACTGCGATCAACGTGGTTGGCCACAACGTGGCCAACGTGAACACGCCCGGCTTCACGCGGCAGCGCGTCCAGATCGTCGCGGCGGACCCCTACACCGTGCCCTCCCTGGTCAGCAGCCGGCCGGGACAGATAGGCACCGGAGTCGAGATCGCAGCGGTCACCCGCGCACGCGACGAGCTCATGCGCCAGCGGCTCCAGGACGTGGTGGGTGGGCAGGGGATGCTGACCGAGATGCGGGACCTGCTCGAGCGGGTGCAGGCTGTCTACGCCGAGCCGACGTCCGGCGGTCTGAGCAACCTGCTCACGCAGTTTTTCAGCTCGTGGCAGCAGCTCTCCGTGCAGCCGGAGAACCATGGCGTCCGGACCGCGGCGCTGCAGTCGGCGCATCAACTCACCGCGCAGATGAGCAACGCCGCCGGCTCGCTGGATCAGTTACAGCGGAGCATGAGCAACCGGCTGGACGTGGTGCTCGGCGAGGTGAATCGGTCGGCTCAGGAAGTGGCGGCGCTGAACGGGCAGATCAGGCTGAGCATCTCGGCAGGCGAGCGTCCAAACGATCTGCTCGACCGGCGCGACGCCCTCCTGCGCCGGCTAGGCGAGCTGATCGGCGCGAAGTCGCACGAACAGGCGACCGATGCGGGCATCTCGACAGGCACGGTCACGGTGACGCTGAACGGCTTCGCGCTCGTCCAGGACACTCACGCAGTGGCGCTGCCTACCGAGTTCCTGCTCCAGGACGGCGTACCTTACCTGACGGCCAACAACCAGCGGATCGCGGTGACGGAGGGGATCGTCGGCGGGGTGCTGCGGTCCACTGCACTGATCGAGCAGTACCGCGATGAGCTCGACGCCATCGCGCGGACGCTGATCGAGCAGGTGAATGGGCTCCACGCGGCCGGCTACGGCCTCGACGGCTACACAGGTCGCCTGTTCTTCGCGGGGGCCGGTGCGCACGACATGGCGGTGCACCGCGATGTCAACGGGCGCCCGGAGCGGCTGGCGGCCGCGTCGCCGCCCGATCCCGGCCAGGCCGCCGCCCCGGGGAATGGCAACAACGCGCGGTCGATCGCGGGGATAGGGACCCAGCGGCTATTTGGGACCAACTCGCTCATCGACCAGTACAACGCGAACGTGGCGCGTGTCGGGGCGGACCTGCAGTCCGTGACGACTCAGGCCGAGAACCGCGCTCGCCTCGTCGAGCAGCTGGACCACCTGCGCTCCTCGGTCGAGGGCGTCTCACTGGACGAAGAGATGACGCGCATGCTGACCTTCCAGCGCAGCTACCAGGCGGCGGCGCGCCTGATGGTCACGCTCGATGACATGCTGGACCGCCTGATCAACGGTCTCATTCGGTAGCGGGGGCGGCACATGCGGATAAGCACAGGGATGATGGCCCAGAGCGCGATCGCGAACGTCCAGACGGCGTTCGAGCGGATCGCGCGCTCTCAGGAGCAGATGGGCACGGGGCGGCGTATCAACCGCCCGTCCGACGACCCGGTCAGCCTGCAGCACATGATGACGCTCAAGAACGCCATCCAGCGGACGGAGCAGTTCAGGCGCAACGCGGAGGAGACGCGCAACTTCCTCGGAGTGACCGATAGCGCGTTGGACGAGGCCATGAGGCTGGTGCGCCGGGCGCGCACGCTCGCCGTGCAGGCTGCCAACGACACCATCGACGCCAGCGTTCGCGCCAACCTCGCCAACGAGGTGAGGGGCGCCATCCTACAACTAGGGGCGATCGGTAACACGGCCTATGGCAACCGCCACGTGTTCGCAGGCCAGCGGACCCTTGCGCCGCCGTTTGAGCCAGCCGCAGGGGGAGGGTTCGAGTACGTGGGCGGCCGGAGCACCACGGGCGACGCCGACCTGATCGCTCAGATCGGGCCATCCGACATGATGGTTATCAACACCACCGGCGACCTTGTGTTCGGCAGTGCGTTCGCCGCGCTCCACGGTCTGCGCGCCAACCTCGAGGGTGGAAGCTCGAGCCTCATCTCCCGGGAGGACCTGCCGGCCTTCGACGAAGCGCTCACGAACCTGATGGGCGTGCGGGTACAGGTGGGCTCCAGCGTGCGCCGGCTGGAGAACGTCGTTCAGCGATACGAGTCGGCGACCCTGAACTACACGCAGATCGTTTCCAGAATAGAGGATGCGGACATCGCGCGCACCGCCGTCGATCTACAGACCGCCGAGCTCACCTACCAAGGAGCGCTCGCGGCGACACGCATAGGGTTCCAGCAGAGCCTGCTGGACTTCCTCCGATAGGCACCACATGAACACGACCTGCACCGATACCCTCGCCATCGAGTCAACGCGCTTTGGGCGCATCGAGGTCGACGAGGAGCTGGTGGTTACCTTGCCGGGCGGCCTCATCGGCTTCGAGGACTGCCAGCGGTACGTCCTTGTGGACCACAACGACGCCAGCCCGCTCAGGTGGCTCCAGTCGCTCGACGATCCAAGCCTCGCGTTCCCGGTCATGGACCCCTGGCTCTTCATGCCAGACTACGCCCCGGTGATCTCCGCCGGTGACGCCGCGTACCTCGAGCTGACCGAAGGCACGCCCCGCGTCGTGCTGGCCGTGCTAACCATACCGCGGAACAACCCGCGCGCGATGACCGCCAATCTGTTGGGCCCCATCGTCGTGAACGCCGTCACAAGGCGGGGAATGCAGGTGGTGCTGACGGACGATCGCTATGGCACGCGCCATGAGGTACTCTCGACGCTGACGACGCTGGCCAGTGCTGTCGGCTAGGCTGTAGGGGGGATCGTTGCAGGCGAGGCGCTCTCAGGGCAGCAGAGCGGCGAGACTGCAGGCAGCATCGATGACGGGGCCCGGAGGCGGCCCCGATCACGCCACGGAGGGCGGAACATGCTGGTGCTGACGCGCAAACCCGAGCAGAGCATCATGGTCGGCGCCGACATCGAGATCATGATCCTCGAGGTGAGGGGCGAGCAGGTCCGGGTCGGTATCCGCGCGCCGCGCGCCGTTGCCATCCACCGCAAGGAAGTTTTCGACCAGATACGCGAGGCGAACCTCTTGGCGGCTGACGGCGGTCCCGAGGACCTCATCGAGCTGACCGCCATCCTCCCCAACGCTGAAGTACGGCAGGCGCCTCAGCCCGCCGACCAGCGGGACCCCCCTTAGCACGGCCAGCCTGAACCACCGGTCGTCGCCGGGCCCGCGCCCATCAGGATGCGGTCCGCTTGCCGCACGCATCCGCCGCGCCTGCGCCGGCTGGAATGCGGAGATGCGCGTCTCGGTTCCCGCTCTGTCCCCAAGGATTCGTCCGGTCAGTACGCTACCGACCGGCGCGCCAGATCTCGCGTAGCGCCAGCGCGGCGGGCTTCGGGTTCCCCTCGACATCGACTATGGAGGTGTTCGCGGGGCACGGGAAGCAGTCGTGCCCGCACCAGAGAATCATGCCTCCGCAGCGCGGGAACCGGCCCCGCGCGGACCGCATCGCGATGCTGAGCGCGAGTACCTGCCGCTCCTGGCTCCAGTCGACGTACTCCCCCAACGTGGCTGGCGGGCGACAACGCTCGGCCTCGAATGCAGCCGGTTCGATCCACCAGGCCACGGGCCGGCGCCAGAGGAGGTTGCGGGCATCCACCGGAAGGGGGTCCAGCCTGCCAGCGTAGCGGAGGATGACCTCCTCGGGCGACGCGGCGGGCGCACCCGTCTCGGAGCGGAAGAGCGCGTCGTCACGCTCCCAGTATGCCCGCCACGCGTCCAGTCCGTCCCACAGCTTCCACGGACCGTGGACATCCCAGTGGAGGCCCTTGCCGAAGTCGGCCTCGTCGGCGCACTCGCGCGGACCGCTCGCGGTAGTCGGCACGAACCGGCGGCCAGGATCCTCCTCGTCCACGATCTGGCGGAACCGCGCCATCATCGGGTGGTCCAGCCCGTGAGGCGACTGGGTGCCGTCCTCATGCCGGTCGTGCAGCTCGTTGCCCCCGCACCAGAGGAGTAGCGAGGGATGGTGTTGGCGTCGCGCGATGAAGGACCTGAGCACGGCGCCCATCTCGTCGATGCTGCGCTCGTCGGAGGGGGCCACGTTCTCGATACCGGAGGAGGAGAGGGGCACATCCTGCCAGACGAGGATGCCGCGCTCGTCGCAGAGGTCGTAGAGGACTTGCCGCTCGAGGTAGCCCACCCCGTTGATCCGGATGATGTTCACGCCCAGGTCGGCGTACAGGTCGAGCAGGCGGCGGTAGTGGTCCGGGGTGGCGTCGGCGAAGTTGGCTAGCAGGGGCGGGAAGTTGACGCCCTGCAGGAAGACCGGACGGCTGTTGACCACGCAGATCCACGGGTCCGCCCCCTCTGGAGCGCCCTCACAGGCTCTCCACTCGATCCGACGGAAGCCGACCCGCCACTCGACGCGGTCGATGGCCACGCCGTCGGTGTCGAGCAGCGTGCACGCCACAGTGTAGAGCGGTCGATCTCCTTCCAGGTTCGGCCACCACAGGTCGACCGGTATGGCGTGCCACGCGATGCCGACCGCCGTGAAGGCGCGCGCGTCGACGGTCTCTTCGCGCACCGTGCCCGCCGGCCCGCTCAGGCGTACGCTCACCTTCTTGCCGCCCGCTGCACGGCCCCACACGCGCAGGCTCCCCTCTCCGGCGACGTCCGCGGCGGCCGTGCAGCGCACGCCCTCGAGCGCCTCTCCGTCGTCGCTATCAAGTGCGACCGGCTCCCAGATGCCGATCTGAACGAGGCGAGGCTGCCAGTCCCATGTGTAGTTGAACCGCGCCTTCCACTCGCGCACGCGCGAGGTGAAGCCAAACTGCCCGAGCCAACGCGGTGGGCAATCGAAGACGATGCGCAGGCGGTTGCCCACGGGCCGAAGCAGCGAGGTCAGGTCGAAGACGTGGGGCACATGGGTGCCCCGGAACTCCCCGGCGAGCGCCTCGTTGACGAAGACCCAGCCGCTGTAGTCGAGCCCCTCGCAACGCAGGCGATGGCGCAGACCAGCCTCAAGCCACTCGTCTGGGAGATGCGTCTCGTAGACCCAGTGCCGGTTCTCGACCCACTCGCATGACCGCGCGTTGTCACCCACGCGCCAGTCGGGCAAGAGGCCGGCGTCGAGCAGGGCCTTCTGGACGGAGCCCGGCACGGACGCGGGCAAACCCGGCACGTCGGCATCGGGGAGCTGGCCGAGCTCCATGGTCTGCATCATGCGCCACAGGTCCGGCGTCCAACCGGAGAGGGTCCAGCGAAGCTCCGATAGGTCGTGGGTGCGCCTCATGCGGTTGCCTCTCGGGCGATGATGGGAGCGCCTCGTCCCCGCGCTGATCCTGATGGGCCTGAGGGGCGTGGGGAACGCGACGGTGGTCTTCCTCGCGGGACTGCAGAGGAGCCTGACGCGCTCCACGAGGCCTCCGAACTCGATTGCGTGTCCGCGTGGCAGAAGATGCCGAACGTCACGCTACCCATGCTCAGCCCCTTCATCTTCTTCATGCTCGTGATAGGTCTGATCGGCGCTTTCGCGTCCTTGACGCAGGCATGGATGATGAGGGTAGGGACGGGGGGCAACGCCGACTCGACCATGCTGTACCCCATAGGTCTCTTTCAGCACGCATCTCAGGTCCTCAACAAGGGGTACGCGTGCGCCATGGCGTGGCTGATGTCCGTGGTGGTGGTGGCCGCCATCGCGCTTCTGTTCCGTTCCTCGGCGCGCTGCGTGTACTACGCGGGTTCTCAGCGCCCTGGCATCGCGCAGTCA
>DATIKM010000158.1:0-4172 GCA_035477595.1 Chthonomonadales bacterium
CTCCTTCTTCAGCGCCGGCTTGTTGCCGGTCCAGCGCGGGTCGGCGTAGTCGCGCTTCTTCGCCTCGAAGTCGTCGATCATCGCCTGGCGGTACATGTCCGGCTCATCGCCCCGCTGCGGGTCCGGCGCGAGGAGGCTGTCGCCCTCCTCGATCTTGAAGTCGAGGTTGGGGAGCGGCTCGGGCGTTACGCCATCGAACTCCACGGCGAGCGAGAGCCAGAGCCGCAGGCGCGCGACGTTCACCGCGAAGGGGTCCAGGTCCACGCCGTAGAGGTTCCGCTGGATGATCTCGAGCTTGCGGTCGTAGGCCTGCACGGGGTCCAGCGACCTCGCCGCGAAGAGGCAGGCGCGCAGGTCCATCAGCTCGTGGAGCATCCCCAGCAGGTAGGCCCCGCTGCCGCACGCCGGGTCGCAGACGGTGACGTTCCGGAGCGAGTCGAGCACGGCCTCGCCGTTCCGGATGCCGGCGGGGTCGTGCCGGTCCACGAAGGCCGCGAGAGCCTCCTCGCTCTCGTGGGGGCAGCGGTTCCGGAGGTACCCCTTCAGCGCCTCGCGGCACATGAAGGAGACGATGGGCTTGGGCGTGTAGTAGGAGCCGCTCTCGTGCCGGCCCGTGACCAGCCTCTCGAACACCATCCCGAGCATCTCGGGGTCGACGGCCACTTCCTCGTCGAGAGGCGTGCTCTCCATCACGGTGAAGTTGAACCGCCCGAAGAGCCCGTTGATGATAAGGTCAAGGGCCTCGTCGGGCACGACCTCGCCCTGCGCATCCTGCGGCCCCTCCTCGAAGAGGCCGCCGTTGAGGTACGGCACGTCGCCGACGAGGGCGTGCAACGCCCGGTTGTGACGGTTCAGGTTCTGCGCCTGCGGGTTGTTGAGGGCCGCGAAGAACAGCTGGCGCAGGTGGCCGTTGTAGAAGCCGGTGTGGCCCGCCCGTCCGCGCCACAGGGCGGCGAGGTAGTCCGCGCTTCCCTTGTAGCGCAGCCAGCCCTTGCGCGCCACGAAGTGCACGAACATGAGGCGGTTAAGCAGCGTCTGCGCGAACAGGCGCTTGTCGCCGCGCACGTTCTCCACCGTCTCCTCGACCTGCTCGAAGACCCGGCTGTACTCGCGGAAGAACTCGCGGGTGACGGCCTCCACGTCGAACGCCTCGTCGTGGAGCCGGTGGACATCGGGGGCTGGCAGGCTCTCCCGGCCGTCGAGGTTCACACGCCAGAGCCGCTCCGTTGCGGTCCGTGCGCCGTCGCCGCGCCCGATCGGCATGCGGCGCAGCACGCGGCCGCGCGCCCCGGCGGGGTCGCGCTTCACGTTGACGAGCTCCCACGCGTCACCCGCTGCGTTCGAAACGACGAAGAGGCCGGCAGAGTCGCCGGCGCGGTCCTTCACGATCTGTTCGATCGCCTGCCGCTCGGCCACGCGGTAGAGCCGGTTGTCCGCGAGGCGGAGGTAGACCACGGGGAATCCGCTGGCGGCGCCCGCCACGAGCCGCGGCGGCTCCGCGAGGCCCGCTCGCGCCGAACCGGGCCACCCGAGCCAGGGCAGCGCCTCGTCCCGGCGGTCATACCCGAGCAGCTCGACGAACACCTTGCGCACGACATCCAGGGAGCGCAGACCATCCAGCGCGGCCTGCAGGGCCTTCATCCGCTCCAGACCGGTGCGCGCGGGGCGCGGCCGCGGTGGCGCAGCGCTCGGCAGGGCCTGGGCGGCCGCGCGACGGTGCACGCAGGGCGCGGACGGGTCCGCGCGGTCGTAGAAGGCCATGTCGCCGTCGATGGCCAGCGCGACGGCGTCCTGGCTCATCTCGTCGGCGATGCGGACGGCGAGCCGCTGGAGGGCGACGCGGTGCTCCTTGAGAGCGCGCACGCTGGCGCTGGCCTCGATTCGGTCGGTGACGGGCGCCTCGATGGGTGCGGCCGCACCGCTGGCGGGCCGCTTGTCCGGCAGGTCCCACCCCCCCTGGGCGCGCACGATGGAGACGCCGCCGAACCATTCGGAGAGGTGGCGCACCGCTTCGGAGAGGGCGGAGCGCGGCCCTTCCGGCAGGGGCTCGCCGCACCGGCACCGGGTGGGGAAGTGCAGTCTGACCTCGTGGTCCAGCATGCGCGGGTCCTCCGGTTGTCGCGGCCGGCTGGAGGGCGACGGGCGCGCCCTCCCGACCGCGATCGGGCGCGCCGGCCCTCACTTCGCCGTGCGAGTGGGCCTTTCCTCGTGTGAGGTCACAACGCGGCGATGGCGGGCGCGGCCGGCTGGCGTCCATCGCGTCCGGTCCGACCCCAGGTCTCGCTCGCCGCGCAGGCCGCGCGATCCGCCGAGGCCGCCGGACCCCTGCCACGCGCTCCCCGTTGACGGTCCCGGCCCGGCGCGATATGATGTCCTCGTAGCGACGACGATGCCGTACACCGGCGGCGCCAGCCCGAACGCCGACCGGTTCCCGATCGAGGGCCACCGCCGCATGAGCTCCGGCGCGCAGGCCGCCGGGGGGAGTCACCATGACACAGGGCATTAGCCGGCGCGAGCTGGCGCGCGCTGCCGCCGGGGCGGGACTGGTGGTGCTGGCGGACAGCCGGTCCGCGCGCGGTTACCCGCAGAACGAGAAGCTGTCCATCGCGCTCGTGGGGAGCGGTGGACGCGGCGAGTGGTTCGTCTCCAACGTGCCGCGCGAGCAGAATCTGGTCGCGCTGTGCGACGTGAACGACGACCGCGCGGCCATCTCCTACGGCGCGCTGCCCGGCGTGCCGAAGTACCGCGACTTCCGCCGGATGCTGGAGGAGCGCGGGCGCGAGATCGACGGGGTGATCGTCGCCGCGCCGGACCACGTGCACGCGGCCGCCTCCATGATGGCTATCCGGATGGGCAAGCACGTGTTCTGCGAGAAGCCCCTCACCCACGACATCGCGGAGGCGCGCGCGCTACGGCGGGCGGCCGCGCGCTCGCGGGTGGCGACGCAGCTCGGCAACCAGGGCACATCCAGCGAGGGGTTCCGGCGGGCTGTGGAGATCGTGCGCGCGGGGGCTCTGGGCGAGGTGCGCGAGGTCTACGCCTGGAACGCGCAAGGCGGCTCTGGCGCGCGCGAGCTGCCCGGGGACGACGGCGCGCCGCCCGAGCACCTCTCGTGGGACCTCTGGCTCGGCCCCGCGGCCGAGCGGCCCTACCACCCGCACTGGCTGCGCTGGCACGCATGGCGCGACTTCGGCACGGGCCAGCTCGGCAACTGGGCCACCCACTCCATGAACCTCCCGTTCATGGCGCTCGGCCTCGACCGGCTCTGGGACCGCCCCGCGCCAGGCCAGCCCGCCCCGCGCGTGCGCGTGCGCGCCGAGGTGGAGGAGGTGCGCCGCGTCACCTTCCCGCAGTGGGAGATTGTCACCTACGACTTTCCGGCGCGCGGCGCGCTCCCACCGGTCACGGTGCGCTGGGTCAACGGGAGCGCGATCCCCAGGGGGCGCGACAGGCTGGAGGGGTTCATCGGCCGGCGGTTCGACTGGGAGGGCCTGCCCGGGCGTCGGACGGAGGACTTCGCCGGCTGCGTGCTCGTGGGCGAGAGGGGCCTGCTGCACGCCACCGGCCACAACATGTCGTACACCCTCCTGCCCGCGAACCGGTGGGTAGGTTTCGAGGCGCCGCCACGAACGCTGCCGCGCACGCCGAGCCACGAGCGGGAGTGGTACGACGCCTGCCGCGGCGGGCCGGCACCGCTATCGAGCTTCGAGTATGGGGCACGCCTGGCCGAGTTCACGCTGATCGGGAACATCGCGACGCTCCACCCGGAGGGCATCGTGTACGATCCCGTGGCGGGACGGGTCGTCTCGCCCCGCAACGCCAGCGCGGACCTCCGGCGCGCGCGGAGGAGGGGATGGGAGCTCTAAGGCGCGCGGCGCCGCCGATCTCCGCCGTTGATCGCGCCTGATCCGCTAGTTGCGACGCGCGCCGGTCACCGCGCAGGGGCTCCTCAAAGGCGGTGCGGCTGGGGCGGAACGCAGGCAGGCCGCGGGGCCGGGGCAGCGAGCGGAGAGGCCCAAGTCCGGTCGGCTCTCACGCTCCGCGCGGAGGCGGGTGTCCCAGCAACCCCGTCTCCACGATGCGCAAGCCGGGGCCCGATGCGTTCTCTCCCAGGTCCAGCCGCGCCACGCGGGCCTCGCAGGGCGCGAAGGAGGCTCTCAGGCGCAGCCTGC
>DATIKM010000159.1:0-12881 GCA_035477595.1 Chthonomonadales bacterium
CGCCGCCGTGTGTGAAGAATGCGGTCCACCCGACCAGGCCGTCGGCTTCCGGCGTCCCCCAATCGTAGACCCAAGGCCCGAGGTCGGGGAACCCGTCGCGCGACTCGAGTATCTGCATCATCTCGGAGGGCCTGACGATCGAGGCCAGTGACGGGCCCGTGCCCCAGAACACCTCGCCGTTGAGAGCGTAGCTCCGGCGTACCCCCAGGTTCCAGTCGGCGCAGCCCTCAACCGTGTTGTGGTTCTCCGGATTCGACGGGCACATGAAGATCTGGACATTCCTCTGGTACGGGTGTATCGCGGCGCGCCAGCTGTAGGAATTAGGATTATCGCGACAGGCATCGGGACCGCGCGAGTACATCGGGTGGTGGCTACGACTCATCGGGAAGCGCTCGTTGTAGTCCTGGGCATACATGAGGCGCGCGAGGGTGATCTGCTTCATGTTGCTAAGACACGAGGTTCTCCGAGCCTGCTCTCGGGCTCGGGCGAATACGGGGAAGAGGATGGCCGCGAGGATCGCGATGATCGCGATGACGACGAGCAGTTCGATCAGCGTGAAACCACGAAAACGGTGTTTCATGGAGACCCCCTGTGGGGTTCGGGCCACTCGCCCGACCCCTGCTCTTGGAGTAATGCGAGCGCGCGTTTGCGCTCGCGCAAGTTTAGTAAAGTATATCACGACGCCGGTCTGCGCGCAAGGCGATTTAGCGCACGCAGGCATCGCGACCGGCCTTTCTGCGGGGGGGCGGCGCGTGCGCGCCGGCCAGAACGGCCGCGTCAGCGCGGGCTCAGGGGGATCCCCTCACCGGGGTATCTGGAGCAACACCTCGCCAGGCCTGACGAAGCCGGCGCGCCGGGCCTCCATCTCCATGCCGCGCTCTGTCTCCAGGCGCGCGCGCTCCTGTTCCAGTTCGCGGTGCTTCCCGTCAAGCTCCTTCAGCGCTTGCCGCGCGGAGCGCACCTGGTCCTGCAGCAGTCGCGCCGAGACGTGGGCACCGCCCGCCAGCGCGCCGAAGCCCATGGCGATGAGGCACCCGATGACCGCCAGCGCGACCTTGCCCGGCGACGACCGACGCCGCGTCGTGCGCCGCGGCGAGCCGCGCGGCCGCGATGGCCCGCGTCGGGCCCGTGCGCTCACTCCGCGTCTCCTTCGTCGCCTTCCACTACATGGACCTTGATCAGGTTGGTGGTTCCGGGAACGTGCGCGGGAACCCCTGCGGTCACGATGACCCGGTCGCCAGGTCGGACAAGCCTCCGCCGGACGGCGGCGCCAATCGTCTGCGCAATCATGCGGTCCGTGTTTTCGGTGCAGGGCACCATCATCGGGGTCACGCCCCACGAGAGCACGAGCTGGCGCCAGGTCTCCTGGCGGGCGGTCGCGCCGATGACCAGCGCATCCGGCCTGTGTCGCGCGATGCGGCGGGCCGTGCCGCCCGACATCGTGGCGCAGAGGATCGCGCGCGCTCGCAGCGAGCGGGCCATCTCGACGACGGCCCCCGCCACGGCTTCGGTGCAGTCCCGGTCCGGCCGGCGCTCGCGAGCGAATGCGGGGCGGTCCGGCAGGAGCGGCTCGGCGCGGACCGCGATGCGCGCCATCATCCGGACCGTCACGGCGGGGTAGCGGCCGACGGCGGTCTCGCCGGAGAGCATGACCGCATCCGCGCCATCGAGGATGGCGTTAGCCACGTCGGTCACTTCGGCGCGCGTGGGTCTGGGGCTGTGGGTCATCGACTCAAGCATATGCGTGGCGCAGATGGCCGGCTTGCATCGCCGGCGGGCCGCGTCGATGACGCGTTTCTGCACCACGGGCACGTCGGCGATGGGTATCTCGACGCCGAGATCGCCGCGCGCGACCATTACGGCATCGGCGGCGTCCGCCACCGCTTCGATGGAGCGCACGGCGTCGCGCATCTCGATCTTCGCGACGATCGGGCGATGGATTCCGCGTTCCGCCATCCGCGCCCGCAGGGGCAGCAGATCCGATGGGCGGCGCACGAACGACGCGGCGACCCAGTCGACCCCCTGGGAAAGACCGAAGTCGAGGTCCGCGATGTCCTTCGGCGTGGCGGAGGCAACGTCGATGTCGATGCCGGGCGCTGCCACTCCCTTGCGGCTGCCGATCTCGCCGCCGTTAACCGACCGCACCAGCAGTTCGTCCCGCGACGCCCGCAGGATGCGGAGCTCCACGCGCCCGTCGTCCACGTAGAGCCGCGCACCGGGGCGCGCCGCGGCGAAGAGCTCGGGGACCGGCAGCGGGATGACGCCTGCGGGGGCGGTTCTGTCGCAGACGACGCGCGCCTGCTGACCGCGGCGCAGAACGAGCGGGCCGCCGGTCAGCTCTCCCAGCCGCACCTTGGGTCCAGATAGGTCCTGGAGTATAGCGATGGGCCGGCCGCTCGCGGCCTCGATGCGGCGCAGCTCGGCGATCGCGGCGGCATGACCCTCGTGCGTGCCGTGGGAGAAGTTCAGGCGCGCCACGTCCATGCCGGCCGAGACGAGCGCGGCGAGGCCTTGTGGATGGGCGGTGGCGGGCCCGATCGTGCAGACGATGCGGGTGCGGCGCATGGCTCCCCCGGTCGTCGCGTGCGCGCGGAAGGCCGGGGAAGCGGGGCCGCGGCATCCGGCCGCTCCCCCCGGCTCAGCTTCCGCAGAGCTACTTGCGGATGTTGTAGAACGCCTTCCAGCCGCCGAAGTTCGCGAACTCGGCGAGCTCGCCCTCGATGCGCAGCAACTCGTTGTACTTGGCCACGCGGTCCGTCCGGTTCGGGGCGCCCGTCTTGATCTGACCCGCGTTCGTGGCGACCGCGATGTCGGCGATGGTGGAGTCCTCGGTCTCGCCCGATCGGTGCGACACCACGGACGTGTAGCCGGCCCGCTTGGCGGTCTCGATGGCCTCGAGCGTCTCGGTGAGCGTGCCGATCTGGTTCACCTTGATGAGGATGGAGTTCGCCGTGCGCGTGCGGATGCCCTGCATCAGGCGCTCGGTGCTGGTCACAAACAGGTCGTCGCCCACGAGCTGCACGTGATCGCCGATGCGCTCGGTGAGCTTCTTCCAGCCGTCCCAGTCGTCCTCGGCCAGGCCGTCCTCGATCGAGATGATGGGGTACTTGTTCACCAGCGACGCGAGGTAGTCCACCATCTCGGCCGGCGTGAGCACCCGGTCCTCGCCCTTCAGGTGGTACTTGCCGTCCTCGAAGATCTCGGTGGCGGCGGGGTCGAGGGCGATGTAGATCTGCTCGCCGGGGCGGTAGCCGGCCTGCTCGATCGCCTCGATGATGACCTGGATGGCCTCTTCGTTGGACTTGAGGTTGGGGGCGAAACCGCCCTCATCGCCATAGCCGGTGCCCAATCCCCGGTCCTTCAGCACCTTCTTGAGCGCGTGGAAGACCTCGGCGCCCATGCGCAGCGCCTCGGCGAAGTGGGTGGCGCCGACCGGCATCACCATGAACTCCTGCAGGTCGACGTTGCTCTCGGCGTGCTTGCCGCCGTTGAGGATATTCATCATCGGAACGGGGAGCGTGCGGGCGCTCACCCCGCCCAGGTAGCGGTAGAGGGGCAGGCGGAGCGAGTTCGCGGCTGCCTTGGCCACCGCCAGCGACACGCCGAGGATCGCGTTCGCACCCAGGGCGCTCTTGTTGGGCGTGCCGTCCATCTCGATCATCAGGCTGTCGATCTCGACCTGCTCTACCGCGTCCATGTCGATCAGCTTGGGGCCGATCTTCTCGTTCACGTTGTCGACGGCCGTGAGGACGCCCCTGCCGAGGTAGCGCGACGAGTCGTCATCCCGCAACTCGACCGCCTCGTGCGCGCCTGTGGAGGCGCCCGAAGGCACCGCAGCCCTGCCCATGGAGCCGTCCTCGAGGTACACGTCCACCTCGACGGTGGGATTGCCGCGGGAGTCAAGTATCTCTCGTGCGACGACTTCCGTGATCATGGTCATCCGTGGCGCTCCTGTCTCTTCCATCGAACCTAAGTGGTCGAAAGCTGTCCCAGTATACCCCGCGACTTCCGGCGGCCCCGGCTGGCAGGAGAGGCGGGCTGGCCGCGCGAACAGGGGGCCGGAAGCGCGTGACGCGGTACGGCGCCGCTTACAGGGAGGGATGGATGCGTCTGCTGTTCTGCGGCACTGCGGCGGCCGAGGGCTGGCCCGCGCTCTTCTGCACCTGCTCCGCCTGCGCTGCGGCGCGTGAGCGCGGCGGCCCGAACGTCCGCACCCGCTCGGCAACGATGTTCGGGGACCGGATTCGGATAGATTTTGGGCCGGATTCCTACCTGCACCAGCTCAAGCACGGCCTGGCCTACGAGCGGCTCGAGCACCTGCTGATCTCGCACAGCCACGAGGACCACTGGCACCCGCACGACCTGAGCTATCGCCGGAGCGGCTTCTCCGACGTGCGGCCCGAGCCGCTCAACGTGTGGGGGAACGCGCACGTGCGCCGCCGCTTCGAGCGCACGCCGGGCTGCGACTGGGCCGAGTGCCGGCTGGCCTACCACCCGATCGCCGCCTGGAAGCCGATCGATCTGGGGGAAGGCGTCTCGGCGACCCCGATCCTGGCCGCGCACGCACCGCGCGAGCAGTGCGTGAACTACATCGTTGAGGCCGGTGGCCGGCAGGCGCTCATCGGGTACGACACGGGGTGGTACGGCGAGCGGACGTGGTCGTTCCTCGCCGGGCGCCGCCTGGACATCGTTGCGCTGGACTGCACCTACGGCCCGAAGGAGCACAACCAGGGCCACCTCGGGTGCTCCTGGGTCGTGCGCGCGCGGGACGAGCTCGACCGGATCGGCGGGCTGGCGCCCGGGGCCACGTTCATCGCCACCCACTTCTCCCACAACGGCGGATGGCTGCACGAGGACCTGGTCCGCTGGTTCGAGCCGCACGGCATCGCGACGGCCTACGACGGGTTCGCAGTCGAGTTCTGAGCGCTCGGCCGGTCAGGCGCACCACGGACGCGCGCGCTGTGCCGTGGCAGCCACGAGTTGCCTGGCCAGCGCCGCGTTCCGCGCGACCTGGAAGTCGAACATGCCCACGCAGAGGAAGTCCGCGCCGTTCTCGAGCGCATATCGGAAGCCGTTCTCGGGCGCGATGGCGCCGGCTGCCAGGACCTTGAACGCGATCCACGGCTTACGCACCTTCGCCATCACCTCGATGGTGCGCGGAGGATCCATGTCCCAGTAGTTGTCGGCGTGGTTCTCCACGACGCGCTGCGTCTGGTCCGGCCGGCGCCCCGACCAGTACTGGTTGTGGTGGCACGTCTTCATGTAGAAGTCGGCCCGGAAGCCCCGCGCCTCGCTCTCCACGATCACCTCGATCTGGTGCGCGCCAATGCCGCCCGGCACCCCGCGCGCCTTGATGAAGTCGACGCACTGGCCAAGGAGGTCGATGCGCCCCTCGGCGAGCCACTGGTCTGCGATCACGCCCTGGACGTAGACCGCTTTCGCCCCGAAGTCGACGGAGCGCCGGATGTCGGTCCTCCAGTCGTCGACGCCCGGGTGGCCCTCCGCGATCCACTGCATGCGTCCGCCACGCTCCCTCCAGTAGCGGGCGAAGAGGTCCATCGGCTTCTTGCGGGGGTCGGCGATGATGGTGTCGATGCCGTGCTCCTCCATGAGCTGCAGCGTGTCGAGCACCTTCGCGTCGGTGTTGTAGCGGCGCATCAGCTCCGCGACATAGTGAAGGTCGCGCGCGTGGGCCCATCCGCTGATGAGGTTGCCGCCGGAGATCAGGCGGCTGACGGTGACCGGCCCGATCTTGCCGGTGGGCAGTCTGCCACGCGACCCGGCGGCGACGCGCGCGGCCCGCGGTGCCCGTGCGGCCTGCTGCGCCTGTGCGTCGTCCGGCGCGAGTACGGCCGCTCCCGCCGCCGCTGCGAGGGAGCCGGATACGAACCGGCGTCGCGAGACGCCTGCGGGCGTGGTGAACGGGGCCTCATGCGGAGGCCTGGCGGCGTCGGGCTGGCTGCGCGTGTCCATTGGAGACCCCCTTGGTGGAGCGTGCCTGCATCAGGTTGTGGGCTGTGGAACCGTTTCCTTTCTCTCGTGCCGAGCCCGCAAACGGTCGGTGCGCCGACGGCCGCTCCGACGTGTCTACGCCGCCGTGGCGAGCCGGCGGCCCAGCTCCGCGGCTGCCTCTATCGCCCGTGTGTCCGAGCGGACGGCGCCCGCCCCGCCGCACGATGCATGCACGCACTCAACGAGCTCCATCCGGAGGAAGCGGCAGGCATCCCGGAAGACGTTGACCGCGTTCACCACGCCGCTCGCCAGCGGGTCGGCGTCGCCGTAGGTGAAGATCAGGCCCACGCGCTTGCCGGCGAGCGCGTCCCACGCCTCATGGGACCCGAGCGCGTACAGGCGGTCTAGGAGCGCCTTGAGCGGGGCGTTCATGCAGAAGAAGTAGATCGGCGAGGCGAAGACAAGCGCGTCGGCGGCGAGTATGCGCGGGTAGAGGTCGCTCATGTCGTCGCTCAGCACGCACTCGGCGCTGGCGCTGGCCAGGCAGGCGTCGCAGGCATCGCACGGGTCGATCCGCAGGCCGGCGAGCCGGATCAGCTCGACGCTGGCGCCCCCTTCCCGGGCGGTCTCGGCGACCCGCTCGGCCAGGAGGTGGCTGTTGCCCTCCGTCCGCGGAGTGGAGGAGAGGATCAGAACGCGTGGCATGGGTGCTGGCTCCTGCGCGGTGGTGTTGGCGAAGTGGCTGTTGGGCTGTTGGCGGCACCATCCCTTCCCCTGAACTGTTGGCGGACCAGTCGCCGCCGTGCTCCGACTGTTGGCGGACCAGTCGCCGCCGTCGGGCGGCCCGTGTAGCGACTGCCTGCAGGCGACCGCGCGGGATTCCGGCGACCGCCTGTGCGTATCGGGCTTGCCGGGAGGACGCACGCTCCGGTTCACCGATACGCCGGCGCGGGATCGATTCCTGCAAGCGTGGCAACGCAGGGAATGCCGCCTCCTCTCCGTAACCTTGGCACGCCGCCCGTGGTGGAGGGCGGCGCATCTCAGGCGGGTGGGCGGACCATGGCACAGCTTCGCATTGGCATGATCGGGGTCTCGGGACGGGGTGGCCTCTGGCGCAACTGGCACCGGCCAGGCGGCGGGCGGTCGCGGGTGGTGGCTGGCGCCGACATCCGCGAGGATCGGCTCGCGCGCTTCGCCAAGGACAACGGATGCGAGCCGTTCGTCACGACCGACTACCGCGCGCTGCTCGACCGCGAGGACGTCGACGCCGTGGCGGTCTGCTCCCCGGACTTCTGCCACGAGGAGCACGCTACGGCCGCGCTGGAGGCGGGCAAGCACCTCTTCCTCGAGAAGCCGATGGCCATCCGCACCGAGGGCTGCGACCGCATCCTGGAGGCCTGGCGCGCGTCGGGCAGACGCATGATGGTCGGCTTCAACATGCGGTACATGAACATCTTCCGGGTGATGAAGGAGGCCATCGACAGCGGGGCAATCGGCGAGGTCAGGGCGGCATGGGTGCGCCACTTCGTCGGGTACGGCGGGGACTTCTATTACCACGACTGGCATGCCACCCGCGCCAACTGCAACTCGCTGCTGCTCCAGAAGGGCTCGCACGACCTCGACATGATCCACTGGCTCACCGGTCGCTACACGCGGAGGACCGCCGCGTTCGGGTCGCTCGACTTCCACGGCGGCGACCGGCCCGACAACCTCACGTGCGATGCCTGCCCCGATGTGCGGACGTGCACCGAGGCCCAGCCGGGCAGCGACCGCGTGCAGTGCTGCTTCCGCCGGGAGGTGGACATAGAGGACAACCAGGTGGTGATCCTCGAGCTGGAGGGCGGCGTGAAGGCCTCCTACCTTCAGTGTCACTTCACGCCGGACTATCACCGGAACTACGTGATCATCGGCACGGAGGGCCGCATCGAGAACAGCGAGCCCGACATGACGGTGCGGATCAAGACGCGGCGTTCGAACACCTACCGCGAGCTGTCCGACCGGGAGTACCGAGTGAAGCCGGCGCTCGGCTCGCATGGCGGAGCGGACACGGTCATCTGCGAGGATTTCCTCGACATGGTGCTGGAGGGCAAGGACCCGGTCGCGACGCCGCTGGCGGGCCGGATGAGCGTGGCCGCGGGCTGCGCGGCGGCGGACTCGCTCCGCTGCGGCGGCGCGCCTCAGGAGGTCGCCGCGCCGCCCGCCTGGGCGGATGATGGGCGGCGGTGACGGTGGCAGGCGGCGCGCCGGGGCCGGATGCGCGAGCCGCGCGGCGTGAGGCGGTGCAGAGGAGGCGAACGATGGGAGAGGGTCCGATGGGTGACAGGAGTGAGAGCCGGAGGCCTCCGAGCCGGCGGTCGGTGCTGGCTGCCGCCGCCGCGGCGACCCTGAGCGGCGCCGCACCACCGGTCGCGCGGGCGCAGTCGCGCAAGGTGAAGCTTGGCGTGGTGGGCTGTGGCGGGCGCGGGGCCTGGATCGCGCAGTTGTTTCTGCGACACGGCGGGTACGAGATCGCCGCCGTGGCGGACTACTTCCAGGACGCGGCAGACGCCTGCGGCAACGCGGTGGGCACGCCCGCTGGCCGGCGCTTCTCGGGCCTGGGCGGCTACCGTCGGCTCATGGACAGTGGCGTCGAGGCCGTGGCGCTGGAGACGCCGCCCTTCTTCTTCCCGGAGCACGCCGTCGCCGCGGCGGAGGCCGGACTCCACGTTTTCATGGCCAAGCCGGTCGCGGTGGACGCCTGGGGCTGCCGCGTCGTCGAGGAGGCCGCCGCGAGGCTCACGAGGGCCGGGCGCGTGTTCCTGGTGGACTACCAGATGCCCACGGATCCCGGCAACGCCGAGGTGGTGCGCCGCGTCCGCGCGGGAGAGATCGGCAAGGTGGTCATGCTGAACAGCCACTACTTCGGCGGCCAGTTCAACGATCCGCCTCTAGGCAGGACCATCGAGAACCGCCTGCGAAACCTTGTTTGGGTGAACGACACAGCCCTCGGCGGCGGCTATCACGGCAACGCCTGCATCCACGCGGTCCACGCAGCGATGTGGGTTGCCGGCGCGACGCCGGTGGCTGCGATGGGCGTCTCGACCCGCGGACGCCCGAGCCCGCACGGCGACACGCACGACCTCTACTCGATCACGTTCGAGTACGCCGGAGGCCTGCTCCACAACCACCGTGCCCGGCACCTGAACGACCGGCTGACGGGTTTCGACTTCTGCGCGAGCCTGGTGCACGGGCATGGCGGCTTCGCGAACGTCGCCTACAGCGGCACCGCCACGCTGCTCACGGACACCGACGCCGTGAGGGAGGAGGTGGCGAACCTCTACGAGGCCGGCGCGATCCGCAACATCGCCACGTTCCACAAGGCGGTGCTTGCCGGCGACGCCACGAACGACACCGTGCGCGCCGCGGTGGATAGCTGCGTGGCCACCATCGCGGCGCGCGATGCCTGCCTACGTCGCACGCGGCTCACGCTCGCCCAGGTGCGGCGCGAGAACCGCCGGCTGCGGGTAGACCTGAGAGGTCTCCGCGACTGAGCGCGGTGGGCGTCAAGCCTGGACTGGCAGCGGGTTCCGGTTCACCACCGTCTCCCTGGCCGGATCGAAGAAGACGGTGCGGCCCTGCCGGAACGAGATGATCGATAGCGCGATCGGCACCATCACCTTGTAAGCGCGCTCAGCGTTGAGCGTGGGCTGCTGGCGTGAGCGGATGCACTGGTAGAAGTTGTCCCAGTGGTCGTAGTTGTGGCGGCGCGGCACGCGGATCGATTCGAGCACCGTGGTGTCACCATCCCTGCGGGTGACCACCTCCGCGCCTCTGTAGCACGGTAGCGTGTTGGCCATCTCAAGCATCTCGCGGCGGAACGGCTCCTGCGGGCGCACCGTGACGCCGTCACCGCCCACCCACATCACGCCCTTCTGTCCACGTACCTCACTCCCGACGCCGTGATCGTTCACCTGCGAGCCGATCAGCATCATGGAGCACTGGCTCGGGTAGTCCACACCCATCGTGAAGAGCGTCGGCACCTCGCGCCGGTCATTCCGCAGGTTGAAGATAGGCTGGCCCCCGCCCGCTGTCACCCGGTAGGGGAGCTCATGGTTGATTGCGAGCGCAAGGGCTGCGTATGTGTGGTACAGGAGGTCCGTGGCCAGCCCGCCGCTGTAGTCCCAGAACTTGCGGAAGCGGCTGAAGCGCTCGGGATCGTAGGGGCGCCTCGGCGCGAGGCCGAAGCGGTGCCCTAGCCACATGTCCCAGTCCAGGTCCACGCCCGGCCTTGCGGGCTGAATGCCCCAGTTCCAGTCGCCGGCGGGGTCGTTGCGGAAAGCGCCGCCCTGGAACAAGATGACGGGTCCGATTCCCCCGCCCATGGTCACATCGCGGGCAGTCCACCAGTTGCCGTCGGACCCACCCGGGGCGCCGCCCTGTAGGACGCGGCCCGTCTCCCGCGATACGCGAGCCACGTCGCGCGCCTCGTCCCAGTAGAGGGTGAGCGGCTTCTCGCAGTAGACGTCCTTGCCGGCTCGCATAGCGTCGATCGTCTGCCGCGCGTGCCAGTGGTCCGGCGTCGCGATGACGACGGCGTCGACCCGGGGGTTCGCCAGCACCTCACGGTAGTCGCGGGTGCCCTGCGCCTGCCCGCCTGCGTAGTTGACGCAGTTCTGCGTGCGGCGATCCCACACATCGCAGACCGCCACGACCTCGACATCGCCCCTCTCGCGGGAGCGCCTCACTTGCTGGTGGAGCAGGTTCGTGCCGTGTCCGCCCACGCCGATGAAGCCCAGGCCGATGCGGCTGTTGGCCTGAGTCGACGCCGCGCGCCCCGCGCTGGGCGTCGCTGCGACCGCGGCGCCCAGCGCCGCTGCGCGCAGGAGGTCCCGTCGCGCCAGCCCGCCCGTTTGTTCATCCATCCGTCTTCCCTCCCCATTCGCTGCGGCGCCTCGCACGGCGTCCGTGACCATTATTCTACGCGAACCGCCGGTCTCCTGCCGCGCAGGCACGATTGACGGCGGGTACCATGGAGCTCGCCAGCCAGAAGGGGAGCGCCATGGTGCGTCAGCCCCTCCGGTTACCGGACACGGAACACGCGCTTGCCCTCGTGTCGCGCACCGAACTGATCCGTCGTGCGGACGGTCACCACGTGCGTTCCCGGCTCGATGCCCGCCGGAAGGCGCGCCATCCAGAGGTGGGAGGACCGCTGGGGGACCGGAAGCGCACGTCCCGGCGGGGGCCTAGGGCCGGCCTCCAGCCTCTTCATCTCGACGAACGCGGGGTCGGGACGCAGCACCCGCTCCATCGGCAGCCACGTCCCGCCTCCAATACGCATCTCCACCTGGCACCGCGGCGATCCCGCGAAGACATTCGCCAGCACCTCAGTGGTGGCGGACTCGGCGGCCGCGACCTCCGAGGGCGTGTGGATGTTCATCTGGTAGGACGCCGGACGTGAAGCGGCTCGGAAGACGATGGAGTAGCGATCACCGTCGAACGTGACCACGGAGTGCCCGTTCGGCGCGCCGTCGCTCATCGTGGCGTGGGGGATGCCGCGCTCGTCAGGAGCGCCGGACCACCAGCTCCCGCTCACGGTAGCGGCGATGAAGTGGTGGTGCGGCGTGCGTCCTCGCCAGCCGTCGTCCGAACCAAGGAAACGGTGCTCCTGGGTGTGCCAGTGCGCAGAGAAGGAGACGGTTCGGGGCCGGTCCTCCAGCAGGCGGAAGAGCTCCTCACGGTCCTCCGTGCCCATGATGGGGATGTGCATCAGGAGCACGACGAGCCGGTCCTTCGGGACGTGCGCGAGGCTATTGCGGACGAAGGCGAGTTGCTCGGCGCCGAGGCGGCTCACGTAGCGGGCTCGGGTCGTCTCCGTGCGGGCGATCCAGTGGATGTTGTCCAGCACCACGAAGTGCACGCGGCCCCAGTCGAAGGCGTAGTAGTTCGGCCCGAAGTAGCGCTCCCAGGTCTCGTCGCTGAGGCGGTCCTCCGGCGCGTCCATGTTGGTGTCGTGGTTCCCGTGGACATAGACCCACGGGATGCCAATGAGCGCCTTCGTCCGCTTAAGGTTCTCAAAGACCGTGAGGTCGTCGAACACCACATCCCCGAGGGACATGCCGAATGCCGCGTCCGAGCCGATGAGGTCCGCGACGACGTCGTGGGCGATGAAGTCGACCTCCTCCTGGTTGCGGGGCTGGGTGTCGCCGAACACGAGCACGCGGAAGCGGCGCGGCTCGCGCTGGGGGGTCAGCGGGAAGTCGATCGATGCCGGGAGCGGCCCGGTTGGCGCGACGCCGGCGTAGCGCAGCGGGGGCGAGCCCGCCGGCTTGTGGATCGTGTAGAACCGCTTCACGCGCTCCGTGGTGAGCGGCGGCGTCCAGCCGCTCGGCTTAATGACGAAGACGATGCTGTCGTCGGTGACCGGGAGCGCGTACCGGCCCTCGGAGTCCGTAGCGACCACGTCGCGCTGGTTGGAGACGCGCACACCGCGGATCCCTGGCTCACCAGCGTCGCGGATGCCGTTGCGGTTCTGGTCATGGAACACCACGCCGCGGGCCGTCTGTTGCGCCGCCGAAAGCGCGGCGGGCCCCAGCAGTAGGAGGGCGCAGGCCACCAAGGCTGCGGTTGCGTACTGGCGCCACCGGTGCATGGATGCGTTACCTCGCTGAGTGGCAGCCTTGCGGGCCGCCGGTTGCAGGCAGGTTGGACGCCTGGAGGTCGCCTTCCTCTACGGTGTTGTCGCAGATCGGCTGCGGAGATGGCCGAGCCCTGGCTGAACCGCCGTGGCGCCGACGGTGGATGTCGGCGGGCACTCCCATTCGCCGAGGGTGATGGAGCGCTCACGCGCCGACGCCGCGGCGGCGACGAGCTGGCGTTGGAGCGCCGCTACCGAGGGATCGGAGGGAGCGGCGCGAACCCGTTCCCCAAGCGCCGCCTGCGCCTCCTCCCCC
>DATIKM010000160.1:0-2959 GCA_035477595.1 Chthonomonadales bacterium
GCCCCACTTTCTGCTGCCAGGCGAGACGGAAACAGACGTCGGAGAGAAGGATCTCCGCGCCGAAGGCCTTCTCGACACCGCTGACCGAGAGGAGCATGGTAGCTGCCGTGGGCGGCGACCCGCGTGAGACCACGGGGACGCAGCGCGCTTCGGCGGGGCGACGCCTCGCGTTCTGACCGCGCCTCGCCTGACGCCCACATTGTACCCGCGCGCCCAGCGGGCGTTCGGGCCGACCGGCATCGTGTATACTACCCATGGCCCGCCCGTCGGCGGAGAAGGAGCCCCGATTGCCAAGCTCGAAGCCCGCGCGCACGGGCCGGTTGTGGTTGCGCATCCTGCGTTATGTCCTCATCGCGGTGGTCGTGGGGGTGGTCCTGTTTGGGTTCCAGGCCGCTCGGCTCTACACGGACTGGCTGTGGTTCCGCGAACTGCAGCAGCCGGGCGTCTTCTCCACCATCGTGCTGAGCCGCGTCATGCTCTTCTTCGGGTTCGGCGCGCTCTTCTTCGTGCTGCTCTACGCCAACCTCTGGCTCGCTCAGCGCCTCAGCACGGGGCGGCCGCGGCCACGCATAGTGGACTTCGAGCGCGAGGAGTTCGCGCAGGTCGTGCGGCGCGTGGCGAAGTGGGGAGCGGTGGCGCTCGCTGTGGTGATGGCCTTCCTGGTGGGCGGGAACGCCGCCACCCACTGGTCGGAATACCTGCTCTACATGCGCGGGGTGCCCTTCGGCGAGGTGGACCCTGTGTTCGGGCGCGACATCGGCTTCTATGTGTTCCAGTTGCCGATGCTCAACTACCTTCAGGGCCTCTTGCTCTTCTCGCTCGGGTTCACAGCGGCGGCCGTGGCGGCCTACTACTACGCCGACCAGGGCATCGACGTGCTCTCGACCGGCAAGGCCGTCTTCGCGCCGCACGTGCGCCGTCATCTGCTCGTGCTGCTGGCGGGCATCGCCTTCGCGATCGCCTGGGGCCAGTGGCTGTCGCGCTACGAGCTGCTCTTCGCCGATAACCGGATCTACTTCGGGGCGGGGTACGCCGACCTCAATGCCCGCCTGCCCGGCCTAACCGTGCAGGCCGCCGCGATGGCTGTCGTGGGTCTGCTCTGCCTGCTCGTGTTGCGCAGCGAGAGACCTTTCCGAGTGCCGATCGTGGGCGCGGTCGTGTGGCTCGTGCTGGTGGTGGTCACCGGGGGCATCTGGCCCGCGATTGTCCAGCGCGTCATGGTGGTGCCGAACCAGTTCGCCAGGGAGCGGCCCTTCATCGAGCGGGACATCGCCGCCACGCGCAGGGCCTACGGTCTCGACAGGGTGCAGGTGGTTAACGTGACCCCCGAGATGGAGGTGACGGCATCCGAACTGGACCAGAACCGCGCCACTCTGGAGAACGTGCGGCTGTGGGACTTGCCGCAGCTCGGGGCGGTCTACCGGGCCAAGGAAGCGCTGGCAACCTACTACCGGTTCTCGCTGCCCCCCACCTCGCCCATGACCGCCGGTGAATACAACATCGACGTCGATCGCTACCAGATCGGCGGGCGCATGCGCCAGGTGATGCTGGCCGCTCGCGAGCTCTACACGGAGGACCTGCCGCCGCAGGCACGCACCTGGCAGAACGAGCGCCTGATCTACACGCACGGGTACGGCGTGGTGATGAGCCCGGTGAACGAGATCGACGCAGAGGGTCTCCCGACGTACTTCCTGAGCGACATCCCGGTGACATCGACCGTGCCCGGGATCGAGGTCGAGGTCCCGCAGATCTACTATGGCGAACTGGCCATGAACTATGTGTTCGTGGGAGCGCGACCGAACGAGTTCGCCTTCCCTGCCAAGGAGGGCCATCAGGAGACGCGGTACACCGGCAGGGGCGGCGTGCCGCTAGGCGGCACACTCTCGCGACTGGCCTGGTCGGTCCGGCTGGGCGACTTCAACATGCTCGTCTCCGACGACCTTAAGCCGACGAGCCGCATCCTCTTCCGCCGCAATATCCGCGAGCGGGTGCAGACGCTGGCCCCGATGCTGAACTGGGACAACGATCCCTACCTGGTGATCAACCGCGGGCGGCTGCTGTGGGTGCTCGATGGCTACACCACCACGCACCGGTACCCCTACTCGCGGCCCTACGCCATCGGCACCGTCTACGGCACGGTCGACCAGCGGTTCAACTACATCCGCAACTCCGTGAAGGCCGTTGTGGATGCCTACCACGGATCGGCAACCTTCTACGTCGCGGACGCCGAGGACCCGCTGATCCGCACCTATGAGCGCCTCTTCCCTAGCCTCTTCACGCCCATCGATGAGATGCCGAGCGACCTGCGGGCGCACATGCGGTACCCCGAGGATCTGCTCCGCATCCAGCGGGACATGTACGCGACGTACCACGTTGAGGACCCGCGCGTCTTCTACGGCAAGGAAGATCAGTGGGCGGTACCGGACGATCCCACGATCGCCGATGATGCCCCGGGGCGCACCCGGCGCATGATGCCGTACTACGTGGTCATGCGGTCCCCCGGCTCCGACCGCGAGAAGTTCCAGATCATTACGCCGTTCACGCCGCTCGCGCGCCCGAACCTCGCCGCGTGGATGAGCGCGAAGTGCGACCCTGAGGACTACGGCACCATCGTGGTCTACCGCTTCCCGAAGGGGACGGGCATCAACGGGCCGCAGAACGTGATGTCGCAGGTCAAGGCCGACCCGTCGGTGTCGCAGTACCAGACGCTGTTGGGCCAGCTCGGCTCGCGGGTGATCTTCAGCAACCTGCTGGTGATTCCCATCGGCGAGTCGGTGCTCTCCGTGATTCCGCTGTATGTACAGGCGGCGGGCGCGGGCATCGAGATCCCGCAGATACGCCAGGTCATCGTCGCGACGGGCAACCGCATCGCCATGCGGCCGACGCTGGAGACGGCGCTTGCTGCGCTGCGGTCGGGCGCGCCGGTCGCGGCTAAGGAACTGCTGGCTGGAGCCGTGCC
>DATIKM010000161.1:0-2107 GCA_035477595.1 Chthonomonadales bacterium
CCCGCAGCGCCCAGCCGGCGCGCGTTCGTGGGCGCCCTCGCGAGCGCCGCCGCCGGACTGGCGCCGGCAACCGCGGCAGCCCGACAGGCATTCCCGCCCCTGCCCCGGCTGGTCATCGGCATCAACCAGTACAACGTGGGCCACCCGCACGACCTGGGACGATACTGGCCGCCCACCGATGCCGAGCTGGAGCGCCTGCGCGCCGACATCGGACTCAACGTGGTGCGCTTCCCCCTCTACCCCTGGGAGCTCGGCTTCGACGGCGAATGGCTCTGCACCTGGAAGCCCGGCGACGTGTTCGACCCGGCCGAGGCGGACCGGCGCGGCCTCGATTGGCGCAGCCTGGACACCATCCTCGGGCAGATCGCCCGCCTGCGAATGACCCCCTACATCTGCCCGGTGGCCGAGGGCAGGACGTGGCCCACCAAGCAGTGGATGAACCTGCACCTGCCGGAGTCCTACGCGCGTACCGCCTGGTTCACCCGGCGCGTCGTCGAGCACGTGCAGAAGCTCTACGGCGACCGCGTCATCTACGGCTGGTATGAGAACTGGTACTGGAACACCGGCACGAGCCTGGAGCGCGCCGACCAGCGCTTCCTCCAGGACTGGCGCCGCACGCTCGCGGGCCTCTACGGAGGGCGGATCGGCGCGCTGAACCGCGCATGGGGCGCCAGCTACCGCACCTTCGACGAGGTGGCGCTGCCCGTGCTCTTCCGCGACGGCAACGTGCCCGAGGACGCCTACGACTCGCGCCGGACCTACGACCTGCGGCTCGCGGTTGACCTCATCCACCGCCGGAACCTGGCCTCTATCCGCGACGCAGTGAAGGCCATCTCGCCCGGCGCGGTCTTTGCGGGCGGGAGCCTGTGCAACGAGCTGGGAGGCCTCTACGACACGCGGTCCGTGCGCCCGGTCCGCCTGAACGGCACCATCCGCACGCACGCGGTGGTCTGCGACGTCGTCGCGTCGAGCGTCTATGGAAGGCCTGCATTCCTGCGCGCCAACCACCGGACCGTCGCCAAGATCGCCGACTCGCAGCGGCGCCGCATGCTCACCGCCGAGGTGTCGGCCGCGCGGCCGGAGGCGCTCCAGGCGATCGCGGACACCGGCGGGCCGACGTGGGGCGTCTGCGTGTGGGCCGGCAAGGAGGACGCCCACGGCCTGATCGCGTTCGACGGCACGCGCCGCGAGTACCGGATCCGCGCTGCCGACGGACTGCGGAAGGCCTATGAGGCCGAGCCCGAGCGCTACGCGCGCTACCGCCGGGGGCGCATCCTGGTCTACTTCCCCGAGGAGACCTGGAACTACTCGATCACCCGGCTGAACCACGCGGAGGCCTACGATCACCTCTACGACGACCTGCCGCCCGAGCAGATCGAGCCGGTCCTGACCGCGGAGCTGCGCTCCCTCCCGCGAAACGCACCGATCTTGGTGCTGGAGAAGACGTTGCCCGCGGTCGCGATCGCGGAGCTGAACCGGCGCGGCCGCCATGTCATCTGCCCGCACCGCCGCTTCGTGGACGAGAGCGGCCGCGTCCGGCCCCGGCCCGCTCCGCTGCAGGACTTCCGGGCGCAGCTCCGCGCCGTGCGCGATGGCGGACGCCTGCTAGACGCCTGTCTGCGTGTGGTGGAGAAGGAAGGCAACCTGGCCTACCGCTGGCTGGGCGCCGTGGTGAGGAGCGCGTCGCGCCTCGCGGAGAAGAACCTCGTGCTGCAGGACCGGCCCAACACGCTCGGCAACCTGATCGACGGCAGCGTGTTCGACGGGGTCACGCTGGCGGACGCCCAGCAGCGCGAGGTGATTGACATCGAGCTGCCCAGGATGACGACGCTGGCGGGCGCGTTCGTCCAGCTCTACGCGGGCGACGGGCAGTTCGTGGGACCGTCACGCGTGCCCGAGCGGTGGAGGGTGCTCGTGTCCGAAGACGGCGCCTCGTTCCGGCAGGTGGCGGAGACGACCTCGGGCGGCAGGCTGCGCCTGAGAGCCTCCTTCGCGCCCTGCGAGGCCCGCGTGGCGCGGCTGGACCTGGGAGAGAACGCATCGGGCCCCGGCTTGCGCATCGTGGAGACGGGGTTGCTGGGACACCCGCCTCCGCGCGGAGCGTGAG
>DATIKM010000162.1:0-29053 GCA_035477595.1 Chthonomonadales bacterium
CGCCCCTGACGCGCATTCACATCTTCGCGCTGATCGACGAGCTGCTCCAGATATGCAGCGTCCACAAAGAGAGCGGTGAGAGCGCCAAGGCCGAGGAGGTCGGTGACCAACTCGGCATCGTCTTCGACAGTGATCCCACGAACAAAGTGGTTGTCTTCACGCGCTGGATTTACACGCTCGAGTATCTGGCACGCCGCTGGCGCCACTTCCGACCGCTCCTCTTCCATGGCAGCATGAGCCCGCAGGAGCGCGAGCGGGTGGTTGGGAGCTTCAAGCAGGATGGTCGCCTCCTGCTCATGTCGGTGAAGGCCGCTGGTCGCGGGCTCAACCTGCAGGAGGCGAGCTACGTCTATCACTTCGACCTCACCTGGAACCCGATGGACCAGCGGCAGGCAGAAGACAGATGCTGGCGCCAGGGCCAGAGGAAGACGGTGTTCGTCTACAGCTACGTCCAGCAAGGAACGATTGAGGAACGCATTCATCAGGTCCTGCAGCGCAAATCGCACCTCTTTGGCGCCTACGTCGACACGATGGCGGAGGACACCGATGCGACCGTTCAGGCGAAGTGGTCCATCGAGGAGCTCAAGGAGTTGCTCCGCCCCTCGCACGAGCGCGCCCCGCGGTAGCAGACTCCGACCCCGGCAGGAGACGGGGCCCGCTAGTAAAACCACCGCCCCACGAAGCTCCTCAGGAGGCGCCCCCACCATGGTAGATGCGCCGCCGCTCCCGGTACGACGCCTGACGCCTGCCGGTGAGCACTGCTTCTTCGGGTACTACGACGTGCGGGCCTGCAGTTCGGAGGGCCGCCACCTGTGCCACCGCGTCGGCTTCCGGGACCGCTTCCCGGCGCCGGGCGACGCGGCAGAGGTGGGTCTCGTCGATCTCGCGCTGGACGCCGAGCCCGGATTCGCCCCGTTCGGTGAGACCCTCGCGTGGAACTTCCAGCAGGGCTCGATGCTCCAGTGGCTACCCGGCTCGCAGGACGGCTGCGTGTACAACGTCTACGAGGCCGGTCGCTTCGGGGCCGCGATCCGCGACGTGCGGACGGGCGAGCGCCGCCTCCTGCCGCTGCCCGTCGCGAACATCGCGCCCGACGGCTCCGCCGCTCTCTGCATAGACATGGCACGCCTCTACGACTTCCGGCCCGGGTACGGCTACGAGGAAGCCCCCGACCCCTGCGCGAACGAACCGGCCCCATCCGGCAGCGGCATCTGGCGCATGGCGATACCCTCCGGCGACGTGCGGCGCCTGCTCTCGCTCGCCGAAGCAGCCGCCTTCGTCGAGCGCTGCGGCTGGCGCACTGAAGACCGCAAGGTGGTGGTGAACCACCTCACCTTCTGCCCCGACGGAAGCCGCTTCGTGTTCCTGCTCCGCACCTTCCCGGAGCGCCCAGGCGGCGACTGGGAGACCTTCCTCCTCAGCGCCAGCGCCGGCGGAAGCGACCTCCGGCTGCACCCGGTCTGGGGCATGGCCTCCCACTACCACTGGCGCGACGCCTCGACGCTGCTCGTGTGGGCCAGGCCCGGCCCAGGCGCGGCCGGCCAGCTCCTCCTGCTGGACGATCGGACCGGCGAGACCCGGCCTCTGGACGACGTCTTCTGCGCTGACGGGCACTGCTCGTGGTCGCCGGACCGACGCTGGGTCCTCTACGACGGCTACCCGGAGGGCGAGGGGCCCCGCCGCTCGCTCATCCTGTACGACACGGCGACCCGGCGCGGCGCGACCGTCGGCCAGTTCCTCTCGGAACACACGCAGGGCGAGCAGGTCGACCTCCGCTGCGATCTGCACCCGCGCTGGATGCCGGGCGGCCGCTCCGTCACCCTCGACTCGATCCACGAGGGGTATCGCGCGGTCTACCACGTCGACCTCGACGGCGCAATGGAGGCCATCTCGCGATGAAGCACGCAATGCCCATCTGCTGCGAGCTGTGCTGTCCCAGCAGGTTGCTCAGTGAGGGGTCGTCCCTTGGTGCGGTGTGGTTGCCAACGCTGCATCTCAGTGAGCTCCTCGTTAGCCATGTTCGTCCATGAGTGCACATCGCACTGCAGCGCTGCCCATCACTGAGCGCCGCGAGCTGGTTCGGGAGATCACAAGCGGCGCCGTGCTGAAGGTGTCAGCGGGTGCGGAGCGCAAGGAGACAAGCCATGCCCGACCGTCGTGAGTTCCTGAAGCACAGCGCTGGCGCCCTGGCTACAGCGGCCCTGGCTGCCCGCGCCAGTGCCGAGCGGGCCGGCGTCCGGTTCGAGAGGCCCGCTGCGGTCCTGGACGCGTGGGACTACGTCGAGGTGGTGGTGCGCGTCCAGAGGCCAGACGCGCCCAACCCGTTCGTCGATGCGGAAGTGCGCGGCACGCTCACGGGACCGCGCGGCCGTACGCTCAACGTCGACGGGTTCTGCGACTCCGAGGACGGAACGGTGCACCGCATCCGGTTCATGCCCACCGCTCCCGGGCGCCACCGCTACACGGTCACCTACCGCGACCGCGCGGGGGTCGCCGCCGCGACGGGCGCCTTCACCGCTCGCAGAGGGAGGCGGCGCGGCGGCGTGCGGGTCGACCCGGCGTACCCATGGCACTTCGTCTGGGCTGCCACAGGCGAGAGATACTTCTACAACGGCACGACCGCTTACTGGCTCGCGGGGAACGACGACGCACGCATACAAGCCGCCCTCGACCGGCTCGCACGTCTACGCGTGAACCGGGTCCGCGCCGCTCTGAGCGGGCGTGTGCGCGACGGCCGCGCGTGGCACGAGGAGGTGTTCGCGAGCCCACGGTTCCGCTTCGTGCTCGACCCGTGGCCGGCCGCGCGCCCGGACGACGTGGAGAACCCAGGCTACGACATCACGCGGTTCCACCTCCCCTTCTGGCGACGCTACGAGGGCATGGTGCGCCACGCGCGCGGTCTTGACATGGTCGTCTCGATCATCTTCTACGTCGACGGCGCCCGGCCGGGCGTATACCCGTTCCCGAGAACCGGCCCCGTCACGCCAGACGAGGAGCGTTTCTACCGGTATGCGGCGGCCCGGTTCGCGGCGTTCAGCAACGTGATGTGGGACGTGACAAACGAATGGCATCTCTTCCGCAATGAGCCCTGGGTGCGGCACATGGGCGCCTACTTGCGCTCCCGCGACCCGTACGGGCACCTCATCTCGGTGCACGGGCATGGGGAGTTCCCCTTCCGGAGCGACCCGTGGGCGGACTACGCCCTGCACCAGAGCTGGGACGAGCACGGCGGCCACGCGTTCATGCTCCAGAAGCGCCGGCAACAGGCCGACACGGGCCGGCCGATGCCGCAGGTGAACGAGGAGTACGGCTACGAGGACCACTATCCGCCGTGGGGCGGAGGTAAGCTGCCGCCCGCCCGCTCCCCCGACAACCGCCGGCGACTGGCCTGGGGCATGGTGATGGCGGGAGGCTACCAGACCACGGGCGAGCGGGCCACGCCCGCCGGCGGCTGGATCAACGGTTACGGCGACGACACGATGACGATGCTCGTGGGCTACGGCCACATGCGCGCCTTCTTCGAGTCGTTCCCATGGTGGCGGTGCAACCCGCGCAACGAGCTGACCGACTCCGGCGCCATGTGCCTGGCCGAGCCCGGTCGGACGTACGCGCTCTACCTGCCGGAGGGCAGGCCGGCTGCCCTGCGGATGGCGGCGGGGCGGTACCGCGTGCGCGAGTACGACCCTGCAGCGGGCACGTGGCGCCGGCAACCGAACGCCGATGGCGCCGCCGGACCGTGGCGCGCGGAAGGCACGAGCGGCGGCGCGGACCGCGCCTACCTGCTGGAGCGTCGGTAGAGCCGCCATGCAGACTCGACTCCGAGTATGGCTGTCGGCCCCACTCGCCGCCGCCACGCCAGGTCTGTCCGCCGCCGGCGGCGAGCGTGGAGGTCAGCCACTCAACCATCGGCCGCAGCCTGTACTGTGACTGCAAGGTGGTCGCGGACCTGGACGGCGACGGGCGCCTCGACGCCATCGTGGCGGGCGGCAGACCGCGCAGCACGCTCGCTCTCTATCGCGCTCCGGACTGGCGCAGGCGAGTGTACGACGGGGTGGACGAGGAGTCACGACGGACGTGGCCGCCGCCGGCACGGAGCGCGGTCGCGATCCGGGTCTGGTGGCGCCGGTTGGCGAGCGCGGCGAGATCCGGAACTACACCAAACCCGCGGCATCATGGCGGCCCGTTCACGGCGCCGTGGCGGCGCACGACGATCGGCAGGCAGGCGCGCTGCGTCCACGATGTCGTGATCGCCGACTTCGACGGCGACCGCCTGCTGGATGTGGCCGGGCGAGTCCAGGACGGCCCAATGGTGGTCTGGCGCCGCTCGGGTGGCCTCTGGTCCTCCGTCGTCGTCCGCTCCGAGGGCGGTGGCGAGGACATGGCCGCGGGCGACCTGAACCGCGACGGTAGGCCCGACTTGGTGGAGAACGGCTACTGGCTCGATTGTCCGCGCACGCTGGGCGGCGGCGCCTGGGCGCGCCACCGGTTCGCCGCCGTGGCGCCTGATCAGGCATCGGTCTGGCCTTTCCGACATCGACGGCGATCGGCGCCTCGACGTGGTGCTGGGACCGTCCGAGGAGTGTGGCCGCATCGGATGGTTCCATGCGCCGGCGGACGCGCGCAAGTCGCCGTGGCCGGCGCGGACGGTCCTGGAGGCCGCCGACCACGTCCACGGCCCGCGGGTCGCCGATGCCTCCGTGCTGGCGGTCGGCTACAACGGCAATGCCCTGCCGTGGAGGCGTGGCGCTTTCGCACTCGCCCGCAAGCCGGTTCGGCGGAGCCAGGGGAGAAAGGAGACTGGGGTGACATCGCCCATTCCCGGAAACTGGACCCGAGAGGTGGAGCAGTACGGACTCTTCGAGGTGGCGCTGCGGTGCGGGAGCATCGCCGACCCCGGCGCGCCTGCGCCGCTGGTGCTGCAGATGAGCGGCCCGGAGGGCGAGCCAGTGGGCGAGGCGGCGGGCTTCTGGGACGGCGGGAACGTCTACCGCGCCCGATGGATGCCGGACCGCCCGGGCCGATGGCGCTTCGCAACACAGAGCGCGCACCCCGAGCTCATCACGCGAGGCGAGTTCGACTGCGGACCGGCGCCGGAGGGTTCGCACGGGCCCGTGCTGGTGGCGAGCCGCCACTTCCGCCACGTGGACGGCGCCCCGCATTTCTCCTTCGGCACCACGTGCTACGCCTGGGTGCACCAGCCGATCGAGGTGCAGGAGCAGACGCTGCGGACGCTTGCGGAGGCGCCCTTCAACAAGTTGCGGATGTGCGTCTTCCCCAAGCACTACCGGTTCAACGAGAACGAGCCGCCGATGCACCCTTACCCGGCGGCAGCGGAAGGCGGGCGCGACTTCCGCCTGCCGGACCCCGCCTTCTTTCAGCTACTGGACCGGCGCGTGGCGGACCTGGCGCGCCTCGGCGTGCAGGCCGACGTCATCCTCTTCCACCCCTATGACCGCTGGGGCTACCCGGCGATGAACGCCCACGACCGTGACCGCTACCTGCGCTACGTCGTGGCGCGGCTCGCGGCGTTCGCCAACGTCTGGTGGTCGCTCGCTAACGAGTACGACTTCCAGCCCGTCTGGAGCGAGGAAGACTGGGACGGTTGCTTCCGCGTGGTTCAGGCGGCGGACCCGCACGGGCGGCTGCGCTCTATCCACAACGGCGTGCGCTGGTACGACCACGGAAAACCGTGGGTCACGCATGTTAGCGCGCAGTCCTCCGAGCTGCGGCGCGTAGCCGAGTGGCGCGACCGATGGAACAAGCCCGTCGTCGTGGACGAGTGCTGCTACGAGGGGAACATCGAGACGCTGTGGGGCAACCTGACCGCAGAGGAGATGGCCCACCGCTTTTGGCTGGGCACGATCGGCGGCGGGTACGTCGGCCACGGCGAGACCTACCTGCACCCGTCGGACGAACTGTGGTGGTCGAAGGGCGGTGTGCTGCGCGGCGAGAGCGCGCCGCGCATCGCCTTCCTGCGCCGGATCGTGGAGGAAGGCCCTCCGACCGGCTACGAGCCGGTGCGCTGGCGCTCGGACATGTGGGCCGCCGCGCGCGACGAGACGGAGTTCCTCTTCTACTTCGGCGCGCGGCAGCCGGCCGAGTACACGTTCGACCCGCCGGTTCAGCGGCCGTTCCGCGTGGACATTCTGGATACGTGGGGCATGGCCGTGACGCCGGTCGAGGGCGTGCGCACGCCGCCGTTCCGGCTGGAGATGCCCGGCCGGCCCTACACGGCCGTTAGGCTGCGCGCCGCCGAGTGACGCTCAGTAGTCGTTGAACGCGTCGTGGCCCGGGCGGAGCGTCCCGTCCGCTTCGATGAACGCCAGGCTGCCGGCTGGCCCCACCGGCCCGTGCTCGGGCCGGTGGGCGTCGGCGATCAGGCTGTGGTGCAGCAGGTAGGCGAACCACCCGATGCCGCGCTGCCGTAGCTGATCGAGCGTGTACCGGATGATCGCCACGCGAGCCGCGTCGTCCAGCGAGCCCCAGCATGTCTCCGAGGCGATGATCGGCTTGCGCGCACGCCGCGCCACGTCCACGTACTGGTCCAGCAGCCTCTCGTACTCGGCCTTCGTGCGGGAGCCGCCCGGTACCCAGTACGGGTGGATGGAGAGGAGATCGCAGATGTCGTCGACCTGCTCCAGCCCCGCACGCGCGTGGCCGGAATGGATGCCGATCGTGATGGGCGCCTGCGCACCGAGGACCCTGCACCGGTCCCGCAGGCCCCGTAGCCACGCGTATTCCGCACCCACGATCTCCGGGATGCGGTCGGTCGGCGAAACGTACGAGAAGGGCTCGTTGCAGAGGTCCCACGCCACGATGCGGGGGTCGGCCGCGTGCGCGCCGACGACTGCCTTGAGGTAGGGGCCGAACATGTCGGCGGACTGCACCCAGCTCGCGCCGTGCAGAAAGTGGTCGATGTAGGCGCCGCCGTAGTCCAGCGTCGCGTCGTGCCGGCGGTTGAAGAGGACCGGCATCACCACGCACTCGTACCGGTCCGCTATCGCCAGCGCCTGCTCGAAGTGGGCCGCGAACGCGGCGGGATCCCGTTTGAACGCGTCCCACGAGAGCCAGATGCGCAGCGCGTTCATGCAGGGGAAGTATCGCTTCCCCAGCCCAATCTCGCGGTCGACCGTCGCCGCGTCGAACCGCATCCAGAGCTCAAGCCCGGTCGTGCCGTAGCTCGGCTGGTAGTTGAAACCGCGCACGGTGGACCAGTCCATCGTCGCCCCCTCGTCCCGCGCGGCTCGCCCAGTCAGCGAGCCGGGCGCGCCTGGTCAGGCCAACGGGCGCGCCGATGGAAGTTGCGCCAGTCGGGTGCGCGTTTCCTCGTGCCGGGAGGACCGCCTGTCAGCGCGGCACGCGGAGCGGGCCCGGCTCACCGCGCCCCGCGGGCTCGCCCCGCGGATGCGCGCCCCTGGTAGCGGTAGTTGGCGCGACGGTCCGGCGCGGCGTCTCCGTTCACCGCGAAGGAGACCGGGTCGGTGAGCGGACCCACGTTGTCTACCCACTGGAAGTCGAACGCAGGCGCTGCTCCCCGCGGGACCCCAAGGACCGTCCGGGGCACCGCCAGCTCGAGCCGTGCGCCCGCGGCCCGCATGCGCGCCCTGCCCGAGGGACGCCACGAGCCGGCGGACCACCGTTCGACGCTCACCTCCCCGCCACCCGCCGCTCGCCGGTTCACCAGCACGTCGTAGCCGTGCCAGCCGGTGCGGGCGTTGCGATCAGCGTTGATGAGCAGCAGCATCCAGGAATCGCCCGTGCGAGGGGTTATCCGCGCGGCGCACTCGGCGAGGAAGTAGGCGTGGCGCGCGTCGTGGGTGGCGCGCAGCTCCGTGAAGTCGTTGCGCCCCGTCCGGTTCACGTAGCGCCGCGGCACGCCGGGGCTCGCCTCGCCCCAACCGGGATGGTCGCGGCGGATCGGGTCGCCGGCCACGTCACGGTACTCCGGCCGCACGCCGCGCCAGTCGTCAAACCGGCCATCGATGCGAACCGTGCGCGGAGCGGAGGCCGGCGCCTGCTCGCGAGCCCCCTTAAAGCGGCGGATGTAGCCCTTCATCTGGTAGTAGTAGTTGTCCGTGTAGCCTCCTCTCATCGGCTCGATGTCGCGGCTGTGCTCGCGGGTGTAGACGTCCACGAAGTAGGTCTCGCCCTGCGGGAGCCGCCTGCCCACGAGCATGTGACTGCCATCCGAGAGGAAGCGCTGGGCCACCCACTCGTTCCAGCCGGTTATGAACACCACCTCAGGGTCTACTTCGAGCGCGCGCCTCCATTGCTCGGAGAAGTAGGGTCCCTCGTCGGTTCGCCATTCCGTCTCGGGCGGCTGACGTCCGCCGTGATGGCTGCGGCCGATGTTCGTGGTGGGGTGCTGGGCCACCGCCACGGGGATCTGCTCCGGCTTGCCGGGCGTGTGCCAGCCTGGCTTCTGGGGCGTGTGGTCGAGCCACGGCCACTTGTCGCGCCCGTCGCCGAACCAGGCGGCGGCGCTCCAGGCCCAGCTCTGGCGCAGCGTGAAGAAGGCCCGCATCTCTTCCGACAGCCCCTCCGGGCTCGCCATCAGCAGCGGCCTGCCCTGCCAGCGGAACCAGAGGTCCGCGAAGTGCCCGGGCTTGTAGATGCTCTCATAGAGCCGGCGCGCCACGTCGGGGGCGCCGGAGTTCAGGAGGAATGTGATCTGCGGCGTCCGGCCGCCCTTCCGGCGGATGTCTGTGTAGACCTCCATGAGCCGGCGCACGACCGCGTCGTAGGTGAACGCGTTCGTCACGTCGAAGGCGATGAAGTCAACGCCGGCGTTCACGAGCGCGTGGGCGTGGCTGCGGATCACCTGCTCGTCGTCCGGCAGGTAGTAGCCCCACTCCGACTCGCCCCAGTGATGGAAGGCGTTCGGCGGCCCCCAGCGCGGCGCGTCGGGGTTCTCGGCCAGTATGCGGGTGATGTCGTAGGGCCCGCCGACGCCATGTTGGCCGTGCCAGACGAAGTAGAAGATGCCGACGAACCTCCCGGCTCTGGGCGGACCGACCGTGCGCGCGTCCGGCAGCGTGCGGCCGATCGAGTCGGTCGCGATCCACGTATCGGCATATACATCGCGGCCGGCGCCTTCCGCCGCCGCGGAGCGCGAAGCGGCTGCATATGCCAGCGGCGTCGCCAGAACAGCCAGCGCCGTCAGCGTAGCTGTGATTCGCATCCCAGTGCCTCTCCTGGGGCGCCATCCGGAGGGGCGCCCGACCGTACGGCGTGTTCGGCGCGCGAATGCGGTTCCCCTGCCGTGCCCCGGCGGGAGGAGTTCGGCGGGCTCGCGTCGGACCAGAGTCAGGCGGCCGCCCGCGAGGACGCCGCACTTACCGCCGTGGAGGCAGCCGAGCCCCTATGTCTAGAACCTCGTCGCCCGACGTGAAGAGACTGGTCCGCGCCGCCGAGGCGAGCGGCAAGGCGGTGCTGGCCTTCAACGTGCCCTACCTGCCCATGGCCGAGCCGGTGTGCCAAGCGCTCGCGGAGCATGGCGCCTTCGGCATGATGGAGGTGGCGCGTCTCGAGTTCACCAAGTTCGAGGCAGTCTCGCCCACCGCCGCCGCACGCGAGTACGAGCGCCACGCGGACCCGCGCCACGTGAGCCTGCACCTTGACCACATCCCCGTCATCGACGAGGACGAGATGCGGGTCGAGTGGCGCGCCTACATACGCGAGGCTCTCGCGTGCGGCTACCACTCCGTCATGGTGGACGGCTCGCGCCTTCCGTTCGAGGAGAACCTGGCCGTCGCGGCCGAGACGGTGCGCATGGCGGCCGAGACGGGCGCCGCCGTGGAGGCAGAGCTGGGCGCCGTACTGGGCCATGGCGCCGGTCCACTCCCGCCCTACGAGACGCTCTTCGCGGAGCGCCGCGGCTTCACGGAGCCCGACGAGGCCGCGCGCTATGCCTGCGAGTCGGGCATCGACTGGCTCTCCGTATCGGCAGGATCGGTGCATGGCGCGATCGCGCAGGCGACCAAGGACCAGCCCAAGGTGCAGGCTCGACTCGACGTCGAGCGTATCCGCGCCCTGAGGAAGGCGGCCGGCGTGCCGCTAGTGCTGCACGGCGGCTCCGGCATCCGCATGGAGTACATCGACGGTGCCATCGCTGCGGGCGTCGCCAAGATCAACATCGCCACCGACATCCGCCAACCGTACGAGCGCGCCCTCAAGGCGACCGGCAGCGTCTCGCAGGCGCAGGCCGCGGTGCGCGAGGCGATGGCACGCATCCTGCGGGACGTGTTCCGCGTCGAGGGCACCGCGGACGCGCTCCACGAGGCGGCAGAGGGCCTGGCATGATCGTCATCGGCGTGGATGTCGGGACGACCGGCGTGAAGGCGGTCGCGTTTGCGGAGGATGGCTCGATCGCGGGTTCGGCCTATGAGGAGTACCCGCTGCGCTTCACCTTCCCGGGGGCCGTCGAGCTGGATGCCGCCGGTGTGCGCGCCGCCGCGCTCCGCGTGATCGGCGAGGCAGCGGCGGAGAGCGGGCGCGCGGCCGAGGTGCGCGCGGCCGAGGTGCGCGCGATCGGCGTTGCTTCGCAGGGCGAGGCCTTCGCCGCGGTGGACGGTGCTGGCGCGGTGCTCTGCGACCTGATGGTGTCGAGCGACACGCGCGGCGAGGCACACATGGAGGCGCTCGCGCGGCAGGTGGGGCCCGAGCGCCTCTATGCGATCACGGGGCACACCCCGCACCCGATGTACTCCGCCGGCAAGCTACTGTGGCTGAGAGAGCATCGCCCGGACGTGTGGGCCGTGGCCGCCCGCTTCCTGTTCGCGGCGGACCTGGTGACTGCCCTGCTGAGCGGCGAGACGTTCACCGACCACTCCATCGCAGCTCGCACGATGCTCTTCGACGTGCGCGCGCGCGACTGGTCGCAGGCTATGCTCGACCTTGTGGGCCTCGATCGCGCTCGCCTGCCCCGCCTGGTGCGCGCGGGCAACCGCGCGGCGCAGGTGCGTGCGGACGTGGCGGGTACGCTCGGCCTGCCCGCGGACACACTGGTGACGACCGCCGGACACGACCAGCCCGTGGGCGCGCTTGGGTGCGGCGCTGCGACGCCCGGCGCCGCCTCCTACTCCATCGGCACCGTGGAATGCATCACGCCTGCGCTCGCCGAGGCGCGGCTCACCGAGGACCTGCGCGCCGCCAACCTGGCGGTATACCCGCACGTGGTGGGCGAGCTGTATGCCTCGGTCGCGTTCAACGTGACGGGCGGGAGTGCGCTCCGCTGGCTGCGGGACGTGTTGCTGCCCGACGTGGCCAAGGAAGCCAGCGCGGCGGGCGAGGATCCCTACGACCGGATAACGGCCATGGCCTCACCGACGCCCTCGCACCTCGCCCTCGTGCCGCACTTCGGGCCCACGGGCACGCCGCACTTCGACGTGGACGGCGCCGGCGTGCTCTTCGGCCTCGGACTGTCGACGTCGCGCGCCGACATCGTGCGCGCCTTCCTCGAAGGCATCACCCTCGAGATGCGCTGGAACCTCGAGGCGCTCCGCTCGGCCGGGTTCCGGCTGACGGAGTTGCGGGCCATCGGCGGCGGCTCCAGGAGCCGCGTGTGGATGCAGATCAAGGCCGACATCCTCGGCGTGCCGCTCGTCTCGATGCGCGTGACGGAGGCCACCTGCATGGGCGCGGCGCTGCTGGCCGGCCAGGCCGCAGGCGCCTGGGATGCGGGAGAGCAGTCGCGGCGCTGGGCCGCCGCCGACCGCGTCTACGAGCCCTCCACCGCGCACGCGGGAGCGTACGCCGAACGGTTCGCGCTGTATCAGGACGTCTACCGCGCTCTCGGGCCAGCCCGCGCGCGCCTCGGACAGATGAAAGGGACCAACTGACATGGCGGCAAGTACCAAGTCGACCTTCGCGCTGTTCTTCGGCAACCGGGGCTTCTTCCCGGGGTCGCTCATGGCGGCGGCGCGCGACGAGATGAGCCGGGTGCTGCGGGATCAGGGACACGGCACGCTCCTGCTGGACGCCGGGGCCACGCGCCACGGCGCCGTGGAGACACCGGCAGAGGGTGCCATCTACGCCCGCTTCCTCAAGGAAAACGCCGGCAAGTACGACGGCGTCATCCTCAGCCTGCCGAACTTCGGTGACGAGAACGGCGCGGTGGCAGCCCTGCGCGATGCCGGCGTGCCCATCCTCATCCAGGCCTACCCGGACGAGATGGATAAGATGGCCCCGGCATCGAGGCGCGACGCATTCTGCGGCAAGCTCTCGATCATGGACGTCTTCTATCAGAACGAGATCAAGTTCACCGCGCTCAAGCCGCACACCGTGCACCCGTGCTCGCCGCGGTTCGCCGAGATGGTCGACCACTTCGACCGCGTGTGCCGCGTGACGCGCGCTCTTAGGCGGATGACCGTGGGCGCCATCGGCGCTCGCACCTCCGCCTTCAAGACGGTGCGCATCGACGAGCTGGCGCTTCAGCGCAACGGCATCACCATGGAGACGTTCGACCTCTCCGACGTCTTCGCGCAGATGGCCGCACTCGACCCCCAGAGCGCCGCATACAAGGACAAGGTCGCGGCGTTGACCGCCTACAGCGACTTCGCACAGGTCCCGCCGCGGGCGTTCGACCACCTGACGCGCCTCGGCGTGGTGATGGACACGCTGGTGGAGCAGTGCCAGCTCGACGCCGTGGCGCTGCGGTGCTGGCTGGAGATGCAGCAGCAGCTCGGCATCTCGCCGTGCGTGCTACTGAGCTACCTAAACGACCACGCCCTGGCCGCCGCCTGCGAGGTGGACGTGGGAAACGCGGTCAGCATGCACGCGCTGAACCGGGCGTCCGGCGAGCCCGCCGCCTGCCTGGATTGGAACAACAACTACAGCGACGAGCCGGACAAGTGCATCCTCTTCCACTGCGGGCCCGTGCCGCAGTCGCTGATGACGGGGCGCGGCCAGGTCATTGACCACCTCATCCTCAAGAACGCGGTGGGCGAGGGGTGCGGCTACGGGTGCAACGTCGGGCGCATCCGACCCATGCCGTTCACGTTCGCGAGCATGATGACCGAGGACGGTGAGCTCAAGTTCTACGTCGGCGAGGGCGAGTTCACCGCGGACCCGATCCCGGCCGACTTCTTCGGGTGCGCCGGCGTGGCGGAGATCCCCGGCCTGCAGGACGTGCTGCTGCACGTGGGGCGCCACGGCCACCGCCACCACGTGGGCGCCACGCCCGGGCGCCACACGGACGCGATCAAGGAGGCGCTCTCGTACTACCTCGACCACTGGGTGTCGGAACCACAGGCCGAGGGCTGACCTCCAGCCGAGCGCCGCACCGGCTGCGGCGCTGGACGCGGCGGCCGGCGCGCATCGGGGGGAATGAGCGGGTGTTAGGACGAGCGCACCGGCCGGAGGGAGCAGACTCCGTCCGGCCGGTGCGCTGGCTGCGCAGCGGTGTCAGCGCAGCTTCGGCAGCTCGACGCGGCGCACGAAGCCGAGGGCGATCAGGGCGTCCAGCTTCTCCACATCGGCTGTGCCGAACAGCAGCACGCCCTTCCGCAGCTCCGCCGCGAGGATGAAGCCCGTCGCCCTGAGCTTCGCCATGGCGTCCGGGGGCATGTCGCGCACCCACACCTGCACTTCCACGCGCCCGTCGCTGACCACCGGCAGGCCAGGCTTCCGCAGTGACCCGCCGGCGCCCTCCTTGCGCACGCGCTCGGCCAGCCCGCGCAGCGGCGCCGCCAGCTTCGCCGCCTGCAGGACCTGCCTGCGCTGCTCCGGCGCCATCTGCTCGACCTCGGCCGCACTCAGCTCTCCAGAGGCCGCGTCGCGCTCCTCGGGACCGCTACCGCGCTCGACCCGCTGCCCCAGCGCGGCCGGCGGGCCGTAGCCGCCCGAGCGGTTCGGCGGACCGCCCAGCGCTCCCCCGAACCCGCCTCGCCCGAGCCCGGCCATGCCGCCCATCGGCCGGGCGGGGGCGAATAGGACGCGGGAGCGCATTATCTTGTTCTCCGCGCCGAAGATGCCCTCGTAGGAAACGCCCTCCGGCATCTCCACCGGCACGTCAATCCTGCGCTGCTTCCCGCCGACGTTCACCACGCGCTCTTCGACGGCCACGAACGCCGTGTACTGGCTCATCAGGCGGTAGTCGAGCGCTGTCTGAACGATGGCCTCCTTAACCTCGAGGTTCGGCTTGCCGGTCTGTGCTCCGATCCAGTCCTGGCTCTGCAGCTCCTCGATCCGCTCACGCGCCCACAGCGCGGCAATCGCCGACCCGTCAGGCCTGTGAGCCGGCAGGGCGACGCGGATGGTGCGGCTCCACGGTCTTCCGCGCAGCATGCCGCGAATGGTGATCTGGCCCTCGGCTGGCGCGGTGTAGCGGCCCTTCAGCACGACGGGGCCCGAGCTGAACACGTCCGGGATGTGTCGCGGCAGCACGTCCTCGACGGGCAGCCCGCCCCAGTCCACCTCGATGTCCTTGAGCAGCGGGTGCGCGATGCGCTGATGGAAGCGCACGGCTGCGGCCTCGCCCGGCTCGTTCAGCAGCACGTAGTCGGGCGCGCCCATGCCTGCACGGGCCATCCCCTCAATGAGGAAACGGTTCACGCTGTTGCCCATCCCGAGTGGGAACATGCGCGCGCGGCCCCGGTGCTTGCCGATGTAGTCGATGATCTGCATGTCGTTGCCGACGAACCCGTCCGTCATGTAGCAGATGATGCGCAGTCGCGCGGGGTCGTCAGGAATGCGCAGCGCGTAGTCCACCGACTTCAGGATGTCGGTGCCGCCGCTCCCCTCGATCGGCTCCAGCCACTTGAGGGCGCGCGCGATGGTCTCCGGAGTCGCGGGGACTGGCTTCTCGAAGCAGGGGTACACCTCGGTGTTGAAGCCGATGAGCTGGAAGGTGTCGCCAGGGTTCAGGTTCCTGATGCAGTGGCGCATCGTCTCCTTCGCCTTGGCGATGGGCCACCCGGCCTGCGAGCCGGTCTGGTCGATGACGAACACCACTTCCTTCGGCGTGACCATCGAGCGCGGCGGGTCGGCGGGCGGCTGTACGACCAGCGTGAAGTACCCGCCCGTGCGGATGACCGCGCCCGGCCCTCTCGGAGCGTGGGTGAGCAGGCCCTCCTGCATCTGGGCGCCGGCGACGGTGTAGCGGAGGACGAAGTCCTTGTTGGGGATCTCGTCGCGCCTGCGCAGCGTCACGACGGCCCGGGTGGCGCCCTCCCGTCTGATGTCAACCTCGTGGAGCGCCGCCCGGACCTCGCCGAGCGGAACGCCTGCGTTGAGGTTCACGGTGAGGCCGATGGTGTGGCCTGCCCGCGTTCCCTTCGGCGCGATCGGCGGGGTGATCCGGTCGGCGTCCGTCACGACCGATGTGGCGCCGGGGTCTCCGTCCACCGTCGCCCGCGGGCTGGGCTGCCCACGCTCGCCGGGCTTCCGGTAGCCTCCCCCTGGCGTGAAGCGCGGCCCCACCACCATCGGGAACGTGAACTCGTAGCGCCCCTCGGCGTAGGTCACCAGTTGCACGTAGCTGATGGTAATGCGGATGGCATCGCCGGGCATGATGTTGGCCACGGCCTGGGTGAAGACATTCGGCCGCTCCTGGTCGAGGAGCGCAGCCGCCTTGCCGGCCGCGCGCGCCGCCTCATAGACCTCGCGGGCCTCCTCCCGGCGGAGTATGCGGCCCCGCACCACCCGCTTGCCGATCGTCATCGTCATGTCGTCGACAGCCGCGTCCTGCGGGAGCGGGAAGGTGTAGACCGCCTCGATGGGCTCGCGCGAGGGGTTGTGGAACTCCTGCGTCACGGTGACCCGGGCGACGGGGCCCGCGACGTCGGCGCGCACGTCCGTGTGCTTGAGCGGGCAGACGCCTGTGGGCGCGCCCGTCTTGCTGACGATGGTGAGCTGGCCGGGCGTGGCGCCCTGCTGGGCGGCGACCGCCCGCTCGGGGCGCCCGGCCCCTAGCCACGCCGCGGAAGCGAGTGCTGCAGCCAGCGCGACCGGCGCGGTGATGGCGAATCGACGCATGCTGATCCTCCCGGACGGCCCGCCGCGGAGGGGCCCTGTCCGAGCAGGGCCGCGGCTCCTGCGCGAGGCGGGCTCCGTCGCTCCTGTAGGTTGCCTGGAGGATCGAGAGGGTTCAGTTCCTCAGATATCGGCGCGCGGGTCGCGCCGCGGCGCCCCGATCGAGGCGCAGTCGCGACAGGTCATCCCGCGGCCACTCAGCCGGCCCAGAGGCGCCAGGCAGCCGCTGCACACCAGCCGCCTGCAGAGAGTACATCGCAGAGCCCCAAGCTGCGAGGGCGTGGATCCCACAGTGCGCCGGCAGCGCTCGCAGCGCCAGTCCGTGATGCCGCTCATACTGTAACCCCCTTTGCCCGCGCCCGTGAAGGGCGAAGTCGCGGATGCCCGGCCCGCGACAGCGGAACTGCCAGTCCATCGCGACGAGGCGCACGGCGGGCCACGCCGCATCACCGGCGCGACGGGGCGCACGCCGGGCCAAGCCACATCATCGGCCACTACGGAGGCGTCCCGAGCGGCGGTCTGCTCCTCGCGACGCGTCAGCGCAGAGGCCGGACCCAGATGTTGCGAAAGGCGACTGGTCTGCCGTACCCCTGGAGCCGCAAGGGGCCTTCCGTGGGTGTGTTCGGCCCGTAGGCGGCGAGCGCGCGGTGTTGTGTGGGACCGAGGAGCCGCACGCGGTCGTGGATCAGCACGCCGTTATGGCGCACGGTGATGATGGCCGGCTCGACGACCACGCCGCCGCGCACGCGGGGCGCCCAGAAGCGGATGCGGAAGCTCTGCCACTCGCCCGGCGCGCGGCACACGTCGACCCGCGGCGGGTACTGCCCGAAGATCGCGCCCGCCTGGCCATCCGCGTACATGATATCCGGTCCATAGGAGTCGAATATCTGCACCTGGAAGAGGCCCATGAGGAACACGCCGCTGTTGGCGCGGCTTGCCGAGCGCTCTTCCTCGGGCCGCCGAGGCGGAAGGCGCCACTCGACGTTGACCTCGGCATCGCCGAAGTGCTGCCGGGACTCGAGGTCGCCGCCGCCCGCCGGGGAAACCATCAGACCTCCCTCGATGGGCCAGTGCGGCGCTCCGCCGTCCGGAGTGCGCCACGCAGCGAGGCTGGTGCCGTCGAAGAGGACCACAGCGCCCCGAGGCGCTGGCCTCGGGGTGTCGCCGGGCACCCCGCGTTGCGGAGTGCCGGCGGGCGGGTCGGGGCGCGCCGGGTCGTGGACGCGCCACTGGCCGCCCGGCAGGAACGGGGTGTCGGTGTAGCCCGCCCGCGCCTGGCCGGCGGCGGCCGTGCCGCCCGCGCAGGTCAGCGCGGCGAGAACGCCCAACGCACGGAGCAGCGGCGCGGCGCGATGCGCGACAGAGTGCATGGCGACCTCTCCTCTCGAGGGAGCGCGGCCTCCGGCGGCGAGCGCCCCTACGGCATCATACACCACCTGGCGCAGAGACGCGAGGCCCCCCACCTTGACGCCGATGCCACGTGCTGTTACCATCACATACTTTGGCGCCGCGCGTGCGCCCTCGGGGCTCCCGATGCGTGTCCTCACCCTGATCGCTATGGCCGTCGCGGTCCTCGCTGTCTTCATTGTGGGCTGTGGAGACCGGCGCCCCGCCCCCGTCACCATCCGCTTCTGGAACGGCTTCACCGGCCCGGACGGCCGCACCATGCTGCGCATCGTGCAGCGGTTCAACGCGCAGAACCCCGACGTGCGGGTGCTGATGCAGCGGATGGACTGGTCCACGTACTACAACAAGCTCTTCGTGGCGGGCATCGGTGGGCGCGCTCCGGAAGTGTTCGTCGTCCACACCCGCGTAATGGCGCGGTTCGCAGAGGCAGGCTTCGCGCGGCCGGTGGATGACCTGCTCACCGGTGCATACCCGCTGGACGCGACGGACATCGACGCCAACGTGTGGGCGGCGGTCGCGTTCGGTGGCAAGCACTACGGCCTGCCGCTCGACGTGCACCCGCTAGGCATGTACGTCAACCGGCGCCTGCTCCGCGAGGCCGGTGTCGTGAACGAGCACGGTGAGGCGGCGCTGCCGACGGACGCTCCCTCGTTCCTTGATGCCGCCCGGCGCGCCACGATCGCCGCCGCCCCTGGCCAGCCGGCACGCTGGGGATTCGTGTTCGCGAACCCGATGACGAATGCCTACACCCTCATGCGGCAGTTCGGAGGCGAGTTCTTCACGCCGGACTACGCGCGCTCGACGATGGACCATCCGCGCAACGTGGAGGCGCTCCGCTTCCTCGTCGACATGGTGCGCCGCGATCGGGTCGCGCCCTCGCCCGAAGGGTTCGACGCGTGGATAGGGTTTCGCCAGGGCAGGGTCGCCATGGCGTTCGAGGGCATCTACATGCTCGCAGATCTTCGGAGGCAGGCCGACCTGGACTTCGTCGGCGCTCCCGTGCCGCAGATCGGGCCGCACCGCGCCGTCTGGGCGGACTCGCACAACCTCTGCCTGCGGGAGGGGATGGACGAACGCCGGCTCAACGCAGCGTGGCGGTTCGTGCGCTACCTGTCGGACCACAGCCTCGACTGGGCTGAGGGTGGCCAGGTGCCGGTGCGGCGCAGTCTCCGGGAGACGGACCGCTTCCGCTCTATGCCCGCACAGGCCGCCTTCGCGCGGCAGATCGCGTACGTGCGGTACCTCCCGAGCGTGCCGTTCATCTTCGAGTTCGAGACGGAGCTTGCGATCGCCGTGGACCGAGCCCTCCGTGGCTCCAGGACGCCCGAGGAGGCCCTACGGATCGCGACCGCGAACGTGAACCGGGTCATCGCGCGGAGGCGCGCGGCGGGTAGGTCGCAATGAGGCCTGCCGGACGGGCGGACTGGGGCGCCTACCTCTTCGCGCTCCCCTTCCTTGTGCTCTTCGCCTCGTTCGTCGCGGGCCCCGTGCTCTACGGGCTCGCGCTCAGCTTCACGCGCTGGGAGCTGCTCGCCCACGAGCCGCCCGCGCTCGTCGGGCTCGCCAACTTCCGGGAGGCGTTCGGCGACCCGTATTTCTGGAAGGCCCTGCAGGCTACCTTCCGATTCGTGGCGATGGCGACGCCCATCACCGTGGGGCTGGCGCTCGTGGTGGCCCTCGGCCTGAACGCCCTGCGCGGACGCCGGCAGTCGCTGTATCGCGCGGCCTACTTTGTGCCCACGCTCATCACCATCAGCGTGGCGGGCATCCTCTGGAGGTGGTTCTACAACAGCGAGTTCGGGCTGTTCAACGCGCTGCTCGCGCCGCTGGGCATCAAGGCGCCGTGGCTCACGGACACCGCGTGGGCCATGCCGTCGATCGCGCTGATGACGCTGTGGTGGACGCTCGGCGGCCCCGTGGTCGTGCTGCTCGCGGGGCTGCAGCAGATCCCCGCCCCGTATCTGGAGGCCGCCGCGCTGGATGGCGCCGGCCCGTGGCAGCGGCTCCGCTCCGTGACGCTGCCCCTGCTTCGCCCCGTGCTGCTCTTCGTGATGGTACTTAACGTGATCGGAGCATTTCAGGTCTTCGGCCAGGTCTACATGATCACACGCGGCGGCCCGGAGATGACCACCCGCACCGTCGTGCAGTACGTCTACGAGACGGCGTTCAACAGCTACCGGATGGGCTACGCGGCGGCGCTGAGCTGGCTCCTGTTCGCCATCATTGCGGCGCTTTCGGTGGCGCAGTTCCGCCTCCTGAGGGAACGATGACCGGCAGATCGAGGTGGAAGAGCATCCTCGTGGAGGCGGCCGTTGCCGCCGGCGCTCTGCTGTGCGTGGCGCCGGTCGCGCTGATCTTCATCACATCGCTGAAGCCGGACGCCGAAATCGTGCACTTCCGCTCCCTCTGGCCGGAGTCGCCGACCCTTGCGAGCTTCCGCGAGATCCTAAGCAACCCGGAGGAGATCCCGATCCTGCGGTGGTTCGGCAACAGCGTGCTGATCTCGTCCGGCGTCACGGCGCTCGTGCTGACCGTAACTTCCCTAGCTGCCTACGCGTTCGCGCGGCTCAACCCGCCCGGCAAGCGACCGGTCTTCGCCATCGTGGTGGGCGCCATGATGGTTCCGGGGCAGATCCTGCTCGTGCCCACCTACCTCATCCTGAACGAGCTGGGCTGGCTGGACACGCCGCTCGCGCTGATCGTCCCGGCGGGTGCGAGCGCCTTCGGTTTCTTCCTCCTGCACCAGTTCTTCCTGGGCATACCGAGGGACCTGGAAGAAGCCGCCGCCATCGACGGGTGCTCGCGCCTCGGCATCTTCGTCCGCGTGGTGCTGCCGCTCTCGCGCCCCGCGATGGCGACCCTGGCCATCTTCACGTTCGCCGGGTCCTGGAACGACTTCCTCGGCCCGCTCGTGTTCCTCGACTCCGTCGACCGCTACACGCTTCCGGTGGGGCTCGCGCTGTTCCAGACGAGTTACTTCGCCGAGTACGGCCTCACGCTGGCGGCCAGCGTGCTCTGCACGCTGCCGGTGCTGCTCGCCTTCCTGGTGTTCCAGAAGCACATAATCGAGGGCATCGCCCTCACGGGACTGAAGGACTGAAAGCCATGATTCAGGCCACGCTCTCGCTCGACACGCAGCACCACGCCGGACCCATCGACCCGCGCATCTTTGGCGGATTCCTCGAGCACCTGGGCCGCGCCGTCTACGAGGGGGTCTACGACCCCGGCAACCCGCTCTCCGACGAGAACGGTTTCCGTCGCGATGTGCTCGCCGCGCTCAAACGGCTCCGTATGCCCCTTGTGCGCTACCCCGGCGGCAACTTCGTGAGCGCCTACGACTGGAAGGATGGCATCGGGCCGCGTGACCAGCGGCCTGTGCGGCCCGACTTCGCCTGGAGGTCCATCGAGCCCAACACCTTCGGGCTCGACGAGATGGCAGCCTGGTGCCGGGAGCTTGGAACCGCTCCCATGATGGCGGTGAACCTCGGCACGCTGGGCGGCGTGGACGCCGCGGCAATCGTGGAGTACTGCAACCTCCCCGTTGGCACCGCGTGGGCCGACCGGCGGGCCGCGAACGGCCGGCGCGAGCCCCACGCCTTCAAGGTGTGGTGCCTCGGTAACGAGATGGACGGCCCGTGGCAGGCCGGGCATGTCCCGGCCGACGTCTACGCGCAACGCGCCCAGCAGGCGGCGAAGCTGATGAGCGGCCTCGACCCGACCATCGAACTGGTGGCGTGCGGTTCCTCCGGGCGATTCATGGCCACCTACATGGAGTGGGACCGCACTGTGCTGGAGTACTGCTGGAACGACGTGCACTACGTCTCGGCGCACCGCTACAGCGAGAACCGGCGCAACGACACTGCCTGGTTCCTCGCGGAAGGGGTCGAGATCGACCGCATCATCGCGGACTACGCGGGCCTGTTCGACTACGTCCGCGGGCTGAGGCGCGCCCAAAAGCGCGTCTTCCTTTCGTTCGACGAGTGGAACGTGTGGTACAAGGACACGGGCGGCGACGGCGGCTGGAGACGCGCGCCGCGCCTGCTGGAGGAGGTCTACAACCTCGAGGATGCGCTCGTGTGCGCGCAGTACCTCAACGCGTTCATCCGGCGCGCCGATGTGGTGAAGATCGCCTGCATCGCGCAGATCGTCAACGTCATCGCTCCCATCCTCACGCGGCGCGACGGCATCCTCATCCAGCCGATCTTCTACCCGTTCGAGTTGATGGCAGCCCACACCGCGGGCATCTCGCTACGACCCGTGCTCACCTGCCCCACCTATCGGGCCGGCGACCGCGGCGACGTGCCGACGCTCGACGTGAGCGCGAGCCTGGCGCCCGATGGCGCGCTCGCCGTTTTCGCCGTCAACCGCACGTCGACGCAGCCGGCCACCCTTACGGTGCGGCTGGCGGACGCAGCGATAGAGCGCATCGCGGGGGTGGATGCGCTCTCGGGCGCCGACCCGAAGGCCGTCAACACGTGGGAGCGACCCGACGTGGTGCGCCCGCGCCCCGGCACGGCGAACCTCTCCGGCGGCGGGGCGGCCGAGATCACCGTGCCGCCCCTGGGCTTCGTGGCCTTCCGGGCAGCCACCCGCAAGCGATAGCCAGGGAGGACCGCTTCGCAGGCGATGCGGAGCCTGCAGCGCGGTGCGAATGGGCGCCGTTCCGCGTCGGCGCAGCCGACCCGGGGGAGCGCGTCCGAGAGCGGCGCCGCTTCGCAGGCGAGCCGCGCAGGCTGACCTAGTGGTGGTACGAAGTGCGGGTTGTGTGCGACCGGCAGGTGGAGCTCTGGCTCCGGCGTTCGCGCGGGCCTCGCGGCTGGCCGGCCGCGAGGCCCGCGTTTTCGTCCGCTCCACGCCCTCTTCGATGATCCCTGCACGGTCTGCTTCCACGTCCCGCCGGGTCGGGGGCGGCGGCTACGCGGCCTTGCGCTGAGAAGCGAACATCCTCACGAAGCCCTCGAAGAGCGGCCGACTGAAGTGACCCATCATCCGGTCACGCATCATCGAGAGCGCCTCGAACGGTGTGAGCGGCCGCTTGTACGGCCGCCGGGCGACGAGGGCGTCGAACACGTCCGCGATGCTGCAGATCCGCGCGTACTCGTGGATGGAGTCGCCCTCGAGCCCGAGCGGGTAGCCGCCGCCTGCAGAGCGTTCGTGATGCTGCAGGGCGATGATGCGGCACTCCTCTGTGGCGGTGGCTGTCTCGCAGAGGATGTCGTAGCTGTGCTCCGGGTGCGTCCGCATGATGGCCAGCTCGTTATTGTCGAGGCGCCCTGGCTTCCTGATGATCTCGGTGGGGACGCGCGTCTTGCCCAGGTCGTGCAGAAAGAACGCGGCGCCCAGCTCCCTCAGGTTGTGGCCGCTCCCGCCCTCGTAGACCTGACTGGCGAGTGAGACCCCATACAGCCCCACGCTCACACTGTGCGCGTAGGTCTGGAAGTCATGGGCGGACACCGAGAGCAGGCTGAATGCCGTCGCGCGGTCCGCGACGATCAGGTCGGCGATGGCGCCGATCGCCTTCTTCGCCGCGCCGATGCTGGGCGCCGTCGGCTCTTCGAGCACGGACTTCATCAGCACACGCGAGTGCTGGCGGATGGCATGCGCCTTGCGTGCCGGCGGGAGCTTCGTGTCGTGGACCACGTCGTGGAGCCTTTCGGCGCAGCATTCCGCCTCGGCGGAGGCGTCCGCGGGCGCCGGGCTGGCCGACGCGGGCTGCCCATCGGCCGGCATCTCGCACCGGTCGGGGTCCACGAGCACATCGCCATCGATGCAGTCGCGCACCCGCTGCAGGAGGTCCTCGCTGGAGATGAGGAACTGGTTCCGCGCGAACGGGTGCTCCCACCACTTCAGCGGGAGGATGACGTACATGCCGACGCGCAGGTGGCGCGTATGGCAGCGCTGGTGCATCGTGCGTTCGCCTTCGGGCGCACGGCTCCCCCCACCTGTGTGAGGGGCGTCCTTGGGCGTCCCTGCCTGTCTCGTTCCACACGTAGGCGCGATGCGGGACGGATTCGTGCGACAGCGTGCGGCGCTTCGTTTCGCCTGCAGCGGGCTAGGCGCGGATGTCCAGCATGGCCGGGGCATCAGGAATGAGCGCCGCCACCTGCTGACGCTGCGACTCCAGCGTCTTTCTCAGCAGGATGGCGGCGACCTCGGTGTTCCTCTCGGCGGCGCGTAGCAGCGACGCCTCCAGCGCCTTCATCGCCGGTGCCGCGGAGACCGATGGCATGGCGGTCACCTCTCCTGAAGCGATACGGTGAGTTCCAGCAGCCCCTGGTCGAGCGTCATTGGGATGATCAGTGCGGGGATGTTCAGCGTGCTGATCTTCACGTTGGACCCGCGGACGATGGTGGGCGGCGTTATGTCGCAGACGTAGCCTGCCTCGGCAAGGAGCGCCATCGCGTTGCCGGTGATCATGTTCCCCAGCTCCGCAATCGCGCTGGCGGCGAGCTGGTCGAACGTACGGATGGGCTGCCCGATCATCACGGATGCGATGCGGTCCGCGGTAATAAGGCTCATGCCATAGATGACCTGACCCTGGATTCTGCCGGCGACGCCAGTGATAACGTTGCACTGCTGCGACGTGAACACGCTGGGCCGCATGCCCAGCTCGCCCTTCGTGGGCATCTTGCCCAGCACCGCCTCCAGGACGCCGAACGACGCGCGCAGGAACGGGTTGATGTACTCGACACGTATGGTCATCATACGTTCCCTAACCACAGACCTTCTGGATCGCCTCGACCACCTTCTCCGCCTGGAAGGGCTTCACGATGAAATCCTTCGCGCCCGCGCTCACGGCGTCGATCACCATGTTCTTCTGCCCCATGGCGGTGCACATGATGATCCGCGCGTGTGGGTCAATCTTCCTGATCTCCCTGACAGCGCTGATGCCGTCCATCTCGGGCATCGTGATGTCCATGGTCACGGCATCTGGTTTGAGTGAGCGGTACATGTCGATCGCCTCGCGGCCGTTGGACGCCTCGCCGGCGACCTCAAAACCGTTCTTCGTCAGGATATTCCTCAAGGTCACCCGCATGAACATGGCGTCATCGGTGACCAGTATCCGCTTGGGCACGTGCATACCTCCGACGATGGGTCAGGGAGAGAGAGATCATGCGACCCGGGTGTAGAAGAAGGGAGCCCGGCTCTGGAGGCCAAGGCCCTCGGCATTGAAGATGCGTTCCGTGCCGCCCACGAACACCGAGCCGCCCTGCGCGAGTGCGTCACGGAAGCGCGTGTAGAGCCGCCCCTTGGCCTCCTCCGTGAAGTAGATGACCACGTTGCGGCACACGATCAGATCGAAGTCCTTCTCGAACGGGTCGGCGAGCAGGTTGTGTCGCCGGAAGGTGACGCGCTCCCGCAGTGCCTGCGCGACCTGGAGTCCGCCCGCATGGGGCTGCAGCCACTTCCGCCGGTACGCGGCGGGCACGTTCGCCACGTCCGCCTCAGTGAACACACCCTCGCGCGCCCGCTCCAGGATGGGCGCATCGATGTCGGTCGCCAACAGGTAGTGTCGGGCGCCCGGCGCCACGTCGTCCAGCAACATCGCGAGCGAGTAGGGCTCAGCGCCGAACGAACAGCCGGCCGACCACACGCGTAGCACCTTGCGCCTCTGGAGCAGGACCGGAAGCGTGAGAGAGCGCAACTCCTCCCACTTCTCCGGGTTGCGAAACAGCTCCGAGACGTTGATGGTCATGCGGTCGAGGAAGCGCGCCCACTCCGACGCATCTCGGTCGAGGAGCGCGAAGTACTCGCAGAAGGAGGCCGCCCGCGCCCGCTCCGCCATCGCGCGAAGGCGCCGGTGCATCTGCTGCTCCTTGTAGAGCGAGAGGTCCACGCCGCACTTTCCGCGGACTTTCTGCTTGAACGCCTCATAGTCCGCGCGCTCGGACCCGCTCAGTGTCGCCTGTTCCTGCACCCTCTCTCCCCGTTTCGGTCGGCCGCATCGCCTCTGTCAGATCGCTCGCGCGACCTGCCGCGCGACCATGTCGCGCACCGCGCGGTCCGCTGCCGCCGCGATCGCGCCCAGCGGCAGCACGCTGTCCGCCGCACCGTTGTCGGCGGCTGCCTTCGGCATTCCGTAGACCACGCTGGTGGCCTCATCCTGCGCAAGGCACCGTCCGCCCGCCGTGCGCACCGCTCTGGCGCCCACAGCCCCGTCCCTGCCCATGCCTGTCAGCACCACGGCGACCACCCGCGAGCCAAAACGCTCGGCCAGCGAGAGGAGCGTGACGTCGGCTGCTGGCCGCACGCCGTGGATCGGCGGGTCCTGCGTCATCCGCGCGCAGCCGCGAGCGTCGAACACCGTGTGCCAGCCGGCCGGAGCAACCATCACGGCGCCGACGCGCAGAGCCTGCCCGGGCTGGCCCTCGCTCACCGCCAGGGCGCTGTTGCGCGCGAGACTGGCCGCCAGCGACTTCGTGAAGCCCGCGGGCAGGTGCTGCACCACGACGACGGCGGCGGGCAGGTCTGCCAGAAGGCTTGGTACCACCTGCTGGAGCGCTGCCGGCCCGCCCGTCGAGCTTGCGATCGCCAGGATGGCGTCACGCCCTCCGAACTGCCGGGGCGTGGTCTGCGCCGGCGTCGCATCCGGCGAGCGCCGCGCCATCGCGCGCCCTGCGCGCAGCCGGGCTCGGTCGGCGCGCGCCGCTGCCAGCACAGTCCGCGCGATCGCGTCGCCGATGCGGCAGAGGTCCACGCTGATGGCGCCCGATGGCTTGTGCAGGCACTCGAAGGCGCCGAGCTCCAGGCACTCAATCGTGGCAGCGGCGCTGGCATCGGTCAGGCTCGATAGCACCACCACCGGCGTCGGCCGGCGGCGCATCGCCTCGCGCAGGAACTCGATCCCGCCCATGCGCGGCATCTCGAGGTCCAGCGTGACGGCGTCCGGCTCGAGAGCGAGCAGCTTCTCGAGCCCGTCGAACCCGTCGCGCGCCGTCGCCACGACCTCTAGGCCCGCGCCGCTTAGGATCTCGCTCACCAGCTTGCGCATCAGGGCGGAGTCGTCCACCACCAGCACGCGCGCCCGTCGTGTGGGCTCCATCCGCGTCGCCACGTCGTCAGGCGGCCTGCGCGGCCAGACCGAAGAGCGACCCCGCGTTCGCGGCGTTCGCCGCGGCCTCCGCGATCAGGTCCTCGTGGTCCTGAGACGTCAGGCCCAGCCGCTCGCCGGCAGCCGGATCGAGCGCCGTCGCGTATGGCGCGCGGCGACCGAGCCGCTCGTCGCCGGCCAGCACATTGGCGAGGTGGACCACGACCGCGAGAGACTCGTCCTTCCCTCCGTCGAAGGGCCCGTGATGGCCCCCAACAGCCTCGCAGAGGACCTGCGGCAAGTTCCAGCGGTCGGCCACCCTCGCGCCGACCTCCGCATGGTCGAAGCCCAACACGCCTCGCTCGGCCTGGGTGAACTGGATCCCGTCCAGCTCGGCTAGGGCCTCGATCGCGTCGAACTGAGCGGAGACGTAGACGCTGAGTACGACCTTGCCCACATCGTGCAGGAGGCCAGCCACGAACGCCTCGTCGCCGGGAGCGGCGCCCGTGCGCGATGCCACCATCTGGGCGAGCATGGCGGTGTGGAGCGAGTGCTTCCACAGCTCTCCCTGGCCCATCCTGTAGCCGGCGCTCTCCATCTGCAGGGTGTCGGAGGCAGCCGCCGCGATCGCCAGACTGCGCACTGCCCTCATTCCGAGGATCAGTACCGCGTCACGCACGGTCTGCACGCTGCGAGGCATGCCGTAGAATGCGGAGTTGGCGATTCGGAGCACGCGCGTCGTCATCGCAACGTCGGAGCCAATCAGGTCGCCGATGTCACGCGCCGACGCGGTGGAGTCGCTTGTCATCTCCATCAACCTCACCGCCGTTGCGGGGAGGGGTGGCAGCTCCTTCACGGAGGCCACCAACTGATCAAGGCTGAGTGTGGCCATCGTTGTCCTCGTGTTCAGGCAGCCCGCGCCAGCTCGGCGCGCCGGGCGCTGACGAGCGTCGCCAGCTCGCGCTCGCCCTGGCCGAGGGTCTTCACCACGACGGCGCCGTCGGCGCAGCGCAGCGAGACCGTCCGCCCGACGGTCCCACCCACATCCTCGGCGATCAGGCGCGCCGACTGGACCCTCAAGGCCTGCAGCACCGCGGCGGCGTTGCGCCTGCCGATGTCGAGCCGCGCCACCTGGCCTCCGAACTGGAAGAGCTGGGCGCCGCCGGCGATCGCGATCAGCATGTGCGACGGGCTCGCGCCTGCCTTCTTCATCGCCGCGAACAGCGCCGGCACAGCCGTGTCGGCGTACTTCCCGGGCGCTTCGCCCGCGCCCTCAACGCTGGCCGGCAGCACCACGTGCGCCATGCCCGCCACTCCCGCCATCGCGTCGTAGGCGCACACGCCGATGCACGATCCCAGCCCCAACGCCACCAGCACGTCGCCGGACCCCCGCGTGACCCTAAGCTCGGCCATGCCAACCATGATCGCCTGGCCCATCACCGTTCCAGCCCGATGGCGCGCAGCAGCGTCCCAAGCGACTCGGGCTCCGGGATGAACACGAACACGCCCTCGATGGGCTGCTCGCGGTCCGCCAGGCGCGTCATGATGGTCAGCGCGTGGTCTCCGAGCGAGGGCGAGGCGGCGGCGATCGAGGCCAGGATGGCCCCCGCCATGTCGACCGCGATGCCGGGCGGCGCGGACGGCAGGCGCAGGTCGGACATGTCGGCGATGGCGTTCAGAAAGGAGGAGATGAGGATGTTGCCGGTCTCGGCGAGGACGGAGCACTCCATCTCGTCCAGGCGCTGCGTGTCGCCCGGTTCGCGGCAGAGGATGACATCGCAGAGGCGGCAGGCGCAGTCGAACGGGAACAGGAATGCCACGTGGCCGGACACGTCGCCCTCGACGGGCATGTAGACGGCCGCGGCGACCTCCTCCATGTGGCCCACGACGGCCGCGAACTCGTGGAGCGCCACCACGCCGAAGGAGGGCACCGACATCCTGAAGTCGCGGTCCGTCAGCGCACTGAGGGAGGTGACGGCATGGCCGGCGCCGATGTTGGCGACCTCTCGCAGCGCGTCGATCTGCAACTCGTCAAGCGCCGTCGCCGCTACACTCATGCGGTCTGGGTCCTCCGCGCCCCGGGCTCCCGCTCGCCAGGACGGGGCGCGCGGCCCGCCTGCGCGGCCGGTCAGGAGGGCTTGCTCTCCGGCGAGCGCCGTCTGTACAATGGGCGAGCGCCCGAAGGGCGCCGCGATGTTTTCATTCCACGTTCGGCCTCCGACCGGCAACGGGAACTCGCACGGATGCGCGGCAACTCGCGCCCGGCGCCCCGGGGGTCAGGGAGTCCTCCATGAGCGCAGCCTACAACCTCCGCCGCGACCTGACCGCGGAGGTCGCCATTCCCGCCAACGGCATCGTCAGCATCACCTTGCAGGAGGAACCGCGAAGCAAGGTCGTGCTCTTCGGCTTCGCAGCGGGCCAGGAGCTGTCCGACCACACCGCGTCGGTGCCGGCGGTCGTGCACATCCTCTCCGGCGAGGCGACCGTGAAGCTGGGTGACGACGTCTACGACCTGGGCCCGCACGGCTGGGTCCATATGCCGGCCCATCTCGTCCACGCTGTCCGTGCCAAGACCGACGTGGTGATGCTCCTGACGATGCTGCGCGGCGGCGCCTGACGGGCGCCCTGCCGAGGAGAGCCGCC
>DATIKM010000163.1:0-19439 GCA_035477595.1 Chthonomonadales bacterium
CTGAGCCTTACCAACCTCCGCCAGTACGCGCGTGATCGCCGACGTCAACGTCGTCTTACCGTGGTCGACGTGACCGATCGTGCCGATGTTTACGTGCGGCTTCGTGCGCTCAAATCGCTGCTTCCCCATCAAGGACCTCCGGATGAAGGGAGTTTCGTCACCGGCTCGGGCACGCCCTTAGCGCGGGAGCACCCGCTGCCCGATCCCGCGATGGCGGCCCTGGTCACCTCGTGACCAGCGACTTGCCCTGAGACCGCGCTATCAGCTCCTCCGCCAGCAGGCGGGGAACCTCCTCATAGTGCGAAGGTTCGACCGTCGGCTCGGCGCGTCCCTGGGTCAACGAACGGAGCGTCGTCACATAGCCGAACAGCTCCGCAAGCGGCACCTGAGCCTTGATGGCCTGCGAGCCACCTGGAGCGGGCTCCACGCCCTCGATGCGGCCGCGACGCGCGTTCAGATCGCCGATGACATCGCCAAGGAAGCCCTCCGGCGTCACGACCTCGACCGCCATGATGGGCTCCTTTAGCACGGGGCCAGCCTTGCGGCACGCGGCCTTGAACGTCATGGAGGCGGCGATCTTGAAGGCCATCTCCGACGAGTCCACCTCGTGGAACGAACCATCCACCAGGCTGACCCGCACGTCCACCATCGGGTAGCCGGCCAGGACCCCGCTGTCCATCGCTTCCCTGACGCCGGCCTCAATCGCGGGAACGAACTCCTTCGGGACAGCGCCGCCGACGATCCGGTTCGCGAACTCGAAGCCCTTGCCCACGTCCAGCGGCTCGATCTCCAGCTCGCAATCGCCGTACTGGCCGCGTCCCCCGGTCTGTCGCTTGAAGGGCTCGCGAGCGACTGCGGACCGTGAGATCGTCTCGCGGTACGCCACCTGCGGCGGCCCCTGGTTCACCTCCACGGTGAACTCCCGCTTCATGCGGTCCACCATGATCTCCAGATGGAGCTCGCCCACGCCCGAAATGATCGTCTGACCGGTCTCCGGGTCCGTCCCGTACCGGAAGGTCGGGTCTTCGGCAGCAAGTTTTTGGAGGGAGATCGCCATCCGCTCCTGATCCGCTTTCGTCTTCGGCTCCACGGCCAGCGAGAGCACCGGTTCGCGGAACTGGATCGACTCGAGCACCACCGGGTTCCGCTCATCGCAGAGCGTGTCGCCCGTCGTGGTGAACTGCAGACCGATCGCCGCAGCGATCTCGCCGGCATAGGCAACGTCGACATCCTCGCTGGAGTTGGCGTGCATCCGCAGGATGCGGCCCGCGCGCTCCTTGCGCTGCTTGGTGGCGTTGTGCAGCGCCGCGCCCTTCGCGAGCTGGCCCGAGTACACGCGGAAGAACGTCAGAGTCCCATACCGGTTCGTCACGATCTTGAACGCGAGGGCGCAGAAGGGCTCGTCGTCGGCCGGACGCCGCTCTACCCATTCGCCCGACCGCGGGTTCAGCCCGCCCACCGGCGGCAGGTCCAGCGGTGACGGCAGAAAGTGCACCACCGCGTCCAGCAGCGGCTGGATGCCCTTATTCTTGTATGCCGCTCCGCAGGTAACCGGGACCACCTTGCCGGCCACCGTTCCCGACCTGAGCGCGCTGCGGATCTCGGAGGCCGTGACCTTCTCGCCCTCGACGTACTTCTCCATCAGGTGGTCATCGCACTCGGCGGCCGACTCGATCATCTTCTCGCGCCACTCGAGGACCGCTTCCGTCATGTCATCCGGCACCGGGACCACCTCGAAGTCGCGGCCGTCGTCCTCGCTGTAGAGCACGGCGTCCATGGTCACGAGGTCAACGATTCCCCGGAAACCGGCCTCGGCCCCGATAGGCAACTGGATCGGCACCGCGTTCGCGCCCAGCCGGTCGCGCATTCGCTCCACCACGGAGAGGAAGTTGGCCCCCATGCGGTCCATCTTATTGACGAACGCCATCCGGGGCACGCCGTACTTGCTGGCCTGGCGCCACACCGTCTCGGACTGCGGCTGCACACCGCCGACGGCGCAGAACACCGCCACCACGCCGTCCAGCACGCGCATGGATCGCTCCACTTCGACGGTGAAGTCCACATGCCCCGGCGTGTCGATGATGTTGACGCGATGGTCCTTCCAGAAGCAGGTGGTGGCCGCTGAGGTGATGGTAATCCCTCGCTCCTGCTCCTGCGCCATCCAGTCCATCTGCGCCGTGCCTTCGTGGACCTCGCCCATCTTGTACGTCTTGCCCGTGAAGAAGAGCACGCGCTCGGTGGTCGTGGTCTTGCCGGCGTCAATGTGCGCGGCGATGCCGATGTTCCTGGTTTTGTCCAGCGGATACTGCCGTGGCATGAGGTCCTCCAACTGAGCGTCGCTCCGCTCGCATGCGGGGCGCTCAATTGGCTGTTCGGCGCTTGCTGGCGACTTACCAGCGATAGTGCGCGAAGGCCTTGTTCGCGTCCGCCATCTTGTGACTGTCCTCGCGGCGCTTCACGCTCGCTCCGGTGTTGTTCGCGGCGTCCATCAGCTCCGACGAGAGCTTCTCCGCCATGGAACGGCCAGTGCGCTTCCGGCTGTTTGACACCAGCCAGCGGATGGCCAGCGCGGTGCGCCGCTCTGGCCGCACCTCGACCGGCACCTGGTACGTCGAGCCGCCCACGCGCCGCGGGCGCACCTCGACCACCGGCATCACGCGCTTCAGCGCCTCTTCGAACACTTCCAGCCCGGACCGGTTCGTCTTCTTCTCGATCGTCTCCAGCGCACCATAGAAGATGCGCTCAGCCACGCTCTTCTTGCCGTCCAGCATCAGGCGGTTGATGAACCGAGTCGCCAGCACGCTGCCGTGAACAGGGTCCGGCACGAGCGGACGCTTGCGGACGGGGCCTTTTCTAGGCATACGGATCCTCCCGACGGACGGACGGCGAGCGAACGCCTCGCGACGAGGCTGCGCCCGGCGGCCTGCCCGATGGCCGCGCTACTTCGGCTTCTTGGTGCCGTACTTGCTCCGGCTGGTCTTGCGGTCGCGCGTGCCCGCCGCATCCAGGGTGCCGCGCACCACGTGGTACCGCACGCCCGGCAGATCCTTGACGCGACCGCCGCGGACCATCACCACGGAGTGCTCCTGCAGGTTGTGGCCGATCCCCGGGATGTAGGCGGTGACCTCAACCTGGTTCGTCAGGCGCACGCGGCAGATCTTCCGAAGCGCCGAGTTCGGCTTCTTGGGCGGGACTGTACGTACGAGCAGGCACACACCGCGCTTGAACGGGTTGCCACGGAGGGCGGGCGCCCCGCTCTTCTTCCTCAGCCGCTCGCGACCCTTGCGGACCAGCTGGTTGATGGTAGGCATGAGACCTCCGAAGCATAGACGCACGAGCCGGCAGGCGACAGCCTCCGGCCCGCTGCAGACCGCTGCGAACGCGCCAACAAAAAACCCCTCGCACAGGAGGGGCCACTAGCGCGATCGTCCCGGTACGACTGGAACGGCGCGACACACGAGGGGGGCGAGATCGTCTCCCTGGGTGGCCTCCTTGTGCGGACAGTCACGGTTCCGCCCCCGCCGCATGGCCTCGGCGAAACCTGCACAGTGTACACCATGCCCTTCAGCCGAGTCAACGCTTGTCCGGACTGCGCGACGGCGTTTTTCGACCCCGCGCGCAATGCGCGCGCACCTGCCCGTCGTCTGGTAGAATCCTGTCCGCTGCAGCCCATACCTGGAGCACATCCCTCATGTCGGTTACGGACCGCATCGTCATCCGCGGCGCGCGCCAGCATAACCTGAAGAACGTCGACGTCGAGATACCGCGCGATCGCCTGGTGGTCATCACCGGGATCTCGGGCTCCGGGAAGTCGTCGCTCGCATTCGACACGCTGTACGCCGAGGGCCAGCGGCGCTACGTCGAGAGCCTCTCGGCCTATGCCCGCCAGTTCCTCGGGCAGATGGACAAGCCCGACGTCGACCTCATAGAGGGGTTGTCGCCTGCGGTCTCCATCGATCAGAAGTCCACCAGTCGGAACCCGCGCTCCACCGTCGGCACCGTGACTGAGATCTACGACTACCTGCGCCTCCTCTACGCACGCGTCGGACGGCCGCACTGCCCTCAGTGCGGCCGCGAGATCTCGCAGCAGACCGTCGAGCAGATGGTAGACCGCGTCATGGAGCTGCCAGAACGCACCCGCATCCAGGTGCTCGCGCCCGTCGTCCGCGGACGCAAGGGAGAGTACCGCAAAGAGCTGGACGACATCCGCAAGGAGGGGTACAGCCGCGTCCGGATCGACGGGCGGGTCGTCGACCTCTCGTCCGAGGACGCCCCCGACCTCGACCGCTACAAGCAGCACTGGATTGACATCGTCGTGGACAGGGTGGTCATTCGGCCCGGGGTGGCGTCGCGGCTCGCAGACTCCTTCGAGACCGCCCTCAAGCGCGGCCAGGGCACGGTCGCCATCGACATCGCGTCGGCCGAGCAGTCGGACGCCCTCCCGCCCGAGATGCTGTTCAGTGAGCGGTTCGCGTGCACCGATTGCGGCATCAACATGGAGGAGGTGGCGCCGCGCTCGTTCTCGTTCAACAGCCCTTACGGCGCCTGTCCCCAGTGTCACGGTCTGGGTACCCGCACCGAGTTCGATCCGGACAAGATCGCCCCGGATCGCCGCCTCTCCATCGCGCAGGGCGCCATCGTCGCGCTCATGCCCAAGACGCCCGGCGCCCACTATGGTGAGTACCTGCTGGCGCTGTTCCGCGGAGTGGCCGACCGGATGGGGTTCTCGGTCGACACCCCGCTGCGCGACCTCCGGCCGGAGCACCTGAACGCAATCTTCCAGGGCATGTCCGGCACCGTGACCGTGACCTTCCGGAACCGGTACGGCCGCAGCCGCCAGTTCGAGACGCCGTTTCGGGGCGTCATCGAGATGCTGGACCGCCGCCTCCGCGAGACGAGCAGCGAGTTCGTCAAGGAGGAGCTTGAGCAGTACCAGTCGGCCCGCCCGTGTCCCGCTTGCGGCGGCCGCCGTCTGAGGCCGGAGTCTCTCGCCGTCACGGTGTGCGGACACAGCATCGCCGAAGTGAGCGCGCTCTCCATCGCCCGCGCCGACGACTGGTTTTCCTCCCTCCACCTCACCCCGCGCGAGGAGACGATCGCGCGGCGGATCGTGAAGGAGATCCGCGCGCGGATCGGCTTCCTGCGTAACGTGGGGCTCGACTACCTGACCCTGGATCGGTCTGCCGGCACGCTAGCGGGAGGGGAGGCCCAGCGCATCCGCCTGGCAACCCAGATCGGGTCGGGCCTCATGGGGGTCCTCTACATACTGGACGAGCCCAGCATCGGTCTGCACCAGCGGGACAACGCCCGGCTCGTCGAGACTCTGATTCGCCTGCGCGACCTGGGGAACACGATCATCGTTGTCGAGCACGACGAGGAGACGATGCGCGCCGCCGACCACCTCATCGACGTGGGGCCAGGGGCCGGCGAGCACGGTGGCCGGATCGTGGTGCAGGGCAGCCTCCAGGACCTGATGGACTGTCCGGAGTCGGTCACCGGGCGGTACCTGACGGGCGCGCGGCGCATCCCGGTTCCCGCGATCCGCCGGCCGGTGCCGGGCCCGGCGCCGCCGGTGAACGGTAACGGACGGCCCGCGCGCGGCCGCAGGGCGCAGGCTGGGCCCTTGCCCCCCGGAGCCGAGGCGCCCTCGGACCGGTGGATCCGCGTGAGGGGGGCCTCCGCGCACAACCTGCGCAACGTGGACGCCGACTTCCCCCTGGGCTGCTTCGTCTGCGTCACCGGCGTGTCGGGGAGCGGCAAATCGACGCTGGTGCAGGAGACCCTCTACCCCCGCCTCATGCACCATGTCTACGGAACCTACGGCGGCTGGGCTGAGCACGACGCAATCACCGGAGTCGAGCAGATCGACAAGGTGATCGACATCGACCAGTCGCCGATCGGGAGGACGCCGCGCTCCAATCCCGCCACCTACACGGGAACCTTCGATCTGGTGCGCGAACTCTTCGCCGCGACCCCCGATGCTCGCATGCGCGGCTACCAGCCGGGCCGGTTCTCATTCAACGTGAAGGGCGGGAGATGCGAGGCGTGCCGGGGCGACGGCATCATCAAGATCGAGATGCACTTCCTGCCGGACGTCTACGTGCCCTGCGAGGTGTGCAAGGGGAAGCGCTACAGCCGCGAGACGCTGGAGGTCCAATACAAAGGCCGCAGCATCGCCGACGTGCTCGACATGACGGTCTCCGAGGCGCTTGCCTTCTTCGACGCCGTGCCGCGCATCCGGCGCAAGCTGGCCACCCTCCACGACGTCGGCCTGGAGTACATCCGTCTGGGTCAGCCCGCGACCACGCTCTCCGGAGGCGAAGCGCAGCGCATCAAGCTCGCGGCCGAGCTGGCGCGCCGGAGCACCGGGCGCACCATCTACATCCTCGACGAGCCCACGACGGGCCTGCACTTCGCGGACATCGAGAAGCTGCTGGGGGTCCTGGGCCGGCTTGTTGACGCCGGCAACACGGTCCTGATCATCGAGCACAACCTGGACGTGATCAAGACGGCGGACTACGTCATCGACCTGGGGCCGGAGGGCGGCGACGGCGGCGGGACCTTGGTGGTGTGCGGCTCGCCAGAGGAGATCGCGGCGTGCGAGTCGAGCCACACCGGCCGCTATCTGCGGCGCGTGCTGAACGGACTGGCGCCCTTCCCCGACGGACGGCCTACGCCCGCGCCTTGAGCGCCCGGGCGGCGATGTCGCGCCGGAAGTGCATCCCCTCGAAGCGGATGCGGGCCATGCCCGTGTAGGCGTGAGCCAAGGCCTCCGGGATGTCGGCTCCCGTACCCGTGACACCCAGGACGCGACCCCCATCGGTGTAGACCTGGCCGTGCTCCTCGCGCGTACCGGCGTGGAAGATCATACAGCCCGGCTCCTCCGCGGCGCGGTCGAGGCCCTCGATCGGCTTGCCGGTCGCGTAGTCGCCCGGATAACCGCCCGACGCGGCGACCACGCAGACCGCCGCCTCACGCTTCCAGCGCACGTCGAGCTGATCCAGGCTGCAGTCGACGCATGCCGACAGCACCTCCACGAGGTCGGTCTCCAGCAGCGGGAGGACCGCCTGGGTCTCCGGGTCGCCGAACCTGCAGTTGAACTCCAGTACACGGATGCCCTTCGGGGTGAGCATCAGGCCAGCGTAGAGCACGCCCTTGTAGGGGATGCCGAGGTCGCGGATCGCGTGGACGGCCGGGCGCACGACGGTCTCGACCGCTTCGTGGACGATGTCAGCGGGGAGCGAGGGCGTGGGCGAGTACGCACCCATTCCGCCCGTGTTCGGCCCCAGGTCGTTGTCGAAGACGCGCTTGTGGTCCTGCGAAGGCGGCATCGCCACCACGTTCTCGCCGTCCGTGAAGGCCATGATGCTGACCTCCTCGCCGGTGAGACGTTCCTCCACGATGATTCGATCGCCCGCCGCACCGAACGCTCGCTCCCGCATCACCGTGTCAACGGCCGCGTGGGCCTGCTCGGCGGTATCGACCACGAAGACGCCCTTGCCAGCCGCGATGCCGTCTGCCTTCACCACGAGGCCACCGCATGACTCGCGCATGCCCGCGAAGCGCGACACGATGTAGGCGTGCGCTTCGTCGGGGTGCTCAAACGCGCGATAGTCGGCTGTCGCGATACCGTAGCGCACCATGAGCTCCTTGCTGAACGCCTTGCTGCCCTCGATGCGAGCCGGCTCGGTGGCAGGTCCAAAGACCGGCAGACCGCGCGCCTCGAACCGATCCACGATCCCGGCGGTGAGCGGCCCCTCCGGCCCCACGACGGTGAGGTCCACATGCTGTGACGCGGCGAAGCTGGCCAACCCTTCCTGGTCGGTTGCCTCCAGGTTGATGCACTCTGCGATGCGCGCGATGCCGGCGTTGCCCGGCGCGCAGTAGATGCGGTCCACGTGGGAGCTCGCGGAGAGCTTCCATGCTAGCGCGTGCTCGCGCCCTCCACCGCCTATCACCAGTACGCGCACGGGTCCTACCTCCCTTGCCGGGCTGTGACGGCCCCGTCCACCCGTGGGGCCGAGGGATCGATCACCGCTCGAGACGGCCGCGCTCTTGCTCCACGAACAGGGCGTAGTGCGACAGGAAGCCGGCGTGCACGGTGCCGGTGGGTCCGTTACGCTGCTTGGCGATGATCAGCTCCGCGTCCTCACTCGCCTCGGTGCCGCGGGGCGGCCGGTCGGCGGCGGCGCTGTCGACGGCCTCGGCGCCCTTGCGCTGCTCGTAGTAGGCCGGCCGGTAGATGAAGATGACCACGTCTGCCTCCGCCTCGATGGAGCCGCTCTCCCGGAGATCGGAGAGCATCGGGCGCTTGTTCTCCCGCTGCTCGACAGCGCGGGAGAGCTGCGAGAGAGCGACAACCGGCACCTTCATCTCGCGCGCCAGCGATTTCAGGGCACGGGCGATCTCGCCGATTTCCTGGACACGGTTCTCGGATCGACGATGCCCCCGCATGAGCTGGAGGTAGTCCACGAGGATGAGGCCTAGGCCGTGCTCCGCCTGCAGGCGACGGCACTTCGCCCGCATCTCAAGCGCGCTGCATTCGGAGGTGTCGTCTATGAAGATGCGCGCCTGTGCGAGCCGGCTGCAGGCGTCGCCGACGCGCTGCCACTCCTCGTCGCGCAGCCGGCCCGTGCGCAGCCGGTGCGCGTCCACAAGCGCCTCCGAACAGATCATGCGCAGGCACAACTGCTCCTTCGACATCTCGAGGCTGAACACCGCCACGGTCTGCTGGCCGCGGAGCGCGATATGCTGCGCCATTCCCAGGGCCAGCGACGTCTTGCCCATGCTGGGCCTCGCAGCGACGATGATCAGGTCGGATGGCTGAAGGCCGGCGGTGTAGTAGTTGAGCCCGCCGATGTGCGTCGACAGCCCCACCGGCAGTGCCTCGTTCGTCGAGCGGCGCTCCAGATGGTCGAACACCGAGTCGATGAGCGGCTTCATGGGCGTGAAGTAGGCGCCCATCCGCCTCTGCCCGACCGAGAAGACAAGCCGCTCGGCCCTGTCGACGACGTCACTGATCTGGTCGTAGTCGCTGTGGGCGAGGCTCTGGATCTGTCCCGCGGCATCCAGCAGCCGGCGCAGGATGGCGCGCTCCTCGACAAGGCGAGCGTAGTATTCCACATTCGCTGCGGTGGGCACGGCCTCGGTGAGCTGTACCAGATAGGGCATTCCGCCCACAGAGTCAAGAACGTTGCGCATGCGCAACTGGTCCTGCAGCGTCAGCAGGTCGACGGCCTCGTCACGCTCAACCAGCGCAAGGATGGCGTCGAAGATGGTGCGGTGAGCGTCGCGGTAGAAATCCTCGACCCGGAGCACCTCGGCTGCCTTCTCGATGGCGGCAGCAGAAATGAGCATGGAGCCGAGCGTCGCCTGCTCGGCCTCGATGCTCTGCGGCGGGATCCGGTCGAGCGGGACTACCATGAGCAGGCGATCTCCCAGCGGCCAGGCGGGCCGCGACATCGACGCCGATGGCCCGTCCGCCCGGGCGCGGCTCGCGGTGTGACGGCACACGCGCGGGGCCGCTGCGCCGGGCGGCGCCCGGCCCCGCACGATCTGGAACAGGTCGTCTAGCCGGCCTCGGTCTGCTCAGCGGCCGCTGCGGCAGCCTCTTCAGCAGCGCGCCGGGCCTCTTCCGCCTTCCGCCGGGCCAGCTCCTCCGCGGTGGTGACGTCCACGTTGACGCGCACGGTCATATCGCTGTGTAGACGCACCAGCACCGTGTGGACACCGAGGCTCTTGATGGGGTCGACGAGGCCGATCCGGCGCTTATCGACCTCCACGTTGCACTCTCGACGGAGCGCGTCCGCCACGTCCTGAGCGGTCACCGAACCGTAGAGCTTCGTGCCCGCACCCACCTTGCCCAGAATGACGATCGTCTTGTCGTCGAGTGCCACGCCCATCGCAGCCGCCTGACCACGCAGCTTCCCCTCGCGCGCGCTTTCGGCGGCGAGCCGCGCGTTGCGCTCCTTGAGAGCGCCGCCCGCCGCCAACACCGCGAAGCCGCGCGGAAACAGGTAGTTGCGTGCGTATCCGTCAGCAACCGTCACTATGTCGCCGCCCTTGCCAACCTTCGGGATGTCGCGCTGCAGAATCACCTTCATCGTCGTCCCTCTCATTCCGCACGCGCTTCGTCCCGCGCCTGCGCCAGCGGCCGGGCCGCCCCGACCGTCCAGTCCTGAAGGATACCCCACAGCGGGCCGCCGCTCGATCCCGCTCCCGCGAGGCTCAGCGCGTGACGCGGACGCCGAACACGGGCGTCGACTGCCGGAACAGGCTGTCGACCCCGAGGAACGCGGAGAGGTCGTCGTTGACGCGCAGGGTCGCGCGCGCATCCAGGCGCGACCGGTTCGGATCGAAGGCGTCAAGGCTGAGAGTCGCCGTGGGCGACATGCGCCAGTCCAGGCCCACGCCAAGTTTGGACGCTCGAATGCCGTAGCGCATCCAGACGTCGGGCGCGACGGTCGTCTCGTACTGCGCGGTCAGGCGGTTGCCTTCCGTGAAGTCGTACAGACCGACGTTCAGGGCGGTCCTCTCGCCGAGCCGTGCCCGAAGGCCGATGTCAGAGCGGAAGGTGGGCGGGTTGGAGCGCGCCATGAAGTCCAACGTGACACGCGCGTCTGTAATACCCAGCGGCGCGCCGGTGCCCGGAAGGCGTATCCCTTCGGCGAGGGCGCCGAGCCTGCGGACGAGCCTCTGCCCCTCATCGCTCGTCTCGCGGAGAGACCCGACGGTCGTCCGGAGGTCCGTCTGCACCGCGGGGTCTCCTGTCAGGCTGTGGATGTCGGCGGCGATCTGGCTGAACCGCGCCATGGTGGTCTTGCCCAGCTCGAGGGTCTCCAGCATCGACTGCTGAATGCGTGGATCGCTCACCTGCTCCGTGAGCCGGGTCATGATGCCGCGGGCGGCGTCCACGGTGTCGGTGAAGTTGCGCAGCAGCTCGAGCGCGCCGAGCAGCAGCTCGTCGAGCCGGGTGCTGTTGCGCGTCACCATCGTCTGAAGCTCGCCGCTAAGCGTCTGGGCCGTCTGGCGAGCCTCCTCCGACATGTGCTCAAAGTCTTCCAGGCTGGCTCGGAGGGCCGCCTGCAGCTTCGGGTCGGTCGCGAGCCGACGCACACCGCTAGATGCCTCCGCGAGGTTGCCTGCCGTCGTGTCGGCCTTTTCCACGACGGAGCGCATCTGGTCCAGCAGGGCAACGAGCCCGGGCGCCACGTCTTGGAGCAGCCGGGTCGTCTCACCCACCGCGACATTCATCGCGGCGATCGTGCGCTCCGCCTCCGGGGAGATCTGCGCCAGCCCGCTCGCAGGCCGCAGGTCCACCTGGTCGGCCGGCCAGTCGCCGGGCGCCATCGCCTCGTGGGATGGCTCGCCCATCCAGTAGATCTCCAGTTGTGGGCTGGCGATGAGCAGGCCGGACGTGATGCGGATGCGGGCGTCGCGGGGGATGCGGTGGCGCGCGTGCACTCGCAGCGTCACCACGGGCCGCAGGTCTTGCGGCCTCAGGTCGACGCTGCTGACGTTGCCGATGGAAACACCGTTCATCCGCACCGGGGTCTGTGGGAGCAGGCCCTTCGTGTCCTCGAACGTCGCGCGCAGCGTGTAGCTTCCGAGCGACATATGGGCCAGGAACCACCATGCGCCGAACATCAGCACCATCCCCGCGATGACGGCCAGCCCGACTCGCGCGGCCGCTCTCGGTTGCATCCTGCATACCCCCTATCCGGAAACCCGGCCTACCGGGTCAATCCTGTCGCACAAACTCCTGAACGGCCTCCAGCGGGCTCTGCCGGAGCTCCGCCGGCGTCCCTTGGGTGAGGATGCGGCCCTGCTCCAGCATCACGATGCGGTCCGCGATGCGAAAGATCGAGAGGATGTCGTGCGAGACCACGACCGAGCTGACGCCCGTGCGATCACGCGTCCTCACGATCAGGTCGTCGATGGTGCGCCCGATCACGGGGTCGAGTCCGCTGGTAGGCTCATCGTACAGGATCAGCGAGGGCTCTAGAGCCAGCGCGCGTGCCAGGCCGACGCGCTTCTGCATTCCGCCAGACAACTGCGAGGGGTACAGGCGCTCGGAACCGGCCATCCCGACTTCCTTGAGCCGCTCCGCCACGAGCCGGCTCGCCTCGGCTCGGGTCGCACGGCCATGGTAGACAACGCCAAATCCGACGTTCTCCTCCACGGTGAGCGAGTCGAAGAGCGCCGCATACTGAAAGACGAGCCCGATCCGGAGCCGCACACGGTCGAGCCTATGCTCCGGCAGCGGCACGATGTCCTCGCCGTCGATCAGGATGGACCCGCGGGAGGGCTTGATTAGCGCCGCAATGCACTTCAGCAGCGTCGTTTTGCCGCTCCCCGACATGCCCACGACCGCGACGATCTCGCCCCGCTGCACCTCCATGTCGACGCCGTGGAGGATGCGCCTGTCTGGCACGTCGAGATCGACGCTTCGCACCTCGACCGCGCTCATCGGACGGCGACGCTCGCGCCGGAGAGCACCTGCGCAAGGAAGAAGTCGGACACGAAGATCAGCACGATGCAGATGACGACGGAACTCGTGGTCGAACGGCCGACTCCCGCGGCGCCGCGCTCCGTACGCAGGCCCTGGCGGCACGCCACGCACGCAATCGTCAGCCCGAACCACAGCGTCTTCACCAGCCCCTTCACCAGGTCCCATTCCGTCGCGTAGGTGCGGGCCGACTCCAGGAACGCCTCCGCGGTGACCCCCTGCGTGCCGGACATCACGAAGGCGCCCGCGATGCCCCCGGCCGCCGCGAAGAGCCCTACCACCGGCATCATGGCGACGCATGCCAGCAGTCGCGGCGCGACCAGGTACCGGACGGGCGAGACCGCCATGGAGCGGAGCGCGTCGACCTGCTCCGTCACCACCATCGACCCGATCTCGGCAGCGATCGACGCGCCGCTCCGCGCCGCCACCATGATGCCTGCCAGCAGGGGCCCCAGCTCGAGCAGAAACGAGAGCGTCAGCATTCCTCCGACGAACGTCACGCCGCCGAAATGCACGAACACGCCCGCCGTGTAGAACGCGAGCACGGCGCCCGTCGACAGCGTGGTCAGCAGCACGATGGGGATCGCATCGGCGCCGATCGCCGCCATATGCGCGACCGTGTTACGCCTATCCGCCCGGCCGCGCAGAATCTCGCCGGCAGCCTGCGCAGCAAGACGCCACGTCTCGCCGACGAAGACGAGCGCGGACGTGATCGGGTTCGGGGCGATGAAAGGAGGCTTCGCGCCATCGGGGGCAAGACTCGTCATGGCAGCCATCATTATAGGTTTCCGCAGAAGGGGGTGTCAAACCGGCTCCCGCCCTGTACCGGAGCGATGCGGCGCGGCCGCCAACGGGATGGCCAGCGCGGATCGGCCAGGGAGCGGCGGTGGCAGGAATGATGCAGCGGGCGGCCTGGCAAACGACCGATCGGCCCTCGTGGCGCGCTACCCGGCCCCCCTTCGAGGTTCGAGCGGGTAGCTGCCAACGAACACGTATTCTGCGGGGCCCGTCAGCCAGAGGCGATCGCGGTCGGGCCACCAGACCTCGAGCTCACCGCCGGCGCTCACCACCCGAACCCTCTCACCCACAAGACCGCGAAGGGTCGCCGCCACAACCGCCGCGCAAGCGCCGGTACCGCATCCCCAGGTCTCCCCGGCGCCCCGCTCCCAGATTCGCAGGCGCAGCCGGTCCCACGCTTCAACCACCGCCCACATGAGGCTGGTACGCTCCGGGAACAGGCGATGCTCCTCCACTGCGCGGCTCACGCGCACGAAGCGCTCGTCCTCGGGCAGCGTGTCCACGAGCGCGACGGCATGGGTAGAGCCGGTCGAGAGCGCCGTGATGACGAGTTCCTCCCCGGCAGCATCCACGGGGTGGTCGACTACGGGCCCTCGCGGGAGGCCCATCGGGATGTCCAGCGGGTCGAAGCGCGGCCGGTCCATGTCGACGGTAACGGTCACGCTCCCGCCGCCATCGTGTTGGAGCCGCACTTCCCGGACGCCGCGAAGAGTCTGGATCGACAGCGTGGCATCGACTGTGAGGGACTCGCGCCGGGCGCCGGGCGGGTCCAACACAAAGCGCGTCACGCAGCGCAGGCCGTTGCCGCAGAAGTCGGGCGTGCCGTCGGGGTTGTACATCCGCATTGCCACGTCGGCGATGCTCGATGTGTCCACGGCGATCAGTCCGTCGGCGCCCACCCCGAGGTGCCGATCACAGAGATCGCGGGAGCGACTGGGCCAGTCGGACTCCGGAAGGCGCCGCGCGTCGACCACGACGAAGTCGTTGCCCACGCCCTGCATCTTGGCGAAGGGCAGGCGCTCGGGCGTCGGGTGCCTAACCGACACGCTGCTCACCTCCGACGCGCCACCCACAGGATCGCCTGATGGACGAGCCGCCGGTACGCGGGGTGCTCGTAGGCGGTCGGACCGTGGCCCAGCATGAGATAGACGACCCGGGACCGGCCCGACGTCTTCGCCCAGCCGATCGTAGGACCGCTGGTCGCCTCCGTCGTCGTGAGCAGCGGTCGCACACCAGGCGACACTACGAAGCCTCCGTACGTCTCATCCACGATGGTGAAGTCGTCGACGCCGCGAGTGACGGGATGTCGCCGATCCGCGACGCGGACGTCGAAGCGCACGTCGTGCTGGAAGCGGGAGGCGGGCTGATGAACTCCGTTCACCGTCCGCGGCGCCAGCAGGAAGCGCCCGCCGATGATCTCCTCATACTCGGGCCAGTCGGGGTAGCTGGCCAGGCTGTGGTGGAGGGCGACGATGCCCTTGCCCTGGCGCAGCAGGCGCCGCAGGTCCTCCCGAGCCTCCTCCCCGATCGCGGCCGGCATGTCATACAGAACGAGTACGTCCCAACGGCGAGACGCCTCGGGGCGCCACTCCGCGTGCGCCGCGGGATGCGCCGCCTCGCGCCACTCGATGCCCTGCATCGAGCGCCACATCGCCTCGAACGGCGCTCGCTCGAAGTCGTGCCCGCCCGTCACGACGAGCACCCGCACCGGGCCCTGCTCAGCCGGCGGCGGAGCAACGGCCAGTCCCGCTAACAGCCAGACCAGCAGCATCGGCTCACCTCCCAGGTCCGCCAGCATGCCCACGACACGCGCAGCGCGGGGCTCATCACTCGTAGCGAATGGCTACCACGGCGTAGGGCGCCATCGCGATGTCGCCAGTGTGTCGGTTGCCGGACAACAGATCGATGCCGGGTCGGGCGAGCCGCACCCGCCCGGGGCGGTTGCACATCTCCACCGCCACGAGACCCGCTCCGGCAGCGCCCGAGCGCGGCGCAACGAGCACGTTGGCCGACGCGTCCGCCACCGGCAACACCCCGGCGGGATCGCCCGCAGCGCGCACCAGCCGCACCAGGTCCGCGGGCCGTGGCGCTGTCCCCAGGAGCACAATCTGGCCGCGACCCCGCTGGCGTCGCACCGCGGCCGCAAGCCCGGCGAGCGGGCCGTCGACGTACGTGGCCAGCACGTCGGACCCGCGCGGCTCGAAGCCGTCGTACCAGAGCGAACCCGTGGTCCGCACGCCATCCACCGTCTCTATCGCGTAGTCGCACGGATCGCCCGGCATCTGGTACCTGCAGTGCGCGCCCACCCATTCCTCCAGGTCGCCAAACGGGGCCCGGGTGTACTTCGTGGCGTATTCCGAGCGGTTGTCCGTCAGCGGGCCCGCGATCCAAGTGCCGCCGGCCTCGACCCACTCGAGCAGCCGGTCGCGCAGGCCGTCCTCGTTCAGCCAGGGCAGGAATGGCGACAGCACAACGCTGTACGGCTCAAGGGGATGGCCAGCGCCAATGACGTCGATCCGGTACTGCGCTTCACGGAGCGGCGCATGGAAGCCCGCGATGACGCGGTCGGCGTAGCTGAAACCGTTCACCTGCGGCTGGAACTCGAACAGCCACCAGGCCGGGCTCGTGAAGTGGAGGGCAATCGAAGCGGGCTCGGGCCGCGTGCCCCGCAGAAACTCGCCCGCCCGCTGGAAGCCCTCCGCGACCTCGCGCACCTCCTCGAACACATGGAGCGGGCGACCGCACGAGTCCACCACGGAGCCGTGCATCAGCTCCTGACCGCTCCAGTGCGCCCGCCACAGCCAGTAGAGGTTCGCCTCGCCGCCCAGCGCAATGGGCAGCCAGGAGTTGGCGCGACAGAAGCCCGGCGCCTTGCACCCGTTGGCCGTCACGGAGCCGTTCCAGCACGTCTGAGTCTCGGTGTTCCAGAACGGGACCGGCTTCACCGCCCGGCAATAGTCCATCCAGAAGGTCGCGTCCGGCAGGTTCTCCATGCTGTTGTAGTGGTTGAACTGGACGACATCCAGCGCGCGATGGACCTTCTGGTAGTCGAGCCCGGCAAACGGCATCATATCTGTGCCGATGGGAACCGTGGTGAACCGGCGCAGCGTTGCGGCCTGCACCTCGGTGAACTCCACGTACTGGTCGGACTGGAAACGCATCCACGCCGAGAGCAGAGACGGGTGGTGCCAAGTATCACGCCGGGGAACCGGGAGCTGGGCGAAGGACTGGTAGGTCTGGCTCCACAGGTGCGCACCCCATGCCTCGTTCATCGCCTCGACCGTACCGAACTGCGCGCGCATCGTTTCCTGGAACGCGCGGTGACACGACGAACAGCAGCACCCTCGGCCAGCGGGGTACATCTCGTTGTCGATCTGCCACCCGATGATCCCCGGACGCCCCCCGAACTCCTGAGCCATGCGCGTCACGATGCGCTCGCAGTGACCGCGATAGATCGGACTCGTCGGGCACGCGTGGCGCCGCGCGCCGTGCTGCGCCGGCACCCCGGAGTCCGACACGAGGAGCACCTCCGGGTAGCGCATGGTCAGCCAGACCGGAGGAGTGCAGGTGGGCGTGCACAGAATCGCGGCGATGCCTGCAGCTTCCAGCCGATCGAGCACATGGTGGAGCCATCCGAATTCGTAGTCGCCCTCCTGCCGCTCCATCCGGCTCCACGCGAACTCCCCGAGGCGCGCCACCGTGAGTCCCGCGCGCTGCATCAGCGCGATGTCCTCATCGACCTGTTCGTTCGGCCAGGCTTCCGGATAGTACGCAGCCCCGAGATAGGGCGGCTCAGCAATCGCCATGGACGTGCTCCTTATTGCATCCCCGCTGGCCGGGGCAACGCCGCGCCCCTTATGCGGACAGCTATGGCGGCCGTCAGGCCCGGCTCCGCGGTCGTGCCGACGGTGTAATACATGCAGACAATGTCGCCCCCCGGAGCCGCAACCGCGCTGGGGTACCCGCAGTCGGTGTGAAGCGAGTCCGCCGCGACGAGAGCGCGTCCCTGGAAGTCCCACGTACGCCCGTCGTCGCCGCTCACAACCACACCGACTCCGAACGGCGCCACGCGGTTGCCATAGAAGAGCGCGATTCGGGCGCCGGACAGATGCACCATATCGGCGGGGTGCTGCAGCCAGCCGCGCCTCGGCCCGCCCGTGAGCGGTGCCGGCGCCGACCAGGTTCGGCCGCCGTCCTCCGACTCGGCCACATCGAGCTGTCCCGCTACGGTGCGCATCGCGGCGAGCAGCCTGCCGTCGCGCGCTTCCAGCAGCGCGGTCTCATTGTGGCCGGCCGCCGAGATGAGGGTGAAGTCGCCCCACGTCCGCCCGTTGTCGCGCGACTTCAGGAAGCCGCTGATGTCGGGCCCGGCTCCGGGGGGCAACCTGACGGGTCCATCGTAACCAGGGGCGATGTTGCCATACACGTTCATCAGCGCGGTGCCGTCGCGCAGCGTGAGGATGCGGCCGTACGGAGAGCAGGCGCTGCCGAGCGGGCCGCGCTCGAGCGGGCGGCGATTCGACCATGTGCGCCCTCCGTCGGTCGAGGTCACATAATACAGGTCGAACCCGCCGGCCCGCGTGTCCCACTCGCCCGCGGCGTTGTACGAGCGGCACTCCGCATACCCGAGGACGAGCGTGCCGTCCCGCATCTGGCCGAAGGCGGGGTTGCGATCGTCCCACGGGCCGTCTACCACCGTGCGCGGCTCGCTCCAGGTCCGGCCGCCGTCGCGCGACTCCACCCAGTCCAGGCGCCCGGCGCGACCCAGGTGCGGCGCGCCGCCGCGCACGATGGCCGCAAGGCGGCCGTCCCGCAGGCGCGTCAGCACAGGGAAGTAGCCGCACCCGGGCGCCGCGACGGCTCGATGGCGCACGGCGACCCGCGGCAGCGCGCCCTCCGGCGCTTGAGACGCTGCTCCATCCATGGCCCCCTCCGCCAGGGCGATGTGGGCCGCCGCGATGGCAGCCACCGGCCAGCACCTACGGAAACAGCCGCGCCAGTGCGTCCGGGTCCGGTACATGTCCGTACTCACTGATCTGGAAGGCCTCCGCCCAGCGGCACGCCACCGGCAGCAGGTCGCCCGCTTCCCGACGGACCGTCGCCGCGGCAGCGCGCGCCATCTCCGCCAGACGCGCGCGCCGCGCCTCGGGCTCCGCCGGGAAGTCGGCGAACGCCACGTGCGCGCCCTCGTTGTATGGGATCCACTCGTAGAACTGCGAGGCATGCGACGCCATCATGTCAATCTTGCGTTCGATGGCGCTGCCAATGTCGACGGCCACATCAGGACGGAAGGCGCCGCCTTCCGAGAACCGGTCGCGCCAGTAGGCGAACACGGGCAGCCGGCGCAGCGCCGGCGCGTCCGGGCACATGGCCGGCACCGTCAGCATGTAGGCAGCGTCCAGAACGAGGCGAGCGCAGTACCGATGGTCGCGGTGGTAGTCGACGGGCCGGTTCATCAGGACAAGATCGGGCCCGAGGCCGGGCGGTCCGGCGAGCCGCAGCGCCCGCACCACCCTCTCGGTGGCTTCCGGGGTTACGTGGAGCTCCCCATCAGTGTAGCCCAGACATGCGTACCCAGCGCCAATGACGGCCGCTGCGCGCAACGCCTCCTCGTGGCGGCGCCGCACCAACCTCTCTGGATGCTCGGCGTACTCGGCGGCGAAGTGACCCTTGCTGCCGTTGGTGACCGCTACGAAGCGCACCGTATCGCCACGGTCCCGCAGGAGAGCCGCCGTCCCACCGGCGTAGCTCTCGTTGTCGTCGGGGTGCGCCCCGATGCACACGACGTGCAGCCCCATGCCGCTCCTCCGGATCTACGCCGCTTCATGTGAGTGCGTGAATATCACGCACCGCCACGCCCGAGTCCTGCGCGAGCGACGGCGCGTGCCAGGTCATGCAGGCCGCGGTGCGGCGCCGAGACCTCGCATCCCTGGCAGGTTTCGCCTGGCGCTCGCCACTCCGTCCGCGCCCTATGGAACAACCCGCTGTCCGGCACGCAGGGGAACACACGGCGAGAGCGCATCGTCGGACGCGTAGTCGCACCATAGGTCCAGGGAAAGGCCGTCGCGACGCAGGTGTGCGGGTCGACGGACTACGGAGCATGGGACGGAAGAAGAGCAACCAGGCACCTGTC